>NZ_JAJOMC010000074.1 GCF_021129155.1 Arthrobacter sp. AK04
CAACGGCCGCCCACGCAAAACGCTCGGCTGGAAAACCCCAGCCGAGCGTTTACGTGATTTACTACTAACCACCTAACCAGCAGGTGTTGCAACGACCCCTAGAAACCGCCAAAATGCCGCGCGCCGTCGTCGTTCGCAGCGAAAGGTGGGGAGATGCAGCGACGGCCGGCAGTGAATGGGTCAGAATTGCCGGGCGTTGGCCAGCACGGGGAGCTTGCTGCGGACCTCGTCAACAACGGACGGGTCGATATCGACGACGGCGAGTTCCGGCTTGCCGCCCAAAGCCACGACGGCGGAACCCAGGGGAGTGATCACTGCGCTGTGCCCGATGCCTGTGGGGGCGCTCCCTGCCCGGCCTGCTCCGGTGGTTTCCGGGTCCCCCTGTCCGCAGGCCACCACGAAGGTGGTGCTGTCCAGGGCGCGCGCCCGCACCAGGAGGTCCCACTGCTCAGCCTTGCCCTCGCCGGCTCCCCAGGATGCGCACACGATGTTGACCTGCGCCCCGGCCCGGGCGTTGGCAGTGAACAGCGCCGGGAAGCGGACGTCGTAGCACGTGGCGAGGCCGAAGACCGTGCTGTTGAGCTTGAAGGTCACCGGAGTTTCGCCCGCGTCCACTGTCTTTGACTCCGCGAATCCGAAAGCGTCGAACAGGTGCACTTTGTCATAGGACGTTTCCACTCCGGGGCCCGTGACCAGCAGGGTATTGCGGACCCGCCCGTCCTTCCCGGGAGTGAACATTCCGGCCACTATCGCAATATCCAGTTCCCGCGCGATGGCCCGGACTTCCCCAGCCCAGGGCCCGTCGAGCGGTTCTGCGATGTCGCGGAGGGAATGGCCGAAAGCGCGCATGGCGGCCTCGGGAAATACCACCAGTTCTGCGCCGGAAGCTTTGGCCTGCGCAGCGTAGTCGCGGATCAGCCCCAGGTTCCCGTCGGGATCTGCACTGCTGATGATCTGGGCGACAGCCAGTCGCATAGATGCTCCAATCTGTGTGAAAGCTACTGCTTGTAGCCTTCGACTTCGCTGACGGGCCGGGCTTCGGCGTCGTTGGGGTCCTCGCCGGATTCGGACTTTGCCCGACGCTGCCGCAGCAGGTCCCAGCACTGGTCCAGGCTTTCCTCCACTTGCTTCAGCCGCGCCTTATCAGGCACCTGACCGTCCCCGGGAGCCTCCCGTAAGGTGTGCTCCTCCTCAACGAGGGCCTGGATGCGGGTCAAAATATCCTGGTCATTCATGGCTTCCCCTTACTTCCCGGAACGGTTCCCTCAGCGTACGCCTGTACCATCTGAATCATGCCCACTGTGCTCGATATGGCAGGTCCAATCCTGGAAATGCTGACCTGGATGTGCCTGCCCGCCGGGCTCGCACTGCTCTTCTACACAGGCTTCCTCCGCCGCTTTGTTCATCCGTGGGCCGTGGCTGAGGCCGTGGTGTACTCCGACAGCACGGGCGTGGGCTTCCGCTGGTTCGACCGCAAATTCCAGGTGCACCACGCGCCCATGTCTCCCCACGACATCAGGGACCTCGCCGTGGGCGACACCCTCCCGGTCTACTACCACCCCAAGCGTCCTACCCAGTGGCAAACTGCTGCGCCGCAAGAGGCAGGCAGGACGGCAGCGCTGCTGGGCCGGTACCTGACAGGCATTGGCGCCGCCGCATTTCTTGCCGGCTTCTTTCTGCCGATGTTCTAAGCCGGCGTTCTCACCGGCGCAGCGGTGCGCCGGCACTAGCCAATAAGCACCACGCCGATGCCGAGGGCGCCCAGCATTACCCCTGCGGAAGCCGTCCACAGCACGGCGGTGATGTCGGCGTCGTGCATTTCCTTACGGATGCCGTGCGAGCTGACGCGGTAGCGGCGCCGCTGCGTGAAGTAGATGCCGGCCGCGGTTCCGGCCGACACCGTGAACAGCAGCAGGATAGGCAGGCCATGCTGCGGCAGCCACCGCAGGAAGATCGCGCTGACTGTCACCAGGGCCAGCATGGTCCTGCCCCATGCGAGCGTGGTGCGTTCCGGCTGAAGGCCGGGATCCCCATGCAGTGCCGCGGCGCCGCGGGACGGTGCCACCGGTCAGCGCCCGAGGATGAAGATCAGTACGACGGCGGCCGCCAGCGCGCCGGCGGCGGCCAGCAGCGGCACAATAAGCGGCAGAGGCAGCGGTGCCTTGTTGCGCATGCTGCGTTCCACCCGGAGCCACCGGACAGCGGAGCCGGCGCTCAACAGCATGCCCAGCAGAAGCAGGACCGCCGCCAGGCCCTTGCGGACCGGCTCCAGGAAGAGGTCCGAGGTGAAGGCTTCAATGGCGATGCCGCCGGCCAGCAGGGCCAGGGACGTGCGGATCCAGGCAAGGAACGTGCGCTCGTTGGCCAGGGTGAACCGCGGATCCGGCTCTTCCCCGCCCGGCAGCAGGTGTTCGGCGATTTTCCCGCGCGACGGCGGGACGGGGGCGCTGGCGGGCTGCTCGCGGTTGGTCACGGTGCCAGTTTAGCTACGCTGCCATTGCCGGGTTGTCCTGAGCTGCGCGGTGCTGTGCTTCCTTGTGCTCGGCGCCGCTGCGCTTCCTTGTACTAGGTGCCGCTGCGCGGGGCAAACATGATCACGGCCACCCCCAGCAGGCAGATCAATGAGCCGGCGATGTCCCAGCGGTCCGGCCGGAAGCCGTCAAAGACCATTCCCCAGGCAAGTGATCCGGCCACGAACACCCCGCCGTATGCCGCCAGGATCCGGCCAAAGTGCGCGTCAGGCTGCAATGTGGCCACAAACCCGTATGCCCCCAGGGCGATGACGCCCAGGCCGGCCCACCACCAGTCCTTGCCTTCACGCGCTGACTGCCACACCAGCCACGCGCCGCCAATTTCCGCCGCTGCGGCCAGGACAAACAGCACCACAGTCTTGGCGATGCTCACAGCTTCATCAGGGATACCCACGCCGCCATCATGCCAGCCGGGCTTTGAAGGACGGGAATGCTGGATGCCGGGGCGGGGTTGGGCCAGGTATGGAGCGTATTGGATTTCTTTCATTTGGCCATTGGGGCCCCGGTCAGGGCTCCCGCACCAGGACCGCGGGTGATGCACTCCTCCAGGCCATCGATCTGGCTGTGGCCGCGGAGGAGCTCGGGATGGACGGCGCGTTCTTCCGCGTGCACCACTTCGCCCGGCAGCAGGCTTCGCCGTTCCCGCTTTTGTCCGCCATCGCCGCACGCACCACCAGGATCGAGATCGGCACTGGCGTCATAGACATGCGTTACGAAAACCCGCTCTATATGGCCGAGGAAGCCGCGGCCACGGACCTGATCAGCGGCGGACGGCTGCAGCTCGGCATCAGCCGCGGATCACCCGAGCCGGCCCGCCAAGGCGCGGCAGCTTTCGGCTACGTGCCGGAGACCGGCGAAACTGACGCCGATATGGCCCGGCGCCACACCGCCCTCTTCCGGAAGGCGGTCACCGGTGCGGGAGTAGCAGAAGCAGACTCGCGCTACGCAGGTGGGGCCACCGGGCTCCTGCCGGTCCAGCCGCAGTCTCCCGGGCTCGCTGAGCGCATCTGGTGGGGCGCCGGATCCAGGAAGACCGCGGTATGGGCAGCTGAACTCGGAATGAACCTGATGAGTTCCACGCTGCTGACCGAGGACACGGGTGTGCCCTTCCACGAACTCCAGGCCGAGCAGATCCAGCTGTTCAGGGACGCCTGGCCTGCGGCAGGCCACCACCACGCGCCGCGGGTGTCGGTAAGCCGCAGCGTCCTGCCCATCGTGGATGAAGAAGACAGCCGGTATTTTGCCGGCGCCGCCCTTCGGGACGGCCGCGACCAGGTGGGCATTATCGACGGGCTGACTGCCAGGTTCGGGAAGAGCTACGCGGGTGCCCCGGACGTCCTGGCGGAACAACTGGCTGCGGACACCGCCGTCCAGGCGGCAGACACCCTCCTGCTGACCGTCCCCAACCAGTTGGGCGTCGACTTCAACGCGAAGCTGCTCGGCAATATCACCCGGCACATCGCGCCTGCGCTGGGATGGAGCCCGGGCTCATGAACAGGCGCAACGCCCCTTGGGCAGCAAAAATTCTCCCCTGCAGGCCCTGTCCGCGATATACTAAGCAGGCTTATTGAACCACTACGGAACTTTCCGCGTTGCCGAACCGTTACTCTTAAGAGTGCGGCTTGGGGGCTTAGCGCCATTACTACAGCGTGACTGCGGAACGGTCATATGACGGAGAGAGAGAAATATGGCTCGCGCCGCTCTAGGCTTAATCGCATGATCCGGTTACGTCAGCTGGCCCAGGCGGCCACTGTCCTCACCACGCCCTTGTCGCCGGAGGACATCCTAGCGCTGTTCAATCCCGTCTACTCTGCCCGCCAGCTTCGTGGCGTGGTCACCCGCGTGGTGCAGGAGACGGCACAGTCAGCAACCATCTTCTTCCGGCCCGGCCGCGGCTGGCACTCCCACCTGGCGGGCCAGTGGGCGCGCATCGGCGTCGAGCTGGACGGCGTCCGCCATTGGCGGTCCTATTCCCTCAGCACCCCTGCGGGCAAGGACCCCGCCATCACGGTCACAGACGTGGGGGCCGTATCCGGCACCCTGGTGCGGACCACCAAGCCGGGCGACGTCCTGTTCCTGGCTCCTCCGCAGGGCGATTTCGTGCTCCCGGAGCACCCCCGCCCCCTGCTGATGGTCACCGCGGGCAGTGGCATCACTCCCGTCATGTCCATGATCCGCACCCTTGTCCCGCGGCGTCCGGATGCCGACGTCGTGCTGGTCCACTCGGCCCGCACCCCCGGCGACAGCCTCTTCCGCGAGGAACTGGCGGAGCTGGCGGACCAGTTCCCGAATTTCCGCCTCGCCCACTGGTTCACCGGCGAGCAGGGCCGCATGGACCTCACCAATACCTCCCAGCTGGACGAGATCTGTCCTGACTGGAAGGAACGCGCGGCATATGCCTGTGGTCCGGACAGCTTCCTGGACGACGCCGAGGCGCTGTGGAAGCGCGCGGCGCTGACCACGGCAGCGCCGGGTTCCGACGTTGCGGTGGCCGGCAGTCCCGGCAACCTCATGATCGAACGCTTCAACACCACCTTCGACGCCGGCGTGGGGCACGATGGCGGGCTGGTCACCTTTGAGGCCTCCGACCGTGAGGTGGAAGCCGACGGCGACACCCCCATCCTGGATGTGGGTGAGGACGCAGGGGTGCTGATGCCCAGCGGTTGCCGCATGGGCATCTGCCACAGCTGCCTGACCCCACTCCTGTCCGGCCAGGTCCGCGACCTCCGCACCGGGGAAGTCCACGGCGAACCCGGCCAACTGATCCAAACGTGTGTCTCGGCAGCCGCCGGACCCGTCAACCTCGAAATCTGAGGAGCATCACGGTATGACTGTAGTAACACCGAGCAAAACCACACCCGCCGAAGGCAAGCCGACCGGAGGGTCAAGGACGCGCCCCGGAAAGCTCGCCGAGTCCGGCAGCCCCACCGTCCGGCCGCCGGCCGCCGCCCACCTGAGTGATGAGCAGGTGGCGGAACTTGGGCGTGAACTCGACGCTATCCGTGACGAGGTCCTGGCCAAGCGCGGTTCAGCCGACGCCGCCTACATCCGCCGCGTGATCAAGATCCAGCGTGGCCTTGAAATCTCCGGCCGTGCCGCCCTGCTGGTCAGCAAGAACAAGGCTGCCTGGGTCACCGGAACCACGCTGCTGAGCCTGGCCAAGATCCTGGAAAACATGGAAATCGGGCACAACGTCCTGCATGGCCAGTGGGACTGGATGCGGGACCCGGACATCCACTCCACCACCTGGGAGTGGGACTTCGTCACGCCGTCGCGCTCGTGGCAGCACACCCACAACGACCTCCACCACCGCTGGACGAACGTGGTGGGCAAGGACAACGACGTCGGATACAACCTCCTGCGGATGGACGAACAGCAGCCGTGGAAGCCCATGAACCTCGGCAACCCGCTGTACAACGCCATCCTGGCGCCCCTTTTCGAGTGGGGCATCGCCATCTACGACCTTGAACTGACGGAGTTCAAGGAAGGCAAGAAGTCCAAGGAAGCGCTGCTCAAGGACCTCAAGGCCCTGGGCAAGAAGGTGGTTACGCAGTTCACCAAGGACTACGCCGCGACCCCCGCCGTCGCCATGCTGACCGGCTCCGGAAAGCAGGCGCTGTACGGAACCCTGACCGCCAATGCCGTGCGCAACGTTTGGGCCCACGCAGTGATCTTCTGCGGCCACTTCCCCGAGGGCACTGACACCTTCACGGAGGAAATGGCGGAAGGCGAAACGCGCGGCGACTGGTACATCCGCCAGATGATCGGCTCTGCGAACATCTCCGGATCGAAGTTCATGCACATCATGACCGGCAACCTCTCGCACCAGATCGAGCACCACCTCTTCCCGGACCTGCCCTCCAACCGGTACGCCGAGGTGGCACCCAAGGTCCGTGAAATCTGCGAGCGCTACGGTTTGAAGTACACCACCGGTCCGCTGCTGAAGCAGGTCGGATCCACCTGGGGCAAGATCTTCAAGCTGGCACTCCCCGGCAAGACGGCCAAGGCCTGACCCCAGCACCGCCAGTCCAAAGCACCAAAAGCACCTCCGGTTCCGGGACCATCCCGGGGCCGGAGGTGCTTTTTGTCCCCGCGGACGCTCTCGCATTTGATGCGCGTTTCCCGTCGATGCTCTCGCGGTTGATGCGCGTTTCCCGCGGACGCTCTCGCATTTGATGCGTGCTTTTGGCTAACGCTCTCGCACTCTCCAGGGCAGCGCGCATAATTGATCCCATAGCCGCCACGGCGCCCAATGGAGGAATCATGCGGATTCTCGGAGCACTCATCGTTATCTGGCTCATAATCGGCGGGGTGGCCGCCTGGCAGCGGGGCTATTTCGGCGCCGCACCCGGCAACTGCGCGGAGGCCGGAACCATTGCCATCACCATCGCCGCCGGGCCCTTGAACTACATGGGAGCGAATCCCAAGATATCCTGCGAACTTCCGCAACCCTCCCAGTAGCCTGACCGGCCTGAAGGGAAACCCATGCGGCTGAAGGGAAACGCGTCCGTAGGGAAACCCCGCGGGAAGGGCTGGACTGGACGGTGGACCGCCCTAGAGTAGGTACTGCGCGGCCGCGGCACCTTCGGCGGCCGCACCGATCCCACAGTCTCGAAAGGACCCGCCGCGATGGCCTTCATCACCGTTGGAACCGAAAACAGCACTGATATCGAGCTTTACTACGAAGACCACGGCTCCGGCCAGCCCGTCGTCCTGATCCACGGCTACCCCCTGGACGGATCCTCCTGGGAAAAGCAGACTGTTGCGCTCCTTGACGCCGGCTACCGTGTCATCACCTACGACCGCCGCGGCTTCGGGAAATCAAGCAAGACCACCGAAGGCTACGACTACGACACCTTCGCTGCCGACCTCAACACCGTGCTGACAACCCTGGACCTGAACGACGTTGTACTGGTGGGCTTCTCCATGGGCACCGGCGAGGTGGGCCGTTACCTGGGCACCTACGGCTCCGCCCGGGTGGCGCGGGCAGCCTTCCTCGGCTCCCTGGAACCGTTCCTGCTCAAGACCGATGACAATCCGGACGGCGTCCCGCAGGAGGTCTTCGACGGGCTGACGGAGGCCGTCACCGCGGACCGGTATGCCTTCTTCACCGAGTTCTTCAAGAACTTCTATAACTCGGACACGTTCCTGGGCACACCCCGCCTCAGCCAGGAGGCCGTGAACGCCAGCTGGAACCTTGCCGCCGGTGCGGGCGCCACGGCATCCGTTGCAGCGCAGCCGACATGGCTCACGGACTTCCGGGCTGACATCCCCAAGATCGACGTCCCGGCGCTCATCCTCCACGGCACCGCGGACAACATCCTTCCCATTGACTCCACCGGCAGGTTGTTCGCCAAAGCATTGCCCAGCGCCGACTATGTGGAAATAGAAGGTGCCCCGCACGGCCTGCTGTGGACGCACGCCGCCGAAGTGAACGAAGCGCTCCTGCGCTTCCTCGCCAAGTAGCAGCTGCCCGGACAGCACATCGGCACACGCAAACGTCCGGCGGGGGCATGACTGCCACCGCCGGACGTGAGCGAGCGTTGCAGGAAAAATTGCGTTAATTGATGGGGCGTCAGGGGAAAGGCGGCGTTAAGTGATGGAGCGTTGGGGCCTACCAGCGGGGGCCGCCGCCTCCGCCGGGGCCCTGCGCTGCCGTGTACTCCCCGGCGGTGACCGTACCCTGTTCCGTGGCACCGTCGAGCGACCCTTCACCGATGCCCGCGCTGACCGTTGCCGTCCCGCCGGTGTAGACGGTGTATCTCTCGCCGTCGCTGATGGCCGCGGAGGAGAACACCAGTGACGCCGTGGCCTTGGTGGTGACGAAGGCTGCCACCACGTTGCCGGAGGAGTCGGCAATCTGGACTACCGTACCCGCGGGAACGGACGACCCCAGGGTCACCTGCACGCCGGACTGGGTGGAGGAGGCGCCCGGTGTGACCACCATGCCGGCACTGCCCGCAGCGGCCACGGTTCCGCCCGTGACGGCCAGCTCACCGTTGACGTCCAGCGCCCCGTTGCCGTTGTTGGTGGGGCCATTGACGACGACGGTGCCGCCGGAGATGCTGGCGTTGCCGTTGGAGTCCAGGCCGTCGCCTTCGGAGTTGATGGTGAGCAGGCCGCCGCTGATGTCCACGGTGTAGTCGCCCACGGCCATCTCGCCCGCGCCCATGCCCCCGCCCACGCCGCCCATTCCATCTTCGGCGGTGGTGCCGGAACTGGTGCTGCCCCCCGAGGCGTTTACGCCGTCGTCGTTGGCGGTCACGGTGGCTGTGCCGCCGGACATGATGATGTGCTGGGCTTCGAGGCCTTCCTCCGATTCCTCAACCGTGGTGGTGCCGGCAGCGATGGTGAGCGTGTTGAAGGCCTTGATCCCGTCGTCGCCGGCGCTGACGCTAAGCGTGCCGCCGTTGATCAGCACCCAGCCGCGGCCCTCGTCCTCCCCGTTATCCGACTTGAAGCCGTCGTCGCTCGCCGTCACCTGGTACGCGCCGTCCAGGAGAACCGCGTAGTCCTTGCCAACGATGCCGTCGTCCGCAGCGTCCACCGTCACGGTACCGGCGGCCAGGACCAGGCCATCCTTCGAGGAGATGCCGTCGTTGAAGTTGCCGTTCACTGTGAGGGACCCGGTGCCGGCGACGGTGAGGTCGGCCATGGAGTACAAGGCTGCATTGGGGGCGTCCGTGCCCTGGTCGGCATAGGTTGAGGCGTCGCCCAGGGAGTTCGAGGATCCGTCCTCGAGGTAGACGATGGCCTCGTTCGCACTCTGCACAACGAACGGGGAGCCTGTGGAGCTGGTGACGCCTGCTCCATCGAGGATGATGCGGACCACGTCCTCCTCACCGGCAGCCACCACCACCTGCCCGTCGGACAGGGAGCCGCTGAGGCGGTAGGTGCCTGCCGCCGCGATGGTGACGGTGTCGCCGTCGACCTTTACAGCGTCCGACGACGTTCCGCCGGCGGCAGCGCTGGCACCGTCCGCCAGTGTCACGGCTACCTCGGCGGCCGCATCCCAGGACAGGTCGTCGGCGTCATAGTGCGTGTCTTCTGCGAGGGCGTCCAACGAGACTGCCTGGGCAGTACCGGTGGCGGCAGCGGAGCCGGTGGTTCCGGCGCTGGTGGTGGATCCCGATGCGGTGACAGCCGAGACGCCGGTGGGAGTTGAGCCTGCAACGGAGCAGCCGGCCAGGCCGAGGGCGAGGGCAAGCGCGGTGACGGACAGGTGGGTGCGGAAGCGTTTCATGGTGTGTGTTCCTTTTGGTGAAGTTGGGGGAGGCAGGGTCAGGCTGCGGGCCGGAGGGTGAGGCTGCGGCGTAGCGTCCGGTTCCAGCGGTTTGCGGGCAGGCCCGGGCACAGGGCGGCCATGCCGGTGGCGAATTTTGAGATCCGGGACGGGCGGACCCCGTGGACCCAAAGGTGCCGGTCCAGCGGCCCGGCCGTGGAGCCCGACTTGGTTTCCAGGATCACCGCATCATCGAGCACCCACGGGGCCTGGCCGGGACGCTGCCAGGTCACGTCCGTGTCGATGGTGGCGCGGCTCCCGGACTCCGGCAGGTAGAAGGTGGTCCGGTGGTAGCGGGTTTCCAGAACCGGCTCCAGACGGCCTGCGGGCACAGAGCCCACCGCGGCGGAGAGTGTTTCGCGGACGTATTCCAGGCCTTCGGCGGTGAGCCGGGCGCGGTCTGCGGGAAGATACGGGATGCGTTCCTTGACCGTGGCCTCCCGGGCGCCTTCGGTCTTCACTTCCAGGAAGCTCACCGCGCTGTCCACGTAGGTCCGGGTGCGGATCTTGTACCGGCGCCTGCGGCCGTGGGCGGCCAGCAGGTAGCTGTCCAGGCAGGCGGTGTCGAAGTACACGGAGTCGTAGGCGAAGCTGCGGGTGCCGTTCATGTCCAGGACGCGGACGTCGGCGCGGAAAGTGGTCAGGAGCTGACCTGCCAGCCGAGCCGGGACCACGTACTTGCGGTCCACGCGGGTCTGGAGCGCGGCTTCGGAGTTGAGCTCCTCCAGCCCTACGGGCCGGAGGGAACCGAGGTTTCCGACGACGGCTGTACCGGGGGCGTTCATGCGGCATCTGCCGGGGCTGACAGGCGGACGGGGGCTGCTTCGCCGGGAACAGGATCAACGCGGACAGGTTCAACGGGTGCCGGTTCCATGAGCGCCGGTTCGGCGTGCCGCGCCGCCGTCACGTCCGAAAGGTACGCCGGTGCAGGGAAGGCTGCGGGGGAGTAGGCGTAGCGGACATCGACGATGGTTTTGTCATTCACCAGGTCCAGTTCCTGGATGGTGGCGGAGTGGACCTTGCCGTGGAGGACCTCCTCAAGCCGGGCATGGAGCTCGCCGTCCTCGGCAATGGCGCGGTCCAGGATAACGGTCTGGTGGCGGTGGGCCGGCAGGACCCGCGGGTGGTCTCCTACGAACATCACCAGCAGGATCAGGGCCATCAGGGAACCGGTCAGCCACAGTGGTTCAATGCCCAGGCCGGCGATCAGGCCAAGCGCCAGCGCTGAGAAGTAGTAGGCAACCTCGTGCTGGGCCAGCTCGGTGGAGCGGAGCCGGATGATGGACAGGACCCCAAACAGGCCCAGGCCCAGGCCCAGGCCGGCGGCGGAACCCGAGAGGGCCGTGGCCACGGCCAGGACGCCGACGTTCATGCCCAGGTAGGACACCACCAGATCGCGGCGGCGGTGGCGGCGAAGGTAGAGGGCGAACGTGAGGATGCTGATGGCTGCCAGGTCGGCGAGGATGAAAATTAGGGGGTTCATGGGATTCTCCGGGATGTTTTCGGTGGGCTGGTATTCACGATGCCGGGCCAAACTGTGCGGGTGCTGTGACGGAACCTAGCCGGGTATATGAGTGCTGGCTGACGGTTCCCTGGGCCCGGGGCGGGACCTTTTGCCGGCTGCTTTCCCGCTTACTTGCGCGGTGAACAGCAAGCGCTGCTGCACCACGAAACTGATGGCCAGCAGGATGGCCTCGGCCAGGATCTTGGCGGGAAGTGCCAGCAGCCCGGCGCCCTCGAGGGCCCAGATGAGGCCGAAGTTGGCGGCAAGCAGCAGGCCTGCAAGGCTGAAGTAGCGGACGCCGGCGGCACCGGCCGGCCTGTCTCTGCCGTGTTCAAAGACGATGCGCCGGTTCACCATGAAGTTCACGGCGGAACTCACAGCCCGGGCGCCCAGCACGGCCAGGAGCAGGGAGTCGACGAGCACCGTAAGCAGCACGAACAAGACGGTGTCCACCAGGAACGCCGCGAAGGACGAGGCCAGGAACTTCAGCAGCGGGGCGTAGATCCGCACCGAGTCGGCCAGCGGCCGGAAGTGGGAACCGGAATTGTCGTCCAGGTACACCGTGGCGATCTCCACCGAACAGATGGCGTAGCCGGCGTTCCGGGCTTCAAGCAGCAGGTTCAGCTCGTATTCGTACCGGTCGCCGCGGACGGACCGGAGCCAGGGGATCATGGCGGCGGGGTACCCGCGGAGGCCGGTCTGGGTATCGGGGATGCGCTCGCCGGTGGCCAAGGTGAAGAGCACCCTGGTTGCGGTGTTGCCGAACCGGCTGCGGGCCGGGACACCGCCGGTGAACTTCCGGCTGCCCAGCACCATCGTGGACCAGCCCTGTGCGGACCGGTTTTCCTGCAGGGTCGCGGCTACCCGAAGGATGTCCGCGGTCCGGTGCTGGCCGTCGCTGTCGGCGCAGACCACGTCATGGCCGGGCAGGTTGTCCGCGATGAAGCCCAAGCCGGATTTCAGGGCGAAGCCCTTTCCCCGGTTCCGCCCGTAGCTGATGACGTGGCACCCAAGGGCCCGGACGGCGTCGAACACTTCCTTAAACTCCGCCCCGCTTCCGTCATCCACCACCACGATGGGAAGCCACGGCTCTGCCTGGCGGATGGACCGGATCAGGGCAGGTAACTGCTGGTCCGGCTCGTAGGCCGGGATCAGGATGACCATGGCCGGCCCTACTGCCCGATGTAGAGGATGTCGGAGGTGCCGCGTTCCTTGTTTTCACCCAGCGGGTTGTTCACCAGCCCGCCGTTGAAGTACATGGTGGAGGAACCGCCGCCGTCGATGTTGTAGGCAGTGGTGGCGCCGAGGCCCTGCATGATTTCCGCGAGTCCGGTCATGGTGACGCCCGCGCTGTAGCCGGGGCTGCGGCCGTCCACCACTACGAACACCAGGTGGTTTTGGTCGATAATGCCCACGGCGGTGCGCGGCTGTTCGCCCTGGATGGAGTGGTTGCCGAAGTTTGTGTCCACCTCCACGTCCTCGATGCCTTCGGCGATTTCGCCGTTGTCCAGCAGGGACGGGCCGAAAGAAAGGGTGTTCCAGACGCCCTCGGATACCAGTTGCTCCGCGGTGGTGGTGGTTTCGTCGTAGACCTTGACGGTGCCGTCGCGGTAGAACGCCAGGCCCTGCCGCGCGCCCTCGTCACGGAACACCACGCCGTTGCGGATGACGATGCCCGTGTCGCGGAAGCCGTAGTAGTCACCGTTGATGGCGAAGATTGCGTTGTTGGCCTCAGCAATGGCGGACGTGGTTTCGGTGATGTTCTCGCCGAAGCTGTCGTTGGCGAAAGCGGACTGGAGGGTGGTGGCGTCGTCGAGGACGACGTCGGCAACGTAGTAGGTGACGGTATTGTCACCGCTGCCGGTGGCCACCGCAGAGATATTGATGGTGGAAGAGCCGGAGACGTAGGAGGTGTCCGTGGCGACGGCGCTGCCGCCCGGATCGCTGGTGCCGCCCGCCGTCGTGCCGGTGGCGGTGCCTACCGAGGCTCCGGTGGCGGTACCCGCCTGGCTGGCTTCGTAGGCTGAGACGTCTGCGATCTCGACGTGCTCCACCACGAACCGGTCCAGCGCCCAGGCCGTGGCACCCCCGGCGGACAGGGTGAGGGCCACGGCGCTGGCGACGACGGCCCGCCGGGCGCGGCCGGGTTTACGTTGTTTGGTCTGTTGCGAAGTCATGCCTCATTTGTAGGGAGGCAAGCTTGCAGGGGGATTTGCCGGCTATATGAGGAGCCTGTGAAAACTACCCGTCGTAGTGCGTCCGCGCCGGGCCTTGGCCCAGCGAATTCACCACGGCCGCGGCAACGTCATGCAGCTTGGAGTTGCGGGTGCTGGACGCCGTTTTCAGGATGTCGAAGGCGTCCTGCTGGCTGCACCGGTTCTGCGCCATGATGATGCCCACGGCCATGTCGATGACCGTGCGGGACTCCAGCGTGGCCCGGAGGTTCGCCGCAGTTTCACTGTAGTGGGCAAAGCGCACCGCCAGCCGCAGGGCCAGGGAGGTCTGGCCCACAAAGTCCTCGGCGAATTCAAGGATCCGCGGCTCGAAACGGTTCGGCCGGCGGGAGTACAGCAGCAGGGCAGCCTTTGTCCCGCCCTCCACCTGGAAGGGCAATGCGAGGACGGAGCGGATGCCCTGGTCAAGCACGGCCGAGGAGTATTCCGGCCAGCGGCCGTCCTGGCGGGCGTCGGGGACGTGGACGCTCTCAAGGGCGGCGGAGGCTGTCAGGCTGGGCGTCTCGCTGAACTCGTACTCGAGGTGCGCGATGGCTTTGGCATCCGGGCTGCTGCTCGCCACCGTTGCGGCCTTGCGCTGCCGCAGGAGGGTGATGGCGCACATGATTTCATCGCCGGGCTCGGAAAGGTTGCGTGCGGACACCTGTGCCAGTTCATTGAGGAAGTCCTCAACGTCAGAGCTGTTGAGGACCAGTTCATGAAGGTGCTCGGTCATGGATGTATCAGTTTTTGCTGTTGACTCGCTGGCCACGGTTCTTTGGTGCCATTCGCTCAGGACAACCCGGCGGCTTCCGGCGTTCCCCGGCGGTGCGGGCAGGCTGTGAAGGTCGCTGGATCGAGGAACTTTCCAACGGCCTGCTGCTAAACCGATATCCAGAAGTATATACGTCCTCCGGCGGAGGAGACGGTCACTTTGACACATGCGGGTGCAGGCTTCTGGCGCCGGCGGGGGAGTTACCGGCAGAATGAAGCAGGCGCCGGGGCTCCCGGCTGCAGACCCCCGGAACCGGCGGCTGGACGGCCCCCAGGGGCAGGAAGAGGGACAGATATGACCAGGCTGCTCATCATTGGTCCGCCGGGCTCCGGCAAGGGAACGCAGGCAGAGCACCTGGCCAGGCACTTCGGCGTTCCCACAGTCTCCACCGGAGAGATTTTCCGGACCAACGTCAGCCAGGAAACGGAGCTCGGAAATCAGGCGGCGGGCTATCTCGACGGCGGCGATTTTGTCCCCGACCACCTCACCAACGCCATGGTCAAGGACCGCCTGCTGGACAGCGACCTCCAGGAAGGCTTCCTGCTGGACGGCTATCCGCGGACAGCCCCGCAGGTCACGGAACTGGACAACATGCTCGTGTCCCAGGGGCTTGCGCTGGATGCGGTCATTGAACTGACCGCCCCCGACGCCGTCCTGGAGCGCCGGATGCTCCGGCGGGCTGCGGAGCAGGGCCGTACGGACGACACGGTGGACGTGTTCCGGCGCCGCCTGGATCTCTACCACCGCGAGACGCATGAAGTAGTCTCGGTCTACGCCGGCCGTGGAATGCTCGTCTCCGTGGACGGCAGCGGGGATCCCGGCGACATCACCGAACTGGCGATCGCCGCCGTCGAAAAGTTCCTGGCGTCCCCGCGCCCCGGCGCCTGAACGGCGCACGCCAGCACTGAAGAACCGGCGCAAGCCACCACAGTAAAGGAAACCCTGATGAGAATTGCTGTCACCGGCGGAAGCGGAAAACTTGGGCGGCACGTGGTCCGCAGGCTCGCGGAGGACGGCCACCAGGTTCTCAACCTGGACCGCGCGGGCACCCGCAGTCCCGGCCTGGTTGTGGTGGATCTGCGCAACTACGGCCAGGTCCTGGACGTGCTGCTGGGGCTGGACGACAGGCACGAGGGTTTCGACGCCGTGGTGCACCTCGGTGCCATCCCTGCCCCGGGCATCATTCCCGATGCCGCCACCTTCGAGAACAACATGCTGTCCACCTACAACGTGTTCCAGGCGGCACGCCGCGCCGGCATCAAGAAGGTGGTGTACGCCTCCAGTGAGACGGTGCTGGGACTGCCGTTCGACGTCGACCCGCCCTACATCCCCGTGGACGAGGAGTACCCGGCACGGCCGGAAAGCACCTACTCCCTGGTGAAGCACCTGGAAGAGCAGATGGCCGTGGAACTGACGCGATGGGACCCGGAACTGAGCATCGTGGGGCTGCGGTTTTCAAATGTCATGGACGTGGAGGACTACGAAAAGTTCCCCTCCTTCGACGCCGATGCGAACCTCCGGAAATGGAACCTTTGGGGCTACATTGACGGCCGGGACGGCGCCCAGGCAGTGGCCCGCGCCCTCGAAAATGGGACGCCGGGATTCGAGGCGTTCATCATCGCCAACGCCGATACCGTCATGAGCCGGTCAAGTGCCAGCCTGGCCGCGGAAGTGTTCCCCGGCGTCAAGGTGGTCAAGGAGCTGGGCGAACACGAAACCATGCTGTCCATCGACAAGGCGCGCCGGCTGCTGGGCTTTGAGCCTGAGCACACCTGGCGGGACCACTGGCAGGACCCTGCGGGCAGCGCGCAGCACTGACGGCAGAGCCCGACGGCGGCTGTTGCCGGCCGCCGTCGGACTTCCTTAGCAGGCTGCAGCTTAGGCAGCTGCCGGGCCGTCAGGGTCAGCGGGGATCGGACGTGCTGGCCGGTACAGGAAGGGGCTCGTCCGTGGCCGTCCCGCGGGGAGTAGTTCCCTCAGCGGCCGGTGGTGCGGGCTTCCTCTTGAAACGGCTGGCGATGTTGGTGCCGCCACCTGTCCGGTTCTTGTTGAAGATGTCGAATCCAACGGCAAGCAGGAGGACGAGTCCCTTGATGAGCTGCTGGTAGTCCGTGCCGAGGCCCAGAATGGACATGCCGTTGTTCAGGACACCCATGATCAATCCGCCGATCAGCGCTCCGGCCACCGTGCCGATCCCGCCTTGGACCGCGGCTCCGCCGATGAAGGCTGCCGCGATGGAATCAAGTTCGAAGCCGGTGCCGCCGGCGGGCTGGGCGGAGTTCAGCCGGGCGGTAAAGACCAAACCGGCCAGCGCCGCCAGTACGCCCATGTTGACAAAAAGCCGGAAGGTGACGGCCTTGGTTTTGATGCCGGAGAGCTCGGCGGCGTGCAGGTTCCCGCCGATCGCGTAGATGTGCCGGCCGAAGATGCTGTTGTTCATCAACGCCGAGTAGGCGATGACCAGGACGGCAAGGACGATCAACACGATGGGGGTGCCGCGGTAGCTGGCGAGGAGGAACGTGATGATGAGCATGAGCAGCGCGATGAAGGCAGTCTTGATGGCGAACCATGCCATGGGCTCGTTCTCAAGGTTGAACTTCTTGCGGACGCGGCGTTCCTTCAGTGCCTGGAAGAGGATCGCGGCGGTACCGCCAACGCCGAGGATGACGGTCAGCCATTCCAGGACGGAGGTGCCTCCGGTGATGTCGGGGAGGAAGCCGCCACCCAGCGCCCGCAGTTCGTCGGGGAACGGGGTGATCTGCTGGTTCTTCAGGGTGATCAGCGTCAGTCCCCGGAAGATCAGCATGCCGGCAAGGGTGACTATGAAGGCGGGTATGCCGACGTAGGCGATCCAATATCCCTGCCACGCCCCCACCAGGGCTCCCACCACCAGGCAGGCAGGAATGGCCAGCCACCAGGCCCACCCCCACTGGACCATCATGACGCCGGCCACGGCGCCGATGAAGCCAGCGACGGATCCGACGGAGAGGTCGATATGGCCCGCGATAATAACCATGACCATGCCGATGGCAAGGATGAGGATGTAGCTGTTCTGGACTACAAGGTTGGTGACGTTCTGGGGTTGGAGCAGGATGCCGTCAGTAAGGATTTGGAAGAGGATGACGATCAGGATCAGGGCGACGAAGATGCCAACCTGGCGGAGGCGGCTTGTCAGGAAGCCGAGTGATTCTCGTAGGGCGGACATGCTATTCCTTCTCTTTGGTCATGTAGTGCATAAGGGTTTCCTGTGAAGCCTGGGCGATGGGCACTTCACCGGTGACATGGCCTGCCGACAGGGTGTAGATCCGGTCGCAGATGCCCAGCAGCTCGGGAAGTTCCGAGGAGATGACGATGACTGCTTTTCCTTCAGCCGCCAAGTTGGCAATGATCGTGTAGATCTCGAACTTCGCGCCCACGTCGATACCCCTGGTGGGTTCGTCGAGGATCAGCACATCGGGATCGGAGAACATCCATTTGCTCAGCACCACTTTCTGCTGGTTCCCGCCGGAAAGCTTGCCCGTGATGGCTGCGACTGACGGTGCCTTGATGTTCATGCTTGTGCGGTAGCGGTTGGCTACGGCCGTTTCTTCGTTCTTGTCGACCCAGCCACGTTTCGCCAGCTTCCCCAGCGCCGCCATGGAGATGTTGCGCTTGATGTCCTCAATGAGGTTCAGGCCGTAGTGTTTTCGGTCCTCGGTGGCGTAGGCAAGGCCGTGCCGGATGGCGTCGGGCACGGTGGAGGTGTTGATTTCCCTGCCGTACTTGAAGACCTTGCCTGAGACCGCCCGCCCGTAGGTCCGCCCGAACACGCTCATGGCCAGCTCGGTCCTTCCGGCCCCCATCAGTCCCGCCAGGCCCACCACTTCGCCCTTGCGGACTGTGAGGTTGGCGTTGGACACCACCATGCGCGTGTGGTCCTGCGGGTGCTGGACGGACCAGTCTTCGATCCGCAGCACTTCCTCGCCGATAACCGGCGTGCGCTCCGGGTAGAGGCTGTCGAGGTCTCGGCCCACCATGCCCCGGATGATGCGTTCCTGGGTGATCTGGCCTTCGTCGAGCCGGAGCGTTTCGATGGTCTGTCCGTCGCGGATAATGGTGACGGCGTCTGCCACTTTTCGGATCTCGTTGAGTTTGTGGCTGATGATGATGCTGGTGATGCCCTGGCCCTTCAGGTGCAGGATGAGGTCCAGCAGGTGCCCGGAATCCTCGTCGTTGAGGGCTGCCGTTGGCTCGTCCAGGATGAGAAGTTTGACTTCCTTGGACAGTGCCTTGGCAATCTCCACCAGCTGCTGCTTGCCCACGCTGATGTGCTGCACGGGCGTGACCGGGTTTTCGGCCAGCCCCACCCGGGCCAGGAGCTTGGCGGCCTCAAGGTTGGTCTTACGCCAATCCACCCACCCGTTCCTGGCCTGCTCGTTGCCGAGGTAGATGTTTTCCGCGATGGAAAGGTACGGGCTCAGCGCCAGTTCCTGGTGGATGATGACAATGCCGCGCTTTTCGCTGTCATTGATGCTGGAGAAAGTGCAGGGTTCGTTTTCGAACAGGATCTGGCCATCAAATGAATTGTCCGGATAGACCCCGGACAGGACTTTCATGAGCGTGGATTTACCGGCGCCGTTTTCGCCGCAGATGGCATGTACTTCGCCGCGGTTAACGTCCAGGGTGACATCCTGCAGGGCTTTGACCCCGGGGAAAGTCTTGGTAATTCCCCGCATCTGGAGAATGGGTGTGTTCATGCGTCAATTCCCGCCGACTGGTTGGAAAGAGGGCCACCTGCGGCCGCAGGTGCCGGGGGACAGGTTGTGGGGGGGGGGCGGCCGCCCCGGGCCCCCCCCCCCGGGGGGGGGGGGGGGGGGGGGGGGGGGGGGGGGGGGGGGGTGGGGGGGGGGGTGTTGGTGTGGGTTTGTTGTTGAGG
>NZ_JAJOMC010000075.1 GCF_021129155.1 Arthrobacter sp. AK04
GGCCACCACGATCGTGACGGTCTTGCCCTGCTCCACGGTCGCGTTGACCGGATCGCTCTGGTCCGTCACCCTGCCCGCCTCCACCTGGGCATTCTCCACCTCGATCACCGCAGGGACCAGGCTCAGTTCCTTCAGCGCAGCCTCAGCCTCTTCGCGGGTACGCCCCCGCAGTTCCGGAAGCGCAACCTTGCCCGTGGACACAATCAGCTCCACGCTGGTTCCCACGCCCACCATCTGGCCGGGCGCGGGGCTGGTGGTGATCACGATTCCGGCCGGAACGGTGGCGCTGTTGGCCGTGGTGGTGGAGGGGGCTCCAGCCAGGCCGCTTTGCCGCAGGATATCCCTGGCCGCTGCTTCTGTCTTCCCCGGCAGGCTCTCGGGAATCATGACGGCGCTGGGGCCCTCGGAGATGTTCAGGACCACCTCTGCGCCCGGGTCCATGGATGCCCCGGACTCCGGCTCGGTGCCGATCGCCGTGCCCTTGGGAACGGAATCGTGCTGTGACCGGACAATCCTGGGCTTGAGGTCGGCGTTGTACAGTTCCTGCAGCGCCGCTGACTCGGTCATGGCAGCCACCACCGGGATCTGGACTTTCGGCACTTCCGGGGCAGGCCGGTTGACGGTGGTGTACAGCCACAGCGCGCCGCCGGCGAGGACCAGCAGGGTGAAGACCACAAAAGTTGCGATCCATGCACGACGGCGGGACTTCTGCCGGGGACTCCGCTCACGTTCCGGCGGGAGGCCAAGCGGCAGCACCCCGGCCTCTGTCCGGTCGTCGACCCCGGCGGCGAGGGGCATGCCGGCCCCACGGTCACCGGCGGAGGCCTGCGTTGCGGCCAGCCTGCCGGTGGGAGCATCGTCCAGGAAACCCGCCCCTGTGACACCAAATGCTTCGGTGGCCGGAGCAGACGGGGCGGGGACGTGGTCATTGGGGTCCGTCGGCGCTTCGGAGGCCGGCAGCGCCGGTACCGGCACCCCCGACCGGGCAGCGCGCAGGGCACGGCGGAAGGCCGCCGCGTCCTGGAACCTGTCGTCGCGGTTTTTTTGCAGGGCCTTGGACAGCACGCTGTCCAGTGCCGGCGTGACCTCCGAATTGAGGGTACTGGCCGGCTCCGGTATTTCGCGGACATGCTGGTAGGCCACCGACACGGGGCTGTCACCGACGAACGGCGGACGCGACGTGAGCATTTCGTACAGCAGGCAGGCAGCAGAGTAGAGGTCGCTCCGCGCGTCAACGGCTTCGCCGCGGGCCTGCTCGGGAGACAGGTACTGGGCTGTGCCCACCACGGCCTGCGTTTGGGTCATGGTGGCCGAAGAATCTGCGATGGCGCGGGCGATCCCGAAATCCATCACCTTCACCGAGTTGGTGCTTTCGCAGTACATCACGTTGGCCGGTTTGATGTCCCGGTGGACGATCCCGGCCTTATGGCTGTATTCGAGCGCCCCCAGGACGCCCATGCAGTAGTCGATGGCCTGGCCGATGGTGACGTCGTGGCCGCGGATCAGTTCGCGGAGGGTTTTTCCCTCCACGAACTCCATCACGATGTAGGGCACCCGGACGTCCTCGGAGCCGTCGTGGACGAGGTGCTCGCCGGTGTCGTAAATGGCGACGATGGAGGAGTGGTTGAGCGCCGCCACAGCCTGGGCCTCGCGCTTGAACCTGGCCTGGAACTGCGGATCACGGGCCAGGTCCGGCCGCAGCAGCTTGATGGCCACCGTCCGCCCCAGCCGGGTATCCAGACCGCGGTACACGTCTGCCATGCCACCGCGCCCGATCAGGCCGCCCAGTTCGTAGCGGCCACTAAGGACGCGACGGTTATCCACCGGGAGGCTGTCCTCACGGTGCAACGGGGTGCGCGGTGACTCATTCATGGGATGTCCTGGCGGCTACGGGTTGCAGGTTGGAGGCGTACCCGGCTGCTGGCCGTCCGTGCAGTCGGGCAGTGCTGACTCGACGGTGGGCGCCGCCACCGCCGAGGTGGTGGGTGCCGCCGTAGGAGCCGGGGCTGGAGCAGATGTTGTGGGTTCGGGTTCGGGTGCCACGGCGTAGGTGATGGTTACGGGCGAGCCCACTTCCACTCGGCCCGTCCTCGATAGTCCTATGACCGTTCCGGGAACCGCGGTAGCATCCACCTGCTCCTGAACGCTGACGTCCAGGTTGAGGGCTGAGAGCCTTGACTGGACCGTTTGGTAGGGCTGCCCAAGATACGCTTCAGGAATTATGTCCACGGTTTCCGTCGTCGGAGTCTGCGTCGCCGTGGGCGTCGAGCGGGTCTGCGTGGGAGTAGCGGACTGGCTTGTCCGGGTGGGGCTGGCGCTGCTCGGCGCCGCGCTGCTTGTGGTCACCGCGGATGTGGGGTCCTCGGAGGGGAAAAGGATTCCCCGCTGGCTGAGGAAGAACCCAACCAAGGCAAACAGAAGCAGCAGGATCAGGGCGATCAGCGGCCAGGTCCAGGGGCTGCGGCCCTTGCGCTGGGGCTCATCGGCGGGCTCGTCGTCGTAAGTTGCCTCTTCCGGAACCCACTTGCGCTCAGCAGCGAGGGCGTTGGCCCGGGCCAGCGTCCCCTGGGGGGCGTCGGCATCGGCGGCCGCCCCTGCAGCCCCGGCTGCCGCTCCGGCGGCTGCACCCGCCGCACCTGCGCCAATCACCGGCAAAGCGGAAGTCCGGCCTGGGGAATCATCCCGCTGTGCGCCGATGACGCCGGTGGGCGCCGTCGCGGTGTCCACCGGAGCCGTAATGGGACCGGTGTCAGCGTCAAAGAGGAGCATTCCGGGGACGGCTGCGCGGGCTGCGCTGATGTCACCGTTGCGGATGGCCTCTGCTGCCTCGGCCAGCTTGATGGCATTCTCCGGCCGGTCCTTGGGGTCCTTGGCCAGCATGGACATCAGGAGGGCGCGTACCGGGGTGGGAAGTGATTCCGGCAGGGGCGGTGGAGCATCGTTGACCTGGGCGAGGGCAATAGCGATCTGGGATTCGCCGGAGAAGGGGCGGTGGCCGGTCAGGCACTCATAGCCGATGACGCCGAGCGCGTAGATGTCCGACGAACCGGTGGCCGTCTGGCCGGTGGCCTGCTCGGGTGCCAGGTACTGTGCGGTGCCCATCACCTGGCCGGTCTGGGTGAGCGGCACCTGGTTGGCGAGGCGGGCAATGCCGAAGTCGGTGACTTTGACCCGTCCGTCAGGGGTGATCAGGAGGTTGCCCGGTTTCACGTCGCGGTGCACCAGGCCCTGGGCGTGGGCAACGGAGAGGGCACGGGCGGTCTGGGCGATGATGGACAGCGTGCGGTCCGGAGACAGGACCTGCTCGTGTTCGATGATGCTGCTCAGCGGCTGGCCGGGGACCAGTTCCATGACCAGGTAGGCGGAACCTTCCTCCTCGCCGTAGTCGAAGACGTTGGCGATGCCCACGTGGTTCAGGAGCGCTGTGTGGCGGGCCTCAGCGCGGAAACGCTGGAGGAATCCGGGATCGCCCGTGTACTCCTCTTTCAGCACCTTGATCGCGACGATGCGGCCCAGGACGAGGTCTCTGGCCTTCCACACCTCGCCCATGCCACCAATCGCGATCCGCGTGGTCAGCTGGAACCGCCCGCCGAGGGTGATTCCGGTTGTAGGCCTCACTTATTCAACACCGCCTCAAAAATTCTCTTCGCGTTCGGACTGGTCAGCTGTGCTCCGGTGGTGATGTCCACGCCTTCCATGACGATCGTGACACCAACCTGCGGGTTGTTTGCGGGGGCAAAACCGGTGAACCAGGAGTTGTTCGCTCCGTTTCCCAGCTCGGCGGTTCCGGTTTTTCCTGCCACCTGGACGCCGGGAACCGCCGCCCGGTTGGCGATGCCCTCGCTGACCGCACTCACCATCCACTCGGTAATCTGGTTGGCGATCTCCGGAGTGGTGGAGGTCCGCAGCGGCTTTGGCTGCGGTTCGTCAATCACCCGGAGGTCCGGGGAGCGCAGGGTTTTGATGAGGGTGGGCTGCATCTGGACGCCGTCGTTCGCGATTGCGGCGGTCATCAGCGCCACCTGCAAGGGCGTGGCCCTGACGTCCTTCTGCCCGATGACGGACTGGGCCAGGCCGGGGCCGTCGAGGTCGTCAGGGAAGGTGTTTTCGCTGGCGTAGTCCAGCTTGAGCTGGTCGCCCATGTCCTGGCCGAAACCAAACTTGTTGGCCTGCTCGGCAATGGCGTCCCTGCCAAGGTCCAGGGCGATGCTGGCGAAGGGGGTGTTGCAGGACTGTTGGAGCGCGAAGGCGAAGCTGGCTGTATCCCGGGTGTAGCAGTTGCCGCCCGCATAGTTGGGCAGGCGGTACTGGATGCCCTCGAAGGGGAGTTCCGCGGGGTTGGGGAGTTCGCTGTCCTTGTTGTACTTCCCGGATGCCAGGGCCGCTGCGGTATCCACCAGCTTGAACACTGAGCCAGGGGCCAGGAGCTCCCCGGTGGGTCCGCTGACGTTGGGGTTCAGGTTGATCCCGGGCACCTTGACCAGCTCGGTCATGCTGGCATCGGCCGCGGCGAGGTCCTGGGTGGCTACCAGGTTCGGGTCGTAGGAGGGTTTGGACACCATGGCCAGGATGGCCCCCGTCTTGGGGTCGGTGACCACGATGGAGCCACGCTGCCCGTCGGGGATGAGGCTGTAGGCAAGCTCCTGGATTTCGGGGTCGATGGTGAGCTCCACCGATGCGCCCTTGGGCTGGTTGCCGAGGAACAGCTGGCCCACCCGGTCAAGGAACAGCTGGTCCGAGTTGCCGGCCAGCTCCGCACCCATGGACTGCTCCAGGCCGGTGGCACCAAAGTTCTGGGAGAAGTAGCCGGTAATTCCGGCGTAGAGTTCCGGCTGCGGGTAGGTGCGCTGGAAGGCGCAGGTCTCCGAACCGGTCTCCACGGACTCGGCCACGGGTGTTCCCTCCACGATGACGGCGCCACGGTCGTTGCAGAAGCTTTGCAGGACAGCGCGCTGGTTCCAGGGGTTGGCCTTGAGTTCGTCGGCCCCGATCACCTGGACGTAGCTGATGGCGCCGAAGATCAGTGCGAACATGGCGATGGCCGCCACCCATGAATGCCGTATTGCCTGGTTCACAGGTGCTTCACCGCCTCGGTAGGAGTATCAATGCCGGGTGCTTCCGAGCCTTTGCCCGGCGGAAGGGGAGTGGTGTCCACGGGGCCGCGTGCCGTATGCGAAATCATCAGGAGCAGGCCGACAATGATCCAGTTGGCCAGCAGGGAGGAGCCGCCGGCCGCCAGGAAAGGTGTGGTCAGGCCCGTCAGCGGGATCAGGCGGGTCACGCCGCCGATCACCACAAAGCACTGCAGGGCTACGGCGAAGGACAACCCGCAGGCGAGGAGCTTTCCGAAAGCGTCACGGGTGCCCAGGGCGGCGCGGAAACCACGGGTGAACAGCAGCAGGTACATCAGGACGATGGCGAACAGGCCAATGAGTCCCAACTCCTCGCCCAGGGAAGCGATGATCATGTCGCTGTTGGCGAAGGGAACCAGGTCGGGGCGCCCCTGGCCCAGTCCGGTGCCCACCAGGCCGCCATTGGCCATGCCGAAGAGCCCCTGGATGATTTGCCGGCTTCCACCAGGGAACCGGTCGTAGACCTCGGGTGTGAAGGCGTTGAGCCAGCCGTCGATGCGGAGCTGCACGTGGGAGAACACCTGGGCGGCCACGAAACCGCCGCCGGCGATGAGCGCCAGGCCAATGACCACCCAGCTGATCCGGCTGGTGGCCACGTAGATCATCACAATGAACAGGCCGAAGAACAGGATCGAGGAGCCAAGGTCCCGCTGGAAGATCAGGACGCCGATGCTGACCAGCCACGCGGTGATCATCGGGCCCATGTCCTTGAACCGCGGGAACTGCAGCGGCCCCACCTTCCGGCCCGCCAGTAGGATCAGGTCCCGGTTGGAGGAAAGATAACCGGCGAAGAATATGGCCAGGGTGATCTTCGCGACCTCACCGGGCTGGAAGGTCATCGGGCCAAGGCGGATCCAGACCCGTGCTCCGAGGATCTCGCCGGCTGTGATGCCCGGAACCAGGGGCAGGATGAGGAGCAGCGCGCTGGCAGCCAAGGAGATAAAGGTGAAACGGCGAAGGATCCGGTGGTCCTTAAGGAACCAGATGACCGCAATGGCAACAGCCATGGCTATCAGCGTCCAGCGCAGCTGGTTGTTTCCGGTGTCGTCACCCGGTGCATCCAGACGGTGGATCATGGCAAGCCCCAGCCCGTTCAGCGCCACCACGAGTGGAAGTATTACCGGGTCTGCATACTTTGCGCGGAAGCGGAGGACGCCGTGGAACACCAGGGCAGCGACGGCCAGGAGGCCGGACTGGAACCAGAAGTCCGAATCGAAGGCGTTTTGCCGGTCGATCCCCACCAGCATGCTGGCGCCGATGCCCACGGCGAGGGCGAGCAGGAGCAGCGCGAGTTCAACGTTGCGGCGGGGTTTGGGCATGGTGCTGGGCTGGCTCATTGGACCGCCTCACAGGTGACGGAGGGGCTGGGCGACGGCGACGGGCCGGCTGGCGCGGGAGCTGCCTCCGGGGCCGGGGCGGCGGACTCCGTGGGAGCCGGGGCAGGGCTGGATGCTGCCGGCGACGGTGAAGGCGGTACGCAGTCCTGCTCGGGAGACGTTGTCCCGGTGAGCTCAAGGTTCTTTACGATCCGCTGGGCGTCATACAAGTCGTTGGCGGGAACAGTCTGGCGGACGCGCTGCTGTGAAAAGGGCGGCAGCGAATCCATTCGGATCTCCGTGACGGTCTCCAGGCTGGACAGTCCGATAGGTCCAAGGCGCTGCGAAACCCCGTTGAAGATGGCCACCCGCGAGTCGTGCTCGCCCACGTAGTACCGGGTCTGCGTCCACGCATAGCCCAGCCACAGACCGGCCGTCAGGGCAACCAGCACTACGGCCGAGACCGCCCAGGTAACCCACCGGCGCGGCTTGAGCGGGACCAGGTTGTCCTCAGAATCGTTGCCCGGCTGTTCGGCCTTGTGGGTGAGGAGGGTGGCTGCCCGGCGCGCCACAGTACGTCCGGCAATAGTTGGGATGGAGCCGGACTCCGCCGCCGCAGCTGCAGCACCAACAAGTTCGTGAGGCCGGGAGGCCAGCTCCTCCCTGAGCACTTCTGCTGAGAGGTGCTCGCCCAGGTGCGGATCGGTGGAACCCTCCTGTACGGACGGCGCAGCGCTGGTGTCCTTGCCGGCCGCCGCGTCTTTCGCTTCTTCGGAGTTAGGGTCCCCGCTGTCCCCGGCGGGGGTGGTGCCGCCCCCCGGTGGGGTGCTTTTCCGGGCAGCCGCGGCAGCGGCCAAGGCTGCACCTGTGGAAGGAATGACTTCGACGGCGGCTGTACTGACGTCGTCGGGCGTTTCTTCGACGATTTCCACCATGATCACCGTGACGTTGTCCGGGGATCCGGCTTCCAGGGTGAGATCCACCAGGGTTTCCACGCACTCGCGGAGGTCCTTCGTTTCCCGCACTGTCCGTTCCACGGCATGGCCGGCAACGTAGTTCAACCCGTCGGAGCAAAGCAGCCAGCGGTCTCCCGGCAGCACGTCCAGGGTGTCGAGATCAAGTTCGGGACTTGCGTCGACGTCACCCAGCACCCGCATCAGGACGTTCTTGTGGGGGTGGCTTTCGGCTTCTTCCGGGCGGAGCCTGCCTTCGTCGATGAGCCGCTGGACGAACGTGTGGTCCACGCTCACCTGCTCGAATTCGCCGTTTCGCAGGCGGTAGGCACGGGAATCGCCGATGTGTGCGAAGTGGAGCTTTCCCTCCGCCAGCAGGAGTGCCGTGACAGTGGTGCCCATTCCCGCCAGTTTGGGGTTCTGGTGCACCAGCTCGGACAGCAGGGAGTTGGCAGTCTGGATTTCGTCGGCAAGGACCGTGCCTGCGTCACCGTGGTATCCGCCGCGATCCAGGTGGATCATGTCCAGGACGGTGGCGGCGGAGGCGACATCGCCGCCGGCATGGCCGCCCATGCCGTCCGCGACTACCGCGAGATGCCGGCCCGCATAGGCGGAATCGTCATTTTTGGAGCGGATGCGGCCGACGTCGGAGCGCGCCGCAAAGCGCATGATGAGGGGCCGCTGCGGGGGCTGGTGCCCGTTTGCGGGGGATTGCGTGGCGGCCACGGCTATGGCCTCAATTCGATGACCGTCTTGCCGATTCTCACGGGTACCCCAGGCTCAACCGGCAGGGCACGGGTAAGTTGCTGGTCCGCCAGGTACGTTCCGTTCGTTGAGCCGAGATCCTCGATGAACCAGCGGCTGCCCTGGGGGAACAGCCTGGCATGGCGGCCGGAGGCGTAGTCGTCCTCCAGAACCAGCGTGGCCTCCTGGGCCCGTCCCAGGAGGATGGGGCTGGCGGCAAGCGGAAGGGTGGTTCCCTTGAGCGGCCCCTCGATGACGACAAGCTGGCGGGCCTGCTGCTTCACCGGCTGCGGTGCGGCTTCCGCCAGATCGGGATTCTTGCGGACCTGGCGCTGGGTTGGGGCGCCCGAAGCTGCCTTGCGCCCCACCATGAGGTCCCGTCGCATCGCCGAGACGATGCTGAAAATCAGCACCCAAAGGAGCAGGAGGAAGCCAAAGCGCAGGGCCGTGATGGTGAGGTCGCTCATGCGCGGCCACCAGGGCCGGCAGGCAGAAGGCGGAAGATGATTTTTGTCCGTCCCATAGTGATGGTGGAGCCGTCAGTGAGTTCGGTGCTCCCTGACACCTTCTGCCCGTTGACATAGCTGCCGTTGGTGGAACCCATATCCACGGCGCTGGTCACTCCGTTGGCCGTGCGGATTTCCAGGTGGCGGCGCGAAACGCCGGTGTCCTCGACATGGATATCGGCATCGGAAGACCTGCCCAGCACAATGGAGGGCGCGTTGAGGGAATAGCGCTGCCCGTCGATGTCCAGGACGGGCTGGAGCCGGACCGGCTGGCGGCTGGGAGCAGCCGGCACGTTGGACCGTGCCGGGGCGCCGGCGGGGGAACCCTGGGATTTCTCGGTGGAGGAGATGATTTCAAAGTCGCCGGCCCGCAGTTCCGTGTCCCGGCGGAAGGAAATCCGCACCGAACCCTGGAGCGTGTAGCCCTGGCTGCGGACGTGGTTGATTACCACATCGCACAGTTCTTCCGCCAGCGGAGTACCCCATTCCTGGGCCCTCTTGAAGTCGTCTTCACTGAGCTGGACGTCGAAGACGTTGGGTGCCAGGGTGCGGCCGGCCGACACCGTCAGGGCCTTGTGGTCCACCTCGCGGCGCAGCCTGCTGGCAATTTCCACGGGTTCAACCTGGGCGCGGGAGCCGGTGGAGAAGACGCCTCGGACAGCCTTTTCAATGCCGCGTTCAACTTTGTCCAGCAGACCCATGATCCTTCTCCTTTCCCCCCGGCTGCGGGGCAGCTTCCGTTCCGGAACTTCACCCGCCGTGCAGTTCACAACTCAGGAGCGTGCGCGCGTGCGGCAGCCACTCCTACATCCGATACTACTGGGCAGGCCTGTGAATGACCTTAATCCACAACGGCCCGCCGCCTGCAAAAGTTCACTTCCCTGCCGCAGGAAGGCCGGATCCGGCAGCAGTTTCCTCCCGGGACGGTGGCGTGGAATTGCGGGTTCAGCGGGGCCCGGGCAGGCGCGCGGGAGCCCAATTGGTAATTTCCGTCCAGTGTCCGTTATGCTTGATCTCGCTGCTTTTACAAGGTTGCGGATCCTGGAAACGGGCCGTTACTCAGTGGAAGAAGTTGCGCGCGAGTGGCGGAACGGCAGACGCGCTGGCTTCAGGTGCCAGTATCCGAAAGGGTGTGGGGGTTCAAATCCCCCCTCGCGCACGCAAACAAGAAGAGCCCCGGTCTTAGGACCGGGGCTCTTCTGCTTTAACGCTGCAAACCCGGGCTTGTTCGCGGGTCCGGGCCTTGAAGGTTCGGATACGCGAACAAGCTTGGGTTTCGGCCGTTGCCCGGTGGCACGGCAGGTCAGGGGCGCGCTGAAGCCTTGAACCGGCGTCGTGAATTTGCCAGGTGGCTGCGCATGGCAGCTGCGGCGGCGGCCTCGTCCCCGTCCGCGATCGCCTCCGAGATGGACCGGTGCTCCTGCACCACCTGGTCAAAGTGGTCCCGGGCATAGTGTTCGACGCCGGTCATCAGCCGGGTGCGCGGCATCGCGATCATCGTCTGGCCCAGCGCTGCAAGGCAGTCGGAGTAATAGGGGTTGCCGGAGGCGGCGGCCACTGCCCGGTGGAACTCAAAGTCGGACTTCATGGCGTGCGCCGGGTGCCCTGCGCTGGCGGTAAACTCCTCCAGCGCTGTGGTGACGGCCCGCAGTTGCCGCTCCGTGTGGTTGCGCGCTGCCAGCGCAGCGGCTTCCGTCTCCACGCCCATGCGGAACTCCAGCAGATGCAGCCGGTCCTCCATCGTGGCCACCGGACGCGCCCCCGGCCCGGGGGAGGGTCCGTCCGACGGCGGGGTCAGGGCAAAGCTTCCCCGCCCCCGTTCGGTTTCCACAAGTCCCTCGGCCTGCAGCCGGGTCAGTGCCGCCCGAACTACGGTACGGCTGACGCCAAAGTCGCTGATCAGGGTGTTTTCACTGGGAAGCTTCTCGCCCGGCTGGATGACGCCGTCCACAATGCGGGTGCGAAGGTCGGCGGCGAGGTCCGCGGTGAGGTTCCGGCTCATGGCAACTAGGTTACGCGCCGAACTCCACTGATTCGGTGGTCCACGCGCGCGCCTGCTCGCTCAGGGTGATGCCCAGGCCGGGACGGTCCGGGACGATCATCCGGCCGTTTTTGGTTTCGAGGCGTTCGTTGAACAGCGGATCGAGCCAGTCGAAGTGTTCAACCCAGGGTTCGCGCGGGTAGGCAGCGGCCAGGTGCAGGTGGATCTCCATGGCGAAATGCGGGGCCAGCCCCAGCCCGCGCTCATCCGCCAGGGCGGCGAGGCGGAGGAACTGCGTAATGCCGCCCACCCGGGGCGCGTCCGGCTGGATGATGTCGCAGCTGTTGGCGCTGATCAGGCCCTTGTGTTCAGCGACGGAGGCGAGCATTTCGCCGGTGGCGATGGGAGTGTCCAGGACCTGCGCCAGGTGCGCGTGGCCCTCGAAGTCGTAGGCGTCCAAAGGTTCTTCAATCCAGATCAGGTTGAACTCCTCGAGTTGGCGTCCCATCCGCAGGGCGGTGGCACGGTCCCATTGCTGGTTGGCGTCCACCATCAGCGGAACGTCCCAGCCGATATGCTCGCGGATCCCGGCGACGCGCCGGAGGTCCTCCTTGCTGTCCGGCAGGCCGACCTTGATCTTGATGCCGCCGATGCCCTCCTCCAGCGACTGCGTGGCGCGGGCCTTGACTTCCTCAAGGCTGGCGTTGAGGAAGCCGCCGGAGGTGTTGTAGGTCTGCACGGAGTCGCGGTACGTGCCCAGGAACTTGGCCAGTGGCAGGCCGGCCCGCTTGGCTTTGAGGTCGTAGAGGGCAATGTCGATTGCAGCCAGGGCCTGGGTGGCCACTCCGGAGCGGCCCACCGACGCTCCGGCCCACAGCAGCTTGGTGTAGATCTTCGCGATGTCGTTGGGATCCTCGCCGATGATGCCCGCGGCGACTTCCCTGGCGTGTGCGTACTGTGCCGGACCGCCGGCGCGCTTGGAGTAGCTGAAGCCGACGCCGGTGTGCCCCAGTTCCGTGGTGATCTCGGCGAAGAGGAAGATGACCTCGGTCATGGGCTTCTGGCGTCCCGTGAAGACCTTCGCGTCACTGATGGGAACGGCGAGGGGAAGGCGGGCGGTGGACAGCTTGACGTGCCGGATCAGGTCGACGGTACTCACGGGTTCTCCTTTAGGCGGGGCCGGGCTCCTTCGCCCGCCCTCTTAGGATATAAGTAGAGTACTTGTATTACAAGTGCTCTACTGCTCCGTGTGATCGGCCACTCCCGGTACGGGGCAGGAATAGCGGCGGGCGGGGGCCCTGTTGACGCAGGAATGAAGGCAATCACTTACAGCGAATATGGCAGCCCTGACGTTCTTCGGCTCACCGAGCAACCCATGCCGAAAGTGGGGCCTGGAATGGTCCTGGTCAAGGTGAAGGCGGCATCCGTCAACCCGGTCGACTGGAAAATCATGGCGGGCTACCTGGACGCGGCGATGGACCTGCAGTTCCCGGCGATTCCGGGGTGGGATGTGGCCGGCGTGGTGGAATCCGTGGGAATTGATTCCCGGCAGTTCAAGCCCGGAGACGAGGTGATCTCCTACGGACGCAAAGATTATGTCCATGGCGGCAGCTTTGCTGAATACATTGCCCTCCCGGAGAGGCTCCTGGCACGAAAGCCGGCATCCCTTGAATGGAACGAGTCGGCAGGACTTCCATTGGCGGGTTTGACCGCCTACCAGGTCCTGAACCGCCTGGGCCTCGCGTCCGGCGAGACCGTGCTGATCCACGGCGGAGCCGGCGGGGTGGGATCCCTGGGCATCCAGATTGCCGTGGCCCTGGGCGCCGACGTCATCGCGACGGCGTCGGAAAAGAACCACGATTTCCTCCGCTCCCTGGGCGCGCATCCCATCGCCTATGGGGAGGGCCTTGCCGACCGGGTCAGGTCGCTCCGCCCGGGCGGGGTGGAGGTGGTTGCCGATTTTGTTGGCGGGAACCTTGAGGCCACCCTGGCGGTCCTTGCAGAAGGCGGCAGGCATGCCTCCATTGCCGACAGTGACGTTGAGGAACATGGCGGCGCCTGGATGTGGGTAAGCCCCGTCGGCGCCCAGCTGCAGGAGCTTGCCGGCCTGGTGGACGAGAGGAAGATGCGGGTGGAGGTTGCCAAGGTGTTCCCCTTGGCCCAGGCGGCGGATGCATTCCGGCTCAACATGGAGGGGCATACCCGCGGCAAGATTGTTGTGGCAGTGGACCAGTCCGCCTGATGCCCGGGGTGGAGGCTACTTCCTGATTGCCCCGAATCCCGTGATCAGGGCCTCGAGTCCGCGATGGAACGCGGTGTCGGCCGGGCGGCCCCGTTCCTGCCCGGCCGGCGCGTCCCGGCGCGACGCCGAGCTCCGCACGGCAGCCGTGAAGTAGGGGGTGGACTCCGCCATTGATCCGGATTCGAAGATGTCCTCCGGCGCGGTGACGTCGTAAGCGGAGCCAAAGATGAAGGACTCCAGCGCCACGATGGCGGGAATGATGTGCTCCTGCGGGAACCCGGCGTCGGCGAATCCCTTGCTGACGGTCTCGTACATGGCCAGCGTCTGGGGCGCATCGGTGACGGGCAGGACAGCGATCACTGGAATCAGTGGGGTGTGGGCGGCAAAGACGTCCCGGTAGCTCCAGGCCCACGTGCGGACCGCGGCCTCCCAGGCTCCGGAGCCGAATCCTGAGACGTCCACCAGGGACATCAGGTGGTCCTCCACCAGGAGCAGCACATCCTGCTTGGAGGCTACGTGGTTGTAGAGGGCGGACGGCGCCACGTCCAGTTCCCTGGCCAATGCGGCCATGGTGAGGCCGTCATACCCCTTGCGGTTGATCAGTTCAAGTGCCGCCGCCGTGATGCCGGCCTTGTCCAGGACGGCCGCGGAAGGCCTGCCGGCCCTCCGCCTCTGGGTGCCGGCATTCCCCGAGGGGCGCCCCTGAGTGGCTGATACTGCCGGCATGCCTGCCCTTTCGTTGGTGGTCTCCAGCATTATTCCACCGGGCTCTTCCCGTCCCTGCCAGGACCGGCTATAGTTCTAATAAATGAATGCCGTTCATTTAGTGGTTCCCGTCACCTGGCAGGACCAAAGAGAGGACATCATGCTGAACCTGAACCGCGACGTCGTGGTTGTTGGAGCCGGTCCGTCCGGGCTCACCGCAGCCCGTGAACTGAAGAAGGCCGGCCTCACCGTTGCCGTGCTAGAGGCGCGGGACCGCGTGGGCGGCCGCACCTGGACCGGCACGGTTGGCGGCGCAATGCTGGAGATCGGCGGCCAATGGGTCTCGCCGGACCAGACCGTGCTGCTGGAACTGCTGGACGAATTGGGCCTGCAGACGTACCCCAGGTACCGCGAGGGTGAGTCGATGTACATCGGCGCGGACGGGGTCCCTGTGCGCTATGCCGGTGATTCGTTCCCCGTGGACCGTGATACGCAGGCCGAAATGGACAAGCTGACCGCACTGCTGGACGGGCTCGCAGCAGAAATCGGCGCCAGCGAGCCGTGGGCGCACCCGAAGGCTCGTGAGCTGGACACTATCTCCTTCCACCACTGGCTGCGACAGCACTCGTCCAATGAAGAAGCCTGCAATAACATCGGCCTCTTCATTGCCGGCGGCATGCTTACCAAGCCGGCACACGCCTTCTCCGCCCTGCAGGCCGTGCTGATGGCGGCCTCTGCCGGGTCCTTCACCCACCTCACGGATGAAGACTTCATCCTGGACCGGCGCGTGGTGGGCGGAATGCAGCAGGTCTCCCTGCTGCTCGCGCAGGAGCTGGGGGACGACGTCGTCCTTAATTCCCCGGTACGCACCATCAACTGGGAGCCGGACACCGAAGGGCACCGCGTCACCGTGGTCTCGGACGGGGCAACCGTCAATGCGCGGTATGTGATTATGGCCGTGCCCCCCAACCTCTACTCACGCGTCTCCTTCAACCCGCCGCTGCCGCGCCGCCAGCACCAGATGCACCAGCACCAGTCACTGGGCCTGGTCATTAAGGTCCATGCCGTCTACAGCCGCCCGTTCTGGCGGAACTCCGGCCTGTCCGGCACTTGTTTCGGCGCCGGATCCCTGGTCCAGGAGGTGTACGACAACACCAACTTCGGCGACGCCAGGGGCACCCTGGTGGGATTCGTCTCAGATGAAAAAGCCGACGCCGTCTTCGAGTTGGGTGCCGGGGAGCGCAAGCGCGCCATCCTGGAGTCCATCGCGGGATTCCTGGGTGCCGAGGCCCTGGAACCCGAGGTCTACTACGAGTCGGACTGGGGTTCGGAGGAATGGACCCGCGGCGCATATGCCTCCAGCTATGACCTCGGCGGCCTGCACCGCTACGGCAAGGACCAGCACGCCCCGGTGGGGCCCATCTATTGGTCCTCATCGGACCTGGCCGCCGAAGGCTACCAGCACGTTGACGGAGCCATCCGGATGGGCCGGCACACCGCAGCCCGGATCATGGAAGTGGCGCGCGTCGCTGTTCCTGCCGGAGCCTGACCGGCTTTCAGCGCACGGCGGACAGGAGATCGCAGGCTGGAAAATAAGCATGCTTACCAATAGGCTGGCCGGAGGGGACTTTCCCCGCAAGCAGATCAACGAGGTGAGATATGACTGACACTGAGAGCATCAGCAAGGTTACGGACATCATCAACGATTCCCGCATCGGAATGTTGACCACCATCAACGAAGAAGGCGCCCTCGTGAGCCGGCCGCTGGCTGTCCAGGAGGTAAAGGACGACGGCGACATGTGGTTCTTCACGGGCCTTGGCACTTCGCAGGTGGCGCATGTCCGGGCGGACCCCCGCGTGAACGTCTCCTTTGGCAAGAACACCGAATGGGTTTCCGTGGCGGGAACGGCGCAGGTTGTCACGGACCGGGAGAAGATCCGCGAGATGTGGAACCAGGCGGTTGAAGCCTGGTTCCCGGATGGGCCGGATACCCCCGAGGTGTGCCTGCTCCGCATCGACTCGGACTCGGCGGAATACTGGACCAGCCCCGGCGGTACCGCTGCCACCGTGCTCCAGTGGGTCAAGTCCAAGGTCACCCACAGCCGGATGAGCGTCGGCGAGAGCGGCACGGTGGACCTGTAGGGTCTGCCGGCCGGATGGAATTGCAGGGGCGGGGGGGGGGGGCCGCCCCCCCCCCCCCGCCCCTGGCGTTGTGCCGTTATCCGGGTTCCACCGCTGAGAGGGCGGCCAGGACCTCCGGCAGCAGCATCTCGTTCCGGCCCCAGACGGGGTCGAAGACCTCCACATACCAGGAGTCGGCGAGCAGCAGCGCCAGGGACTCGTTGGTTTCGTCCGCCCAATCGCGGATCTGTTCCTCGTCCACAGGATTCTCGCTGGAGCCCAGCACCGTGCTGACTTCAGTTCCTGCCAGCGTCACCAGGATTGCGGCGCTGCTGGCCTCGCCGGGAGCGTGTGCCACTGTGACCAGTTCCGTGCGGGCGGACAGGCCGATCAGGGCCGAGGCAGCGGCCGCTGAGCAGAACCCCGTCACGTACTGCCGTTGGGCCGCCGGGCCCAGGCGGAGGCCGGGCTGGGACTCCTTGGTGAAGAGCCCGTGGCGATTCAACTCCGCGAGGGAGGCTGCGATTGGCCGGGTTTCACCGTCAAAGCCGGGGGCGAAGGTTCCGGGCTGGTACTGGCTCGCCCCTTCCAGCCAGCGGGCCGTCAGTTCTCCGGCCGCAGCCAGGGTGGTGGCCTGCCACCAGACGCCGCGGTCCTCGAGCCTTCGCCCGAACTGGTCATGGGTTGGCAACTCCTGGGGATCCATCATTGGATGCTATCGCCGCCGGGTTCCCTCTTCCATGGCAGGCGACACAGCGGGTAACGTCTAGGCCTGCTCCGCCGGGACGCCTGCTGCCCGCTCGGCAGCGGCAAGGGTGGCACCAAGGCTGGTGACGGCGTCGGGATATCCCTGGTGGGGCGCGCCACGCAGCTCGTCAGCCTGCCTCATGGCCTTGATGAGGGCTGAGGTTTCGGGGGTCCGGACATCCGTCAGCGCCGGATAGTCAATGGAGCAGGCCGGGTCCAGCTCATAGCGCCGCCACCGGGCGATCAGTTCGTCATGCCGGGCCCGGGCTGCAAGGTGGGCGGACTCCAGCGCCCGGTAATCATGGCGCGCGGTCCGCCGCGCGAGGTATTTCGGCGTCCAGAGGTACGCGGCCACGCCGGCGGCAACGCCCGCGCCTCCCAGGAACAGACCCGTCCACGGTGAGATCAGGGTGGGGATGAGCAGGGCGGGAACAGCAACGGCTGACCCCAGGAACAGGTCCCAGAACAGCTGGTCCGAACGCTCCGTTGGGCCGCTCCCGCCGGCAAGCGCGCGCCGCCGGACCACAAAGATGGTGGCCGCAACGCTGGCAACCAGCACCGGGCCGCAGAGCAGCAGGGCCCAGGCTCCCTGGACCAGTCCCTCGAAGAATCCTTCCCCCATGGCGGACACCTGACTTCCAGCGCATGCCCGGGCCGCGGAATCCCGGGCTGGTCATTCCATTCCACCCCGTTCCTGGGAACGGGTCAATGGTGCAGGCATGCAGTCCCGGAACAGGTGCCCTTTCAGGTGGACGGAACGCCACGTACGGTGGGTCCATGAGACTCAAAATGTGCAGTATCCACGTCAAGGACCCCGCCGCCGCCCATGCCTTCTACACAGGAACCCTGGGCTTCGAGACGCTGATGGCCATGCCCGAGCACAATCTGTACATCATCAAGGACCCCGGCTCGGACGCCGGTTCAGTGGGACTGCTCCTGGAGCCCAGTGACAACCCGATCGGCGCCGCTTACATGAATGCCGTGCACGACGCCGGCCTCCCGGCTATCGTCTTCGGCGTGCCGGACGTGCGCGCGGAGTACGAGCGGCTGGTGGCGGCGGGGGTCAGCTTCAAGGGTGAGCCGGCTGAGGACCCGTCCGGGATCAGCGCGGTGTTCGACGACGGCTGCGGCAACTTCATCCAGCTGCACCAGGACTGAGGGTTCACGGGAAATATCAGAGGCTTGTTCGCAGATCCCAACCGTCAAGGTCCGGATCCGCGAACAAGCCCCTGATGCGGCTTGGGCGGGCCTACTCGGCGTTGGAGCGGGCCTTCTTGGCGTCCTTCTTCGCGGATTCTTCCTTGACGCGCTGCGCCTCGGCCCGGACGGCGGCGTGCGTTGCCCGCTCGGTGACCAGCCACTGCGGGGGAGCCTGCAGCAGCGCGGTGATCTCCGCCGTCGTCAGCGCCTCCTCAACGCCGCCGCGCGCCAGGCCGCTGATGGAAACGTTCAGTTTCTGGGCCACCACCGGGCGGGGATGCGGGCCGTTGCGGCGGAGCTCGGCAAGCCACTCCGGCGGGTTGGCCTGCAGTTCGGCGAACTCGGCGCGGGTAATCGTTGAATCCTGGAACTCCTGGGGTGTTGCGGGCAGGTAGATGCCAAGTTTCTTGGCAACAGTGGCCGGCTTCATGGACTGGGAGTTTGCAGAGGTCATGCTTCAAGGGTATCCGGGCGGACGGTACTGTGAAGACGTGCCCTCCCACGACATCCCCCAGACAACCGGTCCCGGTGACCAGGACCAGCCTGCCGGGCAGGCGGACGACGCCGCGCCCCGCACGCTCCGCATCGCGTATGTGGCCGGGGTAACCCCGGGCAAGTGGATCCGGCGGTGGGAAGAGCGGATGCCCGACGTTCCGCTGCAGGCGTTCATGTCCGACGACGGCGCCCAGGTTGCGGTGCTCCGCGAGGGTACCGCGGATCTCAGCTTCGTCCGGCTCCCCGTGGAGCGCGAAGGCCTCAGTGTCATTCCGCTGTACGAGGAGCAGCCGGTGGTGGTGGCGCCCAAGGGGCATGAAATTTCCGTGTTCGAGGAGGTGGCCCTGGCGGACCTGGAACAGGAATCCTTCCTCGACGTGGCTGCGCTCGGAGGCCCGGAGCCCGCCCTGCAGGTGGTGGCCACGGGCGCCGGGCTGGCCATCCTCCCCATGTCCGTCGCCCGGCACTTCAACGTCAAGGACACGGTGGCGCGGCGGCTTACGGGCGCTCCCGGCACGGAAATCGCCGTGGCGTGGGCCTCGGATTCAACGGATGAAGTGATTGAGGAGTTCATCGGGATTGTCCGCGGACGGACGGCGCAGAGCTCCCGCCAGCCGTCCGCCCAGCCGGTGAAAACCAAAAAGGAACCAAAACCGGACCGCAGGGGCACCGGAGCCAAGAAGGCGCCCAAGGTTGCCCAGCGGTACGCCCCGAACCCGGACAAAGGGCGGGGCAAGGGTTCGCGGAAGAAGGGTAAACGGTAGCTGTTTCGCCCGGACGCGTAGTGCCGGGACGTTCAGTGCCGGTTGCTTAGCGGCGGCGAAGGCCAGTGCTTTCCGTACCAGCAGGACTAATGGCGTTAACGGCAATAGGCCGGCTCCAAGGGGAGTCGGCCTATTGCTGTCCAGATATACCTAGGTGCTCCTAGGTGTTCTTGACGTGGCCTGCGGCGTCGGTGGCGTGGTCTTTGACGTCGGTGGCTGCGTGTTGGCCTTCGGCTTTGACGTTCTGGGCGGCGTCGGTGGCGGTGGCCTTG
>NZ_JAJOMC010000076.1 GCF_021129155.1 Arthrobacter sp. AK04
CTCCTCATCGGTGCCGAGGACACCTGCGAAGGCTGTGTTTGCTCCGGCACGGGCGGCCGCCACGGCTGCGGGGGGGGCCGGGGCCCCCCCCCCCCCCGCCCCGGGCCCCCCCCCCCGGGGGGGGGGGGGCCGCCGTTTCGTTTGGCCGGCTACTGGAACGAACGGATGGTGATGCCGGAGAAGGTTGCAGGCCCGCCGTCCGCGTAGAAGGAGATCCCGGCGTCCCCGTCCGCGAAGTGCACCTGCTGCGAGATCACTGTGTGGCCTGCGTTGATGAAGACTTCTACGCTCTGGGTGTCCACGAAGATGCGCAAGTGCACCGAGCGTGCGGCAGCGTCGATGGGCGCCGCGGCCCGGGTATAGGGGACCAGCGAGTAGCCGGCAAGGTCCGAGGGTGCACGGTCCACGTACAGCTCGCTGCCGTACTTGCCGATGTTTGTGTGGCGTGCGCCGTCGGCGGAGCGGCCCACCGAGACCCCGATGTTCGTGGCGGTGTCCCAGGTGATGTCGACTTCCAGCTCGTAGGCCCGGCCGCACCAGGGCAGGATGTAGCTGCCGTTCACGGTCCGGTCCGGGAGCGTGGTGGTTGAAGCGGCGTAGTTCGGGAGCGCTGCAACGGGGTTGCTGAGCAGGCTGTACCAGCCGCCTCCCTGGCGTTCCAGGCGCAGCTCCCGCACGATCGAGTTTTGCCCGTTGTACCCGTCGGAGGCGTCGGTGGGAACATCGCGGGCGGCGTACTTCCAGTTGTTCATCCAGCCGATCGCGTACCGCCGTGTCGCGGGAGCTTCTGCAGCCGGCCACGTCACCGCGCCGTACCAATCCCAGCCCCAGTCCAGCCATTGCGGATTGATGACGTCGTCGGCCAGGAACTGCTCCCCGTCCCACGTGCCCGTCCAGTAGGCGTAGGTCATGGGCAGCCCGATGCTGTGGGCGTCCATGCTGGCGCCGAGCACCCAATGGCTGGTGCCGTCGTCGGCCGTCATCTCGAACAGGTCGGGGCACTCAATGCCGCCCAGCGCGGGGTTGGGGAAGTCGAAGTTGCGCTTCAGCTGCCAGTCGCGCAGGTTCGGGGACGTATAGAAGGCCGCATACCGTGCCCTGCCGATTACGCAGACCCACTCGCTGCGCGCCGCGTCCCAGTGGACCTTGGGGTCCCGGAACCATTCGGCGTTGTCGATTTCCGCCTGCGTGGCCGCAGCCCTGCCGCCCGTATTCATGATGACCGGGTCCGGCAGCGCAGTGAACGTGTAGCCGCCGTCTGTTGACCAGTACAGGTACTGGTCCTGGTACCTGCGGATGCCGCCGGTGGGCTGGGTGGCAAGGACCACGACGGCCCCCGCGCCGAAGCCCGCCGTGTTGGCCGTGTCCACCACTGCCGATCCGGACCACACAGGGAAGTCTGGTTGCAGCGGCAGCGCATCTCCGTGGTGGGTGAATGCCACGCCATCTGCTGTGGTGGCATGGTCCCAGCCGCCCTGGCCGTTGTTCTGCGTGGAGTGCAGGTAGTAGAGGTGGTATTTGCCGTCCAGGAATACCGGGCGCTGCGGGTCGCACAGCCAGCCAGCTGGCGGCGTCATGTGGTAAGTGGCCCGCAGTGAGGCCTGGGCGGCCCCGGCCGGGACTGCAGATGTGGCGCTGCCCATGAATAGGGCAAGCGCTCCTGCGCCAGTGCCCTGCAGGACGTGGCGGCGGGAAAAGGCATGTGTCATCGTTGACTTCCTCTCAGGGGGCGGCTGCTCCGCCGGGCGCTCGGGGTGACGGAACCGTCGCTGGTTCACATATGGGATCACCGGGCTGCTTAAGCGCTTTAGCAGAAGAACATACCCAGCAGCAATCGTGTGGTCAAGCGTTTCAGCAAAAGCGGTCCCCGCCACAGAACGTCGCAAAACACGCTTCGGAACTAATTTTGCTAAAACGCTTGATCAGTCTCGCTTTTCGCGCTAGCTTCAGGGTGATCAAACGCTTTAGCAGAAATGGACATCAACGCCAATGAGCTACCCCGTCTTCTTCCAGCCCGCCGACGCATGGGTTGGAGACCTTATCCCTTTCCAGAAGGACGGGGAGTTCTGGCTCTTCTACCTTCACGAGGTCCGCGCCGACCCAAAGCCTGGAACGGCCTGGAACCTGGTGACCACCAAGGACCTCATCCAGTTCCAGGACCATGGCGTTGCCCTTCCCCACGGAACCACGGAGGACCTGGACTTCAACTGCTACACCGGAAGCATCGTTGCTGACGAGTCAGGCATCCACCACCTGTTCTATACGGGGCAGAATCCGGGCAACCTCGGCGCAGACGGACTGCCGCTGCAGCTGGTCATGCACGCCACCAGCACGGACGGCATGGGCACGTGGGCCAAGCACCCGGAGCTTACGTTCGGCGCGCCGGACGGGCTCGAGTCCGCGGACTGGCGGGATCCCTTCGTCTTCCGGGACGAGGCAGCCGGGCTGTGGCGGATGCTCCTGGCGGCCCGGCACTCCGACGGCCCCGAACGCCGCCGCGGCGTCATCGCCCAGTGCGTCTCCACGGACTTGATGACCTGGCAGCACACCGAACCCTTCTGGGATCCCCGCAGGTACATCACCCATGAATGCCCTGACGTGTTCGAGTGGGGCGGCTGGTGGTACATGGTCTACTCCGAGTTTTCCGAAACCTTCACCACCCGGTACCGGATGGCCAAGGGGCCCACGGGACCGTGGACCGTCCCGGACCTGGACAGCATCGACGGACGTGCGTTCTACGCCTCCAAAACGGCCGAGCGGGACGGTCGGCGGTTCTTCTTCGGCTGGATTGCCAGCAAGGAAGGCAATTCCGACGACGGCGCCTGGCAGTGGGCGGGCACCATGTCCGTGCTGGAGGCACGGCAGAACTCCGACGGAACCCTGGCGTTCGGCCTCGCGGACGAGCTGGTGGACAGCTTCTGGGACGGGGTCCCGCTTGAGCTGGAGCGCCCGCTGCCCATCCGGCTGGACGTACCGGACTCCTACAGCGCCGCCGTCGCAGCAAATGACCTGCCCACGCAGTTCTACGCCAAGGCAGTGCTGGACATCCAGGACGGCACCACGGAATGCGGGATCCTGCTGCGCTCCAGCCCGGACGGCGACCACTCCTACGTCCTCCGCCTCGAACCGAAGCGCGGACGCCTGGTGTTCGACCGGTGGCCCCGGACCATCACCGGAGAAGCCCAATGGCATGTCTCGGGCGACGTTCCCTACGCCATCGAGCTGGAACGCCCGTGCGACCTTTCGCCCGGCAGCCACACGCTGGAAGTGGTGGTGGACGGCGACCTGTGCGTCGCCGTCGTCGACAGCCAGGTGGCCCTCAGCACCCGCATCTATGACCTTCCCGCCGGCGGAATAGGTGTGTTCGCCGGCGAGGGCACCGTAACTGTCACGGATTTCGAAGTACGCAAGCGCACCGACAACTGAACAACACCCAAAACCATCCGTTCCAATCAAGGGAGATTGACCCAATGAAGAAAATGTTCCGCGCTGCCGCCGCCGCAGCCGTTACCGCCCTGGCACTGACAGCCTGCGGGGGCGCAAGCTCCACCGACCCGTCCAACGTCAGTCCCACCGGGGAGATCAAGGCCCGAGAGATTTCGTGGCTGCTCTCCCGCCCTGCCGACGGCGCGGTCATCAACATCATGAAGAAGCTCGCCGGGGACTACGCCAAGGACCACCCGGGCTTTGAGCTCAACCTGATCACCACCCCGGACCGGCCCTCCTACATCCAGAAGCTCGAGACGTTGGCGGCAGCCAACAAGCTGCCCGAACTGTTCGACACGGACGCCACGCCGTTCGCCCAGCAGCTGGCCAAACAGGGCAAGATGATGGACGCTGAGCAACTGCTGGAATCGCTGGACATCTATGACAACTACCGTCCGGGCGCGCTGGACTACCAGCGCTTCGACGACGGGTCCCTGTACATGATCCCTTTCCAGTTCGAGCTGGAATTCATCTGGTACAACAAGGCACTGCTGGAGAAGGCCGGCGTGGCGGTACCAACATCGCTCGATGACATCCCCGCCATGTGCACCGCCCTGCGCAGCGCCGGCATCACCCCCATTGCCATCGACGGCCAGGACCAGTGGCCGCTGGAGCGCTACATCGCCTACCAGCCGTTCCGCGAAGCGGGCCCCGAGTTTGTCCAGAAACTGAAGAAGGGCGAAGCGAAGTTCAGCGATCCCGCCGGCCAGAAGACCGTGAACTGGATGGCGGAACTGGGCAAGGCCAAGTGCTTCCAGGAAGGCTTCTCCGCCCAGGGCTACTCGGACGCGCAAAACCAGTTCACCTCCGGACAGGCCGCCATGTACAACATCGGCACGTGGGAACTGCCCAGCCTGGCCACGGACAAGCTGGACCCGGCCGTCCGCAACGACATCGACTTCTTCACCCTCCCCACCACCGCAGGGTCCGTGACGGGAGCCAACGAGTTCGTGTCCCCTTCCGGCATCGGCATGGCAGTGAACGCCAAGACCTATGACCCCCTGGTGAGTGACTTCCTGAAGTTCGCCCTGGAAAAGTACCCAGCTGAATATGCCGCCACCGGGGCACTTTCCCCCACCACCGACGTCGAAACCGTTGTTCCGGCCAACGCCACGCCGCTGTACCAGAAGGCCCTGGACCAGGCCAGCAGCCTGGGCGAAAAGCAGGCCATGCCGTGGGACACCCAGCTGGATCCGACCACCAACGGCCGGCTGCAGCAGGAGCTGGTGCTGCTGGTGCAGGGCAACATCACGCCTGAGCAGTTCACCGAAACCATGGACAAGACCATCGCGCAGAACGCCCCGAAGTTCTTCAAGTAAGCACTGCCTTTCAGCCAGCCACTGCTTCTTCACGTAACCAACGCGGCGGGGGAACCCAGCGCTCCCCCGCCCGCAAGGCCCCGAAAGGCCCCGCCATGCAACCCAACAGGATGCTGCCCAACAGGTCACGGACCTCGGTCCTGGTCTTCCTGCTTCCGCCGCTGCTCCTCTACGGCGCAGCAGTCCTCTTTCCCATTCTCCAGTCGCTGTTCCTGAGCTTCTTTTCCTGGAACGGCATCAGCGACATGGAGTTCGTGGGCCTGGACAACTACGTCCGGATGTTCGTTGCCGACGATATCTTCTGGCGGGCGTTCCTGAACGCCCTCATCTACCTGGCCATCTGCCTGGTCCTGCAGCTCGGCGGCGCCCTGGTGGTGGCCAGCCTCCTGACTTCGCTCCGCCGCGGACGCGAGCTGATCAAGACCCTCTACCTGCTGCCGGCGGTGATTTCCACGGTGGCCATCGCGTTCCTCTTCGTCCGGATCTACTCCCTGGAGCCGGTGGGCCTGCTCAACCAGCTGTTCCACTGGGTTGGCCTCGGCAGCCTGGAACGGCCCTGGCTCTCGGACGTCAACACCGTCCTTGCGGCGGTGTCCGCACCTGAGGGCTGGCGTTTCACCGGGCTGTACATGCTCATCATCTATGCGGCCCTGCTCGCGGTGCCCAAGGAGCTTGAGGAAGCCGCCGTCCTGGACGGCGCTTCCCGCTGGACCCTGTTCACCAAGATCCGCTTTCCTTACATCCGGCCGGTATGGATCACCACCACCATCATGGCCACCACCTACGGGCTGCGCGGCTTCGACATCCCCTACCTGATGACCAACGGCGGTCCGGGGCAGTCCTCGGAACTGCTCACCACCTACATGTACAAGACGGCGTTCACCAGCACGGACTTCGGCTACGCCAGCACCATCTCCGTGTTCATCGTGGTTGAGTGCCTCGTCGCCGTCGGCCTCATCCTGTTCCTGCTGAAGCGGAAGGCAGACTCATGATCACCCAGGCAGCCCCACCCACCCCGCCCGCCGCCGTCGTACGTTCACGGCCGCCGGTGAAGCGCCGCCGGCGCAGGCCGGACCTGTTCCGGACGCTGTCCCGCGTGCTGATCATGCTCATCGTGATCGTGCAGGTGTACCCGCTGGCGTGGCTGTTCCTGACCAGCCTCCGCACCGAGCAGGACTTCGCCACCGGCGATCCCTTCGCCCTGCCCAGCTCCCTGACATGGGAGAACTATGCACGGGCCTTTGAAACGGGGGACCTGGGACGGAACATCCTCAACAGCTTCATCGTCACAATGGGGGCGAACATCCTGATCGTCCTGCTGGGCATGATGGCCGCCTACGCCATCCAGGTGCTGGGGTTCCGGCTCAGCAAGCTGGTCCGCGGGCTGTTCCTGATCGGCATCATCGTCCCGGTGCAGATCGCCCTGGTCCCGCTGTTCATCGACTATTCGGCAGTGAACCTTCTGGACACCTACCTGTCCATGATCATCCCGCTGGCCGGGTTCTCGCTGCCCATGGCCATCTACCTGTTCTGCTCCTTCTATGAGTACATCCCCAAGGAAACCTACGAGGCAGCGTCCCTGGACGGCGCCGGCCCGTACCGGATCTTCGGGCTGATCACCATGCCGCTGTCCCTGAACACCGTGGTGACCGTGGTCCTGGTCAACAGCATCTTCATCTGGAACGACTTCATCTTCGCCAACACGTTCGTCCTGTCCGAGGACCTGAAGACCATTCCGCTGGGCCTGCAGAACTACATCGGCGCCATGGGCAAGGTGGACTGGACGGCAACATTCGCCGCCGTATGCGTGACCATCACCCCGCTGCTGCTGGTGTTCCTGGTGCTCAACAAGGCCATGATCCAGGGACTCGAAAGCGGGGCGACCAAGGGATGACGGCAACGGCGGATGGATATACTCCTCAAGGAGGGCAGATGAGTTCAATGGAGAATGGTGCGGAGGCGCCGGTCCCTGGCGCCCGGGCGCCGAAAACCCCGGAGCGCGCGCACCCAGTTACCCTCCGCGACGTTGCAGAAGCGGCCGGTGTTTCCACGGCAACAGTGTCCCTGGTGGTCAACAAGAAAAAGGCCGCCCGGATCGCCGAGGAAACCCGCCGGCGGGTGCAGGACGCCATCCGGACCCTGGGGTACCGGCCCAACGCGATGGCCAAGACCCTGGTCAGCGGCACGTCCCGGTTCATCGGACTGGTGGCCGACGGCGTTGCCACCACGCCCTTCGCCGGCCAGATCATCCACGGCGCGCAGGACGAGGCGTGGAAGCACGGGTACGCCCTCCTCATCGCCAACACGGAAGGCAACAACGAACTCGAGCAGGACGCCATCCAGATGATGCTCGAATACAAAGTCCGCGGCATCCTCTACTCCACCTGGTTCCACCGCCAGACGGACATTCCGGCGCCGCTCCGCGAAGCCGACTTCGTCCTGGTCAACTGCTTCTCCAACGAGCCTGGAACACGCGCCGTGGTGCCCGACGAGGTCCAGGGCGGCCGTTCAGCCACGGACATCCTGTTGGGGCACGGGCACCGGAAGATCGCCTTCATCAACGCCACCATTCCGGCGCCGGCCAAGGACGGGCGGCTCCAGGGGTACCGTGATGCGCTCGAGAAGGCGGGGATTCCATTCGACCCCGCCCTGGTTTTGGAGGCCTATCCGGACCAGGAAGGCGGCTACCGGGCTACGGGGGAACTCCTCAAACGAGGTGTGACGGCCGTCTACTGCTACAACGACCGGATGGCCATGGGCCTCTACGACGGCCTGCGCGAGCAAGGCCTGTCCATCCCCGACGACATGGCCGTGGTGGGGTTCGACAACCAGGAAGTCATCGCCGCCCACCTGCGGCCCCCGCTGTCCACGGTGTCCCTCCCCCACTATGAGCTGGGCGCCGCGGGTGTGCGGATGCTGCTCGGGCTTGACGGGGCGCCCGGAACCGGCACGGGCGGGGTTGCCAAAATCCACTGCCCCGCGGTGGAACGGACCTCGGTGAAGGCCCAGGCGCGGGCCTGACCTGGGCTTCGGATAAAAGAACGACGACGGGTGGTCATGCCGGTGCGCTGATCAGCCGGTCCCGCCCCGCGAGCACACCCGTCACGGCAAGGACCGCCATGATGCCCGCGGTGACCAGCAGAGGAAGCGTCCAGTCTCCGCTCAGATCGCGAAGAGCCCCGAACATCACCGGCCCCACAGCAGCCAGGCCGTAGCCCACCGACTGTGCCATGCCGGACAATGAGGCCGCCTGCGGATAGTTCACGGTCCGGAGGCTGAACAGCGACAGGGCAATGACAATGAGGCTTCCGCACCCGATCGCCCCCAGGAGGACCCATAGCAGGATGAGGTCCGGTGCGAGCGCCAGGCCCAGGAACGTCACAACCATCACCGCGCCGCTGGCGAAGGAAACGAGCCGCTGGTCCGAACCGCGGTGAAGGATGCCCCCTGCCACAAGGCTGGCGAAAACGCTGACCAGCAGGAAAACGGACAGGTGGATGCCGGCGGTAGTCGCCGGGACCCCGCGGCTCTGTTCGATGGTAGGCAACCACGCCATTAGGACGTAGAAGGCGATCGACTGCAGCCCCATGAAAATGGTCACCTGCCAGCCCAAAGCCGAGGTCCAAGGCGATTGGTGGGAGACGTCCGGCGTGGCGGCATTCATGGTGCCGGAGCTGTGCCGGCGCAGCCAGGGCAGGAGCACCGCCATGGCGATGAGGGCAAGTCCCACCCAGATACCGAGGGCAAGCCGCCATCCCGCGGTGGAAGTCTGGGCAACGGGTACGACGACGGCGGCCCCCATGGCGGCGAAGGCGGCCTGGGTGGCGGTGTAGCTTCCGGTGAGCTTGCTGACCTTCGTGGGAAAGTCCCGTTTGACCAGCGAAGGGACCAGGACGTTGAGGAACGCGATCGCGAGGCCTATGAGTGCTGTGCCCACCCAGATGAAGCCGGGAACAGGCAGGGAGCGGAGCACAATGCCCGAGGCCAGGATCAGCAGTGACATCCACAGCGCACGGTCGAGGCCCAGGCGGGTGGCGAAGCCGGGCGCCAGGGGTGAAAAGACGGCGAACGCAATGAGCGGAAGGCCCGTCAGGAACCCCGCTGCGGCACTGGACAGGCCAAGGTCGGAGCTGATGTTCGCGAGGACCGGTCCCACGCTGACAAAGGACACCCGAAGGTTGACTGCAATGAGCAGAACGCCGATGAAGGCGAAGCCGAACCTGATAGTGCGGTCCTGTGCGTTCCGGGTGCCGGAGGGCATCGTTGCGTTCTTCCATCCTTTTCAGTGCGAGAGGGTCGCGGTAATACCGACAGTATGTGCGAGAGGGTCCCGGTAAAACCGACCGTAAGTGCGAGAGGGGCCCGGGGGCTACAGCACCTTGCGGATGGTTTCCTCGAAGCTGGTGACGTGGTGCAGGGCCAGTTCGGCTGCCGTGTCGGCGTCACCGTCGGCCACTGCTTTAAGCAGGTCCACATGCTCGGTGATGTGGCCGCTGACTGACGGCACCTTGTCCAGCACCACGCACCAGATGCGGGTGGCCAGGTTGTCGTAACGGATCAGGGTGCTTTCCAGGTGCGGGTTGGCAGCGGCCTTATAGATCAGCCGGTGCACCATCAGGTCGTAACGCATGAGTTCGCGCGATTCGGCCTGGCCCGGCCCCAGTTCCGCGATAACCTCCGCCACCCGCAGGAGTTCGCGGCGCATGCTCTCACTGGCCCGCTTGGCTGCCCGGCGTGCGGCCAGCGGCTCCAGCAGTTCGCGGATCTCCGAAACATCCGCCAGTTCCGTGAAGTCCACATTCGTGGCGAAGGTCCCGCGGCGCGGATAGGAAACGGCAAGGTGGTCCACTTCCAGGCGTTTGATGGCCTCGCGCACCGGAGTCCGCCCGAAGCCCAGCTCAGCCGCGAGCTGGCCCTCATTGATGGGCTCACCCGGACGGATCTCCAGCATGATCAGCTTGTCCCGCAGCTGCCGGTAGGCGGCCTCCGCCTGGGATGGCGCCTCGTCCTCAGTCTGAGGCAGGGCAAGAAGTGCATTCACAGTGCCGCTCCGTTCTCCGTGCTGACTCTTGCATGCAGTAACCACGCCTCCAACCGGAAGTCCTGTGCCACTTTCATGCAGCTATTGACTCTGCTGTGATCCCAATCATACCATTGAGCACACACTGATATATCAGTTAGACAGCAAGTGGTATTTCAAAGGAGCACCCGTGGTTGAGCAGTTGAACGAGCGACTCTCGGTAGTCGATCCCGAGGTCCAGCAGGCCATCAACAGTGAGCTGGGCCGCCAGCAGTCAACGCTGGAAATGATCGCTTCGGAGAACTTCGCCCCGTCCGCCGTCATGGAGGCGCAGGGCTCTGTCCTCACCAACAAGTACGCCGAGGGCTACCCAGGCAAGCGCTACTACGGCGGCTGCGAGCACGTGGACGTTGTGGAGCAGCTGGCCATCGACCGGGTCAAGGCCCTGTTCGGCGCAGAATTCGCCAACGTCCAGCCGCACTCCGGCGCCCAGGCCAACGCTGCCGCCATGTTCGCCCTGCTGAATCCGGGCGACACCATCATGGGCCTGAGCCTGGCCCACGGCGGCCACCTGACCCACGGCATGAAGATCAACTTCTCCGGGAAGCTCTACAACGTGGTCCCGTACCACGTGAGCGAATCCGACCTCCGCATCGATATGGCCGAAGTGGAAGCGCTGGCCCTGGAGCACCGGCCCAAGCTGATCGTTGCCGGCTGGTCCGCCTACTCCCGCCAGCTGGACTTCGCCGAGTTCCGCCGCATCGCCGACCTCGTTGGCGCCTACCTGATGGTGGACATGGCCCACTTCGCCGGACTGGTTGCCGCCGGCCTGCACCCGAACCCGGTGCCGTACGCCGACGTCGTCACCACCACCACCCATAAGACCCTCGGCGGCCCCCGCGGCGGCGTCATCCTGGCCAAGGAGCAGTACGGCAAGAAGATCAACAGCGCCGTGTTCCCCGGCCAGCAGGGCGGCCCGCTGGAGCACGTGATCGCTGCAAAGGCCGTGGCCTTCAAGCTCGCCGCCTCCCCCGAATTCAAGGAACGCCAGGAACGCGTCCTCCAGGGTTCCAAGCTCCTCGCCGAACGGCTCCTCCGCGACGACGTTGCCGCGGCCGGAATCTCCGTGGTCAACGGCGGCACCGACGTCCACCTGGTCCTGGTTGACCTCCGTAATTCCGAGCTGGACGGACAGCAGGCCGAAGACGCCCTGCACCGCATCGGCATCACCGTGAACCGCAACGCGGTCCCCTTCGACCCCCGCCCGCCGATGGTGTCCTCCGGCCTCCGGATCGGCACCCCGGCCCTCGCCACCCGCGGCTTTGGCGCCGAGGAATTCACAGAGGTCGCGGACATTATCGCGACGGCGTTGATCGCCTCGGCGGGCAGCGTCGCCTCCGGGAGCACGTCCCTGGGCGACAGCACCGCCGTCGAACTCCGTGCCCGTGTCACCGCCCTGGCGGAAAAGTTCCCCCTTTACCCCCACCTCAGCAACGACGCCGAGGACATTACCGAATTCGAATCAGACCTGATTGGAGCGGCCCAGTGAGCGCAGACCTCCTCCCCGAGCACCCCGACTTCCTCTGGCGCAACCCGGAGCCCAAGTCCTCCTACGACGCCGTGATTGTGGGCGGCGGCGGGCACGGCCTGGCCACCGCGTACTTCCTGGCCAAGAACCACGGCATGACCAACATCGCCGTCCTGGAAAAGGGGTGGCTGGCGGGCGGCAACATGGCCCGGAACACCACCATCATCCGCTCCAACTACCTCTGGGACGAGAGCGCGGCCATCTACGAGCACGCCCTTAAGCTCTGGGAGATCCTGCCCGAGGAGCTGGAATACGACTTCCTCTTCAGCCAGCGCGGCGTCATGAACCTTGCCCACACCCTGGGCGACGTCCGTGAAAGCATGCGGCGCGTGGGGGCCAACAAGCTCAACGGCGTGGACGCTGAGTGGCTGGACCCCAAGCAGGTCAAGGAACTCTGCCCCATCCTGAACATCAGCGACAACATCCGCTACCCCGTCATGGGCGCCACCTACCAGCCCCGCGCAGGCATCGCCAAGCACGACCATGTGGCCTGGGCCTTCGCCCGCAAGTGTGACGAAATGGGCGTGGACATCATCCAGAACTGCGAAGTCACCGGCTTCGTCAAGGACGGCAACCGCGTGGTGGGCGTCAAGACCAACCGCGGCACCATCAACACCGAAAAGGTTGGCCTGGCCGCCGCCGGGCACAGCTCGGTGCTGGCCGAGATGGCCGGGTTCCGGCTGCCCATCCAGTCCCACCCGCTCCAGGCGCTGGTGTCCGAGCTGCACGAGCCGGTCCACCCCACGGTGGTCATGTCCAACCACGTGCACGTCTACGTCTCCCAGGCGCACAAGGGCGAACTGGTCATGGGCGCCGGCGTGGACTCCTACAACGGCTACGGCCAGCGCGGCTCCTTCCACGTGATCGAGCACCAGATGGCCGCCGCCGTCGAGCTCTTCCCCATCTTCGCCCGGGCGCACGTCCTCCGGACCTGGGGCGGCATCGTGGACACCACGCTGGATGCCTCCCCGATCGTGGGCAACACCCCGGTGGAGAACATGTTCGTGAACTGCGGCTGGGGCACCGGCGGCTTCAAGGCCACTCCGGCGGCCGGCATGACCTTCGCGCACAACATCGCCACCGGCACCCCGCACAGGCTTAACAAGCCGTTTGCGCTGGAGCGCTTCGAAACCGGCGCGCTGATCGACGAACACGGCGCCGCCGCCGTGGCCCACTAGCCGCCAGCGAACACTGCACTTAAGAAAGAAGACGCACATGCTGCTCATCTCCTGCCCCAACTGCGGCTCCCGCGACGAGACCGAGTTCCACTACGGCGGCCAGGCCCACGTCCCCTACCCGGAAAACCCCAACGAGCTGACCGACCGCCAGTGGGCCGAGTACCTGTTCTACCGCGACAACACCAAGGGTGCCTTCGCCGAGCGCTGGCTGCACAGCACCGGCTGCCGCCAGTGGTTCAACATGCTCCGCGACACCGTCACCTACGAGATCCAGGCCATCTACCCGATGGGCACGCCCCGCCCGGACGCCGCCGGCAAGGTGACCGCCGAAACCGGCACCGCCAGCATCGCCCCGGACAGCACCACCACCGGAACCGCGGCACCGAGCACGTCCGGAACGAGCATTTCGGGAACCAGCCTCCCCGCACCGGATACCAACGCCAGCACCACCGCCCCGGAAGGAGCAACCAAGTGACTTCCCAGAACGCCCGCCTCGCTTCCGGCGGCCGCATCGACCGCACCATCTCCTGGCGTTTCACCGTGGACGGCGAGGAATTCACCGGCCACCCCGGCGACACCCTCGCCTCGGCCCTGATCTCCAACGGCCGCATCAACGCCGGCAACTCGCTCTACGAGGACCGGCCCCGCGGCATCATGTCCGCCGGCGTGGAGGAATCCAACGCGATGGTGAAGATCGCGGCGCGCTTCCCCGGCGACGTCGCCGAGTCCATGCTCCCGGCCACCACCGTCACCCTGGTGGACGGCCTGAAGGCGGAACTGCTCAGCGGCCTGGGCAAGCTTGACCCGGAGGAGGACCGCGCCGAGTACGACAAAAAGTACGTCCACACCGACGTCCTGGTGGTCGGCGGCGGCCCCGCCGGCCTGGCCGCGGCCCGCGAAGCCGTCCGCACCGGAGCCCGCGTGATGCTCCTGGACGACCAGCCCGAACTGGGCGGCTCCCTCCTGTCCGGCTCCACGGCACCCGGACTGGCCGAGACCATCGAAGGCAAGCCCGCCCTCGAATGGGTGGCTGACGTCGAAGCCGAACTCGTCTCCGGCGCCGAATCCACCGTCCTGAACCGCACCACGGCCTTCGGCGCCTACGACGCCAACTACGTGATCGCCGTCCAGAACCGCACGGACCACCTGTCCTCCCCCGCCGCTTCCGGAGTATCCCGGCAGCGTATTTGGCACATCCGTGCCAACCAGGTGGTGCTGGCTCCCGGCGCCCACGAACGCCCGCTGGTGTTCGAGAACAACGACCGCCCCGGCATCATGCTCGCCTCCGCCGTCCGCAGCTACCTGAACCGCTACGGCGTGGCCGCCGGGCAGCGCGTGGTCATCGGCACCACCAATGACAGCGCCTACGCCGTGGCCGCGGACCTGCGCGCCGCCGGCGTCAAGGTCGCCGCCGTGGTGGACGCCCGTCCGCAGCTCACCGCGGTGGCTGCTGCCGCCGTCGAGGCCGGCACCCGGGTGCTGATCGGCAGCGCCGTGGCCAACACGTCCGCCGCTGGAACCAACGGACGCCTGGACGGCGTCACGGTCCGCAGCATTAACGACGACGGCGAGCTCACCTCCGGCATCGAGCAGATCGCCTGCGACCTGCTGGCCGTGTCCGGCGGCTGGAGCCCGCTGGTGCACCTGCACTCGCAGCGCCAGGGCAAGCTGCGCTGGGACGAGGAGCTGGCCGCCTTCGTGCCGAGCACCGTGGTTCCGAACCAGCAGACCATCGGCTCCGGGCGCGGCAGCTTCGAGCTGGCCGACTGCCTGGCCGAGGGCGTCTCCGCCGGAGCCTCTGCCGCGATCGCGGCCGGTTTCGCATCCGCCGTCGAACCTTCACCGCTCGCCGAGCCGAAGGCCTCCGCCCCTACCCGCCAGCTCTGGCTGGTACCCGGCGAGCAGGGCACCCCGGACGACTGGCACCAGCACTACGTGGACTTCCAGCGCGACCAGTCCGTGGCTGACGTGCTGCGCTCCACCGGAGCCGGCATGCGCTCGGTGGAACACATCAAGCGCTACACCTCCATCAGCACCGCCAATGACCAGGGCAAGACCTCCGGCGTCAACGCGATCGGCGTCATCGCCGCAGCGCTCCGCACCGCCGGCGAGGCCTCCCGCGGCATCGGCGACATCGGCACCACCACCTACCGCGCACCGTTTACGCCCGTGGCCTTCGCGGCCCTGGCCGGACGCCAGCGCGGCGAGCTGTTCGACCCCGCCCGCAAGACGTCCATCCACCCGTGGCACATCGAAAAGGGCGCGCTGTTCGAGGACGTGGGGCAATGGAAGCGGCCCTGGTACTACCCGCAGGCCGGGGAGGACATGGATGCCGCCGTGCTGCGTGAATGCGCCGCCGTCCGCGACTCCGTGGGCTTCATGGACGCCACCACCCTGGGCAAGATCGAAATCCGGGGCAAGGACGCCGGTGAGTTCCTCAACCGCATCTACACCAACGCCTTCAAGAAGCTCGCCCCGGGTTCCGCCCGCTACGGCGTGATGTGCATGGCGGACGGCATGATCTTCGACGACGGCGTAACCCTGCGCCTGGACGACGACACCTACTTCATGACCACCACCACCGGCGGCGCCGCGAAGGTCCTGGACTGGCTGGAGGAATGGCTGCAGACCGAATGGCCTGAGCTGGACGTGCATTGCACCTCGGTGACAGAACAGTGGAGCACCATCGCCGTCGTCGGGCCCAAATCCCGCGCGGTCCTGGCGAAGGTAGCACCGGAACTGGCTGCCAACGGCGGGCTGGAAGCCGAAGCCTTCCCGTTCATGACCTTCCGCGAAACCACCCTGGCCTCCGGCGTCCGCGCCCGGATCTGCCGGATCTCGTTCTCCGGCGAGCTGGCCTACGAGATCAACGTGCCGTCCTGGTACGGGCTGAACACCTGGGAGGCCGTGGCAGCCGCCGGCGCCGAATTCAACATCACCCCCTACGGCACCGAGACCATGCACGTGCTCCGCGCCGAAAAGGGTTACCCGATCGTCGGCCAGGACACGGACGGCACCGTCACCCCGCAGGATGCCGGCATGGATTGGATCGTCTCCAAGGCCAAGGACTTCATCGGGAAGCGCTCCTACTCACGGGCCGACGGCCAGCGCGAGGACCGCAAGCACCTGGTGAGCGTGCTGCCCGTGGACGGGACGCTGCGGCTGCCGGAAGGTACCCAGCTCGTGGAGAAGGGCCGTTCCACCAATCCGGCTTACGGGCCGGTTCCGATGGAAGGCTTCGTCACCTCCAGCTACCACAGCGCGGCGCTCGGCAGGTCCTTTGGCCTGGCCCTCATCAAGAACGGCCGCAACCGGATCGGCGAGACGCTGACTGCTGCCGCCGGCGACCAGCTGGTGGACGTCGTCGTCGCCGAAACCGTACTTTTTGACCCCGAAGGGACCCGCAAAGATGGCTGAAACAGCAGCACCCGCAACCTCCTACGAGAAGAACCTCTCACTCCGTGTCAGCCCCGCCGCCCAGCTCCGCGCAGATTTTGAAACCGGCTCCGTCCGGGGCGTGGTGGAACTGTCCGAAACAGCTTTCCTGACCATGGTGGGCCTCCGGGTCAACCGGGACAGCGACGCCGGGCAGCGCATCGCCGCCGTCACCGGCGGACTGCCGTCCGGATGCGGCGGCGTGGCCGGCAGCCCTGAAACGTCCGTGCTGTGGCTCGGGCCGGAAGAGTTCCTGGTGGTGGCCCCGAGGGAAGCACATGAGTCCCTGGGCGGCGACCTGCTCCAGGCTCTCCGTGAAGCCCTGGGTGACGGCGCCGGCCAGGTGGTGGACCTTTCCGCTAACCGCACCACCTTCGAGCTCTCCGGACCGCGCTCCCGGGCCGTCCTTGAGAAGGGCTGCTCACTGGACCTGCACCCGCGTGTCCTGAAGTCCGGCACGGCACTGTCCACCGAAATCGGCAACATCCCCGTGGTGCTCTGGAAGACCGGCGAGGAGACTTTCCGGCTCTTCCCCCGGGCGTCCTTCGCGGATTTCCTGGGCCGCTGGCTGCTCGACGCGATGCGGGAGTACGCCTCCCCCGAGGTCCCCTAAATGGCCCTCAGCGTCCTGGACCTGTTCTCCGTTGGCATCGGGCCGTCGTCGTCACACACGGTCGGCCCGATGCGGGCAGCAAAGCTGTTCGCCGACGGGCTCAAGGGCGACAGACACCTGAGCTCCACCCGGCGCGTGCAGGCCGAGCTGTTTGGTTCGCTGGGCGCCACCGGCCGGGGCCACGGCTCGGACAAGGCCGTGGTCCTGGGCCTCAAGGGGCTGGACCCCGAAACCGTGGACACCTTCACGGCCGATGACCAGGTGGCCGCCGCGGCCCTGGACGCCGAACTCTGGATCGGCGGGGACCACCGGGTGGACTTCAACTGGGACGAGGACGTGCTGCTGCACCGCCGCAAGTCCCTTCCGGCCCACCCGAACGGCATGACCTTCCGCGCCCTGGACCACACCGGAGCAGTCCTCAGCGAACGGAGCTTCTATTCGATTGGGGGCGGCTTCGTTGTTGACGGGGACGCCGACGCCGGCGACAGGGTGGTGGCGGACTCCACCATCCTGCCCTACCCGTTCAGCACAGCCGACGAGCTCCTGGAGATCTGCGCGCGCGAGGGCATGTCCATCTCCGACGTGATGCTCGCCAATGAACTGACCTGGCGGACTGAAGCCGAACTCCGGGAGAAGCTGCTGGGGCTCTGGGCGGTCATGCGCGAATGCGTGGACAACGGCTGTGCCGCGGAAGGCATCCTTCCCGGCGGGCTCAACGTCCGCCGCCGCGCGCCGTCGTTGTTCCAGACCCTGACCGCGAACACCGGCGTCACCGATCCGCTCCGGGCGATGGAATGGGTGAACCTGTTCGCGCTGGCCGTGAACGAGGAAAACGCCGCAGGCGGACGCATCGTCACCGCGCCCACCAACGGCGCGGCGGGCATCGTTCCCGCGGTGCTGCACTACTACGTGAAGTTTGTGCCTGGCGCCAACGACGACGGTGTGGTCCGCTTCCTGCTGGCCGCGGCCGCCGTCGGAATCCTGTTCAAGATCAACGCCTCCATCTCTGGTGCCGAGGTGGGCTGCCAGGGCGAAGTGGGTTCCGCCTGCTCCATGGCCGCCGCCGGGCTCTGCGAGGTGCTGGGCGGCACGCCCGCCCAGGTGGAAAACGCCGCCGAGGTGGGCATTGAACACAACCTGGGCCTCACGTGCGATCCCGTGGGCGGGCTGGTGCAGATCCCCTGCATCGAGCGCAACGCCATCGCCAGCGTGAAGGCCATCAATGCCGCCCGCCTTGCCCTGCACGGCGACGGCAGCCACAAGGTGTCCCTGGACAAAGCCATCAAGACGATGCGCGAGACGGGTGCCGACATGAAAACCAAGTACAAGGAAACGTCCCGAGGGGGCCTTGCCGTGAATGTGATCGAGTGCTGAACCATGACTGCTACTGACATTGAAACTTCCGTCCCGCAGCCGGTGACCACCGTGGAGCACGTCCTGACGCTGGACTGTTCTGAATCGCCCGGGATTGTCCATGCCGTTTCCGGCTTCCTGCTGGAGCACGGCTGCGACATCATCGACAACCAGCAGTTCGGCGAGCGCAGCGAAGGGCACTTCTTCATGCGGGTGCATTTTGCGTCCGACGGCGATGCCTCCACCGCGGATACGCTGCGGGCCGCTTTCGGTCCCGTTGCGGAGCGTTTCGGGATGCGCTGGAGGCTGGAGCCGCACGGCTCGAAGCGGCGGGTGCTGATCATGGTGTCCAAGTTCGGGCACTGCCTCAACGACCTGCTGTTCCGGGCGCGCATCGGCGAGCTGCCGGTGGACGTGGTGGCCGTGGTGTCCAACCACACGGACCACCAGGCTTTGGTGGAATGGCACGGCATCCCCTTCTTCCACGTGCCGGTCACTGCTGACACCAAGCCTGAGGCCGAGGCGCGGCTGCTGGAGCTGGTGGACGAGTTCGACGTGGAGCTCGTGGTGCTGGCCCGGTACATGCAGGTGCTCAGCGACAACCTGACCCGCAAGCTGGACGGGAAGGCGATCAACATCCACCACTCATTCCTGCCCAGCTTCAAGGGCGCCAAGCCGTACCACCAGGCCTACGCGCGTGGTGTGAAGACTGTCGGCGCCACCGCCCACTATGTCAACAGCGAGCTCGATGAGGGCCCGATCATCTCGCAGCAGACCGTGGAGGTGGACCACACCTACGGGCCCGAGGACCTGGTGGCCGCGGGGCGCGACACCGAGTGCAAGGCCCTGTCCAACGCGGTGCGCTGGCACTGTGAGGGCCGGGTCATCCTGCAGGGCAACCGCACGGTGGTCCTCCGCTAGCCCCGCATCCCCGCCCAC
>NZ_JAJOMC010000077.1 GCF_021129155.1 Arthrobacter sp. AK04
CCTTCTGCCAGTCCCACGCCAAGCACGACGACGGCGGCCGCCACGCCCTCCCCGCCACCTGATCCCGGTACCCGGCCGCTGGGCTGGGGGCCCGAACAGCGCGACCAGGACGCGGCAGCCGCGGCGGTGGCGGCGATGAGCACCGAGGAAAAGGCCGGGCAGGTCCTCCTTCCGTTCTTCAAGGGCAAGGAAGTGGAGGCCCACGCAGGCCTCATCGAGAGGCTGCACCTTGCCGGCTCCATCATCATGGGCGACAACGTTCCCCTCGACCCGCAGGGCAGGATGGACGTGCACGGCATGGCCGCCATCAACCAGCGGCTGGCGGCGGCAGCCAGCGGACGGCCGTGGCCCGGGATTATCGCCGTGGACCAGGAAGGCGGGCAGGTTGCCCGGCTGGGACTGCCCCTGACCGAATGGCCAACACCCATGAGCTACGGCGCCGCGGGCAGCGTGCCGCTGGCCAGGGAAGCGGGGCAGGGCCTGGCAGCGGAACTGGTGCCGCTCGGGTTCAACCTGGATTTCGCCCCCGGCACCGACGTCACCATCGGGCCCGGAGATCCCACCATCGGCGCCAGGTCCATGTCCGCGGACGCTGATGCTGCCGCCTCGCTTGGCGTCGCCTTCTCGCAGGGGATGCTCGCCGCCGGAGTGCTGCCGGCGGTGAAGCACTTCCCGGGGCACGGCTCCGTGACGGTCGATTCCCACCACAGCCTCCCGGTGCAGCCCTCAACGCTCGCCGAGCTCAGCGGCCGCGACTGGAAGCCCTTCAAGGCCGCCATCGACGCCGGATCGCCGATGGTGATGACCGGGCACATCGCGGTCCCGGCGCTGGAACCCGGCGTCCCGGCGTCGCTCTCCGGCCCTGCCTACGCGGCGCTGCGGGGACTCGGCTTCAAGGGAGTGGCGGTGACGGATGCCCTGAACATGGGCGCCGTGACAAAGCAGTACCCGGGCGGCACCGCCGCGGTGATGGCGCTCGCCGCCGGCGCCGACCTCCTGCTGATGCCAGCCGACGTGGCGCAGGCGCACGCCGCCATTGTCCAGGCCGTGGCCTCGGGCACCCTGCCCCCGGAGCGGCTGGACGAGGCAGCCCGCCGGGTGGCCACCATGATGTCCTGGCACGGCCGGACAGCCGTGGCAGCCGGCGCACCGGCGGGAAGCGGCGGAGCCCTGTCCGGCCACGTCTCCGCGTCAGCTGTCACCGTGCTCTCCGGACCGTGCAGCGGGCCGCTGGTTCCCGGTGCGGTGCGTGTTGACGGCGGCTCGCCGGCGGACAGGGCACGCTTCGAGGCAGCCGCGGCCAGGGCAGGACTGGCGCTGGGCTCAGGGCCGCTGGTCAGCCTCATCGGTTACGGCGGCCGCGGCGCAGGAGGGGACATTGCCGTCGCGTTGGACGCCCCCTGGCCGCTGGGGGACTCCACCGCGCCGGTGAAGGTGGCCCTCTACGGCCGGAGCGACGGCGCCTTCGACGCCCTCGCCGCCGTGCTGGCCGGGACGGCGGGCGCACCGGGAAAGCTGCCGGCCGCCGTCGGAAACTTTCCTGCGGGAACCGGTTGCCCCTGACTCAACCAGGTAGCAGCAGAGGTCCTTTTGGGGCCCGATGCCGACATCTGCTGCTACGTAGTTGGGTATCCCGTTTAATGGGCAGGTGCCTATTCTCAATAAAGACATGACCCTCTGCATCTCGCTCTCGGCGCGGCCCAGCAACAACGGGACCCGCTTCCACAACCACCTGTACGAGCAGCTGGGCCTCAACTGGATCTACAAGGCCTTTGCCCCCACGAACCTCGAGCAGGCCATCGCGGGTGTCCGCGGCCTGGGCATCCGCGGCTGCGCCATCTCCATGCCCTACAAGGAGGACGTGATTGCGCTGGTGGACGAGATGGACCCCTCGGCCAAAGCCATCGACTCCGTCAACACCATCGTGAACACGGACGGGCACTTGCGGGCCTACAACACGGACTACACCGCCATCGAGCAGCTCCTGGCCACCAACAAGGTGCCCACCAGCTATTCGGTCCTTGTCCAGGGCGCGGGCGGCATGGCCAAGGCCACCGTCGCGGCGCTCCGCGACGCCGGCTTCACGGATGTCACTGTCATCGCCCGGAACGAAACGACCGGCCGTGCGCTGGCGGAGCACTACGGGTTCCGGTGGCAGGCAGCGCTCGACGGCGGGACGGCGGACTTGATCATTAACGTCACCCCCATCGGTATGGCAGGAGGGATGGCGGGAGGCGCGGAAGCCGACGCGCTCGCCTTCCCCCAGGAAACCATCGACGCCGCCCGGACGGTTTTCGACGTCGTGGCGCTCCCGGCCGAAACCCCGCTGATCAAGGCGGCGCGGGCCGCCGGAAAGCCGGTGATCACCGGGGCGGAGGTGGCCACCATCCAGGCCCTTGAACAGTTTGTGCTTTACACCGGCGTGCGGCCCACCGTGGAGCAGGTCCGCGCTGCCGAGGAGTTCATGCGCGCACAGTAGCCTTACTGGACGGGCTCCACCACGATGGCCACCCGGTCCTCCCCAATACGGGTCAGGACCAGGGTGGCTGTCTTGTTTCCGGCTTTCTTGCCAGCTGCGTTCTTCCCGCTTGGGAGGAGCTGCTTCCGGAGTTCCTCGGGCGTGACGGCGGTGCCGCGCTTCTTGATGTCCAGCACGCCGATGCCGTTGTCCTTCACCCAGGCCTTGAGCGCTTTGACGTTGTAGGGCATCACGTCCAGGACCTTGTAGGCGCGGGCAAAGGGTGTATCCACCAGTTCCGGCGCGCACACGTAGGCGATGTGCTCATCCACCAGGTGTCCGCCGAGCTGCAGCGCAACATCGGCCACCAGCCCGGCTCGGATCACCGCGCCGTCGGGTTCGTACAGGTAGCCCTCCACCGGGCCCACCGGAGCCGTGGGGCCGGCGCCGAAGTCTTCTCCGCTGGTCAGCTCAGCCGCGCCCTGGGCACCGAGGACCAGCGCGGCCCGGCGGACACCGGGGCGCCGCACGGCGTTGAACCACAGCGCCACCTCCGTCACATCCCCGGCCACGGAGACCCACTGCGCTTCGCAGCCGGCCGGAACGGAATCGTGAGGCATGCCCGGACCCATTTTGACCCCCACGGCCAGGCCGGAGGCCGCCAGGTTCTCAACGAAGGACAGGGGCGGGGAAAAGGCCTCCGGGTCCCAGATCCGCCTGGTGCCCGAGGTGGAGGTGACGCGGCGCGCAGGATCCAGAAAGACGCCGTCGATCCCGTCCAGCGGCACTGCCGTGGCGTCCGCATGGACCACGGTGGCGTTGGGGAACGGGATCAGGTTCACGGTGGCGCACGCGGCAGTGGTCTCATCCATCTCCACGGCGGTGACGGTGATGTCCATGGAGGCCAGTGCCAGGGAGTCGGCGGCCAGCCCGCAGCCAAGGTCGGCAACGTGCCGGATTCCGGCCTCCGCGTACCGCTGGGCGTGGCGTGCTGCAACGTTGAGCCGGGTTGCCTGTTCCAGGCCGGCCTGCGTGAACAGCATGCTCCGGGCAAACTCACCGAACTTGGCGGCAGCCCTGGTGCGGAGCCTGGACTGGGTCAGGACGGCGGAGACCAGTTCGGGGGAGTGGCCGGCCTTGCGGAGGGCTGAGTTCAGCTCGAAGGACTTCTCCTCCTGGTAGGGGCCCAGGGATGCCAGAAGCTCCCAGCCTTCAGGGGTGAGCAGTGGTGCAATCTGGTCCTGGGGAGCTTGAGCCATGGGTTCCAGCCTAGTGGAGGAGCGGCATGCCGGAGGGCCGATAGTGTTGAAGCCATGAAAGACAGTGCAGGTTCCCCGCAGTCGAGTCAGCACCACCCCGGGGGCCTGGCGCGGTTCGCCCGCCCGGCACTGATCGCCAGCGCCGTAGTGGCCGTGGTGTGCATCGCGCTGCTGGTGATCATCTTCTTCCTGGACGCTTTTAACGCCACCGTGTATTCGGTGGGCGGCAACAGTATCCAGGACGACACCCAGGAGGCGCAGGACATCCGCGGGCTGTACGCCGGAGCCCGCGCGGGAAGCATCTTCTTCCTGGTTGCCTCGCTCATGGTGGCCGCGGCCGCCGCGGTGCTGCTTTACCGCGGACGAAACTCAGCGGGCGAGGACGAGGGCGACGGCGGGGAGGACGTCGACTTCGAGGACCTGGGCCGCTGAGGTGCTTTTCCTCCGGCACTGGTCAGGAGGACTCCTGAAATGACCAGGAGGCCGCCCAGGACCTGGGGGACCGTGACAGGCTGGCCGAGCGCAACCGTGATGACCGCGGTGAAAACGGCAATGAGGTTGAGGTAGTTTCCGGCATTCGCCGCAGTGGTGCGTTTAAGCGCCAGGTTCCAGAGCAGGTAGGAACCCAGCGAGGGGAACAGGACGATGTAGGCCAGGGACCAGCCTTCCGGGGCCGTGGCCGGCAACCCCGCCCCCGTGGCCACGGCAAAGGGAACCAGGACAACCGCCGCCATGGCCACCTGCACCGCGGTGGACGTGATCGGAGGGACGGACAGCCTGCGGGCGGTAATCGTGTAGAAGCCCCACACGGTGATCGCCGCGACGATCAGCAGTTCGCCGGCATCGATCGAAAAGGTCAGCAGCCGCTCCAGCTCGCCGCCGGTGAGGACCAAAAGGACTCCGCACAGGCCCAGCACAATCCCCGCCCAGCCCAGTGGGCGCGGCCTGTCCCGGAGCAGGACCACGGCCAGGACCATGATCAGGGCCGGGTTTGCGGCGGTTACAAGGGAAGCGTTCAGGGCCGAGGTGTGCCCCAAGGCGCTGTAAAGCAGCAGGGTGTAGGCGCTCATCCCCAGGCAGCTCAGGAGCAGGAGCGCCGGCCAGTGGCGCAGGACAGCGCGCCAGTCCGGCTTTTCAGCCAGCTGCGCCAGGACCAGCAGCGGCACGGCGGCCAGGGCCCACCGCCAGAACGTCAGCTGAAGCGGCTCCATGGTCTTCATGGCAGCCTGGCCTACAACGAAGTTGCCCGCCCAAAAGAGAGTGGCAAGAGTCAGGAAAACAGCGGCTCGCACCCGGCCAATCTACACGCCGGCTCGTTCCGCCCATGACGAAACTCTGGCACTCGCCTTGACCGAGTGCTAACCCTTGCATACAGTCTGTATTAGCACTCTCCCTAGGAGGGTGCTAATACATGAAGAGCTGCCAGCCAGGCTGCTGCCGGCACCGCGACGACGGTTTGCCAGCCACGGCGGAAAGCTTTCCAGTCCACGAATTTGCTGACGAAGAAGGAGAGGTCCGAGTGTCGGTCTCTATTAAGCCTCTTGAGGATCGTATTGTTGTCCGCCCGCTCGAAGCCGAGCAGACCACGGCTTCCGGCCTGGTGATCCCGGACTCCGCACAGGAGAAGCCGCAGGAAGGCGAAGTTGTTGCAGTTGGCCCCGGCCGCTTTGAAGACGGCAACCGCGTTCCCGTCGACGTAGCCGTCGGTGACGTCGTCATCTACTCCAAGTACGGCGGAACCGAAGTCAAGACCGGCGGCACCGAGTACCTCGTGCTCTCCGCCCGCGACGTCCTGGCGATCGTCGTAAAGTAACTCTCCGGATCCCCGTGCCGCTGGTCATGCTCTCTGCTGGTCAGCTGCGCGGGGTTCTGTCTTGAAAGGACAAAACCATGGCAAAGCAGCTTGCGTTTAACGACGCTGCCCGCCGGTCTCTTGAAGCCGGCATCGATAAGCTCGCCAACACCGTCAAGGTGACGCTCGGCCCCCGCGGCCGCAACGTCGTCCTGGACAAGAAGTGGGGCGCTCCCACCATCACGAACGACGGCGTCACCATCGCCCGCGAAGTGGAACTGGACGACCCCTACGAGAACCTTGGCGCGCAGCTGGCCAAGGAAGTAGCCACCAAGACCAACGATGTTGCCGGTGACGGCACCACCACGGCAACCGTCCTGGCGCAGGCGCTGGTCAAGGAAGGCCTGCGCAACGTAGCGGCAGGTGCCGCCCCCGGCCAGATCAAGCGCGGCATCGAGGTTTCCGTTGAAGCCGTCGCCGCACGTCTGCTCGAGAACGCCCGCCCCGTTGAAGGCACCCAGGTGGCCAACGTTGCAGCGATCTCCGCCCAGAGCGACGAGGTTGGCGAACTCCTTGCCGAGGCATTCGGCAAGGTTGGCAAGGATGGTGTGATCACCATCGAGGAATCCTCCACCACGCAGACCGAACTGGTCCTGACCGAGGGCATGCAGTTCGACAAGGGCTACCTGTCCCCGTACTTCGTCACCGACGCGGAACGCCAGGAAGCAGTCCTCGAGGACGCCCTCATCCTGATCAACCAGGGCAAGATCTCCAGCATCCAGGAATTCCTGCCGCTGCTGGAGAAGGCGCTGCAGAGCTCCAAGCCGCTCTTCATCATCGCCGAAGACGTTGACGGCGAGGCCCTGTCCACGCTGATCGTCAACCGCATCCGCGGCACCCTGAACGTTGTCGCCGTCAAGGCTCCGGGCTTCGGCGACCGCCGCAAGGCCATGCTGCAGGACATCGCCACCCTCACCGGTGCACAGGTTGTTTCCCCGGAACTGGGCCTGAGCCTGGACTCCGTGGGCCTGGAGGTGCTGGGTACCGCCCGCCGCATCACGGTCACCAAGGACAACACCACCATCGTTGACGGCGCAGGTACGGCCGAAGACGTGGCAGCACGCGTAGCCCAGCTCCGCGCCGAGCTGACCCGCACCGATTCCGACTGGGACCGTGAAAAGCTCCAGGAGCGCCTGGCCAAGCTGGCCGGCGGCATCGGTGTCATCAAGGTTGGCGCTGCCACCGAGGTTGAGCTCAAGGAAAAGAAGCACCGCATCGAGGACGCTGTGTCCTCCACCCGCGCTGCCCTTGAAGAAGGCATCGTTGCCGGTGGCGGTTCGGCACTGATCCACGCCCTGAAGGCACTGGATGAGGACCCCGCCGTCAAGGCACTCGAAGGCGACGCCGCCGCTGCTGTGGGCATCGTCCGCCGCGCCCTGGTCCAGCCGCTGCGCTGGATCGCCCAGAACGCGGGCTTCGACGGCTACGTTGTGACGTCCAAGGTTGCCGACCTGGAAACCAACAACGGCTTCAACGCCAAGTCGGGCGAGTACGAGGACCTGATCGCTGCCGGCGTGATCGACCCCGTCAAGGTCACCCGTGCGGCCCTCCGCAACGCGGCCTCCATCGCTGCCCTGGTTCTCACCACCGAAACCCTCGTGGTGGAGAAGCCTGCAGAAGAAGACGAGCACGCAGGCCACAGCCACTAGTCCCCACCGGCTCCCAAGTCTCGCTTCGCTCGACTTGGGTCCCTCGCCGGCGTGGGCCCACCCACAGGCTCCCAAGTCTCGCTTCGCTCGACTTGGGTCCCTCGCCGGCGTGGGCCCACCCGCAGGCTGTGCAAACAAGAAACCGGTCCAGCATCCGCTGGGCCGGTTTTTTGTGTGCGGGAAACGCGCAGGAGTAGTCGGCTACTTCTTCACGGCGTAACGGACGTGGGTGGCGAACGGTGAACTGACGGCCTTCAGTATCTCGAGGTCTATGTCATGCTCGAAGCCGTCGAACAGGCGCTTGCCGGCGCCCAGGACCACCGGTGCCGTTGACAGTGCCAGTTCGTCCACCAGCCCGGCGGCCAGTGCCTGCCGGATGACGTCCGCGCCGCCGCCGATCGACACGTCCAGGCCGCCGGCCGCTTTGGTGGCCTGTGCCAGGGCTTCCTCGAGCCCGGACACGAACGTGAACCCGGACGCAGCCTCGGGCTGGTCCTCTACACGGTGGGTGAGCACGATCAGCGGCCCAGGGAACGGGTTGGCCCCTCCCCACGCTCCCGCCGCGTCATACATCCCGCGCCCTACGATCCCCGCACCCAGCCCCGCAACGAGTTCCTCGTAGAATTCCTTGTCCGGGCCGTGCATCGCAAAGTCGTGGCCGCCGTCGTAGGTCCACGGGCCGCCCATCACCCAGTAGTGCAGCCGTTCTCCACCCCGGCCCAGGCCGTACCCGGGGCCGTCGCCGGGGCCGGTGATGTACCCGTCAAGCGACGTTGTGATTGCTGCGATGACCTTGGCCATTACGTGCCCTGCGTGGCCGGCATGTCCTGCATCTCCACAGCGCCCGCACGCTCGTAGGCCAGCGACACCGCCCCCTTCGGGAAGGTGCGCGCCGGCTCCGCGAGGCGGTAGGTGGCGGGAACGGTCCCGGCGTCGAACAGGCGCTTGCCCTGGCCCAAAGTAACGGGATAGAGCCAGAGGTGGAGGCGGTCAAGCACCTCTGCCGCAAGCAGTGAACGGATCAGGACGCCGCTGCCGAACATGTGGACCTGCCCGTACTCTTCACGGAGCATGCCCGCGGCCGTGGCATTGGGCAGGACTGTCGTTCCCGCCCAACTGGGATCGGACAGGGTGCTGGAGACTACGAACTTTGGCACCCGGTTGAGCGCGGCGCCAATGTCGCCGGACTGGTGGGGCCAGTAGGCCGCGAAGATGTCGTAGGTCCTGCGGCCCAGAAGCAGGGCGTCCATGCTGCTGATGCCGGCCTCGATGGCCGCTTCAGCCTCGTCGTCGGACACTGGAGCCTGCCAGCCCCCGAAGGCAAAGCCGCCCTCGGTGTCCTCTTCGCGGCCGCCGGGCGCCTGGTACACGCCGTCGAGGGTGATGAACAGGTTCGCGACGATGATTCCCATGCGTCCAGTCTGGAACTGCCGTCCGGAGCTGTCCATAGTGGACGGGGCGGGCGTGGCAGACTGATGCCATGCTGCTCGACGAGCTCGTGAAAACTACGGATACGGTTGCAGCCACGCGCTCCCGGCTCGCGAAGGTGGACGCGTTGGCGGACCTGCTGCGGCGGCTGGAGCCAGCGGAAATCGCGACGGCGGTGGGCTTGCTGACCGCCAGGCCGCGCCAGGGCCGCGTGGGGGTGGGCTGGCGCGGCATGTCTGCAGCCATGGGTGAGCCTGCCCAGGAACCCAGCCTCACCCTCGCGGACCTCGACGCCTCTTTGGACCGGCTGCTCGCCACCGCGGGGGCCGGGTCTGCGGCGGAGCGTGCGGCGACGCTCCGGACGCTCACGGCGGCAGCTACGGAAAGGGAGCAGGCCTTCATCTCCGGCGTGCTGCTGGGGGAGCTGCGCACCGGTGCGCTTGAGGGGGTGCTGACGGACGCCGTTGCCCGTGCCTCGGACCGGCCCGTCGCCGCCGTACGCCGCGCGGCCATGCTCTCCGGCGACCTCGGCGAAACCGCCCTGCTGGCCATCACGGGCACTGCGGCGCAGCTGGACGCCGTCGGCCTCGTCGTCGGCCGCCCCGTGCAGCCGATGCTCGCCTCCACGGCGGCCAGCGCCGGCGCCGCCCTGGAGGTTACCGGTGAGGCGTCCGTGGAATACAAGCTCGACGGCGCCCGCATCCAGGTGCACCGCGCCGGCGACGACGTGCGCATCTACACACGCACCCTGGCCGAGGTGACCCACCGCCTGCCCGAGGTGGTGCAGGTGGTGCGCGCACTGCCGGTGCGGGATGTGATCCTTGACGGCGAGACCCTGGCCCTCGATGAGGACGGCGGCCCCCGGCCGTTCCAGGAGACCATGTCCCGGTTCGGCGCGGACGCGGCGCGCACCACCCTGCTGCATCCCTGGTTCTTCGACGTGCTGCACATCGACGGGCGCGACCTCCTGGACGAACCTCTGTCCACGCGCATCGGGGTGCTTGAGGGCATCGCCCCGGACCACCGGATTCCCGGCCAGGTCACGGCAGACCCAAGCGTTGCCGAAAGGGTCTCCCGCGATGCGCTCGCCGCGGGCCACGAGGGCGTGGTGGTGAAGGCGGTGGGATCTGCCTACGCCGCCGGCCGCCGCGGCTCCAACTGGATCAAGGTGAAGCCCGTGCTTACCTATGACCTGGTGGTCCTCGCCTGCGAATGGGGGTCGGGACGGCGCACCGGGCTGCTCTCCAACCTGCATCTTGGCGCATTGGACCCGCAGGGGGAGTTCGGTGAACCCGGCGGCTACGTCATGGTGGGCAAAACCTTCAAGGGCCTCACCGACGCGCTGCTGCAGTGGCAGACCGAACGTTTCCAGGAGCTCGAGGTGCGGCGCACGGCGGGCACCGTCTGGGTGGAGCCCGTGACCGTCGTCGAGATCGCGATTGACGGCGTGCAGCGGTCCCCGCGGTATCCCGGCGGCATTGCGCTCCGCTTCGCCCGGGTCAGGCGCTACCGCGATGACAAGCCCGCTGGGGAAGCGGACACCATCCAGACCCTCCGCGCGCTGCTTCGTCCGTAGGTTGTGCCGGTTCGAGGGCGGGCGTACCGTGACGCTTAAGTACCTCAGCGTCCAGTGCACAGCCCCATCGGGGCGGCCGGACGGGTGGTGTCCGAGGAGGCCGGAGTGTCAACTGAAACGGGCATTGACGAAGGGCGGTCAGCGTTCCGGGAACATCGCTGGACTGACGCTTCCAGGAGCTACGCGGACGCGGACAGGCGCGGCGGACTACCCGCAGCCGACCTTGAGCGTCTGGCAACGGCCGAAATCCTGACCGGCGACACCACAACAGGCCTGGACACCCTCACCCGCGCGCACGAGGAATACCTGATTGTCGGCGACGTTACCGGCGCGATGCGGTGCGCGGTGTGGCTGGGCATGCACCTGCTGAACCTTGGCGAAACTGCCCGGAGCTCAGGCTGGTTTGCGCGGGGTAAAGCGTTGGTGGATGAGCTTGATGAACCGGGTCCGGTGGCGGGCTTGCTGCTGTTCCCCGTCGCGCTGGGCAAACTTTACGGCGGGGACGCCGCAGGCGCCCTGCAGCTTTTCACTGAAGCGGGCTCTTTTGCGCGGACGTTCCAGGACAGGGACCTGATGGCGCTTGCCCTTCTGGGAACCGGACAAGCAACGCTGATGCTGGGGCGCATGGATGAGGGCCTGGGAAAGTTCGATGAAGTCATGGTGGCGGTAACGGCGGGGGAGCTGTCACCGGTCCCTTCGGGAATCATCTATTGTGCGGTTATTGGCAACTGCCACTTGGTGTTTGACCTGGAAAGGGCGCTGCAGTGGACAGTGGCGCTGGACCGCTGGTGCCGTGCCCGGCCCGACATGGTGGCCTTCAGCGGTCAGTGCCAGTCCCACCGTGCCGAGCTCTTCCGGCTGCACGGCGCATGGGCCGAAGCGCGCAAGGCCGCTGCCGTGGCCCAAGGCCTTGCCGCCAGGGGTGATCCCCAAGCGCTTTATGGCGGTTTCTACCAGCAGGGCGAAGTGGAGCGCCTCGCCGGGAAGCTGGACACCGCGGAGGAATGCTACCGGCAGGCCGCACGAAGTGGGTGGGAGCCGCAGCCTGGCCTTGCACTCCTCTTGCTGGCCCGCGGACAGGCGCGGCAGGCACAGTCAATGATCCGCCGGGCGGCCGGGATTGCCGATGCTGCCACCCGCTGCCACCTGCTGCCGGCGCTGGTGGACATCGAACTGGCCGCAGGCGATCCCAAGGCCGCGCGGCAGGCTGCCGACGAGCTGGGAATCATTGCCAGGGAGCAGCCCAAAGCCATGCTCCAAGCCCTGGCCGGCCAGGCTGACGGCGCTGTCCGGATCGCCGAAGGTGATGCCGTCGGCGCCTCGCAATCCCTGCGGCAGGCGTGGAGGATCTGGCAGAAGCTGGGCGTTCCGTACGAGGCAGCCCGCTGCCGGGCGCTGATCGGGCGTACATGCCGCGACCTCGGGGACGAGCCTTCGGCGCTGATGGACTTCGAAGCTGCACATGCGGAATTCCTGGACCTGGGGGCAGCGCCCGCCGCAGCCTGGGCAGCGTCCTTGATGCGGGCCGACGCCGGCGAAGCGGCAGGCGCTGCGGGACCATTGACCCCCAGGGAAACTGAAGTGCTCCGGCTGGTGGCTTCAGGAAGAGGGAACCGCGCCATCGCGGCGGAGCTCTACCTTAGTGAAAAGACCGTGGCACGCCACATCAGCAATATCTTCCTTAAGCTCGGCCTGTCCTCCAGGGCGGCCGCCACCAGCTACGCCTATGAGCACGGGCTCGCCGGATAGACCGCCTGCAGATAAATACCCACGACCCGTCCGGAGCGGTTACATGATTCGGCCGACGCGAAGGGAGGGCCGCGCCCGTAGCCTCAAAACATGAACCTTCCAGTGCTCGCCGGAACCGTGTCGACAGTGCTCTTCGCCGTCGGTATGCTCCCGATGCTCCTGAAGGCTGCACGCACCAAGGACCTGGCGTCGTACAGCCTGGGCAACCTGCTGCTGAGCAACGTGGCCAACGCGGTTCACTCAATCTACGTTTTCAACCTTCCTGCAGGTCCCATTTGGGTCCTCCACCTGGCCTACGTCCTGGCGTCCGCCCTGATGCTGGCATGGTGGCTGCGCTACAGGGGAACTGAACACGCAACAGCAGCCAGCACCGCAGAGGCCACGACCACCGCAGGAGATGCGACAGCCGGCAGCCCCGCGGGAGGGTTCAGCCCGAATCCACTTGCTATCGAAGGAGCACGGTCATGAGCAACGACAATGCGGCCGGCACGCTGGACACCATCATCATCGGCGGCGGGCAGGCCGGGCTGGCCCTGGGCTATTTCATGAAAGGCCAGAAACGGCAGTTCCTGATTCTGGACGCATGCGAAAGGACAGGTGATTCCTGGCGGCGGCGGTGGGAATCGCTCCGGGTGTTCACTCCCGCCAAGTACGACGGTCTGCCGGGCGCACCCTTCCCGGGGGACCGCCTATCCTTCCCCACCAAGGATGAAGTGGCGGATTACCTCGAATGGTATGCCGCTGAATTTGAATTGCCCGTGAGTCACGGCATCCGCGTGGAGCGCCTCTGGCGGGAAGCAGGCCACTACGTGGCCACCGCCAACGGCCACCGGTGGGAAGCGCGCAACGTTGTGGTGGCGACAGGCTCCACCCAGACGCCCGAGGTGCCAGGCTTTGCGGCTGAGCTGGCCCCGTCAGTACAGCAATTGCATTCCAGCCAGTACCGGAACCCGCAGCAGCTCCAGGAAGGTCCGGTCCTGGTTGTGGGGCTGGGGAACTCGGGGGCGGAGATCGGCCTCGAAGTTTCCAGGACCCGGCCGGCGCTGGTGGCCGGCAAGCCCACAGGCGAGATCCCGGTGAAGCACGGCAAAGCAGCTGCCCGCTACGCGTTCCCGGTGGTGCGCTTCCTCGGCCTGCACGTACTCTCGCTTGGTTCACCGATCGGCCGCAAGGTGGCGCCGGCGATGAAGGCGCACGCCGAACCTCTGATCAGGACGAAGACGAAGGACCTCGTGGCCGCCGGCGTTCACGTCGTGCCGAGGGTCGCAGGGGTGGCCGGCGGGATGCCTCTGCTGGCGGACGGGACCCGCCTCGAGGTCTCCAACGTGGTCTGGTGCACCGGATTCCGGGAGGACTTCGGCTGGATCGACCCGGCCCTGCTCGACGGCGGCGCGATGCCCCGGCAGTGGCGCGGTGTGGCGCTGGATTCGGCAGGTCTGTTCTTCCTGGGGCAGCGTTTCCTGTACGCGGAGGTATCGGACACCCTTCCAGGCCTCGGCCGCGACGCGCGTTACCTGGCGGCTAAAATTCCGGCCCCGGCAGCACCCGGGCCTGCCGTGGCCGCCGCCTGAGCCAAGCCGCCTTCCCGTCCGTGCGGCGCCTCTTTCGGCGCCCGTTTCGCCGCCCCTACAGCGCCGTGATGCCCGTTACCTTTCCCGGAAAATCCCCCGTGCCTCGGTAGAATTGATGTTTTGCCCGCCGCTGGAAGGTCTTTTTGTGTCGATAGCGAGAACCGCGGCTGCCTCCCGCCCGGTGCCCGAAGCAGCCGCCAAAAGCCGGAAACCGACCTTCCGGCCGGAGGTCCAGGGGCTCCGCGCGCTCGCCGTGCTCATGGTTGTGGCGTACCACGTGTGGCTGGGCCGGGTGTCGGGGGGAGTGGACATCTTCCTGCTGATCTCAGCGTTCCTGCTGACCCTTTCCTTCGTCCGGAAAGCCGAGGCAGGGCGGCCCTTCGGCCTGCTGGCGCATTGGCTGCACCTGTTCAAGCGGCTGCTGCCCGCCGCCGTCGTGGTCATCCTTGGGGTCCTCGCCGGGACGTGGCTGATCCTGCCGCAAAGCCGCTGGCCGCAGGTGCTGGACCAGGCCTGGGCGTCACTGCTGTACAGCCAGAACTGGCTGCTCGCCGACACAGCCGTTGACTACTACGCCCAGGACCACGCCGGAGCCAGCCCGCTCCAGCACTTCTGGTCGCTGTCCATCCAGGGACAGGTGTTCATCCTGTGGCCCCTCATCTTCGCAGGCACCGCCGCATTGCTGGCGCTGCTGCACCGGATCCCCGCGCTCAACGGGGTCAGCTACCGCGGGCTGCTGGCACTTGTCTTCGGCACGGTCTTCGCCGTTTCCCTCGCCTATTCCGTGGAGCAGACCGCCGGCAACCAGGCGTACGCGTACTTCGACACCAGGACCCGGCTCTGGGAGTTCGCGCTGGGCTCGCTCCTGGCGCTGGTCCTGCCCTACCTCAAGCCGGGCCGGGCACTCCGGGTGGTGCTGGGCTGGGCAGGCCTGGCAGCGATGGTCTCCTGCGGCCTGCTCCTCACCGTGGACCGTTCCTTCCCCGGCTTCGTGGCGCTGTGGCCCACGCTGGCGGCCGCCGCCATCATCGCCGCGGGGCAATCCGGCAGCCGCTTCGGCGTGGACAGGCTCCTCAGCAGCAAGCCCCTGGTGGCGCTCGGAGACAATTCCTATGCCCTGTACCTCTGGCACTGGCCGGTCCTGGTATTCGCCCTGGCGGCCACCGGCGTAGAGGCACCCAACCTGGCCCAGGGCCTGGGGATCGTCGGCGCCTCCATCGTGCTTGCCGTCCTCACCACGCGCTTCGTTGAAAAGCCCCTGCGTGACTGGCACTGGCCGCAGCGGCGGGCCTGGCGCACCGCCGTCGTTATTGCCGCCTGCGGCGCGCTCCTTGCCGGGCCCGTGGCCATCTGGCAGACCACGCTCACCGCAGAGGAAAGCGCGACGGCGGCACAGCCGCGGGAGCTCACGCCGGGGGCCGCTGCGCTCAGCCCGGAGAACGCCCCGGTGCCGGCCCCGGATGCCAGGATCATCCCCGGCCCCTCGGCACTGGACAACGACTGGGCCGGAATCCACGCGCCCTGCACCGGCGCCAACGCCACCAGCAACCCCATCCTCGAAGGATGCCGGCAGGAGGTTCCGGAGGGTGAGGTGACCAAGCGCATTGTGGTCCTGGGGGACTCCCACTCCCAGCAGTACCTGGGTGCGCTGGCGCCGATTGCCGCCGCGCGGGGCTGGGAACTGGTGACGCTGCTGATGCCGGCGTGCCGCTTCGGGGCCGAGTCGGCCGAACGGAACGCGGAATGCAACGCCTACAACCAGGCCAGCGCCGCCTACGTCCTGGAGCATCAGCCCGACGCGGTGTTCACGGTGGCGTCACTGACCCATGAGGAAGCCCCGTTCGAAACCGAGGTCCCGGCGTACCTGGAAGGGGTCCGGCCGTTTGCGGACGCCGGGATCGAGATCATCGGCATCCGGGACAACCCCCGCTTTACGTTCAACATGCCTGAATGCATCCAGCGCAACGGCCCGGACGCTCCTGAGTGCAGCGTGTCCCTCGCGGAGTCCCTGGTGGAACCGTCCCCGCTGGAAAGCTACCGGGGCAAGCTGGACGGCCTGCACCTGATGGACCTCAGCGACTTCATCTGCGCGCGGGGCATATGTCCCGGTGTGGTGGGCAATGTGTACGTCTACAAGGACGACAACCACCTCACACGGACCTACGTGGAAAGCATGATCCCCATGTTCGAGCAGCGGCTGCTGGCCGCCACGGGCTGGAGCTGACAGCTCCGGGGCACTCACCGCCCTGTGGGCGTGCGGTTGCTCACATTGCACGCGTGGAATAGGGGGATCGGCGCTGAGGTTCTAATATTTACTCAATACTTTCCGGCCTCCGGGTCCCCGCCTGCCGCGGCGGTCCTGGAACATTTCCTGCACAGGCCAGTCCCGTAATGACGGGCTGGTCATCGGCTGCAACCCCTACCCGTCCAGCAACCAAGGTAAGAGGCGCACTCATGACCGAGCCCGAACACAACCCCTTTGGCTTCATCGGCCTGACCTACGACGACGTCCTGCTCCTGCCTGGACACACCGAGGTCATCCCGTCCGAGGCTGACACGTCTTCCCGGATTTCCAAGCGTATTTCGGTTCACACGCCGCTGCTGTCCGCGGCCATGGACACTGTTACCGAGTCGCGGATGGCCATCGCCATGGCACGCCAGGGTGGCCTGGGCGTGATCCACCGCAACCTGTCCATCCAGGACCAGGCGGACCAGGTGGACCGGGTAAAGCGCAGCGAGTCGGGAATGATCACCAACCCGCTGACCATCGGCCCGCAGGCCACGCTTGCTGAGCTGGATGAGATCTGCTCGCAGTACCGTGTCTCCGGCCTGCCCGTGGTGGACGAGGACATGCGCCTGCTCGGCATCGTCACGAACCGCGACACCCGCTTCGTCCCCGAGTCGGACTTCCCGCTGCGGCTGGTCAGCGACGTGATGACCAAGATGCCCCTGGTCACAGGCCATGTGGGGATCAGCCGTGAGGAGGCCTCGCACAAGCTGGCCACCAACAAGATCGAGAAGCTTCCCCTGGTGGACGAGCAGGGCCGGCTCAAGGGCCTGATCACCACCAAGGACTTCACCAAGGCTGAGCAGTACCCGCTGGCCACCAAGGACGACGAAGGCCGCCTCCGCGTGGGCGCCGCCATCGGCTTCTTCGGGGACGGCTGGGACCGCGCCATGGCACTGGTGGACGCCGGCGTCGACGCCCTGTTCGTGGACACCGCCAACGGCCATTCGCAGGGCGTGCTGGACATGATCCGCCGCCTCAAATCCGATCCCGTGGCCGCACACGTGGACGTCATCGGCGGCCAGGCCGCCACCCGCGAAGGCGCCCAGGCCCTGATTGACGCCGGCGCCGACGGCATCAAGGTGGGCGTGGGGCCGGGCTCCATCTGCACCACCCGTGTGGTGGCCGGCGTGGGCGTCCCGCAGATCACCGCCATCTACGAATCCGCCAAGGCAGCCATCCCCGCCGGTGTTCCCCTGATTGCCGACGGCGGCCTCCAGTACTCCGGCGACATCGGCAAGGCGCTCGTGGCGGGTGCCGACACCGTGATGCTCGGCTCCCTGCTGGCGGGCTGCGACGAATCGCCGGGTGAGCTGATTTTCGTCAACGGCAAGCAGTTCAAGTCCTACCGCGGCATGGGCTCCCTGGGGGCCATGCAGTCCCGCGGCAAGAACACGTCCTACTCGAAGGACCGCTACTTCCAGGCCGACGTCTCCGGCGATGACAAGCTCATCCCCGAAGGCATCGAGGGTCGGGTGGCCTACCGCGGTCCGCTGTCCTCCGTGGCCTACCAGCTGGTGGGCGGCCTGCGCCAGACCATGTTCTACACCGGAGCGCCCACCGTGGCCGAGCTGAAGGCGCGCGGCAAGTTCGTCCGGATTACCCCGGCCGGCCTGAAGGAATCGCACCCGCACGATATCCAGATGACCGTCGAGGCGCCGAACTACGGTTCCCGCTGACAACGCATCCTGAAGGGGTTAACACCCCTGCGAAGGGGGCCCCCCCCCCCGGGGGGGGCCCGGGGGCGGGCCGGGGCTGCCGCAGCAGCCGCGGGATTGTCATCCTGCTCTGCCGCGGCCCGGGCTTCGAGTGCGCCTTTTGCCA
>NZ_JAJOMC010000078.1 GCF_021129155.1 Arthrobacter sp. AK04
CCACCGGGACCACCCGCCCCGAACCTGCCGCCCGTACCGGAGACCGTGGTGCTCGACTGGCTGCCCATCGGCCCGGTGGGCAGGGGCGACCCGATTTGGTACAGGAACCTGAGGGGAATGGACTGCGGGGTTCTCCCCGGTAACTCCGAACCCTTCAATACGGTGGAAGAAGCTGCGAAAGCGTTGTGCCTCGGTTTGGCCGGAGACCAGGCTGCCTGGGATGCGGGGGCCTCTGCACTGGACACGATGCCGCCGCCATTCGAGGGCGATTGCTGGTCCGCCACCGCCCTCGAGGTCCTCCGCCCCATAGCCGCCGTCCGGCAGCAAAAGCCGGGTGTTTCCGTGAAACTCGCCCCTCGTCCCGGAACCGCGTGCCTGCCGGAGCTGACGGGCCTGGAGGACAGCGAAGGCAATTCGCCGCCCTTCCTGGTCTGCCCCGGGCAGGCAATTGTCCTGTCCGGAAACATCACCGGCCTGCCCGCCGGGACCGTCCGCTCGGTTTACGTTGGTGCCACGGCAGCACCGGTCCTGCAGCGCCAGAGCTTCATCGACACTAACCATCCGCTTGAGTTCTACTTCCTGGCGCCGCCCCTGGAAGCGGGGCAGCCAACCACGGCCGAGGTCAGCATTGCCGACGCCGACTGGCCTGTGCGCGGATCCGCTTCCTTTGAGTACGCACCGGACCAGAGCACATGCCCGCAGGTGCCAGGCACCGCGCCATGACGGAGGCCGGTGGGGACGAGCGTTCCTCCTGGTCACGTGCCCTGGGTGTCATTTCGGCCATCGGCCCGCCGCTCACGGTAGCCACGGCCCTGCTGTTCTACTTCGGCTGGGCCCGCGCGGAGGCGCAGGCGGCACAGATGGGCCTGAACGTCAGCCTGTTTGGGTACGCAGTGCAGGACTACATCCTGATCAGCATCAACGCGCTGTTCCTGCCCCTCGTCTGCATCCTGGCGGCCAGCGTCGTCTGGCTCGCCCTGGACCGCTGGCTGCGCCGCCGCATCGAAGAGGACCGCAGCCGGGTCCTCATCGTCAGGGCCGCCGGCATCGCCGCCCTGCTCAGCGGCGTTCTTGTGGGCGTCAGCCTGGTCCTGGCGGTGGTGGAACCCGCCCGGACAGCGCTGTTCACTCCGTATCTAATGGCCTTGGGTGTCCTGGTGGCCACCTGGTGCATGCGCCTGCGGCGGCTCGGCCGGGACCGCAAGTTGCCAGCCCTCAGCTCCGAGCAACGGGCGGTGGAAACCACGCTGATCCTCAGCATCGTGACGCTGCTGCTCTTCTGGGGCACGGCCGACTACGCCCAGGCGGTGGGCCGGCGGCTGGCGTTGAACTTCGAACAGGGCGTCCAGTACATGCCCCGGGCGGAGGTCTATTCGCCTACGCCGCTTGGTATCGGCTCGGCCGCGGTCACGGAGGTCCAGGTGGGAACCGGGGACGCGGCGCTCTACCGGTACGACGGCCTCCGCCTGCTGGTGCTCAGCGGCGGGCGCTTCTTCTTCCTGCACGACGGCTGGACGCCCCGGGACGGAACGGTCATCGTCCTCCCGGACGACAACTCCGTCCGCATCGAATTCAGGAGGTAGCGCTACCCCGCCGGCTGATGTCAGCCCAGCACGAGCTTGATGGCCAGCGCCAGCATCACCACGCCGATGGCCAGGTCCACAATCCGCCACGTCCGCGGGCTGCTGAGCACCCCGGAGAGCTTTCGGGCTCCATATCCCAGGGCCGAGAACCAGAGGCCGCTTCCCACCACTGCCCCGGCCGCGAAGACCCACCGCGCGTCAGGACCGTGCTGGTTGGCCAGTCCGCCCAGCAGCACCACGGTATCCAGGTACACATGGGGATTCAGGTAGGTCAGCGCCAAGGTGGTGGCGATGACCGATCCCTTGGACCGTGGCGCCTCAGCCGTCAGGGTTGAAGGCTTGAGCGCGGACCTGAAGGACCTCAGTGCCCACCATGCCAGGTAGGCAGCACCGCCCCACCTCAGCACGTCCAGTGCCAACGGGAACCTGGACACCAAGGCACCGATCCCAACCGTGCCGCCGAGGATCAGCAACGCATCGCTGAGCATGCACAGCGCCACCACCACACCCACGTGTTCACGGCGGATTCCCTGCCGCAGCACAAACGCATTCTGGGCGCCGATGGCGATGATCAATGCGAGGCCTGTCATCAGCCCGGTACTCCAAATGCTCCACATGCGTAGACCGTAGCCCGCCGACATTGATGAAGACAAACGATATATTCTGCGCATCCATTAGAATTTCTTCATGAACTTTGACCATCTCCGGGCCCTGGCAGCGATTGTGGACGAGGGCACTTTCGAGGCCGCGGCCGATCTCCTGGGCATCAGTCCCTCCGCGGTCAGCCAGCGCATCAGGGCACTGGAAAAATCGGTAGGGCAGGTGGTTGTCCGCCGTAGCGTGCCGTGCACCCCCACGGAAGCCGGATCGGTCCTGCTGCGCATGTCCCGCCAGGTGCAGGTCCTTGAGGCCGAAACCTGGGAGTCACTGGGTAACGGCGCCTCTTCCCGGACCGTGACCCCCCTTGCCGTCAACGCTGACTCCCTGGCCACATGGTTTGTGGACGTGCTTCACGAGGCCGGCACGTGGGCCGAGACCACCCTGGACCTGCGTGTGGAGGACCAGGACCACAGCAGCCAACTCCTGCGCCGCGGAGACGTTCTCGGAGCGATCACCTCCGACCCCACGCCGGTCAACGGGTGCCGGGCGGAACGGCTTGGCCATATGCGCTACCTCCCGGTTTCCACCCCGGGGCTGCGCAAGCGCTTCAAAGCCGGCAGCGGGGTGGACTGGCAGCGCATGCCGATGCTCCAGTTCAATGCCAAGGACAACCTGCAGCAGCTGCAGCTCAAGGCCCGTGGTGTACAGCAGGCGCCACCAACACATTTCATCCCTTCCTCCGAGGGATTCCTTGCAGGTTTGAGGGCAGGCCTTGGATGGGGCATGATTCCCGAGTTGCAGCTGGGAACGGACCTCGCCGACGGCTCCCTGGTGGTGTTGAAGGAGCGTGAGCACCATGACGTGGCCCTTTACTGGCAGACCTGGACCCTGGACTCACCCCGGCTCGATCGCGTCAGCAAGGCCATCCGTAAGGCCAGCCGCCAAAAACTGCGCGGCGCGCACCCGGGCGGTTAGGTCCGAACCAGCTTCGTGGCACGCATCAAAAGACCAGCTACCGGGCTTCCGGGTGGTGGGGGTGCTGTTGAGTGATAGGTGCGGCCGGTGGGGGTCCGGTATTCGATGGTGTGCCTCGGCCCCGGCCGCGGGATGGTTTTCCAGCCGCGGTTTTCCTTCGTGTGGTTGCAGGCCTCGCACAGCCCTGCCGCGTTGCCGAGGCTGGTGGTCCCGCCGGCATGCCAGGCCACCACGTGGTCGTGATGCCGGATGGGCGCATCACAATAGGGTGTGCGGCAGGTGTCATCACGGGCCTGGATAAAGCGGCGCAACCCTGACGGGAACAACCGCGCCCGCGAATCCATCCCCACCAGGTCCCCCGCCCCGGGGGCCGTGTACAGCCGCCGGAGCCAAACCCTGAAATCCTGCTCGCCTGCCCCAGGCTCCTGGGCGCTGGGTGCGGGTGTCTTACTGCCCGGGTCTTCCGCGCCAACTGCCGCGGGCTCCCGCGCGGGCTCCCTGCCGCTGGCAGCTGATCCCGGATTCCTGGCTTTGCCGCCCATGCCACCCTTGGCAATCAACTCGCGTGCCCAACCACCCGGGACAATCCCGTATCCGGCAAGGCGTGCCGGTTCAGAATCACCCTGCAACAGAGTCCGGTCGGTCATGACCACCTGGATCTCCACACCACTGACGCCGCCCGGGGTGCCCGTGGTCCGCTCCACCAGGGTGTCGGCCATGATCTGCCCCCGGGAACGGTCATCACCGCCCGCCCGCAAAGTATCGGCGTGCGCGCTCAGCGCAGCAAAAGCCGCCACGCCCTCTGCGACGGGCAGCAGCGCTGTCAGACGCGCCATGGTGTCGGGTGCCGGACGCAGGCTCACACACCGCTCCCCGGCAGCATGGGACGCCCGCTGCGTCACCGAACGCGGATCCCGACGGTACGCCGCCGCCCGCGCCGCAGCCACTACCGCCCGGTCCCCGGCCCCCGTGAAAGTACCTGTGTCAGCGGCGAGCTCCTCATCAACGGCGCACCGGTCCGCGGCGTTCAGGCACGCCGTTTCCCTGACCACCAGGGTGGCCCGCCATTCATTCAGCCGGCCGGCATCCAGCGCAGCCAGGGTACGTGGCATCTCCGTCACCAGCGCCTTGGCCAGCCCGAGCAGCCGCCCGCCCCGGGACGGCGACTCACCCCGGGCCAGCGCAACCTGCGCCGCCACGCCCTGCCCCTGGTCGGCCACAGGAATCCCGGCTTCGGCCTGCTCGCGGCGCTGGGCAAGATCAAACGCCACAGCAACCCTTGCCTGCGCAGCCCCAATGGCCGCCTTCAGCTCCTCCAGGCCCCGCAACTGGTCAATCAGCCCGGCGCCGCCAGAGGACACCCGCAGACCCCGAACCCCTGCGATCAGACCCTCAACCGTGGGATCGGACGGCGCTTGGGCCCCAATTGCGGCACTCGGGACCGCGGCGGACGAAACACCGGCACTCGGAACAACGCCGGCGAAAGCAACGGCGCCGTGCGGCATCGACTTCATAACCGGGTTCCCCGCAGGTGCATCCATAACCACAGTCTTCCAGCGACCCCTGACAATGAGAGCCCGCGGAAACCGCTATGTGGATAACACCCAGATTCGGGCGAATGACCCTATCCGGCAGCGCCGCCCAACACCACGTTCACCGGCTCCTTGCCCTCCAGCATCAAGCCAATCTGCTGCTGGACCAGCCGTACCATCCGCGGGAACATCGCCGAACTCGCCCCGCCCACGTGCGGAGTGATCAGCACGCCCGGCGTGGTCCACAGGGGATGGTCCGCCGGCAGCGGTTCCGGGTCCGTGACATCAACAGCGGCACGCAACCGGCCCGAGGACGTCTCGGCCAGCAGCGCATCCGTGTCCACCACTGCCCCGCGGGCAACGTTGACCAGCAGCGCCCCGTCCGGCATCGCGGCCAGGAACTTCGCGTCCACCAGCTGCCGGGTCTGCGTGCTGAGGGGCACGCTGACCACCGCGATGTCGTGCAGCGGCAGCTGCTCATACAGCGAATCGATCCCGAAGATCTTCCCCCTGGAATCCTCGCGTTCACGGCTCGCCATCCGGGTCACCTGCGTTTCGAAGGGCAAAAGCCGGGCCTCGATCGCCTTGCCCACTCCCCCGTAACCCACCAGCAGCACGCGCCTGTCCGCAAGGCTGGGCCGCTGGCTGTTGTCCCACGTGCCGCTGGCCTGGTTGCGCACGAACTCGTCCATGCCGCGCTGGCTGGCGATCATCATGCCCAGGGCAAGCTCCGCCGTCGACGTTTCATGCACCCCTGCCGCGTTGGCGAAAACGCAACCCGCGGGCAGCACGTCCGCCACGCCGTCGTACCCTATCGACTGGCTCTGGATCAGGCCGATCTCCACGGACTCCAGCGCGGCCAGCACCTCCGGCCCGCGCATGTACGGCGGCACCACAATGTCCAGCCGTTCAGCGGGGGCGGGCCCGGAAAAGTCCCACACATAAAAATCGACGCCGGAAGCAGGGGCGAGCGCGTCCAGCAGTTTCTGGTCGGGCAGGGAAACCTGCAGCGGCGCCCTCACGCGGCCACCACGAGCTTGACGTCCGCGGCACGCAACGCCGTCTCGATTTCCCGCGGCGGGGGCGCATCCGTCACCAGCACGTCGGCCGCGTCGAAGGCGGCCAGCCTGGCCAGCGCATACCGCAGCATCTTTTGGTGTGTTGCCACCACTACCACTTGTTCCGCAGAGTTCATGAGGGCGATCTTAGTGGCGCGCTCCACGTCCCGCTCAATGTAAAACGCCTCGTCATGGATTCCGCTCACGCCAATAAAGGCCGTCTTGGCGCGGAGGCCGGACGCGGCGCTGACAGTCATGGGACCGTTGAATGCCTGGCTGTCCAGCAGCAGTTCACCGCCCAGGCAGATGGTCCGGGCAGCGGTCAGCTGCAGGCAGCGCTGGATGGCGGGAGCGGAGTGCGTGATGATGGTGCCCGTAAAGGAGCTGGGCAGCTCCTGGGCGATCTGGTACGTGGTGGTGCCGGCGTCCAGGATGATGGCGTCCCGTTCCCCGATCATGGAGACGCAGGCACGGGCCACCCGGAGCTTGGCGTCGGAATCCTCCCGCACGCGGGCGGCGAAGTCCGCGTTCTGGCCCTGGCCATGGATGGCGCTGACCCCGCCGTGGACCACCCTGACCAGGCCCAGTTTGGACAGTACCCGGGTGTCCCTGCGCACGGTCATGTCCGATACCGCAAAGGTTTCGGCCAGGTCCGTGGTGGAAATAAAGCCGCGCCGGCCAAGTTCCTCCAGGATGGTGCGCTGGCGGGGCGTCAGCGGCGCCTCTTCACGTGCGGTGCTCATATCCCCTTCTTCCTGCCCCAGCCGCGGGCCCCCAGCCCGCGGCGTGTTGCTTTTCCAACACCAACTTACCTAGTGACGTACCCCGGCACCGGCATTCGTAAGCTCAACGGGGCGTCCTTCCACGATCGAGCGCTCGGCCGCCAGCCCCATCCGGACCGACTGCAGGCCATCTGCCACCGTCACCTCAACCGGGCCTTCGCCCAGGATCGCCTTCCGGTAGCCCAGGTGCTCGTAGTAGGTGGATCCGTGGTGGGCACCGGCGGCAAGCACTGCTTCATCCACCGGAACCTCATGCCTTTCCGGTCCGAGCGGCGAGCGCGGGCTGAACTCTACCGTGGCTTCCGCTTCGTCACCTTCGATCCAGTGGTTGGCCGCCACGGGGATGAGCGTCTCGATCTTCGCGGCATCCCCCACAATGGAGATCCGCTCCTGGAACTTGGAGCCCTCGGCGAACATGGACAGCTCCAGCATCGCGCGGCGGCCGCCCTTGAAGTCCACAATCACGTAGGCGTTGTCGATCATGTCCGATACCCGGCCGTCGTACACCTCATCCATGTGGTTCACGTCGTGGCCGCCACTGGCGTACACGCGGACGGGTTCATCCTGCAGGATCAGCCGCATCAGGTCGAAGAAGTGGCAGCACTTCTCCACCAGGGTTCCGCCGGTCCGCTCCGCGAAGCGGTTCCAGGCATCCACCTTGTGCAGGAACGGGAAACGGTGCTCCACGATGGAGAGCATGTAAATGTTGCCGAGCTTGCCGTTGTGTGCGGCCTGGATGACTTCCTGGACCGGCGGCATGTAGCGGTATTCCATGGCAACCCATACAGGTGCCGGGTAGTCCGCAGCGAGCGCTTCCAGTTCATCTGCCTGCGCGGCGGTGGTGCACACCGGCTTTTCCACGAGCACGGGCAGGTTGGTTCCGCTGGCAAAGATGTCCTTGAGGATGGCCAGATGGGTGTCGTTGGGGCTGGCGATCACCAGTGCGTCCACCAGGCCGGAAGCGAGCAGTTCCTGGTGCGAGGGGAAGGTCTGCACCTCGTAGCCGATCTCGGCAACGGTCTCCTCCAAGGATGACGGCTGGGGATCGGATACGGCGGTGATCCGGCTTCCGGGAATCAGGGCCAGGTTCCGGACATGTTCGCGGGCCATGTGGCCGGCGCCGATGAGGCCGTATCGGATGGTCCGGACCGTTTCCGCAGAAGGCAATGACATGTGCTGCTCCGTTTCTCTACGTTGAGTTTTGGGGGGGACCGTGGCGTTGCATCCCAAACAGAACTATACAGAAAGTGTTGTTATTCCAACATAGCATGTGTATATTTCTTCAGTACCAGCCGGAACTACAACGAGGTGGAACGTGCCCCAACCGTCAACTGGAACCCTGCTCTTCGTAGGCTGCGCCACGCTTGACTCCATCGCTTTGGTGGAGGATTACCCCGCCGCGGACAGCCGCACCGTCGCTTCGGACTTCGCGACGGCGGGTGGCGGCCCGGCCGCCACCGCAGCCGTGGCGGCCGCCCGTGCCGGAGCAAACACAGCCTTCGCAGGTGTCCTCGGCACCGATGAGGAGGGCGACCGCATCATCGCCGGCCTGCAGGCCGAAGGCGTGGACACCTCGGCAGTGATCCGCGATCCCAACGTCAAAACGGGTGCCAGCGTGATCGTGGTCAGCAAGGCATCCGAAAGCCGGGCGATTGTCACCCGGCCCGTGCCGCCGGTCAGTTTTCCGGCCGGCAGCCGGTTCCATGAACTGGTGGAATCGGCAGCCTGGGTCCACGTGGACCACCTGGGCTGGAACGCCGTGGCGTCCCTTCCGGCCTTCAGGGCCGGCAGCCTGAACGTCAGCGTGGATGCCGGCAACCCCATTGCGTCCTTCAGCCCACAGGGCGTGGCCCTCTACGTCCCAACCATCGAACGGCTCCACGCGGAGTACGGCGGGCACCACTCCCCCGAGGCGCTCCTGGGCAAAGCGGTCGACGACGGCGCGTCCGCCGTCGTCGCCACCGCCGGCTCTGACGGCGCCTGGGTCAGGGACGGCAACGCGGACCCGCTCCATGTGCCCGCAACCCCGGCCACGATTGTCTCCACACTGGGCGCCGGCGACGTCTACCACGGCGCCCTGCTCGCCGCCGTCGCGGCCGGCCTTTCCCTGGCTGACGCGGCAGCCTTCGCCGGCCGCACCGCCTCCGCATCCTGCGAAGGGCTGGACGGCCGCTCCGCCATCCCGCACCAGACCATTACACCTGTCCTTACTTCCAACCACACCGCCTAGCTGAAAGAAGCAGCCCATGAGCCCCACAGACCTCTCACCCCTCCAGCGCCCGTCAGGCGCCTTCGCAATGCTCGCCGTCGACCAGCGCGAAGCCATGCGCAACATGTTCGCCGAACACACCGACCAGCCCGTCACCGACCAGGACCTGCAGGACTTCAAGCTGCAGGCCGCCAAAATCCTCACCCCCTACGCGTCCGGCGTCCTCATCGACCGGCAGTTCGCCCTGGACCAGGCCATCGCGGACAACGTGGTGGATCCCAGTTGCGGTCTGATCGCCTCGGCGGACCACTTCGAATCCGCGCACGGCGAGCTGGTGGGCGAGGTAACCATCGACCGCCTGGTGGACCCGCACAAATACAAGGCCCTGGGCGTCAAGGCCCTCAAGCTCCTGGTGCTGTACCGCCCGGACGAGCCCGCCGAAGGCAGGGTGGAAATGGTCCGCGAATTCGTGGACAGCTGCCGGTCCGCGGGGCTCATCAGCATCATCGAGCCCGTCTCCCGCAAGCCCCTGGCCGGCGGGGACTTCGACTGGAACGCCGGCATCCTCGCCGCCGCCAGGGAGCTGGGCAGCCTGGGGGCGGACCTCTACAAGGCTGAAGTCCCCTTCCACGGCCAGGCCCCCGAAGCCGAAGTCCGCGCCGCGTGCGCCGAGCTCACCAACGCCATCGACGGACCCTGGGTGGTGCTCTCCTCCGGCGTCCCCGAAGACGTCTTTCCGGATGCAGTCCGGTGGGCCTGCCTGGAAGGTGCCAGCGGCTTCCTGTCCGGACGCGCCGTCTGGGCGTCCTGCATCGGTGCGCCCGACGTCGTCGAATCCCTGTCCACGGACGCCGTCCGGCGGCTGCAGCGCCTCTGCGCCGTGGTGGACGACGTCGTCACCGCGCAAAGGACCAACGCGTAACCACTCCGGGAGCGCCACAGCGTCAGGGCCGTGGCAAGCCCCTTTCCGCAGTCAAGCAAGCAAGGCACAGCAAAACACTCAACGAGGAGATTATTGTGAGTCAGATTTCACGCAGGCAGGCCATCGCACTCCTGGGGGCCCTGGGCTTCGGCGCCACCGCCGCAGCCTGTGCCGGGCCCGGCGGATCCACGGCACCCGGCGGTGCCACCGGGCCGGCAGCCCCCGCCACCGGTGACATCACCGGCAAGGTGTCCTTCGCCCACTGGCGCGGCGAGGACAAGGTGGTGTTCGACGAGCTGGTCAAGCGGTTTGCTGCACTGCACGACGGCGTTGAAGTGGCCCAGGACATCTCGACGTCCAACGACTACAACGCCCAGGCCCTGCAGAAGCTGCGCGGCGGCTCCATTGGCGACGCGTTTGCCACCTTCCGCGGGTCCCAGTTCAAGAACTTCACCGAGGCCGGCATCTACACCGAGCTCAAGGACAGCAAGGCCGTCTCGAACTACCAGGAAGGGCTGCTCTCCGCCGGAAAGTCCGGCGAGAGCCAGCTGGGACTGCCGTACCAGGTGGTGTTCCCCATGCCGATGGCCAACGTGGACCTGTTCGACAAGGCCGGCGCTGACCTCGCCCCCCAGGACTGGGACTCATTCCTTGCCATGTGCGAGAAGCTGGCGTCCTCCGGCGTCATCCCCATCTCATGGCCGGGCGGCGATGTTGGAAACGGCGGCCAGCTCTTCAACTGCATGATTGCCAACAACGCCCCTGTGGACGACATGTGCGCCCAAATAGAACAGGGCAAGCTCAAGGTCACGGATGACTGGTTCATCAAGATGCTGAACCAGTACAAGGACCTGGTCCCCTACCTTCAGCCCAATGCCACCGGCACCGCCGTGGAGCCGGCCCAGAACCTGTTCTCCCAGGGCCAGGCAGCCATGCTCGCCACCGGCTCGTACCACATTGCCGCCGTCCGCGGCCTTGGCGCCCAGTTCCCCATCGAGCTGGTGTTCCCCAACACCTCGGACGGCAACGCCAAGTATGAGGGCGTCTACAACGCAACCTTCATCCTGGGCGTCAACTCGGCCAGCAAGAACCAGGCCGCAGCGGCTGCCTGGATCGATTTCCTTTCCGAGCCGGAGAACGCCGCCTACTACGCCAACGAGACGGCGCAGCACGTGTCCGTGAAGGACGTGGACTACACCAACCCGGACCTGAAGCGCCTGAGTCCCTGGCTGGATAAGAACACAGCACTGGCCGCGCGGTTCCAGTTCCAGAACCTGGATGTCCGCAACGCCGTGGAAGCCAGCGCCACCGCCGTCATCTCGGGCACCAGCCCCGAGCAGGCAGCAGAGGCCGCCCAGAAGATTGTTGACGAACGGATATGAGCACCCATACCGGGCTGCCTGCGAAGCGGAAGGCACCAGGCAGCCCTCCAGACGTGAACGCCAACAAGGGGCGCCGCCGCTCCCCCACCCGGGTAAATCCGGCGCTCTACCTCTTCCCGCTTCCCGCCGTCGCGGTCATCGCCTTCTTCCTGGTGATGCCCACACTCCAGGCCTTCCAGTACGCCATCACGGACTGGAACGGCTTCTCGGCCGCGTTCAACTACGTGGGGCTGGACAACTTCATGCGGGCCTTCACCAACGACTCGCTGTTCACGAACGCCCTCATGAACAACCTCAAGTTCGTGCTGCTGGTGGTGATCGCGCAGACGCTGTTCTCGCTGATCCTGGCCCTGCTGCTGACGAAGAACTCCCGCGGGAGCGTCCTGCTACGCGCGCTGTTCTTCTTCCCCACCATCCTGTCCTCGGTGTCAGTGGCGTTCATCTGGAAGTTCATCTACGATCCCAACTTCGGCCTGGCCAATGCGGTGCTGGGCGGCGTGGGGCTGGAAGCACTCCAAAGCTCCTACCTCGGAAACGACGCCCAGGCGCTGTACTGGGTAGCCGTGACGCAGGTGTGGTTCCACGCCGGGCAAATGATGGTGGTCTACATCGCCGGCCTGCAGGCCATCCCGCGGGAACTCTACGAGGCAGCCGAAATGGACGGCGCCAACAAGTGGCAGCAGTTCAAGTCCATCACCTGGCCCTTCGTGGCCCCGGCAACATCCATCGTGGTGGCGTACACCACCGTGCAGTCGTTCAAGGCCTTCGACCTGATCCTGGGCATCGCGGGCAACCCGCCCAAGCAATCCCTGGACATCCTCTCCACCCGCATCTACAGCACCTTCGCCAACTCGGAGTTCGGCTACGCCGCCGCCCAGTCGATCATCTTCATGGCCATGATCGCCCTGGTCACCTGGCTCCAGCGCCGGCTGCTCCGCCTCACCCCGAAGGGGGAATGACAGCATGCTCTCGTCAATAACCCGCCGCGGAATCCTCGCGATCTACGCGGTCATCATCATCGTTCCGCTGACCGTGGTGGGGTTCGGCAGCTTCAAGTCCACGCAGGAACTGTTTGCCGGGCCGTTCAGCCTGCCGCAGTCCCTCTCCCCCGGCAACTACGCAGAGGTGATCGGCGGCCAGGACCTCGGTTCGTCCTTCATGAACAGCGTCATTGTCACCGCCATTTCCGTCCCGCTCACCCTGTTCCTGGCCAGCCTGGCCGGCTACGCCGTGTCCCGGCTCAAGGGGTTCATGTCCTGGGCCATCTTCGGCTTCCTGGTGCTGGGCATGGCCATCCCGGCGCAGGCCAACATGGTTCCGCTGTATGTCCTCTTTGGCCGTTTGGGGCTGCTGGACAGCCTGGCCGGGCTGGTACTGGCGAACCTGGTGTCCACCCTGCCCATCGCCGTCTTCATCCTGGGCGGGTTCATGCGTACCCTGCCCAAGGAACTCTACGAGGCATCCTCGATTGACGGCACCGGCCCCTGGCGGACGTACGTCTCCATCGCCCTGCCGCTGTCCGCGCCGTCCATCGCCGCGGCTGCCATCTTCCTGTTCGTCATCCACTGGAACGAACTGCTGTACCCGCTGCTGTTCATCCAGTCCCCCGGCAACCGCACGCTGCCGCTGGCGCTGCTGAGCTTCCAGGGCGAGTTCCAGACCGACTACCCGCTGCTGTTCGCCGGCGTCATCCTGGCCTCCCTGCCCGTGGTGGTGGCCTACGTCTTCCTGCAGCGCTACTTCGTTGCCGGCATCACCGCCGGCGCCAGCAAGGGATGAGCATTACGACGGCGGCGGCGGCCTTCCGTGCCCGCCCCGCCGTCCCGGACCTCTCCCCGCCCCACGAAAGGCATCATCCGTGAACCTCAAATCAGCCCAACACCTCGTCAACGGCACCTGGCACGCCACCGGCACCTCCAAGACCGTGACGGACCCCGGAAACGGCGGCACCGTCGGAGAGATCGCCTGGGGCACCGCCGCGGACGCCACCCAGGCAGCCGACGCAGCAGCGGACGCCTTCGGGTCCTGGTCCCGCACCACGGTGCGGAACCGCGCCGACCTGCTCCGCAACGCAGCCGACCTCCTCGCCGAACGCCGCGATGAACTCGCCCACACACTGGCGCTCGAGGCCGGCAAGCGGCTCCCCGAAGCCCAGGGCGAGGTGGACTTCTCGGTGGAATACTTCCGTTGGTTCGCCGAGGAAGTACGGCGCACCACCGGCACCGTCAGCCCGCCCGAGCTGCAGGGCCGCCGCCACCTGAGCCTGCGGAAGCCCATCGGTGTGGCCCTCAGCCTCACCCCATGGAACTTCCCGGTCTCCATCCAGGCCCGCAAACTCGCCGCGATGCTCGCCGCAGGCTGCACCGTGGTGGGCAGGGTCTCCGAAAAGGCGCCGCTGGCCGCCACCGGACTCTTCGAGGTCCTCCACGACGCCGGATTCCCGGCGGGCGTGGTCAACCTGGTCCACGGCCCCTCGCGGGAAATCACCGCGGCCCTGCTCAAGCACCCGGCCGTCCGGGCCGTCAGCTTCACCGGCTCCACAGGCGTGGGCAAGCAAATCATGGCATCCGCCTCGGAACGGGTGGTCCGGCCGCTTCTTGAACTGGGCGGAAATGCGCCCTTCATCGTCTTCGAGGACGCCGACCTGGATGCGGCCGTCGAGGGCGCAGTGCTGGGCCGGCTGCGCAACACGGGCCAGTCCTGCGTGGCCGCCAACCGCTTCCTGGTCCAGGACAGCATTGCCGGGGAGTTCGCCGCCAGGCTGGCCGCGCGCTTCGACGCGATGAGCATCGGCCACGGCGTTCCCGACGACGGCACTCCCGTCCCGGACCTGGGCCCGGTGATCGACGCAGAGCGGGTCTCCGCCGTACAGGCGCTGGTGGACGACGCCCTGGAACGCGGCGCCCGCCGCGTCACGCAGCGGACCGACGTGCCCGCCCACGGCTCCTTCCTGGCACCCACGCTCCTGGCGGACGTTCCGGACGACGCACCCCTGGTGACCGAAGAAGTCTTCGGTCCGGCAGCCGGCGTCGTGACTTTCTCCTCGGAGGAGGACGCCATCCGGAAGGCCAACGCCACCGAGATGGGCCTGGCCGCCTACGTCTGGAGCAGCAGCCCAAAGCGCGGCTGGGACATTCCGGAGCAGCTCGAAGCCGGCATAGTAGGCGTCAACGACCCCCTGCCGTCCGTGGCCTTCGCGCCCATGGGCGGCGCCAAGCAGTCCGGCCTGGGCCGGGAAGGCGCAAGCCTGGGCCTGGAGGAGTTCGAGGAGGTCCAATACGTGGCCTGGCGGCCCTAAATGCTGACCACCGGGCTGGTGCTGGGCGCCGTCGTCATGGGTGCAGGGATGCAGCGCATCACCGGCATGGGCTTCGCCCTGGTGGCCGCCCCCTTCCTGGTCCTGCTCCTGGGCCCGGTGGAGGGGGTGGTGCTGGTGAACGTCTGCGGCGCCGTGACTGCCGGAGCCATCATCTTCCGGGTTGTCCGGGACATCGACTGGAAACGGTACGCGGCCCTCACGGCCTCGGCGGTGCTGGGAATCGTGCCGGCCGCCTTCCTGATCCGGCTCATCCCGCCTGCAGTCCTGGAGATTTCCATCGGGGTGATCCTCGCCGTCGGACTCACCGTCCTGCTGGCACTGAAGTCCGCCACCCTGCCGGCCCGGCGCCGCTACCTCCTCACCGCCGGCGGCCTCAGCGGCTTCATGAACACCGCGGCCGGCGTCGGCGGACCCGCCGTGAGCATGTACTCCATCGCCACCCGGTGGCAGCACAAGTCCTTCGCAGCCACCATGCAGCCATACTTCTTCACCATCGGCGCGCTTTCCCTGGCCTCCAAAGCCCTGACGGCTCCCGCGACATTTCCCTCACTTCCCGCCGCGATGTGGGCGGCGGTTGCCGCAGCCTGCCTGGTGGGGCTGGTGCTGGGCGACGTCGCTGCCCGCTTTGTCCCTGCCCGCGCCGCCCAGATCCTGCTGATTGTCCTTGCCTACCTTGGCGCGGCAGCCACCATTGTCCGCGGCGTACTCGACATGGTCGGGTAACAACCGTCGGGTAACAGATGCATGTATCCAACCAACACCACTAACGAAAGGGCGGCCATGACTGCCATCTCCCCGCACAAGAGCCCGTTGCGCGTGTCCACCACCAGCGGCGAAACCATCTCGCTGACGATTGACCCCGGTGCACCGGTGAACATCCAGCTTGACGTCGGAAACGACTGCAGCTGTGGTGGCGCCCGGCCTGCCGGCGCATACACAGATACCGACTTCGGCACCCGCTGACTGGACCGGCTCCAAACTTGCACCCCGTATCAGAAAGAGGAACTGACATGACGTGGCTGAACAGTGCCGCCCACGCACGATGGCTCGAGGCAGAAACCGACCGGCTGATCAATTTCGCCTCAGGGTCAAAGGTGCCCACGGGATTCGGCTGGCTGGACAACAACGGCAAGGTATTCACCGACAAGCCGACCCATCTCTGGATCACCGCCCGGATGGTCCACAGTTTCGCTGTCGCCGCGCTGATGGGGCGGCCGGGTGCCGCGACGCTCGTGGACCACGGCATCGCAGCGCTCAACGGGGCCTTCCACGACGATGAGTTTGGCGGCTGGTACGCCGAGATCGACGCGAACGGTCCGGTGAACGACACCAAGTCCGGCTACCAGCACTCCTTCGTGCTCCTCGCCGCCGCCAGTGCCGTTGCCGCAAACCGCCCGGGAGCCCGGGAACTGCTCAACGAGGCCCTGCGGGTAGCCGACACAAAATTCTGGGACCACAAAGCCAACATGTGCTTTGACTCCTGGAACCGGGAGTTCACCGAAACCGAGGCCTACCGTGGCGGCAACGCGAGCATGCACTCGGTCGAGGCGTACCTGATCGTCGCTGATGTGACCGGCGAGGACCGCTGGCTGGAACGGGCCCTCCACATTGCCGAGGTGCTCATCCACAAATTTGCGCGCAACAACAACTACCGGGTGTTCGAGCACTTCGACCCCGAGTGGACCCCGATGCCGGAGTACAACACCGAGGACCGGGCCAGCCAGTTCCGGGCCTATGGCGGGACCCCCGGCCACTGGGTCGAGTGGGCCCGGCTGCTCCTCCACCTCCGTGCCGGACTCGAGGCCCGCGGCCTGGACGTCCCGGCCTGGCTGCTGGAAGACGCGCGCGGCCTGTTCGACGCCGCGATCCGTGACGCCTGGGAGCCGGACGGCCATCCCGGATTTGTCTACACGGTGGACTGGGAGGGCAAACCGGTGGTCACCACCCGCATCCGCTGGGTTCCCGCGGAGGCAATCGGCGGGGCCGCAGCCCTCTACATCGCCACCGGCGAGAAGAAGTATGCGGACTGGTACGAGCGGATCTGGGACCACGCCCGCGACTGGTTCATCGACTACGAGCACGGCTCCTGGAAGCAGGAACTCGACGAGCACGGCAATGTCACCTCCACCGTCTGGTCGGGCAAGGCGGACATCTACCACCTCTGGCACTGCCTGGTGGTGCCGCGGCTTCCGCTGGCACCAGGGCTTGCTCCAGCCGTCGCGGCAGGCCTGCTGGACTCGCGTTTGGGCTCCGTCGCGGAGGTCAGGGAACCGGCCGCCCGCTGATTCCAGCGGCGCGGCACGGCACGCCGTAAACGGCACCGGGGACGCGCCGGGAACGGCACGGAGCAGGGGGCGGGATCCTGTAAATTTAAGGGAGGAATTGTCCGGCCAGCGAGCCGCGTTCCACCCCTCCCCCTTGAATGGACC
>NZ_JAJOMC010000079.1 GCF_021129155.1 Arthrobacter sp. AK04
CCCCCCCCCGCCCCCCCCCCCCCCCCCCCCCCCCCCCCCCCCCCCCCCCCCCGCGCCGCGGCGGGCGCCCGCCCCGCCCGCCCGCCCCCCCCCCCCCCCCGTCGTGCGTGGAGGGGTAGTCCCGCCATCCGCGGCTGCGGGCGCAACGAATAACCGGCATGAACTACTACACCCCGGCGGCGCAGGACCGGGCCCGGGACGCCGCATCTGATGCCATCGAGAAAGTGCTCAACGGCATGTCCGAACCGTTGAGCCGGCACGCCCTGAACGCCCGCTGGAAACGGGCCTGCGAAGCCATGGACAGGTTCCTGGAAGCGCAGGACACGGGCGAGGAATAGGCCAAGCCTAAAACGCCCCCGGGCTACGGCGTAAGGGAAGCCAGGATTGCCGAGGCGGGGCCCGCCGTCGTCCGCTGGAAACCGGTGCCGGCCCACAGATTCAGCCAGTCCGCATCCCCCGCAGCGGCCGCTGCTGCGCGCAGGGGAGTGGTGAGGTGGTGGACCTCCGGATAACCCTCGGGAGCCCCGCCGTCATGGCGGCGCATGAACTCATTGAGGAGCCCCCGCGCGTTCCGTCCCGAGAAGGCCCGCGTGACCCCCGTGGTGGTGAAGCGCCCCGGGGCCAAGGCAAGCCGGTGGGCCTCCTTGGTGCCGGCCTCGTCCGCGCGGAGGAATGCCGTGCCGGCCTGGACCGCCGCAGCTCCGCGGGAGAGGGCCTCCCGGGTATCGGCACCCGTGACGATCCCGCCGGCAGCTATCAGCGGCGCACCGAGGTCCGCCAACTCTTCAAGCAAGCCGTACAGGGACTCACCCTCCGGGCGCCGTGCTGCGTCAAAGGAACCGCGGTGTCCGCCGGCTTCCGGTCCCTGGACGCACAGCACATCAACGCCTGCTTCCAGTGCACGCACGGCTTCGGGCCGCGACGTCACCGTCCCGATGACGCACACGCCCCGTTGCTGCAGGGCGGCAATAACAGCGGGGTCCGGCACATCGAAGGTGAAGGAAACCGCCTCGGGGGCCTGCTCCATCAGGACATCGATCTTGTTGTCCCAGTCGTCGTCGTCATGGCGCGGATCTCCTAGGGTGACGCCAAAACGCTGTGCATCCGGAGCCAGGGACAGCGCGTACTCTTCCAGAGCGCGGGGACTGATCATTGAGGGTTGCGGGACGAAGACATTGACGCCCACGGGGGCGCCGGTCAGCTTCCGCGTTGCCTCGATCTCCGCCTTCACCGCCGCCGCGGTCTTGTAGCCGGCGGCCAGGAAGCCCAGTCCTCCCCGGGAGCTCACTGCCGCGGCCAGTTCCGGAGTGGAGGGCCCACCCGCCATCGGCGCCTGGATAACCGGCAACGGCAGGGAAGCGATGTCAAAACGGGTGTTGCCGCGGGCCGGAGTATCCAAGGTGGTGGTTCGCTTTCATGCGGGGGGACTTCAGTACAGGAAGATATCGATCCACTCGCGGTTGTGGGAGTGGATCAGGACAAGGAACAGCACAAAGTCGAACAAGAGGTGGACGCTGACGATGTAGGACAGCGACTTGGTCACCGTGAACAGCCGGGCCTGCAACAGGGCGAAGGGGAAGATGAAGAAGGGAGCCCAGGAGTGGAAGCCCAGCTCCCAGAGGAACGAGGTGAACAGGACCGCCTGCAGCAGGTTGGCCTGCCAGTCCGGCAGGTGCCGGCGCAGCAGGGTGAACGCCGTGCAGATAAAGAAGAGCTCGTCCCAGATGCCCAGCACGTTGGTGCCGAGGAACAGCCGGGCGATGCCGTCCGGGTCGCTCACAGCCGGCCAGTTGGTGTAGACGCCGGTCCGGATCATGTACACCGGCATCAGCGCATACCCGATCACCAGGACGGCAGGAAGGTACCACTTTTCCGCGCGCGTCCAGGGCTGGCCCGTCCTGATGGGGAACCGGATGGCGTGGTCCTTGGTGATGAACCTTGAGACGAAATAGGGAATGCCGACGGCGAGGACCATGGCGGTTCCCATCACCATCATGTGCTCGGTGCTGATGTCCGTGGTGATGGGGACCAGGCTCATGGCCGTCAGGCCCACGGCGATCAGGGCCAGGTCGATCAGGAGCCTGCGGCTGATGAATGCGGCCACAACCAGGGCGGCGGCCAGGAGCAGGAACCCGGACAGGCGGTCCTGCCATGCGAACAGCAGGAAGCCCGACGCCGAGACAAGGGCCGCGGGAATCAGTGAAAGTGACGCGGCGCCTGGCTGGCGGGCCCCCTCCTGTCGTGGGCCCTGCTGTCCCGGATCTGTCTGTGGTGTGCCCGGTGCGCCGGGTTCGGCGTGCGCACGTGGTTGCTGCCTCATGGTTACCTTTTGATGCTTGGACGGCGCTTCTGCCTGGATTCCTCACATTTTACTTTGCCGCCTGCCGGGGCGGGGCAAGGAGGCCAGCCCCGCTTAAAGGAAGCGGCCGACGCCGGGAGGTGCCGGCGTCGTCCGCTTGCCTGTCAGGGGTGGCCACCTTAGGCGGAGGCGAGGGCCTTACCTTCGCCGCGCAGGCTCAGGGTGAAAGTGTTGGGGCCGCTGCAGGTAACGGCGACACGGCAGGTGGTGGTGTTGTGCCGCGCGGAAAGCTCGCTGACAGCAGAGTTAAGGGTGTGGTGCAGGGCGGACCGGTCCCAGATTTTCAGGGTCACGGAGTCAGTGGCATCGAACGTCATTATTCAACTTCCATTTCTTGCGGTTGGCGGCCTGGAATCTTCGTTGACCGGGCCGTGGCCTCGTCTATGAGGCGGTACTGCGTGGGAAAGCGCGTTCCCGTACTTCAATGGTGCAGGTTGCCGAAGGGGGTTGGCAACCGGATCAAGCCCGATGTGACCAAGCACACCGGCCGTCAGCTGTCACGTGCTCCCGCGTGGGAGGTGGTGCCTGCCGATCCCTTCCATAGTGCCCAGCAGGACTGCGCTGCCTCAAGAATGTTGCGCGTGAGTCTGATCACGTCCGGCCCGGGGGAACCTGCTCCACGGCGCAACGGACCCTACTCGTCGAAGTAGGTGTCGATCTCCTTCTCGCCGGAAATGGAGGCGATCACGGACGCCGCCACTTCGCGGAGCTTGACGTTGCGCGTGCTCGAAGCCTTGGTGAGGATGTTGAATGCGGTGTCCCTGGTGCACCGGTTCTCGGCCATGATTGCTCCCACGGCCATGTCAATGACGGTCCGGGACTTCAGGGCGGAGGAGAGGTCGCTGCGCGCCTCGCTGAGCTGGCTGATTCGAAGGACCAGCCGAATCGCACTGGCCGCTTGCTTGGTGAACGCTTCAACGGTGGCGATGTCCTCCGTTGAAAAGCCGTGGCTGCGGCCGGCGTAGAGGTTCAGGACAGCTTCTGCCTCACCGGCAAGATCCAGCGGCATGGCAAGGATCGAGGCTACCCCCTGGGTCCTGGCAACCTCGATGTAGGCGGGCCAGCGTTGTTCGATGGCAAGGTCCGGAACCAGCAGCCACGTCTTGCCGCGCAGCGCCGCGAGGCAGGGGCCGTCCCCGAATCCGTTCTGCAGCTCGTCCAGGGTGCGCGCTTCCGCATCGCTGCTGGCTACGGCCTCGGGCCTCTTGTTGCGGATCACGGTGACCCCGCAATGGACCGGATTCCCCGGAACGGAGAGCCGCGAGGCCGCAACAACCGCCAGGTCGGTGAGGAACGCTGCAACATCCCCGTTGTCCAGGACCATTTCCAGCAGCCTCATGTCGACGTCGGGCAGGTCGTGCCGCCCGGAGCCGATGCCGCCTGGGCTGTTTCCGTAAGCCGTCACCGTGGTTCCCCTTCCGTCAATTCCGTCATGGCTGTGGCAATCAGGTTCACCTGCGTAGCCGGTATGTCCAGGGCGTCATGGAGGTACGCGTCCAGGGAGACCTCATCAATATCGCCGCCGATGCCGTAGTAGTAGATCCACAGTTTGTCCAAGGCCAGGTCCGCGTCCCGGAAACGCCGGGCAGTTCCCTTGGGTTCTTCACCTGCCCGGTCCGGCTGGTCGGGCCCGCCGGTTCCGTAGGGATACATTCCTACGCTCCGCCGCAGCGCGAGCCGGGGGATTCATCGGTGGGGGTTGGAATACCAGGACTTTCAAACAGGAGGTCCCGCATCCGGTCCGAGGCTGTGTGCGTGCTTTCCTTGGCCATCGGGCCTCGATCCTGGATGCACCAGAAGGCTCGCCCCTGGCTGGCGGCCGCTGCTCTCTACGCTGGCTGGCCCGATTATTCGATCCCGGCTGTCCCGAAATCTCCTACTGTTGACACTACGCCGGTCCGCCACCCATGGATATGCCGGAACCATACGGGTGGCCGCTCCGGCTGGGGTTGCGGCGGTATTCGACTGTGCTGCCGGCAAGCCCTGTTGGCCCGGCATTCCCGTCCGCGCGGCCCGCCAAGGGGTGGCACAGTAAGATGGGCCCATGTCGAGTTCACCGGAGAAAGAACCAATAAAAGAGCTCCAGAGCATTCTGGTGGGCGCGGAAAACGTTGTTGAGTTCCTCACCGGCTTGGCCGGGCTTGCCGCAGCATCCGTTTCCGAAGTGGCGGGTGACCATATTGAGTGTGCAGTCACACTCAAACTGCGGCGCAAGCCCACCACCGTTGCCGGCAGCAGCCAGCGCGCGGTGGAGCTGGACGAGGTTGAGCAGGCCGTGGGCGACGGTCCCTGCATCAAGGCGCTGCGGGAGATGTCACCGGTGATTATCGACGACGTCGCCACCGATGGCCGGTGGCCTGAGCTGACCCGAAAGCTGGCAGAGGCAAACATCCGAAGTTCCTTGGGGGTGCCCCTGGAGATCAGCAGCGAAGCCAGTGTTGCCTTGAATTTCTTTGCGCAAAAGCCGGGCATGTTCACCGCGGGTGTCTATGAGAAGGCCCTGGGCTTCGCTGCGGCCGCACACAACGCGCTTCATCTTTCGGTCCGCCTCGATACGGCGCAAAGCCGGGCGGACAATCTTGAAGCCGCCATGCAGAGCCGGACTGCCATCAACCTGGCGTGCGGTGTCATCATGGCCCAGAACAGGTGCACCCAGGCGGAGGCAATGGACATCCTCACCAAGGTCTCCAGCAACCGCAACCAGAAGCTGCGGGACGTCGCGGCGGAACTGATTGAACAACTGACCGGCGACAGGGCCAAAACGCACTTCGACGCCTAAGGGGTGTCCTTGGTGCCGCTCCGCCCGGGCCTCTAATCCGCCTGCAGCACGGAGACGATGCAGGCCGTGCCGGACCGGCGGATGTCCCAGCAGTTGCCGTGGCCCAGTACCTCGAAGCTGTCATCGCCTGCCGCTGCCAGCACCAGTGCGGTGTTCTCGTCCAAGGCCACAGCCCTTTCCGCCAGCCCGGCAGCTACGGCTGCCACCGCGCGGCTGAGCGTGCCGGCCTGGGCTGCGTGGACATCAACTGCGAACGGGGCAAGGCCCAGGCCGTCCCTGATCTCAAGCTCGGCCAAGCCCTCCGAGCATTCTTCGCCGCAGACCTCAATGCCACGGCTCAGGTAACCGCCCAGCAGCGCCCTCTGCGGCGCGATCATGGCTCCGGCAGAAAAGCCGAGGTAGGGCACCCCACCGGCCACAGCGGCGGAAATTGCGCCCGCCGAAGCCTCGAGCCCCTCCCAGTACCCCGGCGTCAGTCCGCCGCCCACCACCAGCCCGTCGACGCCGTCGAACATGGAAGGGGCACAGGGCGCGCCCGCGCCGAGCAGGACCGGCACCACCTCCACCTCAATCCGCGCGAGCAGCGGATCAACGTAAGCCGGGAGGAGGCTTTCCGGGTTCCCGGGGCGGTCATGGACCACCACCGCCACCCGGGCGGGCGCCTCCCGGCGGGAACGCAGGCTGACGGCCTGGGCGAAGCGGTCAAAGACCTCCGGAAAGGCCGCATGGTCCGGCCCGGCGCCGGCAAGGAAGATGCTCATGGCCATCAAGATACCGGCCGGGACTGCCTGCCCGGGGTAGCGGCAGGCCCGTTTCCACAGGTCATTGACAGCCTGGTCGGGCAGGACTATCGTACAACCAAATGGTTGTAGATCAGCTTCGTGAAGCCGACTTGGACCGCCTCTTCCAGGCGTTCGCCGATTCCACCCGCCGCGATATCGTCCGCCGTGTGACAGTGGGCGAATATTCGGTGTCCGGCCTCGCTGCCCTCTATGCCATGAGCTTCGCCGCAGTTCAAAAGCATGTTGCGGTGTTGGAGCGCGCATCCCTGGTGACCAAGGAAAAGCGCGGAAGGGAGCAGATCGTGCGGGGAAACCATGAAGGCCTGCAAAAAGCCCGGCGGCTGCTCGATGAGTATGAAGCGATCTGGCGGCAGCGCGTCGACCAGATCGAAGGCATTCTGGCTGAAGGATAAGGAAGGGTTCTGCAATGTCCGTTACTGGTACCACCAAGAATCTTGAGGCGCTCAGCTTCATCCTCACCGCTGAGTTCGACGCCGGCGTCGAACGCGTCTGGCAGCTCTGGGAGGACCCGCGCCAGCTCGAGCGGTGGTGGGGGCCGCCCACCTGGCCGGCCACCTTCGAGAAGTTCGACTTCGAGCCCGGCGGCAGGGCCGGCTACTACATGACCGGTCCCGAGGGCGAGAAAGCCGGCGGGTGGTGGAGTTTCACTTCCATCCAACCGCCTGCCAGGCTGGAGTTTGACGACGGTTTCGCGGACGACAACGGCGCGCCCGTGGAAGCCATGGGGAGCACCCACGTCACGGTCACGCTTGAGGAGAACAGCGGCCGCACCACCATGACCGTTGCCACCATCTTCGAATCCGAAGAACAGATGGAACAGATGGTGCAGATGGGCATGGAGGAGGGCATGACCGGAGCTGTCGGCCAGATTGACGCGATCCTCGCCGAACACGCCAACGCCTAAATGGCTTACTGCACCACAAGCACAACGAAAGCGTACGACGGCGGGACGTCCCGCCGTCGTACGCTTCAGTTTTTCCCGGCTGGCAGGGCTGCTGCGGGCGGGCCCTACCGGGCCGGGGCTGTGTTGAAAACCAGGAGCGAACTGGTGGCCGTGGCCAGGAGTTCACCGGCTGGCCCGAAGATGCGTCCCTCAGCGAAGATCACCCGCGATCCCGGTTTGGTCACGGTACCTTCGGCCCGAAGCACTCCGTGCTCGAGGGTGATGGGGCGGAGGTAGCTGACCGAGAGGTTGATGGACGTGTAACCGAATCCGGCGGCCAGGGTGCTGTGTCCGGCGCATCCAACAACAGTGTCCAGGAGCGTGCAGGCCAAGCCGCCGTGCACCATGCCCAGCGGGTTGTAGTGCGCTTCGGCCGGCCGGCATTCGAATTCCACGCGCCCCGGCTCAACTCCAACAAGGGCCAGGTTCATCAGGGACGCCATGGGCGGCCGCGGAATGGTCCCGTCCCGCATGCCGGTGAGGTAGTCCAGCCCGGACAAGCGGGACAGGTGCTCAAGGCCCACGCGCGGATCTGTCCAGCTGAAAGTTGCCGAACGCTCAGCTTTTCCGTTGGCATCCATGGCACTGCCTCCTCCTTGTGTGGCCCCCGCCTGCCCAGCTTAGGTGAAGCGAAGGCGGGCGTTGAACCCGGCCAAAGGCTTCTGAATACTGGAAGGGGACGTTGGGAAAAGGTGAGGCGGTGGGTGACGGAAATGGGGAGCGGTGCAGCAGAGTACCGGAAGCGCCTGGAGCGTGCTGCCGAAATGCGTTCCTACCGCGGGGCAGGCATCAGCGCAGAGGAAGAAGCGGAGCTGGACGCCCTTGAAGAGAAGGAGCGGGAGAAGCGCAAGAAGGTGAGCGACTCCGCCCGGGCCGAATACCTTGTCCGGGACGCCATGGCGCAGGGCAAGTTCGACAACCTCAAGTACGCCGGCAAGCCAATTCCGGGGCTGGGGGAGTCGTACGATCCCGACTGGTGGGTCAAGGGCCTCATCCAGCGGGAAAACATCAGCGGCCTCGGTCCGGCGGCCATCCTGCTCCGGAAGGAGGACGCCGAACTTGATGCCAGGCTGGACGCCCAGTACACGGAGCAGCAGGTGCGGGACATCCTGCAGGATTTCAACCGCCGCGTCATCGACGCCCGCCGCCAGCTGCAGGGCGGGCCGCCGGTCATCACCAAAACCCGGGACGTTGAGGAGGAACTGGACAGGTGGCGCCAGCGCCGCGCAGCCCGCCCCGCTGAGCCTCCGGTGGAACCGCAGCCCACGCGCCCCTGGTGGCAGCGGCTGTGGAAAGGTACGGCTTAGGCGGACGGACGACGGCGATGCCTCCCGCCGTCGTCGTTCCGCCGTAGCTAGGTCCCCGCTTCAGCGTGGTCCTTTGCGTGTGCCGGGGCTTTCGCTTCAAAGAGCTCACACAGAGCGTTGTAGTACCTGCGAGTTTGCCCGCAGTGCCTCATCCCGATCCGCAAACAGACGCTCTGCGAGGGTTTATTGGCTGGGGCGGTCACTGCCACCACCTTTTCCAGGCCGCTTGCAAACGCGTAGGACAGGACCGCTGCCGCAGCTTCAGTCGCATAGCCATGCCCCCAGTAATCCGGGTGGAAGTGCCAGCCGATTTCGGTGTCCCCTGAAGGTTCCAACGGCAAGTCATCGCCCGAGGCCGGAATGGACTTGAGGAGCAGGGTGCCGGCCAGCGGGGCAGGAAGGTCTTGCTCAGTGCCCCGGCTGGGGCCCTCGCCCGTGCCATGGCCGCGCAGCCCGGCCTGTCCTTGCAACTGTTCCTTCAGCTGCACTGCCCAGACACCGTGGACGGGGTTGTCCATCTGCTGCCAGGCGCGGATGCGCTCGTCTGCCTGGGACCGGTCCCGCATCACCTGGGGATGGTTGCCAATGAAACGCTGTACCTCCCAGCGCGAGTAGAGGTCCAGTACAAAGCCGGCGTCCTCCGGCTTCCATTGCCGGAGGATTAGCCGATCGGTTTCAAGGCTCTTCACCACGCCAATGCTGCCAGACTGGTGGCGGCTTCTGCCGTTTTCTGGTTTTCCACATAGCGTTTTTGGCAGTGGGTCAATGTCGCACCCTGCTGGAAGACTTTACTCATGGGAGCGGTTCAGGGGTTGGCAGGGGCACCGGCAAGGGTGCAGGCGGCGGGAAGCCCCGCTGCGCCTGCAGTCGGCACGGTCCTTGCCCCCGGGGTGCCGCTGGTTTCTGGTGTCCTGTCTGTTGCTGATATCTCTCGCGCTTTGGCATCGATTACGGCCGCTGCTGACGGTGCGGGGATGATTGATCAGTTGCGGGAGCTGGAGGATTTGAAGTCGCTGGCCGCTGCGAAACAGGCCCGGATTACTGTGGCTTTTGATCTGTCCCAGCGGCGGGAACAGGCAGCGGCCGGTGTCCCGGTCAAGGAACAAGGCGCCGGCGTTGCCGCGCAGGTGGCGTTGGCGCGGCGGGAGTCCCCGGCCCGCGGCGGCCGGCTTCTGGGCCTTGCCAAAGCCCTCGGCACCGAGATGCCGCACGCCCTGGCCGCGCTGGAGTCCGGGCAGCTAAACGAGTGGCGCGCCACCCTCGTGGTGAAGGAAACAGCGTGCCTGTCCGCCGAAGACCGGTGCGCCGTGGACGAGGAACTCGCCGCCAACACCGGCACGCTTTCAGGATGCGGGGACCGGGCAATCATTGCCGCGGTCCGGGCGGCCGCGTACCGGCGTGACCCGCACTCGGTGACACGACGCGCGGCCCATGCGGTGAACGACCGGACTGTGAGCCTTCGTCCGGCGCCGGACACCATGGCCCGCCTGACCGCCCTGCTCCCGGTCGCCCAGGGCGTCGCCGCCTACGCCGCCCTGACCCGCCACGCGGACACCGTCCGGTCACAGGGTGATGAGCGGTCCAGGGGCCAGATCATGGCCGACCAGCTCGTTGAAAACATCACGGGCACCCCGGGAGGGGTCAGCAGCATCGAAGTCCAGCTCGTTATGACCGACCGGACCCTCTTCCAAGGCGACAGCGAACCCGCCCGCCTCGCAGGCTACGGCACCGTCCCCGCCCACTGGGCCAGACAAACAGTCCTGCGAGGGTTAGGAGGGCTGGAAGTCCCCGGAGTGCGGGGCGGGCCGGAAGCTACGGGTACGGGATTGCCAGTCGTGAGGCCCGCCGGTGCCGAACTCGGTGACGTCCGGCCCGCAGGTACAGCGAAAGCTCTAGCCGGAGGTGCGCTGGACGAGAGGACCCCTGATACGGGAGCGGCCGCCGCCGGCGCTCCTGAGACGGACGTCAGGGACAGCAGCGACATTGATGTCTGGCTCCGCCGGCTCTACACAGCGCCGGGCACCAGAGAACTCCTCGCCATGGATTCGAAGGCCCGGCTCTTCCCGCCCGGGCTCCGCCGGTTCCTCCAGATCCGCGATGACACCTGCCGCACCCCCTACTGCGACGCGCCCATCCGCCACCACGACCACATCATCCCCTGGCACCAGGACGGCACCACCACCAGCACCAACGGCCAAGGCCTCTGCGAAGCCTGCAACCACACCAAAGAAACACCCGGGTTCTCAGCCGCACCGGTTCCTGGATCCAGGCACACAGTCGAACTCCAAACCCCCACCGGCCACACCTACCACTCCACAGCACCACCTCCACCCGGCACCGCTTTTGATGCAGGCGTATCGGGCGCACCAGCCGGTACTCCAACTGCAGTTGCCACGCGCCCGCCAGGTGCGGTGGCTCCGTTAACCAAAACGGCCGGTGCCGTCGCCCCCGGAGCCCCAGCCCGCCGTCGTGATATCCGCCCGCAACCACCAGCCGTGGGGACACAACGGCGTCTCGACGAGCACGGGCCAAGGCAAAACTGGCAGTGCAGGTACTTGGCCGCGTTGTTCCGTCTGACTGGTGCCGGACTTAGGGGCGCGGGCTGGGTGAGGGGCTGGGGCCCATCATCGACGGCGGAGCAGGCGGGAACGGATTGGTGGCATACAGCGGCGCCGCCTGCAGCATGTAGTTGGCCCACTGCGGTCCGGCAATCATGTAGCCGTCAAGGCGCGGATAAAAGGTCCCGTTGATGGTGACGTTCTGCCCCGCCCGCTTCTGTCCCTCAAGGGCGTCGCCGAAGAAGGAAGCGGTGGCAATACCGGAGGTGTAGCCAACAATCCAGGTGGACCCGTTGTTGTTCGAGGTGCCGGTCTTGGCCGCCACCGGGAACTTGTCGTGGGTTTTGGGATTGATCCAGACACCCGAGCCCCTGACCAGCACATCCTGCAGCACATTGTTGACCCCCCGGGCCACATCCGGCTTCACGGCGTCCCGGCACTCCACGGGCTGGGCAGGAAGGCTGCCCCCGGTCGCATCCTTGACGCCCACCAGGGCGATGGGTGTGCAGTAGCGGCCGTCATTGGCGAATGTGGCAAAAGCGTTGGCAAGATGCAGGGGCGCGACGCCGATAGCGCCCAGGAGGTTGCCCAGCTGATGCATGTTGATCGGGGTCCCATCCAGTCCGCTGTGCAGCCCCACGGCGTCCACCATCTTCTGGATACCGCAGAAGTCCAGCTGCGCCGCCGAGGCGAACGTAGCCGTGTTGATCGAGTTGAACAGCCCGTAGTTGATGGGCATCTTCCGGTAGAAGCCCTCCTCTGCGTTCTGCAGGTCGTCAGCGGCGCCCAGCTCCGGGTTGTTCTGCGCGGTGCTGTAGGCACCCATCACCTTCCCGCAGCTGGACCGCCACGGGAAGTTCAGCGGATAGACCCGCCGTGAAGCGTCCACCTCCGCGGTCAGGGACTTGCCCTCGTTCAGCCACTCGGCAAAGGTGAACGGCTTCATGGTGGACCCGGGCTGGAAACCGCCCGCTCCGTTGAGGTCGTTCCCCTGCGGGTCCTTGGCATCAACGTTGAAGTTCAGGTGCGTGTCGAACTTGCCCGGTTCCGGGAGGAACACCGTGTTCTGGGCCATCGCCAGGATCTTGCCGGTCCCGGGCTGCACAGTGACCAGGGCGGCGCCCCACCTGTCCGGGTTTGGACCGGCCGTGCCGTCCACCTGCGCCTGGGCGGCCGCCTGCAGCCTGCTGTCCAGGGTAGTGACAATGGTCAGGCCGCCGCGGTACAGCTTCCGCTGCCGTTCTATCAGGCTGTTCCCGTAGGCGGGGTTGTTCAGGATGAGATGGGAAATGTAGTCACAGAAGTACGGCGCCATGGACGCGTAGGCGCACCCTTGCCGCTCCGGACTGATCTTCAGCTCGATCGGCGTGGCGACGGCTTCATCGTGCTGAGCCTGCGTGATCTTGCCCTGCAGCGTCATCTCCGAAAGCACCTGGTTCCGGCGGACGATCGACTTGTCCGGGTTGATCGCCGGATTGTAGAACGTGGGGCTGTTGACGAGTCCGGCCAGCAGTGCGGCCTGCGGAAGGGTGAGGTCCTTCGCGGTGGTGCTGAAGAAGTAGCGCGAAGCTGCCTCAATGCCATAGGCGTCGCTGTTGAAGAAGACGATGTTCAGGTACCCCTCAAGGATCTGCTCCTTGGTGAACTTCTTCTCCAGCGCAATGGCCAGCTTCATCTCCCGCAGCTTGTCACCAACATCCTTCTGCCCGGAGAGGATCACCTCATCCGGCCTGTCCTGCGACAGCCGGGCTTCATTGATCACGTTGGTGACGTACTGCTGCGTGATGGTTGACGCGCCCTGCTGGCCACCCTTGGTCAGATTCGAGAAGACTGCCCGCACGATGCCCTGGGGATCGATGCCGGCATGTTCATAGAACCTGCTGTCCTCGATGGCGATGATCGCGTCCTTGATGTGGGGAGACATCTGGTCCAGCGGAATCCTGACGCGGTTTTCGGCGTAGAAAGTGGCAATCGGCTGGCCGTCGGAGGTGAGGACTTTGGTGGATTGCGACGGCGGCTGGACAGTAAGTTCCTCCGGCAGGCTGTCGAAGAAACCAATGGAACTGCTGACACCGTATCCAGCTGCCGCCACCGCCGGGACTACAAGGCTGGCCGCCAGGACGCCGCACATGACGCTCGCGGCCAGGAACCCCAGGAACCTTCCCAGGGCAGTGCCGAAACCGCGCCTGCGCTTCGTCTTCTTCGCCATCGTTCAGCCCTCGAGCTTGGAGGTCCCCAAAGAATACGCCCTTAGAGCGGCACATTGAGGTGCTGGAAGGTCAGGATTTGATCACGCTCCTGGTCTTGACTGTGCGATAGTTAACGACATATCGTTAACTATCGCTGAATAACTTAGTGAGCGTATGTGAAAGGACAATGCCACCATGAACGGCATACATGACGAGAAATTTCCGGGGACAGAATCCGGCAGGGACGCATTCGGGCGCGGCAGGGGCCGCAGGGGGCCGCACGGGCACCGCGGTGGAGGTTTTGGTCCTGGCTTCGGACCCGGCTTTGGGCCAGGTTTTGGCCCCGGGGTCGGTCCGGGCTTCGGCCGCGGCTCACGGCGGGCCAGCAGGGGGGATGTCCGGGCAGCTGTCCTCTCGCTCCTGGCCGAGGCGCCCTCCAACGGTTACGGGCTGATCAAGACGATAGCCGAGAAAACCGAAGGTGCCTGGCGGCCCAGCCCGGGATCCATCTACCCCACGCTGCAGCAGCTCGTTGACGAGGACCTGATCTCAGCACTCAGCGAGGGGCGCGGGACGGAGTTCACCCTCACGGACCGGGGCCGGGCCTATGTGGCGGAGCACGGGGAGGAAATGGAGAACGCCTGGAGTGCCGGGCCGGACAGTTCCGACCGCGAGTTCCACCAGAGCATCGGCAAGCTGATGGGCGCCATCCACCAGTTCCGCAGCGGTGTTACCGAGGAACAGCGCGCCGCCGCCATCGAAAAAATGGATGAGACCCGGCGGGCACTGTACAAGATCCTGGCTGACTGACCCTTCCTGTCAGAGCCCGCCCACCGGCCGCAAACGCAGCGTCCCTTAGGCGAAGGAATCTTCTTTAGTGCGCGTTACAGTCCTGCTGGGTGCTTCTGCGGCCCCGGCGGCGCTGGCCGCGGGGGAGTGGGAAGCGGAGTGCAGCGGATTGAAGCCTGCCCCGATTTCACCGAAGGCATAGGCGCTCTCAGCGTGTTCAGCCAAATCCACTCCGGCAGTCTCTGCCTCGTGGCTGACCCGGAAGCCGATGGTTTTGTTGATGGCCCGGCCAATGACGAAGGTCCCGGCGCCGGAGAGCATCAGGGTGATCACCACGGCCGCCGTCTGGGCGATCAGCTGCTGCGCACCCCCGCCGTAGAGGAGTCCGCCGCCCTGGCCATCCACGGGAAGGGCGATGAAGCCGAGCGCAAGTGTGCCGATGAGTCCGGCGCCGAGGTGCACGCCCACAACATCGAGCGAGTCGTCCAGGCCGAACCGGTACTTGAGGTCAACGAAGACTGCGCAGGCAGCCCCGGCCACGAAACCTAGGCCAATAGCGGCAACCGGGCTGATGTTGGCGCAGGACGGGGTGATGGCCACAAGGCCGGCAACTACACCCGATGCCGCACCGAGGGACGTGGGATGCCCGTGACGGATCTTTTCGGTGACCAGCCAGCTCAGCATCGCCGCGGCGGGAGTCACCAGCGTGTTCACCCAGATCAGGCCGGCCTGCTCGGCTGTTGTTGCCGCGCCGCCATTGAAGCCGAACCAGCCAAACCACAGAATCGCGGCACCCAGCATGATGAAGGGGATGTTATGCGGACGGTGGTTGGGGTCCTTGGCGAAACCATGGCGTTGGCCCACCATGAGGGCAAGGACCAGGGCGGCCGTCCCGGAGCTGATCTCCACGACCGCGCCGCCGGCGAAGTCGATGACCTGGCCGAACACGGCGGTGACTGCTCCGCCGGCGCTCATCAGCCCGCCGCCCCAGATCATGTAGGCGAGGGGGCAGTAGACCACGGTGATCCACAGCGGTACGAACAGCACCCACGCACCGAACTTTGCGCGGTCCGCGATGGCTCCGCTGATCAGCGCCACAGTGATGATCGCAAACGTGGCGCTGTAGCCGGCTTTGATCAGGTCGGGGGAGCCCATCAGGTTCTGCAGGCCGAAGTTGGCGAAGGGATTGCCGAAGATGCCCAGCACGCCGTCGCCCGTTGTCATGGAGTAGCCCCACAGGACCCACACCACACCAACAATCCCGGCGGAGATAAAGCTCATCATGATCATGTTGAGCGCGGCCTTGGCGCGGGTCATACCGCCATAGAAGAGACCCAGTCCGGGCGTCATCAGCAGTACCATCGCGGCCGAAATCATCAGCCAGACATGTTGGGCAGAAATCTCCACCTGCGGGTCCCTTCGCGTTGCGCCAGCGGGGCGCTTTTGCCGGCCCTCGCACTTCCCCCGGCGTCTATGTTTCTCCGCGGGTGTTTCGGGAAAGGCGCGCAAAAGTTGCGGCTGCGTTACACAATCCGCCCTTACGTGAAGTTCGCGCGTCGATCATGTTTCAGGCTTGTTAACGGAATTTCTCCATGCGCCCAAGTGGCGGGACCGGCGGGTTCTCTGGGGCGGTTACAGCGCAGGGTGCCGGGCGGGAAAGGTGAGAACCGCCGTCGAAGGCGGAAAGCCGTGCAGGTTTCAGGGCCGTGAACGCAAGCTCACGCGAGGGCCCGCTGGAATTCCGCAGCTTAAAAGACGACGACGGCGCGCGGCAGAAAAACTTGAGTTCTAGCGGTCGTTGCAACACCCATAGATTTTGGGAGTTGCAACGACCGTGCCGCATTTAAGCGATGTTTCAGCGGAGACCCGGAAGTACGCGAGATCGACTGTT
>NZ_JAJOMC010000008.1 GCF_021129155.1 Arthrobacter sp. AK04
GTCCCGAACCCCGGCCCCGCAGTGCCTGTGGCTGTCCCGCCCGGCCCGGCCGCCGCCCCGTCGCCAAGCCCGCTTCCCGCGGACCTGGCCGCCGCGCTCAAGCGTGACAGCGCCGGCCTGGTGGCCGCGGTGGTGCAGCAGTACGACACCAACGAGGTCCTCATGCTCGGCTGGATGGACGACGAAGCGCTGCACCGCACCATGACCACCGGGCGGGTCACCTTCTATTCGCGCTCCCGCCAGGAGTACTGGCGCAAGGGCGACACCTCCGGGCACGTGCAGTGGGTCAAGTCAGTGGCAATGGACTGCGACGGCGACGCACTGCTGGTACGGGTGGACCAGGTGGGCGCAGCGTGCCACACCGGCACCCGCACCTGCTTTGACGGCCGGGACCTCGCTGTCACCACCGGCCAGGCTGGCTGAAACTCTTCACGACCCGCAGTGAGCTGCGGTCACGCGGGGGAGGGCCCCCGCAAGAACACCCAGACGCGCCGGCGCAGACGGCCCAACGAGAACAGGCGGAACAGCATAGCCATGCAGGACCTTGGAATCATCAGCCCGGGCCTCGAGGAATTCCGGGAGCTCGCCGGGCACAGCCGCGTCATCCCCGTCCGGCTCAAGGTGCTCGCCGACGCCGAGACCCCCATCGGCCTGTACCGGAAGCTCGCCAACGGCCAGCCGGGCACCTTCCTGATGGAATCGGCGGCTGTAGGCGGGGCGTGGTCCCGCTACTCCTTTATTGGCGCCAGGTCCAGGGCCACGCTGACCACCAAGGACGGCAACGCGCACTGGCTGGGCCAGCCTCCCGCCGGCGTCCCGGTGGACGGCAGCCCCGTGGATGCCATCCGCGACACCATTGAGGCCCTCCGCACCGACAGGTTCGACGGACTGCCGCCCTTTACCTCAGGCCTGGTGGGATTCCTGGGCTGGGAAACGGTCCGGCACTGGGAACGCCTGGTCAGCCCGCCCGAGGACGACCTGCAGCTCCCGGAGATGGCGTTGAACCTGGTGACGGACATGGCGGTCCACGACAACGTGGACGGCACGGTGCTGCTCATCGCAAACGCCATCAACTTCGATGACAGTTCGGAGCGCGTGGATGAGGCCTGGCACGACGCCGTGGCCAGGGTCAAGGCGCTGCTTGCCAAGGTCAGCACCCCCGTGGCCCAGCCCGTCTCGGTCCTGGCTCCGGCGGCACTGGACTTCGCCTCCAGCGTCCAGGAACGCTGGGACGAGGCCGAGTACCTGGCTGCCCTGGACCGCGGCAAGGAGGCCATCGTTGATGGCGAGGTGTTCCAGGTGGTGATCTCCCGCCGCTTCGAGATGGAGTGCCAGGCATCGGCCCTGGACGTCTACCGGGTACTGCGGAACACCAACCCGAGCCCCTACATGTACATCTTCAGCCTCGAGGACGCGGAAGGCCGCGAGTACTCCATCGTGGGCTCCTCGCCCGAGGCCCTGGTAACGGTGACCGGCGAGGAAGTCATTACCCACCCCATCGCCGGATCGCGCCCGCGGGGCAGGACGGTGGAGGCGGACAAGGCGCTTGCCGAGGAGCTCCTGGCGGACCAGAAAGAACGTGCCGAACACCTGATGCTGGTGGACCTCTCACGGAACGACCTGTCCAAGGTGTGCGTGGCGGGAACGGTGGACGTCACCCAGTTCATGGAAGTGGAGCGCTTCAGCCACATCATGCACCTGGTGTCCACGGTGGTGGGCAAGCTCTCACCCCAGGCCAAAGCGTACGACGTCCTCAAGGCGACGTTCCCGGCCGGCACCCTCTCCGGCGCCCCCAAGCCCCGTGCGCTGCGCCTCCTGGATGAACTCGAACCCCACCGCCGCGGCATCTACGGCGGAGTGGTGGGATACCTCGATTTCGCGGGCGACATGGACATGGCAATCGCCATCCGCTCCGCCCTGATCCGCGACGGGCGCGCCTACGTCCAGGCCGGTGGCGGCATCGTGGCTGATTCGGTCAACGACACCGAGGCTTTGGAGACCGTCAACAAGGCCGCAGCGCCCCTCCGCGCCGTCCACACCGCGGGCACGCTGCAGAACATCTCGGCGGACTCGCTGCCCGGCAGGTCGGACTCCTGATGCCCGGTCCGGGACCCGGAACGGGGCAGGAACCCGCAGCAGGACAGGCAGGCGGAGCAGCGCGGGCAGGTGCAGGAGAGGCGGCAGCGGCGGGCAAGGGCCCGGCGGCGCCCGCCTGGGCACGCCGGTCCACGCTGGTGCTGCTCATCTCCGTCCTGGCGCTGGCGGTGTTCGGCACCACCACCCAGACCTGGATCAGCGTCACCCTCGATCCCAACCAGCTTGGACAGGGCGGCGCCGCGCAGGAGCCGCTCCCGGTGCAGGGCAGCAAGGCGGCCACCGCCGTCACGGCCCTGGCACTGGTGGCACTCGCCGGCGGCCTGGCAGCCGCAATCGCGGGCAGGATTGCCCGGTGGATCATCACCGCCATCATCGTCCTGGCGTCCGCCGGAATCGTTGCTGCCGCTGCAACTGTCCTCACCAACCCGCTGGCAGCGGCCCAGGGTTCCATTGCCGAAGCCACCGGCGTCACCGGAAGCCAGGCCCAGGTGGCGGTCACCGCCTTCCCGGTCCTTGCCGTCGTTGCCGGATGCCTGCTGGCACTGGCAGCCCTGCTGATCGTCCCCGCGGGACGGTACTGGAAAGCGCGGACTAAATATGACGCACCGGCGCCCGGCAGTCCCGCGGCGGCAGGCCCGGTGGACGAGATCGACAGCTGGGACCGGCTCTCCCGCGGCGACGATCCCACCTGACCCGGCCTGTACCGGCCGCGGGCACCGGCAGCGCGCCGCCCGATAACCGGTTGCGGGCCAAAAAATGGCAGAATGTAAGCAGTATTCACCCTGAGGAGATTTCCATGAGCAAAGCACCTGCGTCCGTTTCCAAGTCCGGCACCCGCACGGTAGCCCCGGGCGTCATCGACCACAGCCAGGAACTTGGCCACGGCAACAGCCCCGCAGCCTGGACCTGCGTCATCGTGATGCTGGTGGGCGCACTGATCATGTCAATCGCATTCGTCATTGCCAACACCCCCATCTTCATCGCCGGCGGCGGCGTCATGGTGCTGGGCCTGATCCTGGGCTACGTCATGCGCAAGGCAGGCTACGGCGTTGAAGGCAGCAAGCTGAAGAACTCCGGCCACTGATGTCCACTGTTCTCGATGACATCAACGCCGGTGTCAGGGAGGATATGGAGGCCCGGAAACGGCTTGTTTCGCTGGCTGAACTGAAGGACCTGGCCCAGGCCGCGGCACCTGCCCGCGACGCCTGGGCAGCGCTCGGCGGCCCTTCACCGTCCCGGGCGGAGCTCAAAGTCATTGCGGAAATCAAGCGCCGCAGCCCTTCCAAGGGAGACCTTGCCGCCATCGGCGACCCCGCCTCCCTCGCCAGGCAGTATGCCGACGGCGGTGCCTCCGTCATCAGCGTCCTCACCGAACAGCGCCGCTTCAGCGGGTCCCTCGCGGACCTCGATGCCGTGCGGGCCGCCGTCGACGTTCCGCTCCTGCGGAAGGACTTCACCCTTGACGAGTACCAGATCTGGGAAGCCCGTGCCCACGGCGCGGACCTGATCCTCCTCATCGTTGCCGCGCTCTCCGACGCCCAGCTCGCCGAGTTCAGCGCCCTCAGCCGGGAACTTGGCATGAACGTGCTGGTGGAGACGCACACTGAAGAGGAAATAGAGCGGGCGGTTGCCGCGCAGGCGCGCATTATCGGCGTCAACGTGCGGAACCTGAAGACGCTCGACGTCGACCGTTCAGTCTTTGCCTCGCTGGCCGGGCAGATTCCGGCCGGGGCAGTAGTGGTCGCCGAGTCGGGCGTACGCGACGCCGACGACGTCACGCACTACGCCGCCAGCGGCGCCAACGCCGTACTGGTCGGCGAGGCCCTGGTCAGCCACTCGACGCCGCGCGAGCGGATCGCCGAATTCAAGGCGGCCGGCGCCGCCGCTATTGCCGCCCGCGGCTGACGCCCACACCGGCGCAGGAGCGGAAGGCGGGGTTTGCCCCGCCCGGCGGTCCTGCCCGGCCAGCCCGCGGAACCACACTTTGAGAAACATCCAACTGGAACAGGACGGGACCGATGGCTGAAGCACCCTCCGGCAACGCCGACAACGATACTGACAACAATGCCGCCGAAGCATTCCTGCAGGGCGGCTCCCTCAAGCACGCCCCGGGGCCCTACTTCGGCAGCTACGGCGGACGCTGGATGCCGGAATCCCTGATCGCCGCGTTGGACGAGCTTGAGGACACCTTCAACAAGGCCAAGGCCGATCCCGAATTCCGGGCACAGATCGCGGACCTGAACAAGAACTACTCCGGCCGGCCGTCCCTGCTGACCGAAGCCAAGCGCTTCTCCCAGCACGCCGGGGGCGTCCGCATCTTCCTCAAGCGCGAGGACCTCAACCACACCGGATCGCACAAGATCAACAACGTCCTCGGCCAGGCACTGCTGGCCAAGCGGATGGGCAAGACCCGCGTCATCGCCGAGACGGGCGCTGGCCAGCACGGCGTGGCAAGTGCCACCGCCGCTGCCCTCATGGGGCTCGAGTGCGTGGTCTACATGGGTGCCGAGGACTGCCGCCGCCAGGCACTGAACGTTGCCCGCATGGAACTCCTTGGCGCCACCGTCATCCCCGTGACCAGCGGATCGCAGACCCTCAAGGACGCCATCAACGACGCCCTGCGCGACTGGGTGGCCAACGTGGACAACACCCACTACCTCCTGGGCACCGCGGCAGGCGCCCACCCCTTCCCGGCCATGGTGCGCTACTTCCACGAGGTCATCGGCGAGGAAGCCCGCGCCCAAATCCTTGAGCAGGAAGGCCGGCTCCCGGACGCCGTCTGTGCCTGCATCGGCGGCGGCTCCAATGCCATTGGCATCTTCCACGGCTTCCTTGACGATCCGTCGGTGAAGATCTACGGCTTCGAAGCCGGCGGCGACGGCGTGGACACGGGACGGCACGCGGCCACCATCACGCTGGGCAAGCCCGGCGTCCTCCACGGTGCCCGTTCCTACCTCATGCAGGACGACGACGGCCAGACAATCGAGTCCCACTCGATCTCCGCCGGCCTGGACTACCCCGGCGTGGGCCCCGAGCACTCCTACCTGGCGGACATCGGGCGGGTCAGCTACGAGCCCATCACGGACAGCGAGGCCATGGAATCCTTCCGGCTGCTGTGCCGCACGGAAGGCATCATTCCCGCCATTGAGTCCTCCCATGCACTGGCCGGAGCCATCAAGGTGGGCCAGCGCCTTGCAGCCGAAGCCGAAGCCAGCGGCGGTACGGCACAGGACAAGATCGTGATTGTGAACCTTTCGGGCCGCGGGGACAAGGATGTGGCCACCGCAGCCGAATGGTTCGACCTGTTGGACAAGGATTCCGCCGAATCGGAAATCGGCAAAGAGGGGGAGCAGCTGTGACCACGGCACAGGCAACCAGCAAGTCAGCGGCGGCCATCGACAAGGCCCGTGCCGAGGGCCGCGCCGCCCTCATCGGATACCTTCCCGCCGGCTACCCCAGCGTGGAGCAGACCATCGCCGCCGGCATCGCCCTGGCGGAGAACGGTGCCGACCTCATTGAGATCGGCATTCCCTACTCCGACCCCGTGATGGACGGACAGGTCATCCAGGCCGCCACCACCGAGGCGCTGGCCAAGGGATTCACCGTCAGCCAGGTGTTCGACGTCGTTCACGGCATCACCAGCAGGACCGATGCCGCCGTCCTGGTGATGACCTACTGGAACCCCGTGGTCCGGATGGGCGTGGACGAGTTTTCCCGCCGCCTGGCCGAGGCCGGGGGAGCAGGGCTCATCACCCCGGACCTCATCCCGGATGAGGCGGCCGAGTGGATGGCCGCCTCCGACAAGTACGGCCTGGACCGCGTGTTCCTTGTGGCGCCGTCCTCCACGCCCGAGCGCATGCAGCGGACGGTGGACGCCAGCCGCGGCTTCGTCTACGCCGTCTCCATCATGGGCGTCACCGGCGCACGGACCTCCGTCAGCACCGCGGCGAAGGACGTAGTGGCAGCAGCACACGCCGCCGGCGCTGAGCGCGTCTGCGTGGGCCTTGGCGTCTCCAACGCCGGCCAGGTCCGCGAGATCGCCGCCTACGCCGAAGGCGTCATCGTTGGCACCGCACTCGTGGCCGCAATCCGCGACGGCGGCGTCGACGCAGTTGCCGCCCTCACCAAGGACCTGAGCACCGGACTGAGCCGTGAGACCTTACTGGGCCGTGGCACCGGACTGACAGAGGAAGAAGCCTAGTCAATGCAGATCCTCCTTCAGGCAGCCGCACTGGTGCCGGCCAGCATTCCGAGCCCGGACTGGTCCGGGTTCGATATTCCCCTGCCCTGGGGAACGCTGCGCATCCACGCCTACGCCCTCTGCATCCTGGCGGGCATCATGGTGGGCCTCTGGCTGACCTCCGTCCGCTGGGCCAAACGCGGCGCGCCTGAAGGCAGCGTCTGGGACATCGTGGTCTGGGCCATCCCCTTCGGCATCATCGGAGGCCGCCTCTACCACGTGGTGTCCTCGCCGGACGCCTACTTCGGCCCCGGTTTCGATGGCACCGGCGATCTTTCCCTCATTCCGCAGATCCAGCGGGGCGGCCTGGGCATCTGGGGCGCAGTAGTGCTGGGCGCCGTGGGCGCCTGGATCGGCTGCCGCCGCAGCGGAGTCAAGCTCAGCGCCTTCCTGGACGCCGCCGCGCCCGGACTGCTGCTGGCCCAGGCAGTGGGCCGCTGGGGCAACTACTTCAACCAGGAACTCTTCGGCGGGCCCACCACCCTGCCGTGGGGCCTGCAGGTCGATGCCGACAATCCCAACTTTCCGGCCGGAACGCCGGCGGACACGCTGTTCCACCCCACGTTCCTGTACGAATCGCTGTGGAACCTTGCCGGCGTCGTCCTCCTGCTCGCACTGGACCGGAAATTCAACTTCCGCCGCAGCAGGCTCTTCTGGCTGTACGCCATGTACTACACGCTGGGCCGGGTCTGGATCGAGGCGATGCGGATCGATGATGCCGAGCAGATCGAACTGTTTGGCATCACCACCCGTCTGAACGTCTGGACCAGCATCTTCGTGTTCCTGGCAGCGCTCGTGGCCTTCATCCTGCTGGGAATGAAGAAGCGCACCGAGAGGGACACCGTGTATTTGCCGAACCGGGAACCGGAGAAGGTGGCCGGTCCGAAAGAGGCAGCCGCCGCCGGCGACGACGTCCGTGATCCGGACCCTGTTGTCTCAGATAGTGAATCGCGTGATAATCTCCCTGATAACCAAAACGGTTCCCGGCGTGCTTCCGTGCCAACGGAAGAGGCCGCGGCTGCGCCGGCGGGCTCCACGCCCGGACCGGACGCAACGGCTTCCGGAAAGTCCGGCAGCACTGCCACAGGAACCGCGCCGGAAGCCGGCGCTACCAAGTAGCGCGCGGGCCAGGCAGGGCAGCAGAGCCACCGCTCGAAGCGCCCAATCACCACAGCGTCGTGGCAGCGGGGCCACCCTGGACAGCATAGAGCTGCTGTCCGGTGTTGCCCGGGGCAGGGGCCTGCGTAACTGTTAGTTCAACAGGCCACGCTGACCTACAATTTCCAGTAAATAACACTTTGTTGTGCCCATGAGAGCGGCGCCCGACGAGTGGGGCCAACGGTGTCCCTTCCATACGCACGATCAGGAGGAAGGACGTCTCCCATGACCCAAACTCTTCACACTCCCAGCTGGTCAGAACCGGACCAGCCTGAGACTGCCATGTCGCCGTTCAAGCGCTTCGCAGCGATGCCGGAGGCTGCCGGGCTCTACAACCCGGAGCAGGAGAAGGACGCCTGCGGTCTTGCGATCATCGCCACCCTCCGCGGCGAGCCCGGCTACGACATTGTGGACGCCGCCCTCACCGCCCTGCGCAACCTCGAGCACCGCGGTGCCGTGGGCGCGGACGAGGGCACCGGTGACGGCGCGGGCCTCCTCATGCAGATCCCGGACGAGTTCTTCCGGGCTGTCACGGAGTTCGAACTTCCCGCTCCCGGCCAGTACGTGGCCGGCACGGCTTTCCTTCCCGCCGAACAGCGCGAGGCCGACGCCGCGAAGGCCGGCATCGAGGGCCTTGCAGCGGATGAGGGCCTGACGGTCCTTGGCTGGCGCGAAGTCCCCATCGTCGCTGACCTGGTCGGCGCCATGGCCCGCGCCTGCATGCCGTACTTCGCCCAGCCCTTCCTGGCATCTGCCACGGGCGAGGAACTGGAACGCAACGAACTGGACTCCCGCGCATGGCGGATCCGCAAGCGCGCCCAGAACAAGTTCGGCGTCTACTTCCCCTCGCTGTCTTCACGCACCATCGTCTACAAGGGCATGCTCACCACGGCCCAGCTGGAGCCGTTCTACCCGGACCTTTCGGACAAGCGCTTCAAGACCAAGCTGGCCATTGTCCACTCGCGCTTCTCCACCAACACCTTCCCGTCCTGGCCGCTGGCCCAGCCTTTCCGCACCATCGCCCACAACGGTGAGATCAACACCGTCAAGGGCAACCGGAACTGGATGCGCGCACGCCAGTCGCAGCTGGCCAACCCGCTGCTGGGCGACACCCCGGAAGAGCTGTACCCCATCTGCACCCCGGGCGCCTCGGACTCCGCGTCCTTCGACGAAGTGGCCGAGCTGCTGTGGCTGTCCGGCCGCCCCATCACGCACTCGATCATGATGATGATCCCCGAGGCCTGGGAAAACCACGCCACCATGGATCCGGCCCGGCGCGCGTTCTACGAGTACCACTCCCTGCTGATGGAACCGTGGGACGGCCCGGCGGCTGTTTCCTTCACCGACGGCAGCCTGGTCGGCGCCACGCTGGACCGCAACGGCCTGCGCCCCGGCCGTTACTGGATCACCGAGGACGGCTTGATCATCTTCGCCTCCGAGGTGGGCGTCATCGACGTCGAAGCCTCCAAGGTGGTCAAGAAGGGCCGCGTGTCCCCGGGCAAGATGTTCCTGGTGGACACCGAGGCCGGCCGCGTCATCGACGATGAAGAGGTCAAGGCCGAGGTCGCCGCCGCCAACCCGTGGGCGGAGTGGGTCAAGGACAACCTGATCGACCTCAACGAACTCCCCGAGCGCGAGCACGTGGTCCACACGGCCGCGTCCGTGAACATCCGCCAGCGCACCTTCGGCTACACCACCGAGGAACTGAAGATCCTCCTCGGCCCCATGGCCCGCACCGGCGCTGAGCCGCTGGGTGCAATGGGCTCGGACACCCCGGTGGCTGTGCTGTCCAAGCGCCCCCGCCTGCTCTTCGACTACTTTGTGCAGTCCTTCGCGCAGGTGACCAACCCGCCGCTGGACGCCATCCGCGAAGAACTCGTTACGTCGCTGACGTGTGCCATCGGCCCCAACGGCAACCTCCTGGACACCAAGCAGGTCCGCCAGCCCCAGGTCCAGCTGCCGTTCCCGGTGATCAACAACGACCAGCTGGCCAAGATCGCGAACATCGAGGATGCCGACGGCAACCGCGTTGCCATGAAGGTCCGCGGACTTTACCGCCCAGAGGGCGGCGAGAACGCGCTCCGTGCACGGCTCACCGAGATCTGCGAGCAGGTGTCCGGTGCCATCAACCGCGGCGTCCAGTACGTGGTGCTCTCCGACCGTGACTCCAACGCCCAGTGGGCGCCCATCCCGTCGCTGCTGCTGGTCAGCGCCGTGCACCACCACCTGCTGCGCAGCGCCAACCGCACCAAGACCGCCCTGGTGGTCGAAGCCGGCGACGTCCGCGAGACGCACCACGTGGCTGTACTGATCGGCTACGGCGCCTCCGCCGTCAACCCGTACCTGGCCATGGAGTCGGTGGAGCAGCTCATTGCTGCAGGGGACGTCACCGGGGTCACCCCGCAGGACGGCGTGTACAACCTGATCAAGGGCCTCGGCAAGGGCGTCCTGAAGATCATGTCCAAGATGGGCATCTCCACCGTGGCGTCCTACACCGGCGCCCAGACGTTCGAGGCGCTCGGCCTGGGCCAGGAGCTGGTGGACGAATTCTTCGCCGGCACCCACTCGCAGCTTGGCGGCGTTGGCCTGGACGTCATCGCCGCGGAAGTTTCCGCGCGCCACCAGATGGCCTACCCCGAGGGCGGCATCGAGCAGCCCCACCGCCCCCTGCTGGGCGGCGGCGAATACCAGTGGCGCCGCGACGGCGAGCCCCACCTGTTCAACCCCGAGACCGTCTTCCGGCTGCAGCACGCAACCCGTGAGCGCCGCTATGACATCTTCAAGGCGTACACCAGGGGAGTGGACGACCAGTCCGAGAACCTGATGACCCTCCGCGGCCTCCTCAAGTTCAAGAACGAGCGCCCGCCCGTTCCGCTCGAGGAAGTGGAGCCCGTCTCCAGCATCGTCAAGCGGTTCTCCACGGGTGCCATGAGCTACGGCTCAATCTCCCAGGAAGCCCACGAGACGCTGGCGATCGCCATGAACCAGCTCGGTGGCAAGTCCAACACCGGCGAAGGCGGAGAGGACGTTGACCGCCTGCTCGACCCGAAGCGCCGCTCTGCCGTCAAGCAGATCGCTTCCGGCCGTTTCGGCGTGACCAGCCTCTACCTGACCAACGCCGACGACATCCAGATCAAGATGGCCCAGGGTGCCAAGCCCGGCGAAGGCGGCCAGCTGATGGCGCAGAAGGTCTACCCGTGGGTGGCCCGTACACGCCACTCGACCCCCGGCGTCGGACTCATCTCCCCGCCTCCGCACCACGACATCTACTCCATCGAGGACCTCGCGCAGCTGATTTACGATGCCAAGCGCGCCAACCCCTCGGCACGGGTGCACGTCAAGCTCGTCTCCGAGGTGGGGATCGGCACCGTTGCCGCCGGTGTCACCAAGGCGAAGGCCGACGTCGTACTGGTCTCCGGCCATGACGGCGGCACCGGCGCCTCGCCGCTGAACTCGCTCAAGCATGCGGGTGTCCCGTGGGAGCTCGGCCTGGCCGAGACCCAGCAGACCCTGATGCTCAACGGCCTGCGCGACCGAGTGGTGGTGCAGGTGGACGGCCAGCTCAAGACCGGCCGCGACGTGGTGATCGCCGCGCTGCTGGGCGGCGAGGAATTCGGCTTCGCCACCGCACCGCTGGTGGTGGAAGGCTGCATCATGATGCGCGTCTGCCACCTGGACACCTGCCCGGTGGGCGTGGCCACGCAGAACCCGGAACTCCGCGCACGCTTCACCGGCAAGCCCGAGTTCGTGGTCAACTTCTTCGAATTCCTTGCCGAGGAAGTCCGCGAGATCCTGGCCGAGCTGGGCTTCCGCAGCCTGGAGGAGGCAATCGGCCACGCCGAGGTCCTCGACGCCCGCGACGCCGTCAACCACTGGAAGGCAGACGGCCTGGACCTGGACCCGATCCTGCACGGGCTGGAGTTCGACGACGACGCGCCGCTGCGGAACATGACCGGCCAGAACCACGAGCTGGACAAGCACTTCGACCAGCGCCTGATCACTATGGCCACCGAGGCGCTGACGGACCGCAGCCCGGTCAGGATCGCCGTGGACGTCATCAACACGGACCGCTCGGTGGGCACCATGCTGGGCCACGTTGTCACCAAGACGTTCGGCACCGATGTCCTGGCCACGGACACGATCGACATCACCCTCAGCGGCACCGCGGGCCAGTCACTGGGCGCCTTCCTGCCCGCAGGCATCACCCTGCGGCTGTTCGGCGACTCCAATGACTACGTGGGCAAGGGCCTGTCCGGCGGCCGGATCATCGTCCGCCCGGACCGCACGAACGTCTTCAAGGCGGAGACCAACGTGATCGCAGGCAACGTGATCGGTTACGGTGCCACCAGCGGCGAGATGTTCCTGCGCGGCCAGGTGGGTGAACGGTTCCTGGTCCGCAACTCAGGCGCCACCGCCGTCGTCGAAGGCATCGGCGACCACGGCTGCGAGTACATGACCGGCGGCCAGACGCTGATCATCGGCCGTACCGGACGCAACTTCGGTGCCGGCATGTCCGGCGGCACCGCCTACGTCCTGGACCTGGACTCAGCCCGGGTCAACAAGGACGCCCTGCAGTCCGGCGAACTCCAGCTCCGCGAGCTGGACGCCGAGGACCGCGACATTGTGCACGGCCTGCTGGTCAAGCACGTTGAAGAAACTGATTCCCAGCTGGCGGCGCGCCTCCTCGAGAACTTCGATGACACCGCCGCCCGCATTACCAAGGTGCTGCCGCGCGACTACGCTGCCGTACTGCAGACCCGTCTTGACGCCATCGAAGAGGGCCTGGACCCCGACGGCGAAGAAGTGTGGTCCCGAATCCTGGAGGTAACCGGTGGCTGATCCACGCGGATTTTTGAAAGTACGCCAGCGTGAAACCCAGCCGCGCCGTCCCGTTCCCGTCCGCATCATGGACTGGAAGGAAGTGTACGAGGCGCAGGAGAAGGGCACCCTGAAGGCCCAGGCCGGCCGCTGCATGGACTGCGGCGTGCCGTTCTGCCACCAGGGCTGCCCGCTGGGCAACCTCATTCCCGAGTGGAACGACCTCACGTGGCGGGACAAGGGCGAGGAAGCTATTGAGCGCCTCCACGCCACGAACAACTTCCCGGAGTTCACCGGCCGGCTCTGCCCGGCGCCGTGTGAGGCGTCCTGCGTGTTGGGGATCAACCAGCCTGCGGTCACCATCAAGCAGGTGGAAGTCTCCATCATTGACGAAGCCTGGGACAACGGCTGGGTGGAGCCGCTGCCTCCCGCACGCCTGACCGGCAAGACGGTCGCCGTCGTCGGCTCCGGCCCCGCAGGGCTGGCAGTGGCGCAGCAGCTGACCCGCGTGGGCCACACCGTGGCTGTGTACGAGCGCGACGACAAGATCGGCGGCCTGCTCCGCTACGGCATCCCCGATTTCAAGATGGAAAAGGAGCAGGTGGACCGCCGCGTCGAGCAGATGAAGGCCGAAGGCACCCGCTTCCGGACCGGCGTTGCAGTCGGCACGGACGTGACCTGGGAGCAGCTGCGTCGGCGTTACGACGCTGTTGTTGTCTGCACCGGCGCCACCGTGCCCCGTGATCTGCCCATCCCGGGCCGCGACCTTGAAGGCGTGCACTTCGCCATGGACTACCTGGTTCCGGCCAACCGCGCCGTGGCGGGGGAGGCTGTCGAAAACCAGATCCACGCCCAGGGCAAGCATGTGGTGATCCTCGGCGGCGGCGACACCGGCGCGGACTGCCTTGGCACCGCACACCGGCATGGTGCAGCTTCGGTGACCACGCTCGCGATCGGCAAGCAGCCGCCGTCGGAACGCGCCGGCCACCAGCCGTGGCCGACGTTCCCCACCCTCTTCGAGGTTGCCAGCGCCCACGAGGAAGGCGGAGAGCGCACGTACCTCGCCTCCACCGTGGAGTTCGTGGGCGAAAACGGCCAGCTGACCGGCGTCAAGGTTGCCGAGACCGAGTTCGTTGACGGCAAGCGCCTGCCCAAGGCCGGAACGGAACGGATCATTCCCGCGGACCTGGTGTTCCTGTCCCTGGGCTTCACCGGAGCCGAGCCCGCAGGCATCACCGACCAAGTGAAGGCGGAGTTCGACGGCCGCGGCAACGTGTCCCGCGACGGCTACTACATGACCAACACCGAGGGCGTCTTCGTGGCCGGTGACGCCGGCCGCGGCCAGTCCCTGATCGTGTGGGCCATTGCCGAAGGGCGCGCCGCAGCGGCAGCCGTGGACAAGTACCTGATGGGCAGCACCATCCTGCCCGCTCCCGTGGCCCCGACGGACCGCGCCATCGCCGTCCTCTAGCGATGCAACGGAGGGTTCACCTCCGCGACAACTTAACCAATGCAAGAGACCAATAGGGTAGGTATATGAGACGCGCAAAAATTGTGGCCACGTTCGGCCCGGCCATCGCCAGCTACGAAAACACTCTCGCGGTGCTGGAAGCCGGTGTTGACGTTGCCCGCATGAACATGAGCCACGGCGACTACTCCGTGCACGACAACACCTACGAGAACGTCCGCAAGGCCGCCGCGGACCTGGGCAAGGCCGTGGCCATCATGGCTGACCTGCAGGGTCCCAAGATCCGCCTGGGCCGTTTTGTTGACGGTCCGCACGCCCTCGCCGTTGGTGACACCTTCACCATCACCACCGAAGACGTTCCGGGCACCAAGGACATCTGCTCCACCACGCTGAAGAGCCTCACCGAGGACGTCAACGTGGGTGACGCCCTGCTGATCGACGACGGCAAGGTGGCCCTGCGTGCCACGGCTGTGGACAACGTCAAGGTTGTCGCCGAGGTGACCGTGGGCGGCATGGTGTCCAACAACAAGGGCATCAACCTTCCCGGCGTGGCCGTCAACGTGCCCGCGCTAAGCGAAAAGGACGAGGACGACCTCCGCTGGGCCATGCGCCGCGGGGTTGACCTGGTGGCCCTGTCCTTCGTCCGCGATGCCTCCGACATCGTCCGCGTGCACGAGATCATGGACGAGGAAGGCCGCCGCGTTCCGGTCATCGCCAAGATCGAGAAGCCGCAGGCCGTGGAACAGCTGCCCGAGATCATCGACGCGTTTGACGCCATCATGGTGGCCCGTGGCGACCTCGGCGTGGAGCTTCCGCTGGAGGAAGTGCCGATCGTCCAGAAGCGCGCCATTGAACTGGCCCGCCGCTGGGCCAAGCCGGTCATCGTGGCAACCCAGGTCCTGGAATCCATGATCGACAACCCGCGCCCCACCCGTGCAGAGGCCTCCGACTGCGCCAACGCCGTCCTCGACGGTGCCGACGCCGTCATGCTCTCCGGCGAGACCAGCGTGGGCAAGTACCCCATCGAGACCGTCAAGGTCATGGCCCGGATCATCGAGTCCACTGAGGTCCATGGCCTTGAGCGCGTTCCTCCGCTGGGCACCAAGCCCAAGACCCGTGGCGGCGCCATCACCCGTGCCGCCGTCGAAATCGCCGACCAGCTGGACGCAAAGTACATCTGTGCTTTCACCCAGTCCGGTGACTCCGCACGCCGCCTGTCCCGCCTCCGTCCCATCAAGCCGGTCTTCGCTTTCACTCCTGTGGAGCAGGTCTGGAACCAGCTGGCGCTGACCTGGGGCATCCAGCCGGTCCTGGTCCAGATGGTGGACCACACCGATGAGATGACCGCACAGGTTGACCGCAGCCTCATGGAGATGAACCTCGTGGAAGACGGTGACCTGGTGGTTATTGCCGCCGGTTCCCCTCCCGGAAAAGCCGGCTCCACCAACTCGCTGAAGGTGCACAAGGTGGGCGACCTCGCCGACTCCACCCGCGTTGGCGAAGCGACCAGCAACAAGGAAAAGCTCGGCCCCTGGCCGGAAAAGAAGAAGAAGGCCTAGGCTTTCGGATTACGCAAAAGGACCCCTGCCGGCCGGCGGGGGTCCTTTTCGTTGTGGTCTGCTGGTTGGGCCTGCCGTATTTTAGGCAGGCCCAACCGGGCGGAACTAGTTGACCTGGTTGATGATGGTCTCAGCCACTTCGCGCATGCTGAGGCGGCGGTCCATGGAGGTTTTCTGGATCCAGCGGAAGGCTTCGGGTTCCGTGAGGCCCATCTTGGTGGTGAGCAGGCTCTTGGCACGCTCCACGAGCTTGCGGGTGGCGAACTGCTCCTGGAGGTCGGAGACTTCGCTTTCGAGGGCCTTGATTTCCTCGTGGCGGGAGAGTGCGATCTCCAGGGCCGGGATGAGGTCTGCGGGAGTGAACGGCTTCACCACGTACGCCATGGCACCGGCGTCGCGGGCGCGCTCCACGAGTTCCTTCTGGCTGAATGCGGTCAGCAGCACCACGGGGGCGATGCGGGCCTTGACGATCTTCTCCGCGGCCGAGATGCCGTCCATAACGGGCATCTTGACGTCCATCAGGACGAGGTCCGGCTTCAGTTCCTCTGCGAGCTGGACGGCCTTCTCGCCGTTGTCCGCCTCGCCCACAACGTCATAGCCTTCGCCGCGCAGGATTTCGATGATGTCGAGGCGGATGAGGGTTTCATCCTCGGCCACAATGACGCGGCGCGCCGGCTGGGACGTGGGCTTTGACTCCGTCTGTTCAGTCACGGGATCTCCTTGGAAAGGTACGGCGGGGACATCACTATCTTAGGTGCGCCCGGTCCTGTACATGATCTGCATGGTCGGTTGCGGCGTCGGCGGCGCGATTCTGGAATTCAGCCTATCTGGCTGTAGAGTAATTCCGCGTACGTGAAGCGATCGCGTTGCTCACAATCAGCTGTGGGCGTACCGGTTTGCTTTGTGTATTCCGCGCCCGAGTGGCGGAATTGGCAGACGCGCCGCACTCAAAATGCGGTATCGAAAGGTGTGTGGGTTCGAGTCCCACCTCGGGCACAGTGTTTCCGCAGGTCAGGCAGCTGTTTTATCTTTGGGTGTTGACAAAACCGCCCAAAGTGTTGACAGCGGCGTACCGTTTTTGTGTGGCAAGCATTCGAAAACGCACCAAAAAGGACGGCTCATCGTCCTACATGGTGTTGTGGCGGGACCCGAAGAGCCGCGAGCAGCAGGGCCTGACAGTTGCCACGATCGTCGAAGCTGAGACCCTGAAGAGGCTTCTCGACGCCAACGGCCAGTCGTTCGAAATCGCGCAGCATGCCATGCTCTCCAACGAGAAGCGCACACCCACCGTTGCTGAAGTCATTCAGGAGCACATCGACCTGCTGATCCGCCCGTCGAGCGGAACTACGAAGACGTACCAGACGATGCTGGACCTGCATATCCGGAACGTCATCGGCCACGTGCCCGTGGACAAACTCGATTACCGGCTGATTGCGCACTGGGTGAAGTCGATGATGGCGAAGGGCAAAGCCCCGAAGACTATCCACAACGTGCATGGCCTGATCTCGGCAGCCATGAATACGGCGGAGATGCTCGGCTACATCACGCGGAACCCCTGCCGTGGGGTGCAGCTACCGGGCGTTGAGAAGGCCGAGGACGAGGCGATGTTCCTCACCCATGCGGAGTTCAGCCTCATCATGGAGGGGATGGGGGAGCGGTACAAGGCCTTCACCAACTTCCTGGTCATGACCGGTACCCGTTTCGGGGAGGCCACCGCCCTAACTGTCGCTGACGTCGACCTGCTTTCGAAACCGCCTACGGCCCGGATCAACAAGGCATGGAAGCGGGACGGCCAGAACCAGTTCTACATTGGGGCGACGAAGACGGGTGCTGGTAAGCGCACCATCGGACTGAACCCCGCGCTGGTGGAGCTGCTGATTCCGCTGGTGGCAAGCAGGCCAGGAAGAGAGCTTGTGTTCACGACCCCCAAGGGCGACCGAATTATTCACAAGCTCTACTGGCATCACTACTGGGTTCCTGCCGTTCGCACCGCCCAAGCGATGGGGCTGACGAAAAATCCACGAATTCACGACCTCCGCCACACGCACGCATCCTGGCTGATCCAGGACGGCGTGCCCTTGTTCACCATCTCGCGCCGGCTGGGGCATGCCTCTACCAGAACTACCGAGCAGGTCTACGGGCACTTGATGCCGGAGGCGCTGCAGGCCGGCGCTGACGCCACCGAGCGTTCGGTGACAGCTTTCCTCCGGTGACGGTTGGTTGAAGGGATGCCTTGGCTTCCTCTGGTCATGTCGGAGGGACAGCGTGGCGTCCATGGAAGTAGCAAATAGGCTCTCTTCTTGATGGAGGTTTCTATGGAGATTGAATTCTTCGAACCCGCCGAAGCGGCCGCCCTCAGCGATGCACCGAGTCATGGCTGCGTGACGGCGCCACTAGCGGACGTTTCCCCCATGCGTGCTGGGGAAAGGGAAAGATCATCTTCACCTCCGAACACATCCTGGAAATTGCGAAGTTGAGTGAGATCCTTCCTGACGCCACTGTTCCCTCGCACTCACCAAGCCAACCGGTGACGAAGGAACGACTCATCGGTACCCGCTCGAAAGTCCGACTGGCCTCCGCGAACTGAACTCAGAGCACGTTTCCCGTCCGGGCAACGGCCCGAACAGTTAGCCGACGAGTGGCAAACTCGGTCGACTTCGTGTGGATCGACGACGTGCTGGGGCCGGACGCCGGTGCGTGGGCGCACTCGTATAGGCAGCCGGTGCTGTTGGAGAAGCCGGTGCCGGAACAGGGCCTGTCGGAAGCTCATGTCGTGGCGGTCGAGGTCTTCGTTGATGGCGGCGCCGGAGCCTGAACGGTAGATTGGCGGCCAGGTGATACTGACCGGAGTGGGGGATCTTCGTTGCAGTTAGTGGCGTACATAAACGGTGAGCGCTTCGACGCGACCGAGATAGCTCACGTGCCGTGGCGCGCCTTGGTCAATCGTCCGGACTACGAAGACCTCCTCCTGGTTGAGTGCGGACTGCGGGCCAAGCGCGTGACGTCTAACCGTGGCCTGCAGTTTTTCGCTCACTACCCGTCAGTGGGCTGCCTCATCGAGCACAAGTCTGAGTCGGCCCAGCACCTGGCCATGAAGCAGGCACTCAAGGACAGGATCAACGCGGCCCCAGGCTGGAGCGGCGAGGTGGAGGTCGCTCATCGGGAACGGGCCTGGACCGCCGACGTCATGGCCACCCACACGAGCGGCCGGCGTCTGGCGTTCGAAGTTCAGCTGTCCCAGCAGACCGAAGAAGAGTACGTCCGCCGGTCCCAGCGCTACGCGGATGACCGTATTGGGCCCGTCTGGGTTGTGCCCGAGAACTTCGATTGGTTCCGGGTGAAGCTGCCGATGATCGTGACGGGTTTCGGGAAGACCAGCGCATTGCCTGGGGTGCCGGCTGACCTCATGGGTTGGATCGCGGAACGGCCGCTGACGGGGACCATGGCCAAGCTTGGGGCGATGGTGGACGCCGTCCTGCATCCATCATTCCAGTGGCCGCACGGGACGCCGCGGCACCAGTTGGACGAGTTCGAACGTCTGGACCGGGAGCAGGCAGAGCGCGAGGCAGCCGCCCAAATGGAAGCACCCCGGCTGGCAGAGGAGAAGCGTCTCGCCGATGAGGCAGGCGCCCTCGTCGCAGCTGAGCGGGTTGAGCGGTTCGTTGCCTCGGCGACAGCACCAGGCCATGCCGACGTGCGGCCGATCCCCGCTGGGATCAAAATCTGGGCCAGTGAAGTCCGCTGCCTGCGGGAAGGTCATCCCATGCTGATCTGGCGGTTGACTGAACCGGGCCAGCCGAATGCCGCCGAGCGGCAGTGGATGCCGGGGCCGGAGAACTTTGCCAACATCCGTGCCCGCGTCGACAACTGGTTGGCGGCGGCCGGGAGTGCGCTGGCAAAGGCAGGCATCCACGGCCTCAAGGGCTCCGGACATCGCCGGGCTTTCACCTGCCCGGAATGCAAGGACGTCATCAGCGGCAGATGGGTGACGGCGCTCCCGCTGGCCAAGTGGTCTGTCATCGCCGAAGGCAGCACCACACGGGAGGATGCCCGCGAAGTGCTGTCCCGCAGGCCGCCCCTTTCAGCTCCGGTGCCCACCAAGCCCCAAGCAGAAGCACGCGCTCTGCGGGTGGCGCCGGTATCGCGGCCGGCGAGCATTCAAACCGGAGACCCAGACTTCATCGGTCCGCGGCCCTGGGCCGTCTGGATGTCTGAGGCCAGGGAAGCAGACGAGCTCGCTGCACGTCTGGCGGCGAAGGATGCCAGGGCGGCACGACTGCGGGCGATCAGTGAGAACCCACGCTACATTGGCAGTCCCAACGGGTTCCGGTTTCAGTGCAGCGACTGCGGAGGTATCTTCGAGGACGACAACGAGGGCATCCACGCGGACTCACGTTGTCTGGAGCGCGGCCCCAGATCATCCGGTTGGCGGTGAGCGGCCAGTACTCTTCCTGGTGTTAGAGAGGTTCCCCGCAACTCATGCAGGTGTCCTCGCCCTCTTCGTAAATGGCACCGCAGCAATACTTGGTGCCCGAGTCGTCCGAGTCATAGCACTCTTCGCACTGACCCGACTGCATTTCATTCTCGTCAACGTCTCCGCCGCACGAGTCACAGGTCAGAGTCGTCCCATCGTCACCCGCGTCTGAACTGCCAGCGAACGCATTGAGCAAGCTACTGAAAATACCCACATCTCTCCTTCAACGTTGCAGCGGTACCCGCCCCAAGCCAGCTGGGAAAGCAACGCCAAGGGCCCCCGTGATAGTGGGTCAGAAGTATCCTACGTGCATTCGCTGCTCCGGTTCGCAGCTAAGGAGCAAAGACCTAGCCCAAAGTACTCCTCCAGTGTGACGACCCCACGAGAGGCCATGGAGGTGGCGGCCTAGATACCGATGAATCGGAGATGCCAGGGTTCGTAGAAATAGCCGGTGATGGCGTGGGCGCCCGTCGGGTACCGCATGATGAACTGGCCGAGTGCGGCAACGTGGCCGTCGTACGTGGCGGCCTGGGTGACGAGGGAGCGGTATCCGCTGGCGAGGGTCATGGTCATGGTCATGCCGTCGTGGGCTGCTGCCGCGAACGTGGCTTCCCCTGCTACAACGGTCCGGCCGTTCAGGAGCGCCGCTTCATGCCGGATAGCAAGCCGGACGTTGGGTGCCACCAGGTCAGCGGGAACATATCCGGCCGGCGCCAGCGGGCGTTGCTTGGTGACGGCCTCGGAGCGTACGGCTGGTACCTGAACGGCCTTACACAACTCCGGCCGCAGGCAATCAGCTGACACCAGCCCGTCATGCTTTGCTACGCCCAACACCGTGTGGTGAGATTAGCCCACATTCGACTTGGGGGAGTGCATGAACAACGACGATCTGGCAGCACGTGCGGACCGCATCAGGGGTATGGTCGCCCTGCTGGACGGGCCAGCTGGGCGCAGCGAAAAGCGGCTCCGCGCCGTCATCCAGTCCGTAAACGGGCTCGCCAATCAGCTCCTAACAGCGGGGGCCGCAGACCCTGCCCTGAAAGCGGAAATCATCGCCTGGGTCATTCGGTTCCGGGCCGAGAAAGCACAGCTGCCCGCGGCACCCCCAACGGAATCCGTCAACCAACGGTCGCCGCTTCCTCTTCAATCTCACGAGCTCCCTGAACAGGAGACCGCACCGTCGCCGCAGGTGCCTGAGCCGCGAACGCGCACCTTCGATTACGACACCACTGACTCAAGAACCGTATATGACCGCCGCGGCGCGAAAAAGAACAGGTGGCTGCGGTCCAACTTCGGGTCGAGCCCGAAAGCCATCGAGTTCAGCCAGAAGATACTCGCCCTACGCCAGGATGTTGAAGAGGCTCTCAGCAGCCCGGACACGGATCCTTCTTTCCTGCTGGTGAGAATCGTGAACCTGTACGTCACCCGCAAGGCTGCCCTGAAAACAAACTACGAACACGAGGTTTGCGATGAGCTCGACGGTATGGCCATCCGCGTAGCCGGCATAACGGCCAGGGAAGCTGCCGCAGCGGCACGATCAAAGGTGCGCCACCACAAACCAGTTCCGGCCGAGGTTGCACCCATCTTCACAAGGCAAGTCGTTTCGGGCGGGCTGCCCACCCTTGGACGCGGCCGCCGGTAGACGGTCCGTCCATTTTTTTCCCTCGCTGTATCGGCGGGTTGCCGCACACACCAGTGCATGGCCGACAACATCTCGATCGCCAAAGGGATCCTCTTCGGCGGCTAGTTGGCAGTTACCCATGGGGCACCTGTCCACGTCCACGCTGGACAATCCGTTGCTGGATGCTGAAGATCTACCTTGAATTGGTTGCACCCCAGATGGCATAAGTATAAAACGCGCGTATCTCGCGGGACCAACCCGTGCCGTACGCTTACGGGAAAAGACTAGGGGGAAGTATGACCGCTGCGATTGTCACCGCAAAGGATCCAAAGCCAACTTCTGAACGCATCCAGCAGTTGGCCGTAAGAGTGCTGATGGGGGACATCGTGTTGCCGGAGTTTCAGCGCCCATATGTTTGGAAGCGCCGCCAAATTCTCGAGCTTTTGGATTCCATCCTCCGGAACTATCCAATAGGCAGTATGCTCCTTTGGGAGTCCAAGCAGGCTTTGACCAGCAAGCGATCAATTGCGGACCTTGAAGTTGCCGAGCGCAGCGAAAATTACCCCGTCAACTATCTTCTGGATGGTCAGCAAAGGCTGTCTACTGTGTGTGGGGTCTTAAACTGGCAGCACACGGAGGCCAAGAGCATTTGGAATGTCATCTACGACCTCAAAACCGAGAAATTCTCTCACATCGATCATTTAGACGAGGTCCCAATACATCAGATCCCGTTGAGCAGACTAAGCGATCCAGCGAGTTTCTACCGCCGGCTCGCTCCGCTGGAGGACCAGACGCTGAGTCACCGTGCCGATGTGCTATTCAATCGTTTCAAGGACTATCAGGTCCCTTTGGTGACGCTAGGAGACATGTCTATCCGGGACGTCGCCCCCGTATTTGAACGTATCAACTCAACCGGTACGCGGCTAACTATTTTTGACCTTATGCGGGCAGCAACTTGGAGTCCTGATTTCGACCTGGGAAAAACCGTCGACGACCTGCGGGCGGCCATCGAACCGAAAAAGTTTCACGGGCTCGACGCTAAGACCTTCCTGCGCGCGTTGGCGGCCGCAGGTGGAAACGACTTCTCCGCTGAGAGCATCGACGGGCTTCGCAATCTGAAGACGGCCGAGTTGACGGCCGCGGCGGAAGCGACCAAGAAGGCGGCGCTACGTGCAGCAGACTTCCTGTCGACAGAGGTGGGTGCACCCACTTCGGAAGCCCTTCCGTACTCCAATCAGTTCGCGTTCCTGTGCGAGGTCTTTCGCAGAGTGCCGGAACCTAACCACCATCAGCTGGAAGCAATATTGCGGTGGTTCTGGAAGAGCACTCTTGGTAACTACTTCGCGGGTTGGAATACAGCCCAGATGAGTGCGGACTCGAAGATCATCAAAGCCTGGGCTGATGGCAGTCAGTCTGAGATAGAGGTGCGGGTTCTTATTCCGAGCCAGATGATATGGGAGAAGAAAGCGTTCCGGTCGAACAGCGCCGTCTCGAAGATGATTGGGATCATGCTCGGTCATGCTCAACCGCGAGACATCGTGACCGGGCAGGCAATCGACGTTGGGAAATCTTTGGCCTGGTCTAATGACAAGGAGTATCATCACTTCTTTCCTCAGCAGTATCTCGCTCGGCAAGGAGTCGGGGCATCCGGTTCGAATCTCGTGGCCAACATCGTGCTACTCACGTCAAAGAGCAATATTTCGATTCGGGATACCGCGCCAAGTGAATACCTTCAGAAGATAATTGATCACAGTGGCAGGGACGCGCTCGTCGCCCGACTACGAACAAATCTCGTCCCTGAAGACGCCCTCGACGCTGCATTGAAGGACGACTACGAAGGCTTCTTGAAATGCCGAGGCGCTTTCCTCCACGCAGAGGCGCTCAAGCTGACGGGCGAAGAGAATGGGCAGGTCGTCTCTAGTTCTCAGGCGTTGGAAGCAACCGAGGATTCTCCGGACTTCGAAGAAGACCTGGACGTGGACCCGACTGAATAGTCCAGGAAAACACGCGTTTGAAAAGGCATGCATTTCACCATGGCACGGGAGTGGGCCAACTTCGACGGGTAGGGCGGTCGTTCACAGCGGTCGTTAGTATGCTGGAGAGGTGTCGCCGGGCTTAGGTAGGATTGCTCCACCGATGAGGAAAGCAATTCGTATGATGCTGAAAGCTGTTGGAGGACTCCTGGGTGCCCCGATCAGGGCCGCCTCCTTCCCTTGCTGGCACTTCATCAGACTGGAGTCATACCCTTAGGGCCGCGATAGCAGCGAGATCGCCCATGCTCGTGCGCAGGTCGCGCCGGCAGGAGGACGAAGGACTTGCGATCGGTTTTGTCACGCTTGGCTGTCCTTTGAAAAGCTATACCAGTCGGCATGTCCGGCGCTTATTAGTGATGAACTCCTGCACAGTCTCACGGTCAGCCGTAGTACACGTCATGATTGCACTATCCCTGATGCAGTCATGAAGATCTGCACCCTCGGTTCTGAGCTGCCTACAAATTGCCGCGCATGGTGCGCGCCTGCCTCGGCTCTGGACATGTCCAGAGCCGAGGGCGTTCAATTGAAGCTGGGGCGCTTGGCGCGCTCCGGTGGCAGTTGTCAATGGCAGCCACGCTTGCTGTCCGCTGCAAGGAGGGGGCGGTATGGACCAGCATAAATCGCAAGAGCAGGGGCCAGCCCAGGTTGCGGCCGAGGCATTCGTATCACTGCGGCTACCGAGCCACCTGACGCTGGAGAGGCTCATCGCAATCGTGGCCGCCCGACGTCGGCGTCGAATCGAGATCGAAGCCACAACGATCCTCAACGGCACGTCCGTCTGCGGCCTCTGGTTGTCGACGGATACCCGGGAAATCATTCTGCACGCCGTCACGGACTCAGCGCTCCATAGGCAGCAGTTCATCCTTCATGAACTTGGGCATATGATCCTGCGCCACGATGAGTTGGGAATTTCCTCCGACTATGCAGCAAGCCTCTTCCCGAATCTTGACGGAGAGATGGTGTCACGAGCTTTGGCACGGAGCAGCTTCGTCGACGACCTGGAGGCCGCAGCTGAGACTCTCGCGGATCTTCTTGCCGGCGCTATCCGCGACAGCACCGTGGAGCCAAGGTCATTTGAACAGGTTTTCGGGTGATCCAGGCAGTCACGGCTGCGGTGATCTGGGGCCTCGTTTTGTGCTTGCTACCCGGCGCGCGCACGAGGAAAGACCACAGCATCCTCGTTGCCGCTGTTGCGATTGCAACCGCGCTCTCCTTGAATGTCGATCCAATCTATCGCGCGGGTGATCGAGCCCTCGGCGGCCACAACCTCCTGGATCTTCTCGCGAACATTCTGATGGTCGTGGGAATCTTCTTCCTTTCCCAGGCGATCCTCCGGGCTGCAGAACTTAACGATGCACCAGCGCGCAGAGACCGTCGCGGCCTCCTAATTTTGGGTCTGGTCACCGTCGGGCTGGTCCTTGCATTCCTCCGCATTGACGCACCAGCGTCCTCAACCAAATTCATGTTGGATTACGGGGACCAGCCCGCTGCCGCCCTCTATTCCGCGATCCAGTTTGTTTACATCGGGGTGGTCGTCGGCATCGCCGGATACGTCTGCTTCAGATTCCGACGGCGGATGGCCGCTTCCTACTTTCGTGTCGCCTTTACGCTCATCGGCATGGGGTGCTTGCTGGCTCTCGTCGTAGTGTTCTCAGTTTTGGGGATGGACCTAGCCCATCTTTTCGGAGACCAGTCGACCATGCAGCAGTTGGGGGCTATATACGACACCAGCTTTGTCGGGGCCATGTTGTTCCTGTGTGCCGGACTTGCCCTGCCGCCAGTAGCGCGCCGAATCGTTCAACGAACGCAACAGAGGACCCAGGCTGGCTTGCTAGAAGACCTCAGATCCACCTGGGAAAAAGCGACAGCTACCCGCAAGGATGGACGCCTGGCGACTCCCGCTGGAGTCATCGAGCGGGGAGACCCAGAGACGCGGAGGCTTCATCGGATGCTCGTCGAGATCGAGGATGCTCTCCTGATGGATCCCGCTGCTGCTAGGTTGCTGGATGAGGCTGATTTTCAAACATTGACTCGAACAGAGAATTACCTCGCTTCCCATAGGGACTCACAGAGTGATCGATTGGGCATGGCGCGATGGGGGAGGGGGAAGAACCGAAGTGGCAGATGATGCTGTAGAACCCTCGGAGTCGCCGCAGGCCAGGCTCGCTCGCAAGATCAATCTCTTGCTGGATTTGTATGAGTCCCGAGGAACAGGGCCCTTGTCCTACAGGGAAGTCAGCGAAGCAATGTCTCAACATGGCACGCCGTTGTCGAGGTCACGATGGGCCTACATGCGGAGCGGTGACAGCTCCCTGGCTATGGACCAGGATCTGCTGCAGAACCTTGCGGCATTCTTCGGCGTGGATCGCCGATACCTTCTGGATGACTCAACAGAGATACCCGAACTAGTGGAAGCCCAACTCAACCTCCTGAGGTCGATGCGGGAGGCTCGCGTCAAGAATTTCGCAGCTCGGCAATTGCAGGATTTGTCTCCCGAGACGCTGGCTCGGCTGAGGGAGGTCATCGACAAGCATGTCAGGAGCGAAGATGAGGACTCCTAGAATGCTGGGCCTTCTCAGCATTGCAGCCGTATGCGCATCTTCAGTGACGTTCTTGGGAGCTGCCTACTTTGCGCGCAGGGTGGTTGTGCCGAGCACTTCACGACGGGAGGATCTTTCCATCAGGAAAGTCTTCTCCGGCGAGGATGGATCCCTGAGGATTGAACTGCCAGCGACCCCATTAACCAGAGCACCAGGCCGCTACAGCTTGTGGTTCGGCAACGGCAAGGGCCATGCCTGCATTGGTGCTGTCGTAGACGAAGGCACGAATGCGGGAACAGTGACTCGGCTCGTGGAGCGAGTCGACTCCGGTGACATACACGCTGCTACCGCCGGCATTTGGAGCGGGTACGCATACTCCAAACCAGAGCAACTGGGCCTGCCTTTTGAGGACGTGGAGATTCCGGTCGACGGCGGTATGGCACCAGCATGGAAATTCGCGCCCACGGTCGCCGGTCCAGTGTCTTCGACGTGGGCCATCCACGCGCATGGAATGGGTGGAAAACGAGCCGGCGCCCTTCGCGGTGTTCCTGTTGCGAGCAGACTCGGCATCACATCGCTGGTCGTGTCGTTCCGGAACGACGGCGAAGCGCCGCCGTCGAAAGATTCCCGGTACTCCTTGGGCCAGAACGAGTGGTCGGATGTCGAAGCGGCTATTAGGTACGCCGTGGACCATGGCGCAGAGCGGCTCGTATTCTTTGGATGGTCTCTTGGCGGTTCCATGGCTCTGCGTGCAGCAGACCTCTCAGCCCATTCTGATCGGATCATCGGCCTGGTGCTCGTGGCTCCCGTCTTGGACTGGGCTGAAACTCTGACGTCTAATGGGAGCGCCAGTGGATTGCCGAAAGCTATCGCCAGGGCTGGGCTGAGTATGTTGGGTTCGAACGCAGGCCGCTGGGTCACGGGCCTGGAGCAATCCATTGACCTCTCCGCGCTGGACTGGGTTACCCGCGCTGGTGACCTCAAGACGCCGACCCTCATACTGCATGGGATTGATGATAAATCGACCCCGGTGGCAGTCTCTGCGCGATTCGCTGAGCTACGACCCGACCTCGTTCAGTTGGTTCGGTTCAAGGTTCCGGGACATTCACTCGAGTGGAATGCCGACACCGAGAGGTGGGAGTCATCCGTTACGCGGTTCCTGAAGTCGCTGCCCGCGGACTGAAACGAAGCCGCAAGGTCCGCAAGTTCCCTTTCGACCTCATCCGGCCGCGCTGTGTACGTTCCCGACCCGAGGATGACTACGCCTGCTTCGCATAAAAGACTCAGATGCTTGCGTATGGAGGAAACAGACACGTCGAGGGCTGCAGCGGCTTCGCGGCAGGTCGCCGGGCCATGGGTGACCAAATAGCGAATGAGGCGGCTTCGCGTCCGGTTCATCAAGATGTTCGCCATGAAGACCACAATCAAGTGACGAGGGAATCGCTTGTAGCCCGCTGTAGACGGGTCTACAGCAAAACGATACGCTCATGCACATACGGATGGAAGGACGAAGCCCCGCTTATTGCATGTGGGGTTGGCCAAGGCAATACTGGGCACAATTAGTGACTCAATGACGATAGTCATGTCTGGTCTGGGAGGTGAAGCGTGTCTGGAGACGACAAAGGTCTCAAAGGCGCGGAACTGTCTCCCCAAGCCGAACTTGCACGCCGCCTAAACCTGCTGCTCGACGTCGTCGTTGCAGAGCGAGGACAACCCGTCACATTCCGCGAAGTCCAGCAAAAGCTGGCGGAGAAGGGCATCAAGCTTTCCAGGGCCCGCTGGTTCTACATGAAGGACGGCACAGGCAGGTTGGTGAGCGACCCGGCGCTACTGGGCGCCTTGTGCGACATCTTCAATGTGGATCCGGCATATCTGATGGGCAGCGACGCCGCAGATCTTCCCGAGCGCATCGATTCCCAGCTTGAGTTTGTGAAATCTCTCCGCGCTGCGAGAGTGAAGACGTTCGCGGCCCGCACCCTTGGCGACGTATCACCAGAGACACTTCGGGCGATCACGGAGTATCTGAACAAGGACATCAGCCGCCGGCCAGAAGGGGAGAGGGCCGAGGCCGGTCCGCGGTTAGACGCGGACGAAGCGCCGGAGCGCGCAGACTAAACGTCGGCTCATCTTTCCAGCCCACTGCGGCTACTTTTCCAGCAAGTACTTGAGGTGGGCGTCGAGGAGTTCCTTGATCCGGATAGGGTTCGCCGAATACCGCGGTGACCGTCCGTGCCTACGCCCAGGCTCGACGTCGACCATGACCACACCGGCCTCTTCGAGTGCGGTCAGATGCTTGGCCACGCTGGGATCGCCCGCGCTGACAGCAGCGACGATGTCTCCGCGCGTCGCCGGCCCGCTGGCCGTGAGGAATCGAAGAATTTCGTTTCGCGCCCGGTTGCCGAAGGTTGCGACGGCAGCTTCGACGTCGGCCGACCAGGCGGCATCGTGAGGCTGCGTAATTCTCGGCATAAAGTCATTCTTCCCGAAGGCAGCGCAAAAAGTAAGAACAGCACTCTTGACGATACTTTAGCTATCGTCGACAATAATTCCTGTAGCTTCTTCTGATCGTTGTTGGATGTCCGCATCCACTAACTGGGGTGGCCGTTTGCGCGACTCTGCGAACTACTCGATCTGAACAGTCAAAGCGGTGAAGCCATGGAAGTTGAAGCCAAGGCGTATCAATCTACAGAAGGACCAGAGACGGTCGCTGACGTTGATGTCTCATTGCGGAGCGCACCTCCGCCGGGAGAACCCGTCATCCAGATCGACCGGATCATGGTCGCGGTTGATGGGGTGCACCGTTACGTCACTTCTCGGCTCGCGCGTATCGGGCGATCCTGCGATGTGGACGATGTCATGCAGGACATCCGGGTCGCCGTTTGGGACGGGGTTGCGCGTGGACGCTACCGGGAGCTGCCCGGCATCCCGTTTGAAGCGTGGGTCCAAGGTGTCTGCAATAAGATCTGCGCTGCCCACATCCGGCGCGAGCTTAGCCATCAAACGTTGCCCTTGCTTGTCGACTTCACGACGACGGAAAGCTCACCGGAGCTTCTTGCTATCGTCCATGCTGGGGCGGCAGGAAACGACGTCGAGAACTATGTTGATCAGGCCTGGGCACACGCCATGCTGGGCCTGGTCCAGCGCAGCGTAAGCGAGGAAACCTGGAGGCTTGCCGTATCAAGCCTCACGGGGCCCAGGCATTACGGACCTCCGTCTCCTAAGGACCGGCGTCGATGGCATGCCGTAACCGTCGTTCGCCACACGGCCAAAACAATCAACACCGCGTTGAACTGCCACCCCGAACCCGGATCAGGCGTCGACGATCTCTGCCGGTGCGCTGCCAACTGCCTTCCCACGAACGTCCTCCGGAGCGTCGCGGAAACTATTGTCCGCCCGGGACTGCGAGGACTGGATAGGTCCGTCCAGATGGCTGCTCTAGCCGGTGAGCTCGGCGTCACCAAGAGGTACATCGCGGTCAATATCGGATTTGCCCGGCAGCTGTACCAGGCAGCCTGGCGCGTGCTTCAGCACGAAGTGAACAGACCGGCTCTTTGAGTCCTGGTTGTCGTTCACCGGAGTTGGCTATGAATTGGTTCCGTAGAGCTGGCCGCCGGGAGCGTTTGGCGGCGGGGCTTCTTGCCCTGCTCATGATTAGTGCAGTTTTTCTATTTTGGCCCGCAGAGAGCCCCAGCGGACGGGTCCCGCCGACCACGCCCGCAGCCGCGCCTGCAACGGCGAAACCATCAGGCATTGCCACTGCACCAGGCAGTACGTTCGATGTTCCTGACGAGCCGGTCGTTACGGCGGAGGCAACACCGGATGGTTTGCCACGTACCCGCGATTACCGGGCGCTCGCTGTAGCGACAGCAAAGGGAATCTATAGCTGGGACAGCCGTTCGTCGTCGTACTCGGATGTATATGCCAAGGTGCGGTCGTGGTGGGAGTTGCTGCCTGACGGATCAAATCCCTTATCTGTGCTAGTCCGGGAGTTTGAAGGGACAGGCGTGACGGCGGGGACGTTCACCACCCTGGCAGACCAGTCCGCTCGCCGAAGCGGCACCGCTCAGTCCTTGCGCTGCGATCTCGAGTTGGCCAAAGTCCAGGAGTATCCGGCCCCGTGGGAGGGCCTTCACGTATGCACGGTGACGGTGCAAGTTGTAGACGAGTCGACTAACGGCAGAAGTGCCTACGCGGCACCCGTCACGGTGATGGTCAACTGTCCTCCTGCCACCACCGCTCCATCTGGGCGTTGCGCCATGGTTGCCTTCTACGCGACCCCAGAGAGAATCGTCTACTAGTGGCTGCACTGGTGGCTGTCGCAGGCCTTGTACGGCGCCGTGCATTGGTGAAGGTCGTGTCGACGGCCGCTTTCCTCACTCTGCTTGTTGGCGCCATTGCATTCGCCGGAGGCCTGGCGGCGCTAACTGGTATGGCGGGCCGATCTGCAGTGGCCTGTACGCAAGCGGGAACCGACATGGCCACGGCGCCTGGCGTGGCTGGTACTGGCCTGGAAGTTCGGAATGCTGGGCGCCTGCTTTACGAGCTGACCCCTCGGCAGGAGAGCGTTGCACGAACATACATCGCGGTCGGCAAGCAGCTTGGAATACCGCGCTCCGGGCAGATCATTGCAATCATGATGGCGCTGCAGGAGTCGAGTCTGCGCATGCTCGCAAACCCCAGCGTTCCGGCTTCCCTACATTTCCCCAACGACGGCGTTGGACGTGACCACGACTCGGTTGGATCAGCACAACAGCGTCCGGCGGCAGGCTGGGGGACAGTTCAGCAGCTGATGGACCCCTCCCATAACGCGCGCGCCTTCTACGGTGGGCCGTCGGGACCGAACCGTGGCAGTCCTCGAGGACTCCTGGACATTCCCGGTTGGCAGGCAATGGACAAAGGTCTGGCGGCCCAAGCCGTACAGGTATCTGCTTTTCCCGAACTGTATGCACGCTGGGAGCCTGCGGCCACGGCAATCGTTGCGGCACTTGAGGGTGGCACGGCTCCTGCCTCCTGTGCAGATTCCTCGCCCGCGCCGCAGCCTGGAGCATCTTCCCGTAACTTGAGCCAGCTGCGTCAGGACATTCTGAGGTTCACGCAGGAAGGTTTGGGCGGAAGATATGTGTGGGGCGGCACTGCCTTCAAAGCCTGGGACTGTTCGGGCTATGTGCAGTGGATCTACAGGCAATCCGGAATCGAGCTGCCCCGAGTAGAACAGTGGCGGGTCGGTGTCCGAACCGAGGATCCTCAACCGGGAGATCTCGTTGTCCAAAATCCGCAGGGACCCGACAACTGGGGCCACGTTGGTATCTATGCAGGCGGCGGCATGATGTGGAGTGCGCTTAACCCGGCTGCGGGGACGCTGTTGCATCCCGTGAGCTGGAATCCGGGCGCGGCCTACTTCGACCTTTTGCGGCGCTGAGGGGGCACATCGGGCTCAATGGTCTAACGCTGCCCCCAGCCAGAGGCGTGTTCAGCGAATAAAACGATCCCGGTTAGAACCAACCTCGCTACGGTTAGCGGGAGAAGGTTTGAGAGGTGGGTGTCGCGGCTTTGGGTGGAGGCAGTGAAGAGACAAATCAGCCGCCAAGCCAGCGCATTCTTGTGGACTCGAACGTGAGTTGGCGCGAGCGGGGAACAGCCGGCGGAGTGTGGCCGCGACAAGACTCGGGAGCTTTGCCAGCGGGTTCCTGATAAGTGCGCTTATCGGGGCATGGAGAAGGACTGCCTTCGCGTGACGCGGTGATTATTGAATCACTCACAACCAGCGCATAGTCATGCACTCGGCTGCAGGGACATTAAGAACGAAAAGCCAGAGCTGTCCAGCGCCCGGTGGGACAATCAAGAGAATGACGACTGCCATGCCCGATCTCTGGCTCGACTGGTGCTCGGTCGCGGGCAAGCCCACCGAGTTGGTCGACGACGCGACCCTTGCTCTCTTCTCCGGGCAGGTCGGAGCATCGCGCGCTGTGCTGGCCTCGTTACGGCGAATGATGAGTCAGGAGCCAACCGTCGCCCCGGCCTGGCCGCGCTGCCACAAAGAGAACCCCGAATCGCTCCGTCGGCTGGTAAAGCGCGCCACCGTACTGATCCAAGATCCAGCGACCCAATGGGTCTTCCGTCTGCGCCTGCGGCGAATGCTCTTCGCCGCGGTGATGATCGCGCCGCCCGGGCACGGGGGACTGGGCCTAGACCGAGCAGCTGCGCTGGGGCTCAGGCCGAATGAGATGCAACGGCTGCGCCCACGTATCGGCGTCGCACCCGATGCCTTCAACTGGCGAATCAATCATTCAGCAATGTAATCGTGCGGCTGATGAGTGGATAAAAGACAACCAAGCATGGGTAGACGCCCGCACGGCTGAGAATGAAGCCGCCCTCAGGGACGTGCAGAAATGAGCATGATCTTCCGCCTCCTAGCCCTCGCCTCGATCCTCTGGCTGATGCTTCAGATCTACCTGCTCATCATGCAGTGGTGGAACGCTAAAGTCCGCTAGCACCCTTCCACTCTTCAGCCGTCACTCGCTTGATGTTTGATGAGTGCGCCCAACCGAGGTGGTACTTGCCGGATGAATCGAGCCATTCAATCAGTCCGTACATGTGGGTCCAGGCAACCGCCTTGCCGTAGATACCCGCGACCTTTACCAGGGGCCGGCCATACTTCGGGAAGTCTCTGACTGGTGCCGGATCATCAATCGGACGGGTCGCCTCAGCATCCTTGCGAGCCATGATGCGCTCTACATCTTCTGGACTGCCACCCTTGATCACGGAGACAGGTGTAGAACGTATGTTCGAACGAAGTGAACCCGCAGCTTTATCAACAGGCCCCTGCTGCGGAAATATCACCCCCTCTAGTTACAGTGGGGAAGACAGGTAGATAACGCCTTATGAGGGGGAATATTGTCCGACGTTGAATCGCTCGTTGAGTCCAAGACAGGGCTGAGGCATCTTCAACTGATGTGTCAGCTCCAGGACTACACGCTCCTGCAAGGCAACTGTCACGTAGGGGTAGGCAGGCTGTACGAGATCGCTAAAGAGCGCGGCCAACCTCGTGAGAGCGTAACGAGTGACCTCGAAGCACTACAGGACCGTGGCTGGTTGTGGTTCGAGAAGTCAATGGCTGGAATCCAGACTGTTGTCGTGAATCAAGCAGGGCAAGACGTGGCAACAGAGTTCAAAGAATTTTTCACCGACACACGTCGTCGTACTCAGCAGATCCGCGATGACATCCTGAACTGGCTGTATGACATTTACCTGAGGGACGGCATTGCGTATGGGATGAGTGACTTCCTCAAGCATCACACGGCCAGCTTTTACGGCCTGTACTACACGGAGAAGGAACTCCTGCGCGCCACCCGCTGGCTAAAGGACGAGGAATACATCACGGGTACCGGCGCGTTTGGCGGGGAGCTTATACGGCCGGAACTCACCACAAAAGCTATCCGCACCATCGAGACGGGTAGATCCGTCAATGATCTACTGACACAAGCAGGAGTCAACGTGACTGAAGTACATGTTCAAGGATCTTCCGGCGTCAATATTGCTGTGGACAGTTCAAACGTCACGCAGTCCAACACGCTTACCCAGGGTCAGATTGAGAACGTTGAAAAGATGCTTGGTCAGGTGCGTGCTCTGCTGACACCTGTTACGGCTGGTATCTCGGATGAAGTGGCTTCCCAGGCGAAGGTCATTACCGGGCAGCTTGAAGAAGAGATCAAGTCACCGGCACCGCAGCCTACCGTCGTCAAGGCCATGGGACTCAAGCTCTTGGAGCTGGCGGCGACTGGAACTGTCCAGGGAGTTGTTGATGCTCTCAATACCGTGATCACCCAGGGCATGACTGGCATTAGCTAGTCACTCCGACCCAGGTACGCGGCTAAGGCTTCCTGGCCGCGTACCTTTCAACAGCTCCGTTTATGTTGCACTGGTCCTGGGCGGGGCCGGTGACAACAACCCTTCTGCTAGGGTCTGTGTCGTAGACATCCAGAGCCTTGTCCAACTCAGCGCCGCAGTCTATATGAGATTCTTGTCGAAAGTTATCTGCGATAACAGCCGCGCCTCCAATAGGTCCAAAGCCAGCTATTAGTGCGAGGGCGATGGCCGTTGGGCTGACTGGCTTGATCCACTTCGAAATGTCGCCGTTGTTGTTGGAGTTTTTGTTCTTTTTCTTCTTACCCACGATGAGTGGCCCGTTTCCCGCTGCGTGACTCATGCTCGTCGGTAAAGACTTTGCCGTGTCTAACCTTTGTAACCATCACATCGGTATCGCTGACCACCGTGTAAAACTCCATCGGGCGGACTGGACGCAGTGGTCGTTCCTGTGATGACGACGCAATGCGGAATCGCATAGTCATCCTCACAAATCCATAAAGTACGATCCCACTGCCTACGAATATGCTCACGATTAGCAGGAACGTCGCCGTAAGGCTTGCTGGCAAGACATCCCTGATGGAGAACCCGAGCGCCAGGGATGTGCTGATGATGATGACACCGAAGAAGAGGGTGAGTAGGAACTCGCTGCGGGCGTTAGCTTTGGCTAGATCGGTCTTCTTCCTCCGCTGCACGCTTTGTTCCTCCGCAAAAGCATTCAGCGCATCTCTAACGTCGTCTGCAGTAACCTTTTTTGGCTCCGACGGTCGGGACTGACTCTCGGGTTCATTCAACATACGTTCGACCGAGCGGCGTACAGCATCCTGCTCGTCAGGGTCGAGCTCCGGATAGTCTGTCATGCGCCTCATCATAGCTGAGCGGTTTAGATTCGAGAATGGCTGCGGACTACCATTTTGTATAATTGAAGTAGGAGGAAAGTCTTTATGTCCTATTACATTCAGAGTTACGGTAAAGGTTATATCCAGCGTAACGGCGACAAGTACGAATTAGTGGTAAACGGAGAAGTGGTTGAAAGCTATAAGAGCATTGATACTCTTGTTCAATACAACCCGGTAGGTGCCGAATCTGACGCGGGTTCAGAAGCTACTACTGACTCTAAAAGTAAATCAAAAGCAAAGAAGTAAATAACCTATTGTCTATGTCATGCCGCCATGCTTAACTAACTGCATGGTGGCATTACATTATGGCAAAAGTTGCACACCCAGAACAAGAAGAAGATAAACATCCAGGCGGACGTCCGCTTGCTTTTCCAACAGTGGAGGCTCTGGATCTAGCCATCCAGCTCTACTTCGATAGATGCGACCCTCACATCGAGCCGCAGATGACGGCTACTGGCGTAAACGCGAACGGCAAAACGCTGTTTGACACCCGTGAAGTTTTGACGGAGCAGAAGCCGTATACGATGACCGGTCTTGCTAGAGCACTCAAAGTGGACCGTAAGACACTCCTAAACTACAAGAATCGAGACGAGTTTTTCCCCTCGATACAAGGGGCTCTGATGAGGTGTGCTGAGTATGCAGAGTCAAACCTCTTTGGACCCTACGCGAATGGTGCCAAGTTCGCCCTCACTAACAACTACAGCGAGGCAGGGGCTGAGAGGTTGAACCGTCCCGGGAATCATGCCGCCGGTTTGTTGGCGGCGTCGTCGGGTAACGAGCCGGTTTGTAGATCATAATATGTCTGCTCATATTCCTCTGGGGTCTGGTGATCCAGGGCGGAATGCAGGCGTTCGTTGTTGTACCAGTGGACCCACTCGAAGACGATTTCCATCACGTCGGTTTCGGTCTTCAACGCCCCGCTGCGGAACGGTGAGTCCTTCGCGACGGCCTCGTTCTTGAACAGGCCCATCACGGTTTCGGCGGCTGCATTGTCATAAGCATCACCCACGCTGCCAATGGACGGTTGCAGGCCCTCCAGAGCCAGGGTGTCCGTGTAGCGGATCGAGGTGTACTGGCTTCCCGCATCTGAGTGATGAATCAGTCCCGCGGGTGCCGGGCGGCCGGTGTGCTGGCGCCGCCACAGGGCCATCCGCAGGCAGTGTTCAACGAACGCGGTGTCCTTGACGGTTGAGGTCTCCCAACCAACAATCGCCCGCGAGTACAGGTCGATGACCAGGGCGACGTAGACGAATCCGGAGTAGGCCGGGACGTAGGTGAAATCAGTGACCCAGATCTAGTTGTACTGCCCAGGGACGTTGGTTGGGTGGATGTGATGACTCGCTGGAGTCGTTGACTCATGGGTGAGGACCTCCGGTTGCACAGTGGAGTTGCTTAGACAACCGCTGAGGCGACCAGGAGGTCCTCATGTCCCACGCTAATGCCGCTTTGACTCCGCGCCAACGTTTGCGGGTCGCGCGTTTGATCATTGACCAGGGGTGGCCGGTTTCCCGGGCTGCCGAGCAGTTCAATTGTTCCTGGCCTACGGCCAGGCGCTGGGCTGAACGGTACGTTGCGATGGGCGAGGCGGGTATGGCCGACAGGTCCTCGAGCCCGCACCGGGTGGTGAACCGAACCCCGCAGCATGTGGTTCGCAAGGTCGTGCACCTGCGGTGGAAGCAACGGCTGGGGCCGGTCGCGATCGGTGCGAAGCTTGCCATGCCGGCCTCCACCGTTCACGCGGTCTTGGTTCGTTGCCGGCTAAACCGGCTGCATCACGTGGATAAGCGCACTGGGGAAGTCATCCGTCGGTACGAACACGAGAAACCGGGCGCGATGATCCATGTCGATGTCAAGAAGCTCGGCAACATCCCGAACGGTGGTGGCTGGCGCTATGTGGGCCGGCAGCGGGGCAAGCAGAACCGTGTAATGACGCCGGAGAAGCCACGAAGCAGCAACCATACCCCGCTAATCGGCACTGCTTACGTGCACACAGTCATCGATGACCACTCAAGGGTCGCCTACGCCGAGATTCACGGTGACGAAACAGCTGCCACCGCCGTGGGAGTGCTGAGACGGGCCGTATCCTGGTTCGCCCTCCGCGGCGTCACCGTCGAGCGTGTCCTCTCCGACAACGGCTCGGCCTACAAATCGAACCTCTGGCGGGACACCTGCCGGGAGCTGAACATCAAGGCCAAGAAAACTCGCCCTTACCGCCCGCAAACAAATGGCAAGATCGAACGATTTCATCGAACCCTCGCCGACGGGTGGGCATTCCGACGCTTCTACGCCACCGAATCGGCCCGCAGAAACGCGCTCCCGGCATGGCTTCACCACTACAATCACCACAGGCCCCACACTGCAATCGGAGGGCAACCACCCATCAGCCGTTTAACCAACCTGCCTGGACAGTACATCTAGTTCCGGGCCGGGGCGGTGAAGTCCCTGTTCAGCAGGTCGCCGGCTCGGCGGCCGTCTTTGCCAGAGATGGTGGTGCGGGTCTTGCGGCCTCTGATGAGGCCGTTCATGCCTTCTTCGCGCATGAGCCGGTCCACAGTGTGTTTGGAGGCTTGCGGGAACCCGTTACGGCGCAGCCACTGCGTCATTTTCCGCCGTCCGTACATGATCTCGGGCCCGGGGCGTCCCTTCGCATCGGGGACTTTCAAGGCCCGGAGTGCATCGGTGATGCGGGCGTCTTCGATGGTGCGCAAGGCTGGCAGGCGTTTCTTCCACGCCCGGTAGGTCCGTGCGGCGACCTGCACGCCCTGCTCCCGCAGGACGGCACAGATCGACTCGACCGCATAACCTTCAGCGCGTATTTCGTCGATGAATCGACAAATCAGCGGCGGCGAGGGTCGAGTTCCCTCGCGAAGAAAATCGACGCCTGTTTCAGGATCTCGTTGGACTCTTTCAAGTCCCGCACCTCAGCCCGGAGCCGCTTGATTTCCTCCAGCTCGTCACTGCTCGGGCCGGTCTTCTCACCGGCATCGACCTGGGCTTGGACAACCCAGCGGCGCAGCGATTCAGGGCCGACCCCGAGCTTCGGCGCCAGCGCCTTGCAAGCAGCATAGACAGAGGGGTATTCGGACAACCGATCCATGGTCATGCGCACTGCACGGTCACGGACTTCGGGCGGGAACTGCTTGGGCATAATCACTATCTTTCTCACAGAAGATAGCGGCATCAAACCGGGGACGGTTCACACAGCAGGAAGAACTGATCTACAACCTGTCGCATGTGCAGCGAGGCTTAGACGTCCGTACCAAGGACTACATATCTGACCTGCTCAACTGGGGCAAAGCTGATGAGGCCTTGATCGCGGCCATTAGTCCGTCCATCTACCAGACGATAACCGAGACGGGTAAAGACGCCATGCTCTCTATCAGCCAAGCGCCATCTATGTATGACCCGTTTACCGATGTCATCCGCAAGTACATCCTGGAGCGAACGAAGAAAATCGCCGTCGATGTGAACGATGAGACAGAGAAGCAGCTACGGGCCTCACTGGTGGAAGGCATCGACAAGAGCGAAGGGATCAACCAGCTCAGGGCTCGCATTGAGTCGATCATGGGCTTTGCGGCGACCGTACGCGCTGATCTGATCGCTTCAACAGAAGTAGCCAGGGCGCAGAGCTATGCCGACGTTCAAGCCTGGGGACAGAGCGGCGTTGTAGAGGCTAAGGAGTGGTACACGGCGCACGACGAGCACCAGTGTCCGTTCTGCTCAGCTATGGACGGCAAGATCATCAATCTTGAAGAGAACTATTTTGACAAGGGCGACCAGCAGATTGCAGAAGGCACGAATCGAAACGGTGATAGGAAAGTACAGACCTATAACCACTCATACGATCATGTGCTTGGTCCGCCACTCCATCCTCGGTGTCGCTGCACCTTGCTTCCTGTCAGGGCTTAGACGCTTTACCATCACTCGATGTCGATGTTGGCGGTACCATCATGGTCAGCACAACTTGTTTCACTGACTCTGCCCGATGTTCGGGTTCAAGCGTTGCGATAAGTCGCTCTGCTGCTAATACCCTGGCGACCTCTACGGGCTGCTGAAAGAACTGCCGGAACTGTTCCGATGAAGCTTGCTGCGTCTTTACGAACGTCGCACCTATGTAGGCGCTCATAGCTGCACCAGCTACACCAACTGCCGCAGCGGCGATAGAAGCGGTGCCGCCACCAGCAAACGCGGCTAACGCACCTAGCCCTAACACGGCAATGAAGCCGGCAAGCCCAGCAGCCTGAGCTGTCTTGTAACTATTCTCAGCTTGAGCGAAAGCCACACGATGGTAGTACTCGATACGGTCCTGATTGAGCGCCCATAAGCTAGGGAGATCTAGCTTGCCATCGACGGCCTTCTTCGCAAGATCCTTCTCTTTTTCGCCGATCTTATCGATAATTCCAAGTCTTATGCGGTCCTCAAAGTCTTTTCGCCGAGTCTGTTCGACACCTAGGATCACTACGCCCGTCATGAATATAGCGGCCGCTGTGACGAATAGTATTTTGATCACTTCAAACTGAGAATTTGAACGCATATAGAACTGCGTATCTGCCTGTATTTGAAAATATGTGACCGTCAGACTAAGGATGATGAGTATCGTAACGACGACAATGATGATGTTGCGGACCGTTTTGAATCTTCCATACTCAGCAGAATCTCTCCATCTGATTTTGCGAGCTACTGGGTCTTCGTCCGGATCATTATTCTGCTTCGGAGCTTCGCTGGCTGGTACTGCATGCTCAGTTGCCATGGTTGATTCCTTTGATTGTAGCTGAGTGACATGATATCCGGCTGCGAGTCGGATAGGAAGTAACAACGCGCGTCAAAGTCTGTGCCTGCCTAATGCAAAGCCTGCCCTCTTTGTTTATAACTAGGACAGGAATACCCGCGCGTAAGATAACAAAACTATTCACAACAAAAGCGACGTCAATAAACGACGAAACAAAGACGATTCGTTTCAAGATTAGCGATGATCAGACCGACCGCATGGGCGAGATCGTTGACCAGGCATCGTGGAACTTCAAGAACTACATGAACAACCCGATTGTCCTGTGGGGTCACAACCCCGACGAGCCAGAGAACGTCCTCGGCCAGACCCTCGCGCTCGACACCATCGGCGGCGAAACGTTCGCTGAGATGCAGTTTGACGACGACATTAACCCGAAAGCCTCCCTCATCTGGAAGCAGTTGCTCAAGGGAACTCTCCGCTGCGTCTCTGTCGGCTTCATTAGCCACGACATCGAGGGCAACGTCCTCAAGAACAACGAGCTGCTAGAAGTCAGCGTCGTGCCAATCCCGGCCAACCCTCGCGCCATAGCCCTGAGCTACAAAGAGGGCACCATCAGCCGCAAGGACGCGCCTGGCTGATCGACAGCATGAAGAAGGAGACAGAACTACTTGAAAAGCAGCTAACTGAGCAGGAAGACACCGCTCACCAGGAGAAATCCATGACCGACGAACAATTCAGCACCGTTATGGAAGCCATCACCAAGATCAGCGAAGCCCAAGCTGCCAGTGACGAGAAGATCACCACGCTAGCTGAGCAAGTTGTTGAACTCGGCAAGGTTGAAGAGGCTGAAGAGCAGGAAAAAGTAGAGCTAGAGATCGAAGACGATTCAGCTAAGGGCGGCGATAACGACCAGTCCGGTGCTGAAGACGAGATCGACTTAGATGCCGAACTCACTCCAGAACTAGAAGCACAGCTAGAGGCCGAGCTAGCCGAAGCTGCGTAACGCGTTCAAACCAACATCAATCAAACATCTACTCACGCAAAGGGGGTGATATGACCAAAATTCAAGAAGTAATCGCTGCAGAAGTGTCTAAAGGCATCGAAGCAGCACGCGCGGAGTTCACTGCAGACGTAGAGAACCGTTTGAAGGAAATCAGTAAAGATGCAATCGCGAGCCGCGAACAGGCTAACGACGGCGAAAAAGACCGCATCAAGAGCTTTTACAAAGCACTAGCAAGCGGCGACCGCGCAGAAATGAAAGCGGTTCAAGATCAGATCAGCAAAGACTACCAAGCAAAGGGCCAGACTGTCGGCACCTCTAACCAGGGCGGCATCCTCGTTCCTGTAACGATCTCTCAGAGCATCCATGACAAGCTTGAGTACGTCTCTCCAATGCGACGTATCGCAACTGTCATCAGCAACATGCCAGCTGCGTTGACACTGAACACCGGTTCACTGCCTTTTACTTACTGGGTATATAGATGTCCGGATCGCGGGCTAGGTTCTTTGCTGCGGCTTTCCTACCGCCCTCTAGGCTGCCGCTCATTAGCGCTTACCCCAGGGAAGCAGACTCTTCTTAGCCGGTGCCAACTGCTTGATCTTGCTCAGCATTCTCCTCATCCCAGACATAGGGGCGCTGAAACGCGGGAATCTCAAAATGGCGACGACCCTCGAACAGATCTCGCGGGCTCCGAGGATGAGTATCCACTGCATGCACCTTTCGACTGGATGTCCTCGGCACACGCTATCGGTCAACGCGGCACGACAGCCACAAATCCAGCACTGTTGCCTTTCGAGTCGCCGTTAAGCTCTCTCGCCGCGTCATGCTGAATCCGCCTGCGCAAAAAGACTCGTCGCGGTACAAGCTGACGAAATCGGCCGATTACGACGTCGCACGGGGCGCTGGCCTAAAATCCTGTTCTGCGCCGAGCAGGACCGGGTCAGAATCCGCCGCACCGGATCTGGTCGTATCGAGCGGCTGCGCGGGCGGATCGGCGTCGCCGGGGAGCCAATGGCCTGCCCGGCGTGCGCCACCTGGTCGTGGCTTGATGTGATCGGGACCAACAGCGGGTGGTCGCACGGTTCCGTCCGGGCCCTGGGGCACCGCCGCGACGAAGAAGGAACCGCCCACCGGCACCTGCAGCCGGATCCCAATCTTGACTGGCACCTCTCCATCGGCATGCTGCCAGCCGTGGACCGCTGGGGATGGATCGATGCCTACCGCTCCATGCACCCATCCTCGCTGTCGGCGGTCATCAGTGCCGCGGCACTGCTGCTCGACGGTCCGGAGCCAGCACCTGGGCCCGGGCCTGCTGTGGCTGCGATGCAGGCCAGCCCCCGGCGGCAGATCTCACATGAGGAGGAAGAGCAGATCCTCAAGCGCGCCGACGAACTCACCGCGCGCGTCGAGGCGATCCTTCGGGAGTTCGATACCGGCCGATAAAGTCGTGTGTATGGGATTCAACTGGGAGCAGGTCCTCGGGACCAAGGGTGCAGACCTCTCCGACACCTACGACCAGAGCGCCTCGGACGCGCTGTACCAGGACCACCCGAGCGCGGCTCCGCCAGCAAGTCCGGACGACCCGGGCGATGAGGTCCGCCTGCCGTTCGACGAGAGCTGAGCCTCCAAAACTCCCACGCCGGGATGTCCGTTTTGGGACATAACCGACATGTCAGCTTGCATGCATACTTAGGTGTGCACTCCCCCGGGGGTATGCCCCTAACCGTGTATGCGTGAAGGCATACGAGCGACGGCCGACTTGCCCTCAGACATGCGCGGCGCTAATCGCGCGGCCGCAGTGGGGTTCCGAACGCACAGAGGTGGCGGCTTGCCGGTGCCTGGGGTCACGAGGGCACCCACGAAGTCCTGGACCGACTACGAGGCAACGGACTGTTCACCCCAGCCAAGCCTCAATTTAGAACCCATGGAGAGGTCAAGGTATTTCTTGTTGGATCGTCGAGGGTAAAGACGTGGCCGAACAGCGGACGCCGAATCGACGATTGATGCCCCTTAGAATGGGCACGTGATGCAGTATCGCGGGTCGAGTACGAGAGCGCAGCATCTGAGAGGCTGCGGCACGCAGCCGATCTTTTCCAGTCCCTCGAGCGCGAGATCGACGAATGGAACAGCCAGAATGTCCTGCTCGCACCGACAAGGCGCAACGCATCGGACCCCGAGAATTAGAGATCTTCATACCGCGGGAGCCCCGACTTCCTCTTTCCCGCCTTCACCGCCTTCGTGGGCCGGAAGAAAGCCGACCGCGTCCGCGGGCGCCTGGTCGTGCGCCGGATCCCGGAACTGAACAGCAAAGCAGGCGAAGGGCATCAGACGCTGTTCGACACCCACCGCTTCCATGCCTTCTTCACCACCAGCGCCCTGGACACCGTCACCGCAGATAACACCCACCGCCAGCACGCCATCATTGAGCAGGTCAACGCGGACAACCAAAGACAGTGCCCTGGCGCACCTGCCCTCGGGAAAGTTCACCGCCAACGCGGCCTGGCTGGTCCTGGCGACCATCGCCTTCAACCTCTCTCGCCATCGGTACCCTCACCGGCACTGACCTGGGCAAAGCACGCAGCGGCACCATCCGCCGAAAACTCATCACCGTCCCCGCCAGGATCGCGACCTCGGCACGGAAGATCACCCTGCACCTGCCCGCTCAATGGCCCTGGGGAAACCAACTGGTCACAACTCTTCGAAGCGGCCTGCGGGCCACCACCGCCGCCATCTGACCACCCAGCCGACTCGGCGCAACCAGGGCCATGGAACATCACCGGCAGCAAGGCCGGGCACCCCGTCACGCCCATCCACCGAAACCCGGACCCAGATCAGAACACCCCTGCCCCATCAATACACCACCGGTGGATCGAGGCTAAGCGACCTCAAGATCGCAAACAGCACTTGGCGGCGACCGTAGGAGCCCAGCCCGGTCCGTGTCAAGGGGTCGTAAAACCAGGCCGAAAGTCACGCATGACCGATCATGACCGGTTTTCCGGAGTAACGCGGCAGTAACGCTACGAAGCGTACTCTGGGTCTCCAGCTGCTGAGGCACGGCGGCTCACTGAGGACAGGAGACAAGGATGGGCATCAACCTTGTGACCAGGGTCAGAAACTTTATGTCCAGAACCAGCCTATCGATAGCGTTGATTTTGTCAGGCTTCCGGTCCCAGTGGAGGTCGCCGTGAAGAAGAACGACATCAGTCAGGCAGCGGACGTGGCGGTGTTCGCAAAGCATCTGGCAGCGGTCGAAGTTCCGCCCGATCATGATCATCACGGCCCAGTCGAAACGGTTCGAATGGCCGAAACGGGCACCGCATCGCGGTCTACACGACCTATCGGATCGAGATCGATAGCCGCGAACTGTCGGGGCATATCGGTGTGTCGAACACCGGCAACGTCGAGGGCTGGCTGCCTCTGCAACCGGGCCAGCAGATCCAGTCGCAGATGCACAACAGTGTGCATGTGTGGGTCAGTGGTGACATGGGCCCGGCCACCTCACCGAACGACCCCGTGTTTTACCTCAACCACTGCAACGTTGACCGCATTTGGGCTGCGTGGCAGCGCCACCACCAGTCCGAACAGTGCGTCCCTGGCGCTAACGCGCCGACGGAGGAAGGGGCACCAGGATGTCAGAATCCGGCAGCGTTTTGCCGGACGACGCGTCCCGCCGTCGTCCGCGGCGGATCTCAGCGTTCGCGGGAACCTTGCGGCCGACCCGCGCATCGATCACACTGGAAGCGATTGAGGTCGATGGGAGACCGACATGGCGTTGTTCAAGAACGATGTGTCCGAGTACGTGACATCTGGACGATTTTTTCCCGTGCGGTTGGTAGTCGCGTTCACACCCGTCAATGGCAGCCCGGACCGATACTCGGTGACGGCCCGGGTTGATGACGATGACCTGACCACGGAGAGCCAGTTCGTTGCAAACCCCGAGTGGCTCCAATCCCGCAGCTTCGCCTTATCGTTACCGACGTCGAAGGTCTATTGGACCGCACCGTCACGAACCGCGGTAGGCAATCAGCTCTTCAGTGCCCTCTTCTCCGGCGCCCTCAGTCGTTGCTGGGCACAGGCAGTCGAACGTGGACGGCAACGCGGATTGCACATCATCATCCGCAGTTCGTCCTACGCCGTGCAGTCCATCCCTTGGGAACTGTTGTCAGACCCGGCCCTGACGTCCTCCGAATTTGTCACCTTCTCCGACGGCTGGTCCGTGCTGCGCGACATTCGAGTCCCCAGGCCGGACTCCATGCCCGACATCGGGATCCTGCCCGACCCAGTGCTGGCGTCCGACATGGCGATCCTGGTCATGACTACGGCCATTGGCGGGCTGAACCAGAACTCCGATCCCGAAATCATCAGGGAGGCGTTCCCCAAAGCAAGCGTGAAGACGGTCCCGGACGCAAGTTCCGAGCAGATCATCGATGAGCTGGGGTCTGATGCGGCGGACGTCGCGCACTTTCTTGGGACCGGGAAGCAGGTCCGGCAGGGCCGGCAGGAACTCTTGGTTGGAACGCCGGATCATCCGGATGTGGTGCCCAGAAAGTCGCTCGTCAAGGCGCTGGAGGACAGCCGGCGGTTGCGTCTGCTGGTCCTCGCAGCCTGCGAGACCGACCAGCTGGCGGCGCACCTTGCCTCGGTGGTCCCGGCCGTGATCGGCATCCGCGGGATGATTAGCGACGCGGGCTGCCAGGCATTCCTCGGGGGGCTCTACGTTGCACTCGCATCCGGAGCCACGCTGTCCCAAGCGGTCGCTTCAGGACGAACCCAGCAGATTGGCTTCTCGCAGTCCTTCGGCGATGAGTGGGCACAGCCCGTCCTGTTCCTGAACCAGGACGGCCCGATCGTCAGCCCAGCGAGCCCGGCCCGAGACTCCACCACCGCCGCTTCTGAACTACGCGATCCGGAATCGCAAGCTGGAACTCCGGAGGAACGGACCACCCGCCTGTTGCTCGAAATCGCGGAGTTGAATCTCAACGCCCTGCGCGAGCAGTGGGGCAAGGACAAGGTTCAGCAGCCTGACATCCGGGAGCGTATTCCGGCCTTCGTGCAGGAGCAAATCGACCGATTTGCGCAAGAAGTGGACACGTTGCGTGGACCAGGCCGATGAGCACGGCCGGAGGTAGGGCCGCACGTATGTCGATTCCTCGCCTCGCGGACGCGGCACGGCGGCTGAACGAGTGCAGGTCGATAGTGACGCAGATGCGGCAGAGCGTCGGCTGGATGAGTCAAACACGACTTACCGCCGTCGTCGGCGAGCAAGGCCTGATCGAGTCTCTGACGAATATTATTGCGAGGGCCGACGAGCAGATCAACCAGATGGCAAACGGGACGTCGGACAAGCTTAATGTCTGTATGGCGGAGCTTGAGAGTCTCCTTGATGGTCCGGTGTGGACCGTCGCCCGTCAGACTCACCAGCAAGTCGCGGAGAGGTATGCGGAGGTCGAAACCCAGGTAAGAGCTGTCACCGAGGAGTACCTGACCCTGCGAACCAACTTCGAGAAACTTGATGTCATCGTCAAACGAGCCGAAAATCTCCACTTCGAAGGGGCTGAATCGGCGAAGAATCTGGCTAAGGCCTTCGGCAGGCTCCGAAAGAGCCAGACCGACTTCCAAATGGGCCGCTTCGACACTGCGGCCGCCGCTGTGGAGTATGCCAAGAGCCTGCTGACGGAGGCGCAGCTCACGTCGGAGTTCTCTGCCGGGCAGGTGATGGTCGATGTGCAGAAGTTCGGATCATATGTCGAGAAACTAGCGAAGGACCTCGACGATGCTGAGGAGAAAGACGACAAACTCGCCCGCAGGATAGAACTCTTCCTCATCTCGGGTATGCCGGCGGAGGACAAGTATGTGCCGTACACGGTGCTTCTTCGCCGGCCTGGCTATGGGCACATGCCAGAAACGAACCTTTACGACGTAGACGTTGAAACCCTCGACATCGACCAGGCGCTGTTCAAAGAGATCATCAACGAGATCGCGGCGACCGCCCTCGAAGGTATCCGCTCGGCCCCGAAACCCATAGGCGTGGCGACGGATGAGGCGGGTACCGTGCGCCGCGCCCTGCCGGAGCGGAAAGTTCTTGCAATACACCTGGACCAACTGGACCCGGCGGAACGGCTGGAGAGGATTGGCCGCCGAATGTACAGCCTGCTTATCCCGGACGCCATGCAGCGCCTGATCGACGAGACCGTCGACTTCCCGCTGACCGTCACCTCGAACAACCCCGAGTTGCCTTGGGAGCTGCTCCATGACGGCAACGATTTCCTGTGTCTTAAGCGCATGTTTGCGCGGCTGCCCGCAGGGCAGACCTTTCCCCGCCGCACCAGGGAACTCAACCCAAAGCGGGGTGTGGAGAAGTCAAGGGTGCTCTTGATCCACTCGGTGTGCGGCGAGCCGCTCAAGCAGGCGGAAATAGAGATTGGGGAGATCCAGAAGCGTTTGGCTGAGATGACGCCCGAGCCCGTGGTGACGACGTTGTTGGGACCTGACGTCAATTCGAGCCGCCTGACCGACGAGCTCAGCCTCGGTAACTACGACTTGATCCACTATGCCGGTCACGCAGGCTACGATCCCAAACAGCCCCAGCTCAGCTATCTGCTGCTGTCCAGCGGGGAGCGCTTCCGGGCAAATAGGGTGCAGCGCGTGCTCGAGGGGCATCCAGTGGTCTTCCTCAACGCGTGCGAGTCGAGCAAATCGGCGCCGAACTCCATAGAACAATTCACTGATAGCACTGTCGCGCAAGCACAGGGACTGGCATCCGCGTTCGTCTATGGCGGTGCCCAGGCCTGCGTGGGTTCACTGTGGCCGGTGTTCGATGACACCGCCGCCGAGCTGTCCGTCGCATTCTACCGGCAACTGATTGTGGAGCGTCAGCGGGTGGGAGAGGCACTGCGGCTGGCACGAAAGAGCAGTTACGACAATGACACTCAGCAGGACCGGATCACCTGGGCCGCCTACGCCCTGTACGGCGACCCGTCGTACCGCCTCGGCGCCGAGACGATCACCGAGTATGGCGCCGGTTAGAACCGCCGCAACATCACCGAGGAGGAACCATGCCAGGCAACAGCAACGTGTATGCCCTGCTAGTGGGCATCGACGCGTACCAGTCTCCGGTCCCTGCCCTCCGGGGATGCCGTAATGACATCGACACGTTCGGTGAGCTGCTCTCGGCCCGGGGACCAGGCGACACCATCCATATCCGCACGCTACTTAACGAACAGGCGACTCGCGCCGCGGTGATCGCGGGGTTCCGCGAGCATCTCGCCCAGGCTGGGGAGGACGACGCCGCCCTCTTCTACTACAGCGGGCACGGCTCCCAGGAGCCCGCGCCCGAACAGTGGTGGCATCTGGAGCCGGACCACCTGGACGAGACCCTCGTGCTCTACGACAGCAGGGCTGAGGGCCAGTGGGACCTGGCGGACAAGGAGCTGGCAGCCCTGATCGCCGAGGTCGCCGCCAACCATCCTCACGTCGTCGTCGTCCTCGACTGCTGCCACTCGGGCAGCGGCACCCGGGCAACGCTCGAGGACGGCACAGCGGGACGCCGTGCCCCAACCGACCGGCGTCAGCGGCTGCCCTCGGACTTCCTGTTCAACCCCGGTGACGTTGAGGCCTATTCGCGGACGCCGGATCGGGCAGCCCTGGGGGACAGCGGTTGGACGTTGCCGCAGGCCAACCACGTGCTCCTGTCAGGGTGCCGCTCCAACGAAACCTCGAAGGAGGTCTTCCTTAACGGGCGGCACAGGGGTGCTCTGTCAGCGGCGCTGGAAACCGCGCTTTGCACTACCGGCGGTGGGCGGACCTATCGCGAGATCCACCGGCAGGTAAGCGCGAACGTCCATAACACAGTGCGCGCGCAGACCCCGCAACTTGAAACGTCGACGCCGGAAGATCTCGATCGGCCCTTCCTCGGTGGTGCTGTCGCGGCGCTCCCGCCCTACTTCGTCCTAAGCCATGCCGGGGTGGAATGGACCATCGACGGCGGGCGTCTGCATGGCATCGAGGCTCCCGTCGGGGATGAGCAGACATGGCTTGACATCCGCGACACGAACGACTCTTCCGTGGCCACGGCCTCGGTGACTGCGGTCCGGGCCGGGGATGCGACCATAACTGTGTCTTCGGGTGACCTCGATCCCGCCCGGGTGTACCGGGGAATCGTAACGGCAAGCCCGCTCCCGTCGCTGCTAATCAAGATCGAGGGCGAAGACGGCGCATCCGCCCTCCGGGACGCACTCGTCTCGCGCGATAAGGCGGGACCGCGGCTGGTCGCCGAGGCAGAACCGTCTGGGGAGCCACAGTTCCTGGTGATTTGCGACGCGTCCGGCTACTCCGTGGCTCGGATTGGCAGTGAGCGGGCCTTGTGCACAAAGGCGTCAGCTGCAGACGAGGCCGTTGGAGTCCTAGAGCACGTCGCGGCCTGGATGCGCGTAGCCGGACTACGCAACGGCGTCACCCAGCTCCCAAATGACGCTGTGACGGTGTCCGTCGAGGCCGAGTCTGGTCCGGGAGAGGACCCACCCGGGGAAGTCGAGGGGCTGAATCGCTTCGAATACGTCAGGGAAGCAAACGGAAGGCATCGGCCGCGCCGTTACACCGTCACGCTTACGAATACGTCGCAACAGACCCTCTGGGTCGCCCTTCTCGACCTCACGGACACGTTTGGCATCTACACGGATGCGCTTCCCGTCGGCTCGCAGAAACTGGCGCCGGGCGAGGCCATACCGGTCAGGCTCCGGGCTGACGTCCCGGACAATTTGTGGGATCACGGCGTGACCGAGGTAACCGATGTGCTGAAGCTGATCGTCAGCACCGAGGATTTCGATCCGCGGAGCATGGAACAGCGTGATCTCGACGTCTCAGCCGGTACCCGTGCCGCCTCCGGTGTCCGAGGTGCCCCGCGTTCCAGCCTCGACCGCCTGCTGCGGCGGGTCGGAACCCGCCGCGCACAGCCCCAGACAGCTGGCGAGGCCGTCGCAGATTGGTATACCCGGGACCTCATGGTGGTGTCGGTTCGTCCGCGGGCAGGTGCAGCCTGCGCGCCGGACAAGAGCGCCGAGGTGGCTCCAGGCGTCACATTGGCCCCGCACCCGACCTTGCGGGCAACCGTGCAGCTCAGCGCTGCGCTGGACGCTACCCGTGACCTGGCTGCGGCGCCGGTCCCCGATGCACTGCAGGGTGAGGGGACACTGCCGTTCGGCCTAATTGCCACCCGCGGAGGCGAGCCCGAGGCGGACGCCGTCATCGTCACCTTGGATGAGCACACCAATATTGGCGCAGTGACCCGGGACGATCCGTTGGTGTTACAGCTCGAGCGGACCCTTGAGAATGACGATCACGTCCTGCCGTTCGCTTGGGACGGGGAGTTTTACATTCCTCTCGGTTATTCGCGCCGAACCGGGAAAGGCAGCGAGATCGTGCTCGAGCGCCTGTGCGACCCCGTGGCGACCCAGCGCAGCCTCACCGGCTCGATTCGGATCCTCTTCCGTAAGCTGGTCGGCAACGCATTGGGATTGCCACCCGCCTACCCGCTGCTCCGGATGATATCGATCACGGAGGACGGCACGTTAACGTACGTGAAGGAGACTGCGGCAATCAAGCAGGCCGTGGACAGGTCCAAATCGGTGTTGCTCTACGTGCACGGAATCATCGGCGACACCGAGGGGATGGCAAGGAGTTCCCGCCTCCGTGGCACCGCGGTGCCCATCGGTACCCGCTACGACGTCACCTTGACCTTCGACTACGAGAACCTGGATACACCGATCGAAGAGAATGCAGCGGCACTCAGATCCATGCTTGCCGACGCCGGCTTATCTTCAGGCCACGGCAAGCGGTTCGACATCGTGGCCCACTCGATGGGTGGGCTCGTAGCGCGCCACATGATCGAATTCGAGGGAGGAGTCGACGTGGATCATCTCGTGACTCTGGGCACACCGAACGACGGTTCGCCGTGGCCGACCGTGCAGCGCTGGGCCACGGTGGCCCTCTCTCTGGCCATGAACAGCCTGACCGCTGTGGCTTGGCCTGTGACGGCGTTGGCGGCGGTGCTGGGCACTCTCGAGAAATTCGACTCGGCGCTCGATCAGATGGAGAAGGGCTCACCCTTCTTGAAGAAGCTCGCCAGTGCACCGGACCCGTCGACGCCATACCACGTCATCGTTGGAAACCGGTCGCTGCTCGACGTCAGCCAGACTAACGGAAAGCTACCACGCCTGCTCGAGCGGCTTTCCCCACGCCGCATGGCAGGCGAGGTTGTGGACATCGTGTTCTTCCATCAGCCCAACGACCTTGCGGTGTCAGTAGCAAGCGCGCAAGCGCTTCCGACCACACGGAACCCGGCCCCAGTCGTCCACGTGCTTGCCAGCGATCACATGAGCTACTTCGACACCGAAGCGAGCTTGGCCAAGATAGCCGAACTTCTCGTGTAGCTGTAGCGTGAGGCGGCAGGAACTGTCCCGACTTTGATCGACCTAGCCAGAAGGCCGAATCGGAGCGCAGCAGTACCATGCCCGTGGCGCCGGCTGAGCGCAGCCGGGCCACGGTGGCCAGCAGGTCGGCGGTGAACTTGCCGGCACCGCGGGCGGAGCCGGCACCCCTTGCGGAGCCTCGCGCCGGCGATGATAGGGGCTGCGTTCTTGGTGGTGACGGTGCCGATCAGGGCGTTGATCCCGCGGACGCCGGAGTAGCCGTAGCCGGAGCCCTGTTTCTTATAGCCGAAGACCGCCTTGATCGTGTCATTGATATCGACCAGGGCCAGATCATCGATCCCGGCCACCAGCGGGGTGGCCGCGGCGAGGCTGGCCAGCCAGCGGGCCGCTGCCGCGTCGAGCTGGCGGACGTGTCCGAAGGTGAGTCTGCGCAGGAACGAGCCCAGCGTCGATGGCGCGTAAGGTGCCTTGGAACAGTTTGCCCGTTCCGCCGTAGCGCAGGATCCCCATGTCATCGATGCGGTCCGCGCCGGCGGCCATCCCTGCGACCAGGGTCGAGACCTTCAGCCCGGCATTCGTGCCGTAATACTCCGGCAGCGTCACGTGCTCGTCGACCAGGTCGCCGAGGCCGGTGTCGGCGGCCAGGCCCATGACCGGGACCAGCCCGGCGACCGACACGAGATTCGGATCATCGGACGCGCTGGGCACCGCCGCGGGTATGGAAAACCCGCATCTGCCGGATGCCCTTCTGAATCACGGAAAATTGCTCTAGACAAGCTCTATTTTCCATGCTCAGGCGGGCATTTCCCGTTTGCAACGCCAGGCTGCTCTCAACCCAACCGGTGGATTCAGGCTAAGCGGACGGCTGTGCCGCTGGTAGGAAGACTTCGGAAGAGAATGATGCAGGGGCCAGCCGGATGGGAGTGTGGGTAGATCTTCTTCGAAGAGAGAGCTAGCGGCCGCGGGCACGAGTGCTCTGGTCGAAGTGGATTCGAAGCCGCACAGCCCGGAAGAGCGAGAGCAGCACAGGAAAAGCAGCCAACATGGATGCGGCGTACTGCGGGTGGAAGGTCTTGGTAATGCTTCCACCAGTCATTTGTACTGGCATTCAACGCCCAACGGTGATTGGGCCCCGTTAGCAGTCCAGCGCCTATGCGATAGCTGATTGGTTTCTTGCGTCCAGGTTTCCCAGTAGCGTTTCGGCGTCATGCCGTCCAGGGATGCGAGCCCAAATGTTCTACCGTCCCGATACGTCTCACCCAAGCGGTCCTCTGGTACGAGATCAACCGCTGACGACAAGCACACACCCGTTATTCTCGTCACGGCCAGTATCCCATACGCCTTGTTAGGCACTACATCCACGAGAGTAAGAGGAGACCTGGACGATCTTTGACTCGGTGCGGCCCGGACCGTAGTGCTGCAAGCGCTGGTGCCCGCTGACACTATGCTCGGTCGGAGACTTTCTGATGACTTCATCGCCCATGCCTTCGAAAGCCGCCTCCGTAAACTCAGGGACTTTCTCCAAGAGCGCGGTGCTGACCTGCTTGAATGCTTCGGGCGACCTCAGTGTCAAGAACGTAACCCCGCCAACAGCCGCAAGAGCGCCAACGGCGAGACCTGTTTTGAAAGCTGGATGCTCCTTGAACCGCTGCCAGCGGGTCGGGACCTGGCTCATATCCTGCTCGCAGGATTCGGCGGCGTCAGGCTTGCGCGGTTCATTGGGCTCAGATTGGACTGACTTGTCCTTGGGCTGCTGAAGGCGTGATGGATCGAGCGGCTGCGCCCGATCGAACGGGCCTTCTTGGTCATGATCAGGCACTCAGTCAGTCTATCCTCATGCCGGTAAACCCAGCCCGGACCATTTTTGTCGACAGGCCTACCGGGGCAAGCTGTGTTTCTGTCTCCAGAACCTTCACCAATTGATCAGGGCGGCGGAAGCAGGTTTCTTCGGTTGCACCGTGATCCTCGACGTCGCTCGCCGAGGACCGCCGAGCCACCAGCGGGCAGTGCTCCTGGCAAACCTCGGAGACCTGATGGCCAGCGGCCAGGCCCGCGGCTTCCTGCTCGGTCAGCACAGCGATCCCGGGGCTGCCCTTTAGTCCCAGCAGCATAGAGAAGCCCACCTCGCCGCGCGGCGGGGTGGGCTTCTTTTTATCGTGTCACGGGCTAAGGTTCAACCACCAAATTCACAGCCCGAGCATGAGTGGAAGCATCTCGGCCCGTCCGGCGGTTACCCAGATCAACATCACAATCACCCATACAGCGCCAAAGAAGCCGTAGGCGTCTAAATACTTGACAGCTGGTCCATCTACGGAAGAAGGCAGTGATTTCATAAAGCCAAAGGTCAGAAAAGGGCTATCAGTTCAGCCACAGGACAGACCTCTGCGCTTAGCTGGGCTTAGGTCAACTAATCGTCCTGGTCCCGGAAATAAGACGACTTTCGGCGGGCCGCTAAATCCGGCCGGCTCCGCTGACTCATTACCCACACCCCGTCCGAACTTTGGCTGGAGTCATCGCCGCCGTATGGTGCTCTTGCCGCTTATGAGTGGGGGACCGCCAAGGAAGTCATGTCGCTTCGCTGCGCCACCTCCATGAACCCGTGAGCTCTCTGCTCACTCCATGGAACAGAACGGACGGACCACCATGTACTTTGCAGCGGTAGACCCGGGGATCACCCCGAACGCGAGCTTTCCCTTCTTGGAATCGCTTAAACAGGTCGGCGGCGGCATCCTCGTCGGCGCCTTCATTATCATTGCCATCGTTGCCATTATCGGCGCTGCGATGCTGCTGGCCGGCAAACTTAGCCAGTCTTCGCGCCTCGCCTCCGGCGGCGGGGTTATCCTCCTTTGGACTGGCCCGGTGGCTGCCATCCTCGGCGGTATCAACGGCTACATCCTCTGGTCACAGACAGCGTTTCCGCTCGGGTTCTAGACCATGCCCGTTGAGTGCGATCTCAATGGTTGGTGGCCACCCGGCTGCGGTTTGGTCTCGCAGGCCAACGACAACGCCATGGGCGCAGTCTCCTCGCTCTTCGCTAACATCCTCCAAAACATGGCGTCCTGGCTCTGGGCCTTTATCACCGGCGCTTTCACCGTGTCGGATGTTGACGACTCCCAGTGGCTGTCCATAGAAGGACTTACGAGTTGGTGGGTGGTGGTCATGTTGACGCCGCTCGTGGTCGTAATGATTCTTCAAGTCCTCTCCGGGCTGATCAGCCAGCAGCCGCGGAGGATCGGGCGGGCAATGCTCGGAGGAGCGGCCGCGATACCGATGGTTGGGGCGGCAATCTTTCTCGTTCGGCAGTTGACACGAGCAACCGACCTAGCAGCGGCCGCCCTGCTCGAATCGATCGGCTCCGATCCCTACCTGGTTTTTATGAGGCTATTCGGCTTCGAGCGCGCACCGGAAGGAAGTGGGCGGGAATGGAATTTGGTCTCGCTGGCGCCAGGGACGACCGGGGGTCCAGTTGGTGCCGTGGTCGTAACGGTGATGGCGGTCATTATCGTCTGGATTCTTGCCTTCATCCTGATGTGCTCGATGATCTTCCGCTCCTTTGCGCTCGTGGTGCTAGCCGCCGTCGCGCCCGTTGCCCTCATGCTGCTGCCGTGGGACAAGACAAAGTCCTGGGCTCGCCGTTGGTGCGAGATAGTCATCGCCCTGGTTATTGCGAAGCCGTTGGCCGCAACGGTTTTGGCCGTCGCGGTTAAACTCTTCGCCGAATCGAAGTCCTTTGCAGGTCTGGCCGCGGGAACCGTAGGAATGGCGTTGGCCTGCGGCGCACCCCTCATGGCAATGCGTCTGGTGAGCTTCGCCGGCGGCGAACTCGCCGCTGCGGCCCAAACTGCGGGCGGCGGTCACATGCTGTCTCGAAGCAGCAGTGTGGCCGCTCGGCAGATCAGTCGGCAGGTCGGCGGCGGTTTGGTGCTCGCAAACCTGGTTGGCCGCTCCGCCATGACTCGCCCTATCAGCTCAAGCAGAAGCGTCTTTCCGACGCAGGCCGTGACCTCTTCGGCAGGGACAGGAGCATCTTCAATGGGCCGCGGAGGAGAACAACGGGCCTTGGGCACGAGACGTTCCAAAGGGTCAACGGAGGCTGCCCACAGTGCAGAGTCCCAGGGCGTCGTAACAATGGGCCCGCCTCAACAAGGCAGGGCAGCACAGTCATCCGCCCAGGAACCCACGCAGGCAGTTACAGAACAGCGAGCGCAGCCAACCGCCAGCGCCGGCAGGTCCACACGGGTCCAGCCTCCGAAACCCCATCCACCGAGAATCGACCCTCCGAATGGAGGAACCCCACGTGTCTGATGATGCGCGTGCCCTTGAAGCCGTCAAGTTTCCGAGATATGAGCGCCGCGGGTTCTTCCTCGGCCTCCAGTGGTACCAGTTGCTGATCGTCGCAGGGGGAGGCGCAGTTGCCATCGTGGCTTCTGCGAGCAGTGGGCCGGTTGGCCTGTTCTCCTCCGGGCCCCTATGGCTCGGGCTTATGCTGCTCGGGCTCCTGCAGTATTCCCGTATCCCTTACCCCGTATGGGCGAAGCAGCTCGCCGTTTTCTTCTACCGCGCAGTGGCAGGACAAACACGGTTCCTTGCAAAGCCCGTAGCTCCGCAATTGGCTGGTCGTCTCGCTCTCCCGGGCGGCCTTGGCAACCTGGAGTTCCGAACAACCGCCCGCGGTGAATGCTTCATGGTCGACCGCCACGGCCGGGAGGCAATTGCGGTGTTGCGCTGCAGCACGAGGTCTTTTGCACTCTTAGACGCAGACGATAAAGCCTGGGCGGTCCAAGCCTGGTCGCGTGTGCAAGCCGGCATGGCCCAGCGGCCAGGCGTGGCCAGGATCGCGGTCCAGGATTACACCGTGCCCTATCCGTCGTCGGCACTCTGGGAGTTTTACAAAGACAACGCCTTGCCGGCACAGGCTGGCGAGAAGGCTACGTGGGGACAACGCGCGTATGAGGACTTGCTCGGCGCAGCCGGATCAACCATGAGCCACGAACTCCTCGCGGCGGTTGTCCTAGACACGAGCAAGGCTCGACGACGGATCAGGGAGTCGGGTGGGGGATTGGTTGGCCTGGAACACGTTCTGCGGCTGGAAGTCGATGCGATGAAAACGTCGCTCGGTACCCACAGCGTGAAGGTAGAAGAGTGGGTTCGTGAACCCGGACTGCTATGCATCATCCGTGGGGCATTCGATCCCGCCGTTTTGCCGGCCGCCGAAGCGCCGGTGGCGGCAGCCCCGCCGTCGGACGAGCCGACAAGTAAGGAGATGGATTCCCTCCACCGCCACGGCCCGATGGCCGTGGAAGAACACTGGACCTACCTGCGGACAGACACCGGGTTCCACCAGACCTTCTGGATCGCTGAATGGCCCCGCCAGAAAGTCTTCCCGGGCTTCCTGCACCCCTTGATCTATGTGGGCGAATTCCGCCACACGTTCACGGAAGTCATACGGGCAGTGCCTACCGCTGAAGCCCTCCGTGACATCCGCTCCGCCCAGGAGGCGCATGAAACCCGTCGCCGCATCAACGCCCGCTTCGATAGGCCGCTCACCCGTGAGCAAAAGGCCGAGGAAGAAGAAGTGATCCAGAGGGAGGAAGAGATCGTCGCCGGCCATGGGGACGTCCGCCCGGCGGCCTACATCACCGTCACGGCGACCTCGCTGGAGGACTTGGCACGGCACCGCCAGGAACTTGAGTCCGCTGCCGCCGGAGCATTCGTTGAGCTCCGGCTTCTCTACGGACAGCAATGGGCCGCGTTTGTCGCCGGCGGCCTGCCGCTCGGAAGGGGATTGCGTTGAAACAGGCATCCAAAAGCTTCGAGTATCTACCGTCAGGAAAGAACCGGACGGCATGGAAAGCACGACGGCGGCCCGCACCACCCGCTGCAGGGTGGGCGAGTGCCGGGGAAGGCGAGAAGCAGCGCGACCCCCAGGGGCTTCGCCTCGCGGGTGACTGGGGGAGTAACGAGCCAAACTCGCTGCGGGGTCCGCATCGGTTACGGCCCGCGCCCCACCGTGCATCGACCATGACGTTTGCGGCCGCCTACCCGTTCCTTACAGAGTCGGGGCTTGGACACGAGGGAACCTACATCGGCACCGACGTGTTCGGGTCCGGGGCCTTCTCCTACGATCCATGGATCCTGTACGACAAGGGGATCATCAGCGGCCCCTCCATTGTTGTGATCGGGACGGTCGGCACCGGCAAGTCAATGTGCGGCAAGTCGTTGGTAACGCGGTCAATCACCCTAGGACGAAAGGCAGCTGTCGCGTCTGACCCCAAGGGCGAGTGGGTTGCGGTAGCGGAGGCTGTTGGCGGCAAAGTCATATCCATTGGCCCGGGCCGCCCTGCAAGGGTGAATCCCCTCGATGCCGGTCCCCGCTCCACTGCCCTTACAGAGGCTCAGTGGCAAGCGGTGGTGAGGCAACGCCGTCGCTATCTCCTGGGAGCCTTGGTTTCACTCATGCGGCAGGGCACGCCCCTTCGGCCTGTGGAGCACACGGCCTTGGACATCGCACTCATGGAAACCATGGCCGAGAACTCAAACCCAACCCTGCCCATGGTGCTGGACCACCTCCTCAAGCCGTCGAAGGAGATGACCGCCCTGGTCGGCTCAGACGGAGCAACCGCCGTCAGCCATTCCCTGCGACGTACAGTGTCCGGTGATCTCGAAGGGATGTTCGACGCACCATCCACGGTGGCCTTCGACGCAGACGCCCCCATGATGGTGATGGATACGTCAGCACTGATCGGCGCATCAGAGCAGGCGCTTTCGCTAGCCGCAGCGTGCGGCGCCACGTGGTTGGAAGCGGCCATCACCAATCCCGACGGCGGGAAGCGGCTTGTGGTGTACGACGAGGGTTGGCGGATGCTCGCAGATCCGTACATGTTGGCAAAGATGAGCGAGCAGTGGCGACTCGCCAGAACCTACGGGATCGCGAACCTGCTCATCATGCACAAGGTCGCGGACCTGAACGAGATCGGTGACAGCACGAGTGGACACAGGCAGAAAGCCCTGGGCCTGCTGACTGAGGCTGACACCAGGGTCATTTACCGGCAGAAGCACGATGCGATGCGCCTGACCAAGGAAGCGCTCGGCCTGACCGAAGCTGAATGCGAGCATGTTGAGAACCTTCCGAAGGGTGTCGGGCTCTGGAAAGTGGGCAACCGCTCCTTCATCGTTGCCAATCGAGTGACCACTGACGAGCTTGCCGTTTTCGGGACAGATGACAGGATGCTGTGAGACGGCCAGCGAGCTCGCGGGCGGCAAGCGACAACCCTTTGGTCACCGCTGGGCTTGTCGCCGCCGCAGCCTACGTAAGTCTCTGCGCAGTGGTGCAGGCAGCAGCGCACGTGGCCGGCTCTTGGCAGTGCGGCACCATGCCGCCGTCGCCCTTCAACCCTGCCGCCGCCGTCGGACTTCTCGCCAACAGAATGGAATGGATCATTGTTCGCCGGGCTGATTGTGTGCTTGGCACAGACAGCGTCTGGTGGGTTCTCACCCCGGCTCTACTGCTGGTTGGTGCGCTCGCCGTCGGTGCGGTGGTCCTTTGGCGGCGATGGAAGCAATCGGGTGGTTGGCTGCGCCAAGACATCTTGAACCGCGACGGCGTTGCCCGCCGTGCGGAGATTCTTCACGATTTTGGCGCGAGGGCCGTGCGGAAAAGAGGAAAGTTCACGCGTCCAGGACTCGCGAATCCTTCAGTGCAGGACGTGTCATGGACGCTGGGCCGCTCCCGCGGTGTCACCGTCCACGTCTCCACGGAAGAGTCGATGGTGATTCAAGGTGCTCCGCGATCAGGCAAGGGGCTTTATGTCGTCATCAACGCCATCCTTGACGCGCCGGGTGCTGTGGTCACGACGTCAACGCGCGCGGACAACCTCGTGGTGACGATGAAGGCACGGACATCCGGAGGCCGACCCGTCACCGTTTTTGATCCGCAGGGCATGTCAGGACTTCCATCGTCCCTTCGCTGGTCGCCCGTACGTGGGTGCGAGGACCCTGATATTGCTACCCGGCGGGCGTTGGTCATCACCGCGGACACCGAGATGAAGGGGGAGAACGCAGCGTGGCAGAAGCGCTCGCTGATAGTTCTTCAGTGCCTGCTGCATGCCGCAGCGCTGTGTGGCGAGGGAGTGACGGCATTTCGGCGTTGGTCTTCCAGCCCTGTTCTGGCACGGGAAGCACTGGAGGTGTTGAGTCGGCCGGGGGCTGCGCTTGGCTGGCAGGCGGACCTGATGGGCATCCTTGAAGATGACCCGCGGAATACGCCCAATTCGTGGATTGGGGTATCGGCGGCGGTGGCACCACTGTCATCGCCCAAAGTGCTCGCCGCACTTAGTCCGCAGGATGAGTCAGAAGAGTTCGATCCCAAGGCCTTCATACGGGACCGTGGAACTCTCTACCTCATCGGCACTCGAGCCGGGGCAGCTGCTGCGGGACCCTACTTATCCGCACTGATCGATGACATCGACAATGCAGCGCGGGAAATGGCCTTCATATCACCTGGGGGCCGGCTGGATCCGCCGCTTTCCCTGATCCTCGACGAGATCGCCAACTTGGCCCCATGGCCCGGGCTCCCGGTTGCGCTGTCCGACGGCGGGGGAATCGGTATCTCAACGCTGGTGGTTCTGCAGTCCCTATCCCAAGCCCGATCAGGCTGGTCCATCGATGAGGCATCGACCATCTGGGACTCGGCGATCATCAAGGTGATCTTTGGCGGTGGATCCGACGAGAGGGACCTGCGCTCGCTTGCGGGTTTGCTGGGGGAGAGGAGCCTCACCCTCACCACGCGGTCCTGGTCCTCCGCTGGCAGGCAGGACGGGGAGCAGATACGCGAGAGTCCTGTGATTGCTCTGGACGAGATTCGGCGCCTGCCCGCAGGCACCGCGCTCATGCTTGGGCGGCGGACTCGACCGATCCTGCTTGACCTACTCGAGTGGCACAAGCGTAAGGACGCAGGGGAGCTGCGCCGCTTGAAGGCGGAGATGGAGCGTATCTTGGCCGACGGGCACAGGGAGCGCCAGCAAAAGACAAAAGGGGCGCCGGATGCGCAGCCATGACGAGACCGAGGAGTTCGATGTTCCGTCTGCTGGCTCCTTCGGGGACGACGAGATCACCGCGCAGTTGTTTCGATCCGCTTTTGGTGCTTCAGCGGCTTCCAAGAGCGTGACCCGCCGTTGGCGGGACATGACACCCGAGCAGTCCCAGGAGGTCTGGGGTGCCCTCTTCTCTTGGGTGCGGTGGCTCGTGGCCACCTACCAATTGACGACGTCGGTCGTTCCGGACTGCTGGTGGCGTCACCCCGAGATCGTGGCCGAGCTTTATGCGCTGCAGCGTGCGGAGCTTGCCTCCTACACACCAGATGACCCGGGCTTCGGCCCACTCGCCTTCCACGAAAGGCTCCCGCACGCCGTCGAACGCCTGAGGACGCACACCAGGACTGCAGGGTGTGTGGGGCTGCAGGCACACAAGGAGCCTGCGCCTCGAATCCTGTCTGGCGATGACCCTGACTTTGTTGAGTGGCGGAAGGCTGCTCATCAACTGGTTGCTGACTTCTGAGTCATGTTGCTCGAGGGACGCACGACCATGAACCAACGTCTGCGCAGCATTGCTGCGGTCCAAGAAGCATGAAGGGTGGCTGTCGTGGCCGCTAGATCTGAAATACCGTCCACCATCCCGTCTGACCAGAATTCCGCTCCGGACGGACTGGGCGCTCGCCGGATGGCACCAGAGGATCGCGTCACCGCGTTGATGGATGGCCTGCACTCAATCCTGGAGCATGCGGTTGAGTCACCATCGCATTGGCAGGTGCTGCTCGATGCTTCCGCCACCTTGTGGCGCTACTCCGGCGGGAACGTTGCCTTGCTAATGATGCAGATGGCGCAGCGGGGGACCGATGAGCCGACGCTCGTCGCGGGATACAAGGAATGGGAACGACACGGACGAACTGTCCTCCGGGGTGAGCATGCCCTCTGGGTCATTGCACCCAGGACTGCCCGAGTTCAACAGATGCTTCTGCCCGACGGTACGCGTCAGCGCGTCCCCCTGGGCGATAAGCTGCCCAGCGGCGCAGTCGACGAGGGGAAGAAGACCCTCATCACCGGTTGGCGCGGTCAGGCAGTATTCGACGTTTCCCAGACTCAGGGCGCACCGCTGCTGGTTCCGAGACCAGCTAATCATTCGTCTGTGGAGGCGCCTCAGCTGTGGGAAGCACTGGCTGGAGTCGCCCGCGCGCGTGGTTTCTCAATCCACGTCACTGACGCGCAGTACGGACTAACGAGCGGCTTCACCGACTTCGCTCAGCGCCAGGTCCAAGTCGGTGGGTGGCTAAGCCCTGAGGAACGCACTGCCGTGCTTGCGCATGAGCTTGGGCATGTTCTGCTGCATGGTCCGGACGACCACGTAGGCAAGCTTTACGGGAGCAGCGTGGACCACCGCGGGCTGGCTGAAGTCGAAGCCGAGTCAGTTGCGTACACGGTGTTGAAGGCGCATGGGATAGACCGGGGTCCCCAGTCAGCAAGCTACCTATCCGGCTGGGCTGACGCAGTGATTGAGGCGGAGCATTCAGCCGCGAGTAACGACTCCTCCCGCAGCCAACCTCCTTCCCGCGTGGAGATAGCGAAGTCAGTCCTGGGGCGGGTCACGGCAGTCGCAAAGCAAATCCTTGAAGCAACTGATCCTCCGGGTACCGGTGGAAAGGTTCCGGTGGCTGAGGTCTCTCCCAGGGTTCATGGACAGGAGACCTATGCGGGCTTGGAGCAGCCGGGCGAGCCGTCCCGTGGCTTGGAGATCTCGGGCCCCTAGGGCATCCACCAACTGTTGGACGGGAGAGCCCCGTCTACGAATGAAAGGGCAGAAGATATGAGCACCAAGATTCCGGTCAACATTGTTGGCAATCTCGTTGCGGACCCCGAGCTCACGTATGGGGAGTCGGGTGTAGCACACGCCAAACTGCGGGTTGCTGTGAACCAGCGGATTCAGGGAGCAGACGGCTCCTGGCAGGACGGAGAGCCTGTTTTCCACAACGTCTCCGCGTTCCGGGCGCTCGCAGAGAATGCTTCGAACTCCTTGAAGAAGGGCGACCCGGTTACGGTGTCGGGGGAACTCGAGTTCCGTGCCTTCGAAAAGGACGGGGAGACGCGTGAAGCACGCCGCATTGTGGCTGAAACCATCGGCCCTGACCTCCGCTTCGGCACGGCTGCTTACCATCGCTCTCCACGTGCCGCGGCTGGTCCAGAAGCTGGAGTGGGTGCTGGCCTGCAGGCTGCTCCCGAAGCAGCGCAACCCGCCTACAGCATCGCTACGAAGGGACCGGTGGCCGCGCCCCCTTTAGGCGGGCCGGCGCGGGCTGACATAAGCATGTAGCTGACTGCTGCTGGCAGTGTGGTGGCCTGATCCTCATTGGACCAGGCCATCACGTTGTCAACGCTCCACATGTACGCTCAGACGCTTTCGGCCGCCGCTTTAAGACAATCGGCGGAACTGTCCAGGCTTCACCTGCACCAGGATCGGCAGCGCGAGCTGGACCGGTGCGGCGCCGACCGGCTTGTCGAGAAGATCGTTGATTGACGTCTGTCCTCTCAGCTCCCCTGAGGGATCTCTTTCCATGCCCACGACCCTAGGCACGACCGCGAGCCTTGCCTTTCTTCAACACGCGCGACGCTACCCGATGATTACCTGAGCGTCGCCGGGATGGCTGCCAACTACAGCGCACTACTGCCCTTCCACTCATCAGGCTTTACACGCCTGATGCTCGAGGAGTGCGCCCAACCCATGTGGTATATGCCAAAATTATCCAGCCACTCGATGAGGCCGTACTTGTGGGTCCACCCGACGGCTTTGCCGTAAATTCCGCTGACGTACACAAGCGGACGCCCATACTTCGGGAAATCTCGGATGGGTGCGGGGTCATCTATTGGCCGGCTTGCTTCGGCGTCCATGCGCATCATCATTCGCTCGACATCTTCAGGGGAGCCGGACTTGATCATGAAGATATTTTAGAACATACATTCGAATGTTTGTATCGCCAGAGTGTCGTAACAGTAGATGCCGCTTAGGGGCTGCGGCCTTCGGCGGGTGCCCAAGCTAAGCAGTCGGCGGCTCGAATGAAATACGTCTCAGGCCAGGGCGCGCTCGGCCTTACTTGACTGGGGTCGGGGGCGATGAGCAGGACGGATCCTGGCCATAGTGGTTCGGGTAGTGCTTCTATCCAGGCGCGCTGAACGTGGTTGAAGCGGTTCCACATGATGGTGACCCACGCGCCGGTGGGTTGTAGCGCATCGACGCTGAGGAGGGTCACCTCTGTCGTGGTCCCGCTGGCCAGCTTAGCGTTGTCGAAGGATCGCCATCTGTTTGCTGCCTTAGCCAGCCAGGTCCGCCGTCGAGCGGATCTTTTCCCCCATAACAGCGCCAGCACTAAAACAGTTGCCAGCAACAAGCTGCCAACGATGACCTTCATGACGAGAGGAAGTTCCGTGGCGGCCAAGGCTATGAGTGAGAGGGCGAAGACTATGAAGACAACCGCGCTGGCTATCACTAGTCCGGTTGTCGCTACCTTGGGTCTTACCGCCGGATTGACGACCATTCGCATTACCTCCTTACCAGATTAGAGCTGCCAGCCGGCACTTGTAAGGACGACTTGCTGAGAAAGGGCTGAATCCACATGTGAGTCATCCAGTTGAGCGGTGCCACGGCGATGAGCATTGTTGATCGCTGCGTTGATTCGTTCACGCTGGCCGCTTTGTTCCCATTCGTAATTCGTGGGAGACGGGCCCAGAGGGAGGGGAGAGTCCGGCAGCGCCCACCTGTCGCGAAAGACGGCAACGTCACGGACGAGCTGCCAGGTTTCGCCGCTGGTGCTATCTCCGACGGCTTCGAGCAAAGCACGTTTCCACTCAGGATCGGCTGTCAGCGCTGCCATGCTCACGGTCTCCGTCCTTTGGGAGATACGTATCCTGACCTGCTGAATCATCGACGCTAAGTCAGGGCGCGGAATGGAGAGCTTTTCAACCAGAGGTTCCTCAACCGCCGTCGTCCTTCCTTTTATGAACTGGCGTAAGCGCACGCTGAGGACGGCGCAGCGATCATTGGCACTGCTAGTTTCTTGGCAGAACTGGCTCAGTATGCGCTCGCTACGCTGCCGGCTGACGGCTGTGGCTTTCCGCCATGCCGCGACAGCTGCACCCCACGACGGAGATTCTTCGAATTCCGGTGAGGCACCAGGGGCTTGTTCGTCCAACTGCTGCCTAAGATCCAGTCCTGCCGCGATCTGCGCGAGGTAGTCATACTCCGCGTAAAGCCGCTCAAGGCTGTCCGCCTTCCTAAGCTCCGCGTCACGAATCTCGTGGGCGGTACGCTCAGCGCCTTCCGCAGCGAGTACCTCGCCGAGGATTTCCCGCCACGACAGCTCCTGGGACGGGTCGACGGCAGGATGGTCGGCGTCGTCACCTTCGCTGACGTACGCAAAGTTACCGGAACGGCCACGCGTCATGCTCACATACAGCAGCTCGCGGGTGAGCCGGCCCTGGGTGACTACCGTGTGGCCGGTGTCTACGGTAATGCCCTGGGAACGGTGGGCTGTGGTCGCGTAGCCCAGCTCGACGGATATCTCCAGATACGCCCGGGGGAGTAGGACGCTCGCGCCTGTGTCCCGCCGCCGCGCGAGCAGGGAGCCGTCACGCCGACTGATGCCTTCGACGTCGAACAGCGTTCCATTCCGCACGAAAGCACCGCTGCTGTCCACGAGCTTCCGGTCATTTCCCCGGGCGATGATGGCGTCACCGGAACCCGCACGTAAGCCATCGCTGAGCAGCACAGTCTGATCGGGATCAACTTCACCCTGTGACACTCGGTCCGCCTGCGCCCGTTCATTGAGCATGCCGACCGTTTCATTGTCGGCGGCAATGAGGATGGACGACTTGCCTGCCCGAGTATCTGCCTGCCAGGCGACGTAGGCCTGGTCAGCCATATTCAGGTAGGTGCCGTGCCGGATCCGCCCATGTTGGGCATAGTCGTTGATGACTGAGTAGTCACCATTCCGGAGCTTGAGCGACGACGCACGCTCCCACTCCTCATGGAATCTCCAGATCGTGCTCAGCCGTGTTGCCTTACCCTGCCGGTCCAGCCAGCCAAGTACGCCTCCGGCGTCGATGGCGTCCAGCTGTCCCGGGTCGCCGACCAGGAGGATCTTCGCGCCAGCATTCTGGGCCTGCTGTACGAGAGCCGCAAGCTGGAAAGTCGAGACCATCGACGCTTCATCAACGATGATGAGCTGATTCGCGTGGAAGCACCAGCGTTGCTGGGTGGCAGCGAGCTGCGCCGCCTCCTGGGCTAACGCGATGCTCCAGCGCTCGCCGAAACGAGCCGTGGTCAGTTGCGCCTGCACACTGAAGAAGCGCCCCGCCCGTGAACTGGCCCCCTGGCCGGCCGATTCGTGCAGCCACTTAGTGACGTTTTCCGTTGCCATAGCGAGTTCGCGGCCCAGCACTTCCGCGCTGGCAGCTGCCGGGGCGAGTCCTACAACGCTGCCGGCGCCGTACTCCGATTCCCATACGGCCTTTACTGCACTCAACGTTGTCGTCTTTCCCGTGCCCGCTGGCCCCACGATCGCGTCGAGCCGGTTGCCGCTTAGGACTACGTCGGCAACGGCGGCACGCTGATCGGAGTGAAGCACTCGGCTCTCCGGCTGTTGGACTCGGTCAAGTAGATCCATAATGACGTCGGCGCGGACTGCAGGGCCGCCGTCGTCGTTCATTGTTGCCATGACCGCGTGCTCATAGGCGAGCGTGGACGTATCGGTGTAGAGGCGCGATCCGTGAAAGTCGAAGACGCTTCGTGGTCCATGCCGGACGTCTGCCTCGGCGTGGGCAGGGACGGTGTACCGGTAATCATTCAGAGGCACGGACTGCTGCTCGGCCGCGGTGGCGACGGCGTCCATGAGCGTGCTCCTGTCCGCCGCTGTGCGGCAACGCACCTGGGCGCAGACGCGTTCGGCTTCCGCAAGGAGATTCCAGCGGTTCCAGGTTGAGCGTTTGTGGGCGACCCGCTCACGGGTCAGGGTTGCGACGGCGGATATCCAGTCAGAGGTGAAGTCAGTGAAGCCAAATGGGGCAATTCGGGAGCGGTTGATCGTTGCCGCGATAACGTCGTCCGGTGGGAATCCTTTGGCGGTGGCGCGTTCCTGCCATTCTCTGGACAACTCGTGCAGGGGAGTGGGGAGCTCGGACTTGGGGACGCGTGTGGTGAGGGTCGCTTGCTGCCGCAGCTTGATGACCGTTGCTGTGCTTGGCGGATGGCCGTGTTCCGTAGTCCACTCCGCGACGAGGCGGTCTGTTTCCACATTGATCAGACGGGACCGGTTCGAGAACTCGCGGATGAGGTCCCCATCGACCCCGGTGAGCTGCTGGCTGGGATTGCCCGTATTGGCGACGGGGAGGCGGATGTCCGTGTCGCTCCCAAGTTCCCGCTGGAGGGCGTCAAAGAGGAGTCCGTTGTAGTGTTCGCTGGCGGCGACGGCGGCCTTGTATAGAGTGCGGGAGTCAAGGGTGACCCAAGCTCCGTCGGTGATGCGCTGGATGCGGTTGGCGATGACAAGGTGGGTGTGGAGTTGCGGGTCGCCCGTGCGAGATTCCCAGTGGTCGAAGGCGGCGGCGATGGCGCCCATTGTGCCGACGTGGGCGACGCCGTTTCGTCCGGCGCGGGTGTGAATGACCTGCTCTTCCAGCCAGGCAAGAGTTGCCTCCACCGCCTCGTGGTGGGTGCGGAGAATCTGGTCTTGCGTACTGCGAGGGCTGAGCGCCCAGAGGACGGACACCGACTTCGGCGCGCTAAAGGTCAGGTCGAAACCTACGACGGCGTGCCTCACCGTTGGTGGGCCGGTTTTGTTTTCGACGGAGGTGGGTTGGCTATGCGGGCGGCCCAGCGGCGCATTGGTGTCCGGATGCACGGCTAAGTCGAAGACTGCTTTCGCGTCTGTTTCGGTGACGACGTCGCCGGCACCTCTGTTGATGCCTGGCAGTCCGCTGCCGATCCACCATCCTTCAGGCGTCCCGGCCTTCATGTAGTAGGTGGTGGCGTCCGGGGGAGTGGCGGTGAGGTCATCCATCATCGTGGTCTTGAACAGGTAGCGCAGACCTGATTGTGCCGAGAGGCGTGCGATGGACATCGTCATGGCCGCGCCGCTCTTGCGTGGCGCTTGGATGGATGCCATCCGCGGCGGTTGAGGATGTCCAGCGTTGCGGGGTCCAGGGCGACGCCTTTTGCGTTCGCAAGCGAGACCAGCCATGCTGCGAGATGCGCGAGATCCTGCACGTTGGTCCGTTGCGCACGCTTCAGCCGGGCTACTTCGAGCTGGAGGACATTGTTGCTTTGACGCTGCTCGGAATTGTCGGCCTCAAGCCGATCAATCTCACAGGACTGGGAGCGGAGCTTGGACTGGAGAATCTCGACCCGGCGCTGGCAGATCTTTGTCCTAGTTGCCAGCTGGTTCTGCAAAGCCTTCAGCTCGTCCTTGGGAAATACGGCTCCGACATCAGCTCTTACCGACGCGGAGGGACGGCGGGAAGTTCGACGTATACGGTCCCGTTTCCTGTTGCCGCAGCGGATCGAACAGAACCGCTGACCCCTACGGGAAGGCTCGAAGCCACCCGTGCACTCTTCGCAAATCTTGACGCTCACGATGGTTCATCAGTCCCGGGGGCCGGTTTCGACATGACCAGACGTGAGCTGTCCTCACGCTGATGACCTTGGATGCCAGAGGTGTGAAGGACAAGAAGCGCGTCTACGACTGCTCGTAGCTGGTGACTCGGGAACTCAAAGCCTCTGTACGAGGTGATTCCTATTGCATTGCCGGTGTTGTATCAGTTTGGGATCTTAGGACACAGGTGTCCCATGTAAGGAGTTGGTGAATGAAGGTTCATTCTGACTCCGAAACAGACGGGGAGCTGGTGTCAGATTGAGGTGTACTCCAAACTGAGGCCGCGCTGGATGGTGCCAGTGGAGGATTTGTGGTCTTGAAAGACAAGGGGTCTCTAGAGCTCGATAGCGCCTCCGTGTCGCTGCGGCGAGAACTACGTTGACTGGTCACTTGTTTGGCCGATCTGATGGTTGGAGCCAGAACATGAAGGCTGTAGCCGGTTGTGCGCGCATTGCGGGTCTCGTCACGGCCCACCAGATCAGTTGGCCGGCTGGGATGTCGCGGGTGAACCGGTGACATGGGAGCCGTGTTCTCAGAGCAGCAGGGATGGACTGGCCAGGCCGCTGGTGTTTGTCCGCCAGCAGTCGGGAGGTGTCCGCTTCCCGGTCACCTTTGCCTTCCAAGCTTCCACCGGAGCCGCTGGCGCCGCTCCGGTGACGAGGTCGTGGCCGGAGCTGCTGTGGCTGGCGCCAACAGTCAGGACTCGGCTGTATAAAAGTCGCAGAACGCGCCGAGTTACGATTCCGGTCCGTGCTCCGGAGGCTTTGGTCCGTTCGTTGTCTGCTCGGAAACTCTGGTCAGCATCCAACGTCAAAATCTACGGCGGCGGCGTCTCCGAAGTAGGCTACCTCGACGAACTCTCCGCCTCATCGGCCAGTACAGCTACATCAACGTCTCCCGCAGCCACAGCAGAACCGGATCCTCCTCCTCCCGGTAGGAGAGCAAGGACGAGATCCTGTCGGTTGCCGACCTGACCGCGCTGCCACGGTTCCGGGCCATCCTCCTGGCCTCCGGCGCCCGGGCCATCATGATCGAAACGATTTCCTGGATGAACGGCCCCCCATGCCCAAAAGGTCAAAGACTCCCTAGCAGCCAAGGAAACAACTGAGCGTGCCCCTGTGGCAGTTGCCGCCCACAATCCATGGACGGACGGAGACAAGGCGTGGGTGAAGAGTCCGGAGACGAAGAGGAACAGCCCCCAGCAGGCGGGCACGGCCACGCCGAGCCCGAACCGGAACTGGTGTACTCCAGCGCCGTGGAGTTCTTCGCTGAGCTCCTGGCCCAGTCCTACGTCCGGGAGGTGAATGAGGGAGCAGCGTTCGCGTGGTGCCCTGAGTGGTACAAATACCCCGAAGCCCTCATCCGGATAGAAGCCATCTGGCGGGGCTTGGGAACACTTACGGCTCGAGCATGCTCTAGGGGTAAGCACCTGGTAGCTGAACCACGCCGATTCCCACACATGCGCGTCCTCTTGGACAAAGAAGGCCCCTTCAAAAAACGCGCCTACGACGGACACAAAACCCCCCGCCCGCGACAGAACCGCTCTTCCCCACAAGACCCCTGAAGCAGGAATCTTTGACTAGCACCACTGGATGGTCACGATCGGATGAAAGAACGAGTGACACACTTAAGCCTTACTGCCCGGACCACACGGCCGGAGCTGAGCCGCCTTCTTGCTGTCCATAGCTGGGTTCAATATGAGTTATCCACGGCTGGAAATTGGGAGCCTTGGGGTAGCTCCCTCAGCAGCAGTAGCGGTGAATAACCCCCAAGGATTGTCCCCGACTGTGGGCAGCGGGCCCTGCCTTTATCCCGAACACCCGCAATTGTGCAACAGGCTGTTGTGCAATTGTCGAAGTAGCTCCGCAACGGGTCCCAGACGTCGCCGCCCCGGTGTTAGACACAAAGAACGAGAAACGGGCTTATCTTCACGTCCACGCCGTTCATGGCAGTAGCCCAAGGATTTGTGCAGGCCGCGGGCAGCCACGGCAGCGGAAGGGGTGTCCATTTTCCCAACGGGCACGGTTGGGACAAAACAGAACTAGACATCATGAACCCTTGTATCGACGGGATGGACGGACGTACAACCTTGCCCCGAGCGGTTGAAGACCCGTAGGCCAGAGCGCTGATAACGCTGCAGTAACGAGGAATCTTCCATACTCGAGTTGATGGACCCATTGGTTACGGCTGCTTTTGTTGCCTAAATGATCCTGATCTTTCTTTTCACAACGCATCGTCGTGGTGAGCTAGCGGAGGGGGCTCTTCGAATGGGGGATTTGTCGACGTGGGCGGCTTGGGCTCAGGTACTGACCGGCATCGCTGCCACCGTCGTGGCGGGGTTCGCTCTGAGAGTGGCGACCGAAAGCGACAAGCGGTCGCGCGAGGCCTTGAAAGTGCAAACGTACCTGCAACTACGATCCCGTTTCATCGAGATTTATCGGGAACTTGGTGGACTGGAAGAAGAGGAGACCAATGAAGTCGAGCTGCAGCTTGCCCGTGCAGCCTATTGGCACCATGCCTGGGACGAGTGGTACGTCACTAACAGCCTTGCCCCCCGAGAGTTCTCAGACTTGTGGACGGGCTTCTTCGCCGGGGCAGTCAAGTCGGGCTACTGTCAGCCCGGACTTAAGGCCAGCTTGGAAAAGCTGGCCTCAAAACCTGATGAGGGATTTGGCTTCTACGCTACGGACCTCATCGCGGCAGTTCGGTCTATGGAAGGCAAACCGAAGTCAGACTGATAAAAGACCGGGGTAGTCCCACTCTTGGTCGACGATGGGGTTGGGGATCAGGACTACAGGAACCCAGAGTCGCACCTGAAGAAAAAGGGCTTTTTGTACGTCACGGCAGTGAGAAGGCTTCGGAGTGATTTGATTTTTTAGCGAAGATGATGCCGCCGAACGCTCATACGGCCTAGTCACGGTTCTTCTGAACGCAGTCTGTCCACCCCGCGCTGTCCGACCTCATCCCCAGAAAGCGTCCTTGCATGCCTCTCCCCGTTTGAGCACCCAGTGGCCCTGAACGAAAACGACTTTCAACCCGGCTATCGTCAAAATACAGCTGGTCGACAGAGGAACGTTTTGGACTGATGATTTTCCCCGGGAGGCCATACTCCTGACCCGTTGGGACCCACACTGAGAAGCAGTGTCTACCTTTCAGAACCTGAAATGTTGGGCCTGGTCGCGCTGCAGGGCGTTATCAATTGCACTAGGTGCCGCTCGGACGACCGGGCGCAGAAGGCTCGAACAACAACGCTCAAGGGCCAGCATTTTTTCACATCACCTAAGAAACTGCCCGGCCGGCATGTACCGGCGGGCCACGACCCGTTCCGGCCGAAGTCCGATTTTGGCCTCTCTAGTGGCCGTGGTTTCGCGCCAGGAGCTAGCGCTGCAGCGTTCCGTCGGACTTGGCCGGTTTCGCTCTGCGCTGCCGATGCTTAAGTGTCCGCTGCCTTCGGAATCCGTCTCAGTCCACGTGACGACCCGCAGGGGCATTCTACGGACTTCCGGCAGGGGAGCGACGGGCCGGGGTGGGACAAATCTTCCCCTCCCGGCCTCCATTTTAGCTACCAGTAACGCTGCAGTAACGCTACGTGGGTAGTTTGAAGCCCATGTTGAAGCTTGGGCGCTATGTCCGGGCCTCGAGTCACCGGAATGAGGCATCCAATCGAGGAGGGCCAGTGCCTGTTACTACGAGTTATCCAGGGGTATACGTCACCGAGGCTGGCAGCGGGGTACACACTATTACCGGGGTCGCGACAGCGATCGCAGCCTTCGCAGGCCGGGCCGACCGTGGCCCGACGGACGACCCCGTCACAATCAACAGCTTCAGTGACTTCGAGCGGCTTTTTGGAGGACTGTCGTTAAACAGCAAACTCGGGTACGCCGTTCGCGACTTCTACCTCAACGGCGGCAGCCACGCCGTCATAGTCCGCCTGCACCACGCGGTATTTGCCTCAGACAAGGATCGCGCCGACGCCGTGACCGCAGCCAAGGCAACAGCGACCGCAACCACTGGGGGAGACGCTGCCACCGCAGCGACGGCCGCCCGCACGCAGGCCGACACCTACAACACGGTTCATGAGAAAAGTGCTGCCGATCATGTCGCAAAGGCCGCCGAAACGGCTGCGGCAGCAAACCCTACCCCCGCCGACGTGAAGAAGGCCGCAGACGATGCCGCCGACAAGGACGGCTCGCAAGCCGCTAAGGACACAGCAGCCGAGGCGAAGGGCTCCGACGCTGCGGCCGCGGCGGCAGCGTGCCGGGCGAAGGCGGACACTTACCCCAACGACCCGGAGAAATCGGCCGCTAAGGCCGTGGCCGACGCCGCCGAAGCGGCGAGCACGATCTCCGTGGCCAGCGTGAAGGCAGCGGCTGACGGTGCCGTGGCCGGCGCGACCCCGCAGGACCGTGCGACTCTTGACGTGGGCATCCCGTTGGTGGCGGTAAGCCCTGGCACCTGGGGCAACCAGTTACGAGCGCGCGTCGACCATGATGTTGCAGGCGGTGCTGCCGACCTGTTCAACTTGACGGTGCGCGACGGCCTCACCGGCGTGATAGAAAACCACCGCAACCTCTCGGTGACCTCCGGACACATACGCCGCGTCGACAAGGTGCTCGCAAACGAGTCGCGGCTGATCCGGGTCACCGACCCCGCGGCCCTGCCCGGGACGCGGCCCGCAGCTTCGCCGGACCTCGCAAACGGACAAACGGACGTCTGGAGAGACCACAAGCCGGCCACCAACGCCAAAGTTGACGTCGGCGGGATGGCATCCGATGGGGGCTTGCTGGAGGCCAACGACTTCATCGGTCCGGGCAAGGAGCAGACGAAGGCAGGGCTCTTCGCCCTGCGCAAAGCCGACCTGTTCAACCTCCTGTGCCTGCCGCCATACCTTGAGGACGGCAACGTCGATCAGTCTGTGGTGGCTGCCGCCGCGGCATACTGCGAGAAGCGTCGGGCCATGCTGCTCGTCGACCCGCCGTCGATATGGGTCGACAAGGACGCGGCCAAAGCGGGCGTGGCGGTGTTGGGGACGACGAGCAAGAACGCCGCGCTGTACTTCCCTCGGCTGCGCCAGCCCGACCCGCTACGCGGGGGCCAGATGGATAGCTTCGTCCCGTGCGGCGCCGTCGCGGGTGTGATGGCACGCACTGACACCGAACGAGGAGTCTGGAAGGCACCGGCCGGGATGGCTGCCACCCTGGTCGGCGTGCCGGAACTAACTGTGCCGCTCACCGACGCCGAGAACGGCGAGCTCAACCCGCTCGGCGTCAACTGCCTGCGGGCCATGCCCGCTGCCGGACGCGTCGTCTGGGGTGCCCGCACCCTGCAGGGCGATGACCGGCTCGCGTCGGAATGGAAGTACGTGCCCGTGCGGCGGACCGCGCTGTTCATCGAGGAGAGCCTCTATCGCGGGACCCACTGGGTAGTGTTCGAACCCAACGACGAGCCGCTCTGGGCCCAGATCCGGCTCAATCTCGGGTCGTTCATGCACAACCTGTTCCGGCAGGGCGCGTTCCAGGGCAGCACGCCCCAGCAGGCCTACTTCGTTCGCTGCGACAAGGACACCACGACACAGAACGATATCGACCTTGGCATCGTCAACATCCTGGTCGGCTTCGCCCCGCTCAAGCCTGCGGAGTTCGTCGTCATCACGATCCAGCAGCTGGCCGGACAGATCCAGGCGTAGGAGAACAATGATGGCTCAGTTTAGTGTAAACGCGCAGCGCTTCGACCCCTACAAGAACTTCAAGTTCCGGGTGAAGTGGGACAACCGCTACGTTGCTGGCGTCAGCAAGGTCGGCGGCCTCAAACGGACAACGGAGGTCGTCAAGCACCGCGAGGGCGGCGACCCTTCGTCGAGCCGGAAGTCCCCGGGCCGCACTGAGTACGACGCCATTACCATCGAGCGAGGAGTCACCCACGACCGGGACTTCGAGCAATGGGCCAACAAGGTATGGAACTACGGGTCCGGCCTGGGGGCCGAGGTGTCGCTCAAGGACTTCCGCAAGGACATCACACTAGAGGTTTACAACGAGGCAGGACAGCTCGCAATCGCCTACAAGATATTCCGCTGCTGGGTCTCGGAATACCAGTCGCTCCCCGACCTCGACGCCAACGCCAACGCCGTCGCAATCCAGCACCTCAAGCTCGAGAACGAGGGCTGGGAACGCGACTATGAAGTGCCTGAACCGGCCGAACCCACCTTCACCGAACCCGCATGATCGGACATTTGCGATCATGGGGTCACTTACAGCGGAGTGTCTGCTTTACGCCTGGGAGGAAGGCATCGCCGCGTCGCACACGCATCGCGCCCTCGGCCTGCTCGAGGCGGCGCACCCCAGCATGAGCAGCACCCAGCTGGCACAATTATCGCTGGGCGAGCGCGACGTCGCCCTGCTGCGACTCCGAGGAGACCTCTTCGGTGACCACGTGCAGGCCATCGGTTCGTGCCCTGCGTGCGGTGCGGAGCTGGACATTGCTTTCAGCGTGTCGGCCCTGCTCGCGTCGCTCCCGGAGATCCATGGCAGTTCAGGCCCTGTCGACGTGGTCCTCGACGGTTACGCTTTCATGGTCCGGCCGCCAACCAGTGGAGACGTCCTCGCCGTGCTCGGGGAGGGACCGACACGAGAAGCGGCCGCAACTCTGCTCGACCGCTGCGTCGTGCGGGTGGCGGGGTCATCCGCGGGCCGAGTGCCGGCAGCGGTTGCTGAACGGCTCGCCGAGGAGATCTCCAGGCGGGACCCTGGGGCCTCGATGGAACTGGCCCTGGACTGCGCAGAGTGCGGGCACCGGTGGACCGAGGTACTCGACGTTGTGGGGTTTGTCTGGGCCGAGGTGAACGCCTGGGCGCGCCGCATGCTGCGCCAGGTGCATACCCTAGCTCGCGCCTACGGGTGGCGGGAGCGCGATATCCTGGCGATGACGCCTCATCGCCGAGCGGCGTACCTGGGGCTGGTGACCGGATGAGCGACCGCATCGTTCACCCCGACAGCTCAGTCGGCGCCCTGTTCGCCTCGCTCGTCGTACGCGAGAGGGGGACTGTCGGAAGTCTGCTGCCTCGACTCCCGACGATGTTCGAGGCGGCACCCGTCGGCGACGCCCCGGAACCCGCCGCCGACGAAGTGGTGGCACCGATCCGGCCGGCGCCGCCCGGCCACGCGGTTTCACCAGTAGCTGCCGCCGGGCAGTGGCCAGACACGTCTGCCCCTTCCCATGGCGATGAACTGGTCCGGGACCGACAAACGGTGGTCCACGTCGAGCGGCAGGTTCTGGTCGAGGCCAGTACGCCGGGCGAACACGACGGCAACGAAGTGGTGGCACCGTTCCGGCCGGCGCCGCCCGGCCACGCGGTTTCACCAGTGACCGGCGCGGGGCCGTTGCCGGACACGTCTGCTCCTTCCCATACCGATGATGAGTCTGTTCGGAACCGGCAAGAGGTTGTCCGCGTCGAGCGGCAGGTTCTGGTCGAGGCCAGCAGGGCCAGCACGCCGGGCCACTACGACGACAGGGGAGCGCCACAACCCGGACCCGCAGCGTCCGAGGAGGACACCCCGCATCCGCATGAACGTCGGCCGTCGCCGGAGGACGGTACGCCCCTCGAGCCGCGCCGCTCGGTGCACCCGACTGGCGAAGGTCCCGCACCGCGACCCCGCATCACCGAGCTCACCGTGCCGGAATCCGAGTGGCCGGTGAGCCAGGCAGACCGCCATCAGGGCGGTTTCCCGGTCATTGCCACGCGACGCGAGGGCCTGGTGCCGCGCCCGGAGCAGGCCGTCGGGACGCCTGAGCTGTCCCGTCCCGCCGAATCCGTCGTGCGGGTGTCGATCGGTCGACTCGAGATCCGGGCCGTTTCCGACCCCGTACCGACGCGCATCTCGCGGCGCGAGCGCAGGACGCAGAGCCTCGACGACTACCTGGAGCGACGCAACCAGGGGAGCCGGTCGTGAGCAACTCGCTGTCAGTGGCCGCGATCACACTGGCTCTGCGCGGCCTGCTCGACACCGCCGTGCCGGCGCTCGACTCCGCTCTGGTCGGGCTCCAAGTCACCACGCGGACGCCTGACGCGGCGCGTACCAACCTCAGCGGCCCCTCGCTCAACCTCTTTCTCTACCGGACGGCGACCAACGCCGGCTGGAGCAACCTCAATCCACCATTGGCGGTGCGGTCGGGCGAAACCGGCTTCCCCGCACTCGCGCTTGACCTGCACTACCTGCTGACAGCCTACGGCGCGGAGGATACCGACAGCACAGCGACGAGCCATCGAGCGCTGGGAGCGGCCATGAGCGTCCTGCACGACCACCCGCTGCTCGACGGTGAGACGATCCGCGCGGCCCTCCCTGGGAGCGATGTCGAGGAGCAGGGAGAGCGTATCCGGATGAGCCCCGTGCCGCTGTCCGTCGACGACCTGTCCAAGCTGTGGAGCGGGTTCGCCACGCAGTACCGCTTGTCGGCGGCGTACGTTGTGAGCGTCGTGCTCATCGACAGCCTACGCCCCACCCGTAGCGCTCTACCCGTGCTCACGCGGGGCCAGGACGACCGTGGCCCGGTGGCCGTCAGTGGAGGGGGCCCGGCCATGCAGGCCCTCGTGCCGCCGAGGGGCCAGGCGGCGGTTCGGCTGGGCGAGGAGGTTCTCGTCAACGGCACCCGGCTCACGAACCTGGCGACCGTTTTCCGCCTCGCCAGCCTGCTCCCGGATCCGCTGCCGCCGGTCGAGCTGCAACGGCGACCACCGATGCCCAGCGAGCCAGTCGACCAAGTATCACTGCGGGTACTGCCGCTAGCCGAAGACCCCGACGCGCTTGGCCGGTGGGCGCCAGGCTTCGTCTCCGTGACAGCTGTACTCACGCCGCCCGACCTGCCGGCCGTGGTGAGTAACGCCGTGGCCATGGCGCTCGCCCCGTCTATCACGGTTGCCCCGAAGGCCGCCGAAGGTCCCGCCGCTCCAGGCAGCACCCTGACGGTCACCTGCGCCCCCCGGGTACGCCCGGGGCAGCGAGTCACCCTGCTCCTAGCGGGTCGCCAGCTCGCGCCAAAATCGCTTAAGCAGCCCGACCCCGCCTCACCGACGTTCGCCGACACCCCGACGACAATCACCTTCGAAGTACCCGATGTCCCGAGGGGGACTTACCCCGTTCGGTTGCGTGTCGACGGCGTCGACAGTATCCCCGTGAAGTACTTAGGCGACCCGCCGATGCCCACCTTCGACCCCGACCAGCAGGTGTCAGTGCCATGACCGAGTTTGACGACTGGTTCGCCGCCAACGACAAGTTCCTCACCGGGGCCGTTGCCTGGCTGCGGGAGCGCCTCGAGGCGGCCAGGACACCGGAGGCACGAGCCGACACCACAGCGACGACGCAGGAGCCAAAGGCATTCTTCTCGCGGCGGACGGCCCGGCCTCCTGCAATGCCCGCAGCCGCGATCGGGCGCCCCGCCCCTGCCGCGGTTCCGATGCCCCTCGACGCGGCAGAGGACCAGGACGACCCACCACCGCTGATCATGCTCGCGCGCCGCCTGGGTATGACCGCCTTCGAGCGTAACGTGCTGCTGCTCTCGGTCGCTATGGAGCTCGACACCCGCATCGCGGGATTGTGCGCACGAGTCCACCGCGTGCCCGCGATGGATTACCCGACCTTCGCATTGGCAATGTCGGTGTTCGACGACCCGGGGTGGGATGCAATCTCACCCGAACGCCCGTTGCGCCACTGGCAGCTGGTCGACGTCGTCCGGACCGGACCAGAGCCGCTGACCTCCAGCAGGCTGCGAGCCGACGACCGAATCGTGAGCTTCGTCAAGGGCCTGCACCACCTCGACGAGCGCCTGCGACCGATCCTGCGTCCGCTGCCCAAGACCTCCTCGGACGACCTCGCGCCTTCACAGCAGTCCGTCGCCGAAGAGGTGACTACCGGTCTGCGACGGGTCTCGGCCGACGGCGCGCCGGCACCGACCGTCCTGCTGCTCGGCCCCGACCGGGCCTGCAAGCGGCTGGTGGCCGGGGAAGTGGCCCGCATTGCCAACCTGCACCTGTTCACGCTGGACGCCGAGGACCTACCTTCGGAGCGCTCCGACCTCGAGTCGCTGAGTCGCCTGTGGCACCGCGAGACGCTGCTCGCGCCCGTTGGCCTCCACATCGACGCGCACGACGTCGACCGCCGCGGGGCGGCCGCGGACTCGGTGCGCCGATGGCTGCGCGAGAGGCCAGGCTTGGTCCTGCTGGATGTGCGTGAGATGTGGCCGGACGTCACCGAAACGGCGGTCGTCCCGGTCGACGTGGCCCGCCCGATGCCGGCCGAGCAGCTGTCGACGTGGCAGGATGCGCTGCGCGCATCCGTTGACGACGTCGCGCCGTCGCGCTTGGCCGGCCAGTTCGACCTCGACCTCACCAATATCCGCCGGATCGCACACGAGACTGCGGATGTCGTGGGGGAGCAGCGCCTGACCGCACTCTGGCGGGCCTGTCTCCTGCACTCGCGGCCGGTTCTCGACGAGTTGGCCCAGCGTCTGGACCCGAAGGCCACTATGGACGACCTCCAACTGCCCGACCCCGAGAAACGGCAGCTGGAGCAGATCCTTGACCAGGTCTCGAACCGCGGCAAGGTCTACGACGGCATGGGCTTCCGGGAGCGGATGAATCGCGGTCTCGGAATCAGCGTGCTCTTCGCTGGGGAGAGCGGCACGGGCAAGACCATGGCAGCGGAGGCGCTGGCGCACAAACTCGACCTCCTGCTCTACCGGATTGACCTGTCGTCCGTCGTCGACAAGTACATCGGTGAGACCGAGAAGAACCTGCGCCGCCTCTTCGACGCCGCGGAAGGCGGCGGGGCGATCTTGTTCTTCGACGAGGCAGACGCCCTCTTCGGCAAGCGCAGCGAGGTCAAGGACAGCCACGACCGCTACGCCAATATCGAGATCAATTACCTGCTCCAGCGGCTGGAGGGCTACCGCGGCCTGGCCATCCTGGCTACCAACCGGAAGAGCTCGATGGACACGGCGTTCCTCCGTCGACTGCGCTTCATCGTGTCATTCCCCTTCCCCGGGGTAACCCAACGTACGGAGATCTGGTCGCACATCTTTCCCGAACAGGCCGAGGCAGGTGAGCTGGACGTCGCCCGGCTGGCACGCCTGGACCTGACCGGAGGGAGTATCCAGACGGTCGCCCTCAACGCGGCGTTCGCCGCGGCGGCGATGGGCAGCCGGATCACCATGCCGTTGATGCTCGACGCGGCGCGCGCAGAGCTGCGCAAGCTGGAGAAGCCCGTCAACGAGTCGGACTTCCGTTGGCTCGAACTTGCGGAGGGTTCGGCATGATCCGCCCCAACCATCAGCCCGGCCAGCAGCGAGAGGCCCGGATCGACCTGCGCATCGAGCGGCTCGTCCTCGACGGCCTTTCATGGAAGCCAGGGGACCGAGAGCGGTTCCGGGCAGGGCTCGAGAGTGAGCTGGCCCGGTTGCTGACCCAGCACGGTCTTCCCGGCCGGCCGGACCACGCCACCTCGCGCTATGGCCACGAAGCGTCCAGGAAGGCGGCCCCCATCGACCTCCGGGGAGAGTCGGCGGTCGACGGCGCGGCCCGCGTGGCGCAACAAGTCTACGAGAGCATCCACCGGGAAGTGCGGCCATGAATCGCCCACAGTCGACACATGAGCGCCGCACGCTCGCCGCCCCCGCCGGTCTCAGTCGACCGCATGCCGCGCCGGCCGTCCGCCATACCCCCGCGGCGGGTGCCGGCGTACCTCTCGGCGCAGGAGTCCGAACGTTCATGGAGGGCCGATTCGACCACGACTTCACTGCCGTGCGCGTGCACCCCTCGGCCCGACCGCCCGTGGCCTCAGGAGGGCGAGTCCCGCTGGCGTGGACCCTCGGCCACGACGTCTATCTCGGACCGCGCGCTGGCAGTACCGACACCCCTGAAGGACTGGCACTGATGGCGCACGAGCTGACACACGTGGTGCAGCAGGACGATGCGCGCGACGACGACAGTGGGCGTTACGACCCAGCCACCGAGGTAAAAGCCGAGAACGAGGCCCGGTTAACGTCGATCGACGCCTTCGACCCGTCAGTGCAAGTCGTGCGCCCGGCGGCACGGCACGGCGGCGTCAGCTTCAGCACGGCCTCGGCAGTGCTGGGCGGCCTCGCGGGGGCGGTAGTCGGCGGCCTAGTCGGTGCCCTCGCGGGACCGCTCGGTGCCATTGTCGGACTGGCCGCGGGGGCTGCTCTCGGCGCCTGGGTCGCCGGGTCGCTTACCAACACCGCACGCGGCGCTGGCGAAGGCACTCCAAGGCAGCGGATCCACCAGCTACTCCGGCGTACCCTGACTGACTGGGTCGTCGCGGACGAGGACGCGGCAGCTGCGCTCGGGATCCTGCTGGCGCTGGAGAAGTCGGACCCTGTCGAGCTCTACGACGTCGTGCAGGCCATGAAGATGGGAGACGACTGGCAGACCCTGCGCGCGGAGCTGCCCGGAGACCTCCAGGCGTCGTACTACGCCCTGGTCCAGCTGCGGATGTCGCCCGACAGCGGCTACGTAATGCCGGGTGACGTGCTGCGGCTGACGTTCCTCTCCTCCCGCGGCGTCCCGAACACCGTGACAAGCCCAACGGGCGAGAGCGTCACCGACCCGCACGACGTGCGCGAGCTTGAGGTGGTGGACAGGGCCGTCGGCCTCTTCGATCTGGGCACCCGCCTCGACATCGCCGGCCTCACCTTGGAGGCCGCGGCCAACAAGATCGCGCAGGCCTACGTGGACGCCCGCTGGTTCAGCCAGCTGGGGGTGACATTGGAGCCCGTCCGCCGAGGCTCGCTATACACCTCGCTGGGCACGTTGTCGAACCCGACCAAGGCCCTGGGCGCGAGCCGGCCGCTCGACCCGGTGGAGCAGGCCCGGAAGACCAAGCTTGAACGGTTCCACGACCACGTGCCGTGGACGAACTTCCGCATGCCGGTGCTCGACATGGCCGTATCCCTCTACCACCGCGAGGTCGACGAGCGCCTCGACCAGTACGACGACCCCGAGCAGCTGTGGCAGCAGTCTAAGGCACGCGCACAGACGCGTTACGAGCAGCTCACCAAGCCGACCCGGGCCGAAGAGTTCCTGGCTTTCTCCCGCCGCCAGATGGCGTTGGCCGCCAACATGCCCCCGACCGAGAAGCAGCGGTATGAGAAGACTAACAGCCGGTTTATCACCTGGCTGGACAAGCACGAACATGACCCCAAGCTCGCGACCACCACGCCGGTGGAAGTGTGGGTCCGCGAGTCCATGGTCGTCGTTCGCGGCGAGATCGCGACAGAGGTAAAGAAGGAGATGGACGTCGCGACTGAGAAGCGCCGCCAGGCTGCGCTGGAGCGCGGCTCGGAGAAGTTCGGTAAGGCGCACAAACTGGCCGAGCGGCGTATCTGGCCGGTCACGCCTAACTCGTCGGCGGATTCGAGCGAGGAGGCCATATCGGAGACGACCGGCGAGGTGGTAACCAAGAGTTGGCTCATCACCGCCAGCCCGGCTGAACGGTTGATGCGCGACAAGATCGCCACAGATTTCCTGCAAAGCTCGCTGGAGCGGCTGGTACGTGACCCCGAGGCCTATCTCAAAACCGACGTCACGACCGACCTGGCCGACTACCTGAAAGAAAACCCCGATCAGCTCGCCGCCCTCCAGCTCACCATCCAAAACCCAATCGTCGAGAGCTTCGAGAATGCAGTCGACATCCCGGCCTGGCAAACAGCGACGGAGGTGGTGATCGGTTTCATCCCGTTCCTCGGCGCAGCAGTGGGAATCGCGGAGGCCCTGTCGGGGCGCGACCTGTTCGGGCACCCCCTGTCAACCACCGAGCGCACGATCATAGGAATCGGCGCCGCTCTGCCGGGGATCGGCAAGGTGGTCAAGGGGGGAAAGGACGCCTTCCGCGCGAGCAGGGTGGTCGCGGCCTACGGACTGGGGGGCGACGAGGCCGCCCGGGTCTACCGGATGTACACGGGATTGGGTCCCGGGAGCAAGGGTGCCGTGCTGTTTGGCAAGGGATTAGAGACGATCAAGGCCGGTCGCCAGGTCGACGACCCGGGGACGCTGCGCAAGATGGAGGCTGTGCTCAAGGAACTCGGCATGACCGAGAAGTCGGCTGCCAAGGCCTTGATGCCCGGGGCTGAGCGGGAGCTCGAGGCGGTTGCGGCCCGCGAGCTGCAGGCCGTGAAGCTCGCGACCGGTCCGATAAGCCCGGACACCGAGAAGCTTCTGATGGGCAACGACGCTCTGCGGGTAGCCCTGAAGGAGAACACGCTGGCTGCCAAGGTGCTCAAGAAGTGCGCCTCGCCGTGCTTTCCCGCGAACGCCACCGCCGAGCAGGTACAGCGGCTCGAGAGTCTGCTCGAACGTGTTGCGAAAACAGGAAATTACGACGAGAACCTGCTGCGCGAGTACCTCTACAAGCGCCGTGAGCTGCTGGACTCGGCGATCAACGATTTGGGGATGATCGCTAACACCAAGCGGATCCAGGCGGGCACGGCTGCAAAGGACCTCAACGCCTGGCTCGCGTTCATGACCGACCCGACGAAGGCGATCACGAAGCTGGACGACCCGCTGGCCAAACTCGCCCGTCGCAACCTCGCGCACGACATCGGCGTCCTTGGCGGCCGGGCCCAGGCCGCCAAGGACGGGTTGAAGGTTACGGCGTTCACATCGCCCTTCAAGATGGGCTCGCATGGACAGGGGCTCGATGACTTGGCCGCGGAAGCAGCCGAGGGGATCGAGGGGATCGCGGTCAAAGGACCGTCCCTGGAGACCGACCTGATCTACGTGCTCGAGCACAAGGGCGGCAAGGCCGGCTTGCGCAAGGGTCAGATGGAGATCGACTGGATCATCACCAACATCCAGCGCCTATACCGCGAGGGCGGACCCGAGGGTCGCAAGTGGGCCGGCACCCTGGCCAAAGCCCTTGAGGAGGGCCGGCTGCGCGGCCGGGCCTACAGCACCGAAGTCGTCAAGGACGCCGCCGGTGCCACAATGGTGATCAAAGAGTGGATCTACAAGGCGAAGAAGGTGCTCCTTGTTCCCTGATCAGTTGCGCCTAGACCACACGTGGGCCGCCGAGCTGACGGGGTTCCTCCACCGGCAGCTCGACGGCGCCCCTGACCACGACGAGGACGACCCGGTGGGCGCAGTCCTCGCCGCAGGTTACCTGCGCGACCTCGGCCTCCTCGGTGCCGTGACTGGGATGGCGCCCGAGGAGGTTCGCGACCTGTGGCGGCAGAGTGTGCTGCTCACGAGCGTCGCTTTCCGAATGCGCCCCGGCACGGACGAGGACCAGTCGCTCGCCAACTCACGCCGCGGCATGGAGGGCATGGAGCTCGGGCTCGCGGCGGGTGCGCTCGACGTCGTCCGCGACCTGGCCAAGCTGGTGCAGGACCCGCCCGGCGCGAGCTATTTAGGCGAGGACTCCGTCGTCTGCACCACCGAGGAACAGCTGCTCGCCTACGCTACGCGGGACCTGGTGCTGGGGCAGGAGGACCCCGGCCACTGGCTCGCCCGGATCGACGCGCCCACGGGTGCGCACGCCCTGCGCACCGCGCTGCTGGTCGCGCTCGCAAGGGCGAACGCTGCCGACGCCCGCTGGCTGTGTGAGGAGCTCCACCGCGAGTACCTCCAGCGCATCGCCGGGGAGGCGATCCTGCGCCGCCTCGACGACTGCGTGGACGTACCCTCCCTCGCCGCCCTGGCCCTGGCGCGACACGTCGGCCTGGACCTGACGCCTGACCGGGCCGACCCGTGGCTGCCGCTCGCGGTGCCCGGGCTGTCGACGCGCTCCGAGGGGGTAGAGCGATGACCCTTATGCACGAGCGGCCGGTGACCGTTGACCTGGACGCCCGCGCCCATGTCGCCGGCGGCGACGTGTCCCGTCTCCTCGCGCGCAAGGTCGTCGGCGGCCTGCCCTCAGCCGGAGAACCGCTGACAGCGGCCGTTTCTAACTCTCTCGGCGCGGCCTCCGGCCACGACCTCAGCCACGTACGTGTGCACCGTGACGGGTACGCCGCCGACACGGCGCGGGCGTTCGGCGCGCGTGCACTGACGGCTGGCCATCACGTGTTCCTCGGCGCCGGACCCGCCGGAGCGAGCACCGGCCGGGTCCTGGCCCACGAGGTCGGGCACGCTGTCTCCCAGGCGCGGGCCGGTCATCCGGTCGTGCAGCTCGACGCGATCGACCAGGTCCAGGATCTGCTGTCGTACGGCGTTCTGGACTGGGCAGTCACCGACTCCGAGGCGATGGAGTCGTTGGCTCTGCTCAACGCTCTGCCTGACGCCCAGCTCACTTCGGGACTGGCGCGGCTGGAGAACAAGTTCCTCAACCGGCTGCTGGACAACCTGCCCGATGCGGCACGGTCCGGCCCCGGCTACCAGCGTGTGGTGCAGGCCTTCGGTGCGGCGCGCGCCGCCGGGACCGCCGTCTCCGACCTCGGCTACGGCCTGTTCGACTGGGTGGTCACCGTCAGCGACGTCATCGGGGCCTACAACACCCTCGTCAACCTGAAGCCGACCCAGCAGGAGACATTCCTGCTGGGGCTGGAGAAGGCGGAGCGGTTCGGTCGCCTAGTCTCGAACTCCAACGGCGGTCACCTCAGCCTCTACCTGCACCCCTGGATGAAGACCCTCATCCCGGGCGGGTTGACCCGCGCCCAACAGAAGCTGCTGCGAACGGTCGTCGGCAACACCTCGGACCTGGCCACCATCACCTTGGCCGTCCAGGTCCGCTTCAATATGACCGTCGGCCCCGCAACGGTGCCGGGGCGGAACCCCACACCCTGGGACGCGGGTCAGCTGAAGAGGACATACCTCGTCCTCGACAAACTCCCGGAGGCACACACCGCCACCAACCGTGAGTTGGTCAAGCTCGGCCAGTACACCCGACCCGCCGGTGACGGGGAGCAGGGGGCGTACTACGACGGCGAGTTGGCCATCAACGTGAAGGGGGCCGCGGACGCCGACACCATCCGCCACGAAACGGGCCACTCTGTCGATGCGAGAATCGGCTGGAGCAGGGGCCGCGAGCCGGCCAATCCCAAACGAGGCGGCTGGCTCACGTACCCGGCCCATGCGGCAGCCGCGAAGGACATGATCGCCGACGCGAAGTCAGGGATCGCTGGCCTACCCGCACCACAGCAGGCGGATGTCGTGGCCGAGATCGCCACCTCCATGACCAACCGGTCGACCACTGGACAGCTCGCCCGGATCAAGTCGAAGCCGTGGTGGGCGGGACTCACCGCCACAGTGAAGGGGCACGTCATCGGCGACCCGACCTTCGAGGCCGTGGGTGTGGGACTGGAGAAGCCGTGGTTCCAAGCGGCGGACGGCGGTACGCACCTCGGCACGCACATCTACCAGGAAAGCTACACGCCCATCTGGGTGCGCTACGAGCACCAGGCTCGAAGGCCCGAACGCAAGCTGAGCGACTACCAGTTCCGGGACGCGGGGGAGTGGTTTGCCGAGACGTACGCCTGGTATTACGCGCCCGACTCCCGAGACAAGGGCATGAAGCTGAACGACAAGGATCCCGACACCAAGGCGTGGTTCGACACCAACGTTGACCCGATCGTGGGGACACGATGAACACCGCCGGCATCAGCGAGCGAGAGCTGCGCAAACGGGTCGCCGCCAGGGCCCAGGACCTCGGCGCCGCCCTGCGGCCGGGCGACGTAATGTTGTCGTACGGCGAGGTTCCAACCACGCCGGGCTACCGGCTGTTCCATGCCTCGTGGGGCGCGGGCGTCTCCGCGGACGCGCTCTCGGGCCTGGTGCACGCCGGTGAGGAGCCCGACCTACTGCCAGGCCACGCCATAGAGACCCTGATGGAGGTCTGGAGAACCGCGCCGACGCCGGCTGCCGGACAGGTGGCGCAAGCACTGGCCTTCCTGCTCGACCCCATGGCCCGGTGGGAGCCGCTGCTCACCGATGACGACGTCGCCGCTTGGGGGTCGGGCGAGGGCCCGGTCACCGCGCCAGCTCTGGAGACCGACGACGCCAGCGGTTGCATAACCCGGACGAGCTTCTGGTGGCGCAGAGGCAGCGAGGCCCAAGTGGTCGTGGTGGACGTCGACGCCTCTGGTCACGTCACCGTGGGCGGTGGCCGCTCCAGTGATCGTTCGGCTATACCGGAAGCGGAAGGAGAACGGCCATGACCGGCTTCCCCGGCTCGCCCGCCGTCCTCAAGGGCGGCCTGGTCCTCGTCGACCCCACCTCGGCGGCGGTGCGGCGGGTGATCTCGCTGCAGTACAACCCCGACTCGCTGAGCCGGACCCTGCAGGTCAAGAACGCGGGCCAGGACACCCCCGACCACGCGGAGGCGCTGCGGCTGACCGGGCCGCCGGTGGAGACCATCAAGCTAGACGTGGAAATCGACGCCACCGACCAACTCGAGCTGCCCGACCAGTACCCGGGGGTCACCGAGCTGGGGATCTTCCCGGTGCTCGCGGCGATGGAGACAATCGTCTACCCGGGCAGCAGCCTCCTGCAGGCCAACAATGCGCTTGCGGCGGCCGGGACGCTCGAGATAGTCCCGATGGAGTCGGCGCTCGTGTTGTTCGTGTGGAGTCGCAGCCGGATTGTCCCAGTGCGGCTGACGGAGTTCTCGATCACGGAGGAAGCTTTCGACACCGCGCTTAACCCGATCCGCGCGAAAATCAGCCTAGGGATGCGCGTGCTGTCGGTTGACGACCTCGGGTTCCAGCACCAGGGAGGCGGTCTGTTCATGACTTACCTGCAGCAGAAGGAGCAGCTCGCGGGCCGCGCCCCCGGTGGCGCCCTGCGGACGCTCGGCCTGACAGGGATCCGCTGATGGCCGCTCCGTTTCCTCCCACCAGCCGGTACGCGGCCATCGAGGTGGCGATGTACGAAGACACCGAGGGACGGCGGTCGCCGTACCTGCGCCGCCGCTTCATCCCGCAACCCGAGAGCTTCGCGCTGCTCACCGAGCACGAAGTCACCGAGGGCGACCGGCTCGACAACATCACCGCGACTCACCTCGGCGACCCCGAGCAGTTCTGGCGGATCGCCGACGCGAACCGGGCGATGCGCCCCGACGACCTGATGGAGGTTGGTCGCCGGCTGCGGATTACCCTCCCTGCGGGGATACCGGGGGTGGCCGATGCTTAAGGGAGTGAACCTGACGCTGATGGTCGGTCCCGTCGTGGCCGTCCCGGTGCCCCGCGAGGTGCTCGAGGCGCTGACGTCGGTCGAGGTGACCGCGCAGGACGAGGGCGTGGGCGGCTTCTCGTTGTCGTTCATGATGAGCAATCGGTCGATCCTGCCGACATTGTTCATGCTGGCCGGAGGCAGCCCGATCCCGATCGTGCGCGTGGTAGTGGTGGCGACCCTTAACGGCACGCCGCACGTGCTGGTTGACGGCGTCGTCACCAAGACCCAGGTCGCGCCCGGCTCGGACGCGGGTCACTCCACACTGCAGGTCATTGGCGAAGACCTGACCACGGTGATGGACAAAATCGAGCTGACAGGCCTGCCGTACCCCGCCATGCCGGGGGAGGCGATCGTCGCGGTAATCCTGGCCAAGTACCTCGCCCTGGGCGTCGTGCCTTTGATAGTGCCCAGCATCATGCTCGACGTCCCCCTCCCGACCAGCCGGATACCGACCCAGAAGGGCACCGACTTGGAGTACCTCCAATGGCTGGCCAGGCGGGTGGGCTATGTCTTCTACCTCGAGCCCGGACCAGAGCCGGGGATGTCCGTCGCCTACTGGGGCCCCAAGGTCAAGGCCGGCGTCCCGCAGCCGGCGCTGAACGTCGACCTCGACGCGCACACCAACTCCGACGCCATCACGTTCAGCTTCGACTCGCAGTCCCGGTCGGTCCCCGTCATCTTCATCCAGAACGAGCAGACCAAACTGCCCATCCCGGTCCCCATCCCGGACATCGGCCCGCTCAATCCGCCTCTCGGCCTGGTCGGTCCACTGCCCACGAAATTCAACGCGTTGCCCGAAACCGCGAAGTACTCGCCCATCCAGGCGGTTCTCGTCGGCCTCGCGGAGGCGAGCAGGTCGGCCGACTGCGTGACCGGCACCGGAAGCCTCGATGTGCAGCGTTACGGCCACATCCTCAAGGCCCGGTCGCTGGTGGGAGTCCGCGGGGTCGGCCTGGCCTTCGACGGCCTCTACTACGTCACACAGGTCAAGCACTCGATCAAGCGCGGTGAGTACAAGCAGTCGTTTACCCTGGCCCGCAACGGGCTGATCTCGACAGTATCGGAGGTTCCCGCATGAGTTCGACGAAGTACTACGGCAAGTACCGCGGCACAGTCGTGCAGAACATCGACCCCGAGCAGCGCGGCCGGATCCAGGCGATCGTGCCCGACGTCTCGAGCCTGGTGCCGTCGACCTGGGCGACCGCGTGCGTCCCCCTTGCGGGCAAGTCAATGGGCACATACGTCGTGCCGCAGATCGGTGCCGGAGTGTGGATCGAGTACGAGCAGGGCGACGCCGACTATCCGATCTGGTCGGGGTGCTTCTGGGGAGTGGCCGCCGATGTGCCGCCACTCGGACTCACCGGCAACCCGATCAGCCCGAGCATACTGCTGCAGACGGGGCTCCAGAACATGGTCCTCCTCAGCGACGTCCCCGGTCCCACCGGCGGGATCATGCTCAAGAGTTCGACGGGGGCAGTGATCATGGTCAACGACATCGGCATCACGATCAGCAACGGCAAGGGCGCGACCATCGTGATGACCGGCCCGACGGTGTCCATCAACAACGGCGCATTGACGGTGGTCTAGGTGCCGGGCCCACTGCTCCACGTCGGTGCCACGGTGCTGTGCGCCCACGGCGGTCAGGCGCAGCCGACCGTGCCCAACCCACGCGTGTCCGTGCTGGGCCAGCCCGTGGTCGGCGTCAATAGCCCGTACGTCATTGCCGGGTGCGCCCTGCCACCGCCCACTGCCGGCAACGGCCCGTGCATCACCGCGCAGTGGGTCACCTCGGCTACCCGGGTCACGTCGGGTGGCGTGCCGCTCCTGCTGATGGACAGCCAGGCGATCTGCGCGCCCACGGGGACGCCCCTGACGCCGACAGTGGTGCAGACGAGGGTGAGCGCGCAATGACCATCAACCCGACCGGCTGGAGCCCGATGAACATACAAGTGGATTTCCCATGGCACTACGACGAGCACGGCCGCACCGCCCGCACGAACGACAACGAGCACCTGCGGGACATGGTGGAGCAGGTGCTGTTCACCAGTCCGGGAGAACGTGTCAACCGGCCCGACTTCGGGTCCGGCCTGCTGCAACTGGTGTTCGCCCCCAACAGTCCCGAGCTGGCCACGGCCGTGGAATTCAGTGTGCGTGCCTCTTTACAGCGGTGGCTGGGTGACCTGCTGGAGGTGCAGTCCCTGACCGTCGCCAGCGATGACGCGACCCTCCGCGTCGACCTCGCCTACGTGCTCCGGCGCACAGGTTCGACAATGACGGCGACCTTCACCAGGGAGGTGATGGCATGACCACAGGCGAGAGTCTCGTCTGCCGACCCGGCGGGCGCCGGGCGGAGTTGCTCCGGCAGCGGGACGGGAAGGGCGGTCTCAACGGCATCGACTATGCCGAGGTCCTCCCTGGGCCTTCACTGTGCGTGCACTTCTTCGGCGACGTTCCCCCGGTCCGTGACCCCAAGCACCCCCACGGGCTGACGCCCGACAACTTCGTGGTCCGTGGCGGCCGGCGGATCACCGGCCTGCGTGTCCTCGGCCTTGAGATCGAGTCCAGCGGCGACCTTGAGCGCGACGACTGCCTGCGGCTGCGACTGGACCGCGACGGCGACTTCTCGACTTACCAAGTCTGCATCGTCGGCGTCGACGGCTTCGACCCGCGTTACATGTGCGCGGATGTCACGTTCCGACTGGACTGCGCGGCCGACCTCGACTGCGACACCGACGAGGGCTGCGACGATGACGACGAGGCGGCCGAACCAGAGATCAGCTATCTCGCGAAGGACTACGCGACCTTCCGCCGGCTCATCCTGGACCGCCTTGCCGTAACCATGCCGGACTGGCGCGAACGGCACGAGGCCGATGTTGTCATCACGCTGGTCGAGCTGCTGGCCTACGCCGGCGACCACCTGAGCTACTACCAGGACGCGGTGGGCACCGAGGCCTATCTGCAGACCGCCCGCCGGCGGATCTCCGTACGACGGCACGTGCGCCTAGTCGACTACTTCATGCACGAGGGGCTCAACGCGCGTGCGTGGGTGAGCGTGTGGACCGACTCCGACACGCCCCCGGTGCCGCGGTCCGAGCTGTCGTTCGTGACAGCCGTCCCCGAGCTGCCGGACAGCCCCGGAAACCATCGCCTCTTGCGGTCCGAGGATCTGCGCAAGGCGGCACCCGGGAGCTACTTGGTGTTCGAGCCGGTCGGCGACCCCGACGAAGAGGTGACCTTCCGGGCGGCGCACAGCGAGCTGCGGTTTTATACCTGGGGTGACGAGGAATGCTGCCTGCCGGCGGGCACCACCTCGGCGACGCTGCTCGACCCGGACCGGGCACTGTGCCTTGAGGTCGGCGACGTGCTCTTACTGGAAGAGGTTAAAGGCAACCGCACAGGCAACTCGGCCGACGCCGATCCGGCCCGGCGCCACCCCGTCCGTCTCACGGCCGTCGCCCAGGAGACCGACGCGCTAATGGGGGTCAACGTTGTCGAGATCGCCTGGAGCCGGGCAGACGCCCTGCCCTTCTCACTCTGTGTCTCGGTGCGGCTCCCAGCTCCGGACTGCACGCTAATCACGGACGTCTCGGTCGCCCGCGGCAACATCGTACTCGTCGACCACGGCGAGGGCGTGACCGAGCCGCTCGGCCCCGTGGGCGGCTCGGCAGTCGTCGACGCCTGCGGTTGCGAAGGCGCCGTCCTGGAATCGACGACGGTTCCGATCCGGTTCACACCCGTCCTAAAGTACGGTCCCCTGACCTTCGCCGATCCCGTGAACCTCAGTGGGTCCGCAACGGCGGTGTCACAGCGCGACCCGCACCAGGGTCTGCCCGCGCTGGCGCTCAGCACCACCGGCCTATCGTCCCCGTGGACCCCGCGGCCTGACCTCTTGAGTAGCGGCCAGGATGACCAGCACTTCGTGGCGGAGGTCGACGACGACGACCGCGCCCATCTCCGATTCGGCGACGGCGAACTCGGCAAACTGCCGCCTGTTGACCAGACGTTCGCCGCGGCATACCGCGTTGGTGGCGGACCGCTGGGCAACGTCGGACGTGATGCAATCACAACCATGGTGCTGCGCACGCAGACCTGGAGTGGAGTCGACGTGCGGCCCCGTAACCCTCTACCTGCGACAGGCGGCACGGCGCCAGAGTCGGTGGCCGAGGCGAAGCTGCTGGCGCCCCACGCGTTCCGACAGCGGTTGCGCCGCGCCGTCACGGCCGAGGACTATGCAACCGTCGCCGGCGGCCTGTCAAGCATCCAGTCTGCCGCCGCCGAGCTGGTGTGGACCGGCAGTTGGTACGAAGCGACCATCGCCGTCGACGAGATCGGCTCTGACGAAGCCAGGCCAGAATTGCTCCAGGGAGTCGCCGCGAGCCTCTACGACGTACGCCGCCTCGGCCACGACCTAGCAGTGAAGCCGGCACGTTCGGTGCCGGTCGACCTCCGCGTCGAGGTATGCGTCGACCCTCATCACTCACGTGGCGCGCTCAAGGCTGCCGTCCTCGATGTCTTGGGCAACCAGAAGTTGCCCAACGGGCGCCTCGGACTGTTCCACCCCGACCGGCTGACATTCGGTACCGGCGTACGCACTTCAGAGATAGTGGCGCTGGTACAGACGATCCCGGGTGTCATCAGCATCGAGGTCACCAGGCTCAGGCGGCTGGATCGCCCGGACGCGGGTGAGCTTGCCGCAGGCTTGCTGCCAATCCACCGGCTGGAGATCGCGCGACTTTCGGGGGACCCCAGCCTGCCCGAGAACGGCCGGCTGGTCGTGGTTATAGGAGGCGGACGATGAGCATCTATCGTTGCTGCGGGCCAACTATGGCCCCCCTGTCAATGGTGCACCGGCCCGGATTGGACGAATTGGCAGTCCGCATCGGTACTCACCGAACGTTCCTGGCGGATATGAAGGCCCGGCTCTCGTCGCAGGACCTGCCAGCCCTGGCGGCACTGACAACTCATGACACGGCCGACCCCGTGACCGCGCTGTTGGATGCGTGGGCGGCCGTCGGCGATGTGCTGACCTTTTACCAAGAGCGCATCGCCAATGAGGGCTACCTGCGCACCGCGACCGAACGGCGTTCGCTGGTGGAGCAAGCGGCTCTGGTCGGTTACCACCCGCGTCCCGGCGTCGCGGCCAGCACCTATCTTTCCTATACTGTCGACGACAACGCCGGACCCGTCGAGATCCCGACCGGAACGCGCGTCACCAGCGTGCCGGGCCCGGGCGAAAAAATGCAGACATTCGAAACCTCGGAGCCGCTGGTCGCACGGCACGAGTGGAACCGGCTAGGCGTCCGGACGGCGCAGCCGCAGACCGCGGCTGATGTCGTCGTCAACGGACTCGTGCTCGCGGGCACCGCAACCGGACTCTCCGTCGGCGACGCGCTGCTCGTCGACCTCGGAATCGGCCTCGAGCTGTCGCCGGCCCGGGTACGGGCAGTGGAGCCTCAGCCCGAGGCCGACCGCACCCGGGTCACACTCGAGTCCTGGACGGGGGAAGAGATGGGGATCCAGGTGCTCCTCGCCACCGTGCACCGGCTGGCAGACTCCGCCGCCTTCGATATCGATCCGGACGGAGCCACTGCTAAGAAGGTGTTGGCTGCACTGGCGACGGTAGAGAAGCAGGCCCGAGAAGGCAACCAGTCGTCCGAGAACGCATTGCTCGTCGCGCTCGAAGTGAGCCGTCAGCAACTCGATATAGCCCGGCGCAATAACTGGCCCAAGATCGCCACGTGGTTAAGGGAGGGAGTTCTCCGGCTCAGGAGCGTGCTGCCGGAGGGCATGGACACTATGACTGCCCGCTTTGGTGAACGGCGGCAGGGCAGACGTCTTGACGAACTGCTTGACAACCTGGCGGCGCCGCCGTCGATCCAGCCGCGAGGCTCCCGTCAGCTCACCCGCACGGCCGAAGCAACCCTGACACGGGGAGCAGACGCGTACCCTGCTCTGTTGGCGACGTTGAGACCGGAGCTGTCACAGACGCTGTACGGCGCCCTCGCCCGGCTGGACGCTGCTCCCGTTTCACCACTGAGGGTCTGGGCGATGCGGCTCGCGGCGCCGTTGTTCGGGCACAATGCGCCCCTCGAGGCGAAGTTCTCATCTAAGGGTGTGTTCACCGGTTTCAAGGAGTGGGACCTTACCGGCGAAAAGCCAGCCATCGCATTCCTGGACCGCGAGCACCCGGGCGTGCTGACTGACACGCCGGTCCTGATCACCCGGCCCATGAGTAACGGCTTCGGGCCGACGGTAGTCACCGAGGTGGACAAGGTCGAGCCTCTTTCGCGTAACGTCTATGGGTTGGCAGGGAAGTCCACGAAGCTCACATTCAAGAAAACCTGGTGGCTCCCGGACCCGGATGACGTGAACGACGCCGACCGTGACGAGTTCAACGTACTCCGGGCAGCCCTTGTGCACTGTGGTGCCGAGGAGCTGGAGCTGGCGGACGCCCCGATCGAGGCCCCGTTATGCGGCGGAGAGCTTGAGCTCGACGGCCTCTACGACGGCCTGCGTTCCGGACGATGGATGATCGTCGCTGGCGAACGCGCGGATCTCCCCGGCACGTCCGGGGTGCAAGCCGCCGAGGTGGTAATGCTCGACGGCGTGAGCCAACGGGTCAAGACTGTGCCCTCAACGGGCTACCTGACGAATGCGACACCCGCCTCGGGAGGGAATGACCCGGACAGTAGCGAAGAGGAGGTGCCACTGCCCGGCGATGCACTGCACACATTCGTGTCACTCGCCGCGCCACTTGCCTACTGCTACCGCCTCGACACGGTCGTGCTTTACGGCAACGTCGTGCACGCAACGCACGGGGAGACCCACCAGGAAGTGCTGGGCGGCGGCGATCCGACAAAGCGCCGACAGGAATTCCATCTGCGCCAACCACCCCTGACCTGGACGTCCGCCCCAACCAACTCGGGCGTGGCCAGCACCTTGGAGGTCCGGGTCGACGACGTCAGCTGGCGCGAATCGCCCAGTGTGGTCGGTCTGGGGCCGACCACACGCGCCTTCCTCACCCGGCAGGACGAATCGGGGGCCACCACGGTAGTGTTCGGCGACGGCGTGCATGGTGCGCGACCTCACACCGGCACCGACAACATCCGGGCGACGTACCGCAACGGCCTCGGAAGGGCTGGCAACCTCGCAGCCGGTCAACTCAGCCAATTGGGCTCCCGGCCGTTGGGTGTCAAGGAAGTCGTCAACCTAGTCAGCGCCACCGGCGGAACCGACGCCGAAAGCCGCGACCAGATCCGGCACAATGCACCTTTGGCTGTGCTGGCCTTGGACCGCCTCGTTGGGACCCAGGATTACGCTGACTTTGCACGTACCTTCGCCGGTATTGGCAAGGCGGCGTCCGTCCGGATCACAGACGGACGTCGTCAATTGGTGCACGTGACGATCGCCGGGGTCGAGGATATCCCGGTGGACGAGTCATCTGACCTCTTCCGCAACCTAACGGAGGCACTGCACCGCTTCGGCGACCGTGCCCTGCCGCTGCGTGTTCAGATCAGGCGACTGTTGGCGCTTGTCGTCAGCGCCCGGGTGAAAGTGCTGCCTGACTATCATTGGGACAGCGTTGAACCGATGGTGCGGTCGGCCGTGCTGGAGGCGTTAGGGTTTGACCGGCGCGGACTCGGCCAAAACGTCCTGCCCAGCGAGGTGGTTGCATGCATCCAGGCCGTGCGCGGCGTCGACTACGTCGACCTCGACGTGCTCACCGCGCTTAACGCCGAAGACGTCGTACGCCGGCTCTCGGCGAGTGTGGACCGGACAGCGGTCCTACCTGGCAGCCCTGGAGCCCAGCCACCCTGGCCGCCGCGGCCGGGCCCCGTGCTCGTGCAACCGGCCCGACTGGTCGACGACGTAGTGCAGGCGGCTGAGTTGGCCTACCTGCAGCCGGGTGTCCCCGATTCCCTGATCCTGAACCAAATCCCCGACGAGGTGACGCGATGACCCGACGCGACGAGTACCTGTACATGCTCCTTCCCGCCTTGCACCGGATGCGGGACGAGGTCCGGGGAGGCCCGCTGCGCGAACTGCTTAAGGTCATTGGCGAGCAGGTCCAGATGATCGAGAAGGACATCGACCGTCTCTACGATAACTGGTTTATCGAGACATGTGACGACTGGGTCGTGCCCTACCTCGGCGACCTGGTTGGCTACCGCACCCTTGCCGACGCAGGACTGATTGCTGACCCAACCACCCCCGAAGCCCGCCGGCAGACCCGTGCTCTTGTTCCACGGCGCGACGTGGCCGACACGATCGCCAACCGGCGGCGCAAGGGCACAGTCGCACTGCTAGAGGAGCTCGCCGCCGACGTGACAGGGTGGTCAGCCCGGGTTGTGGAGTTCTACTCCCTTCTAAGTCGGACCCAGCACCTCGACCATGTCCGTCCGGGGCGCGCCCGCACGGTTGACCTGCGTGAGGGCGAGCGGCTCGGGCGCGCGGGCGATGACACCGCCTTCGACGACCTGGCCCACACCATCGACGTACGACGCCCGCTCTCGCACCACACCCGTGGCCGCTACTCCGTGCAGAGCACCGGCCTGTTCGTGTGGCGTCTCGGCTCCTACCCGGTCACGGAGACCCCAGCACATTGCATCGAGAGGGAAGGATCGCACTGCTATTCCTTCAGTGTGCTGGGCAACGACACTCAACTGTTCGTCGCCCCTGCCGCCGAGCCGAACCCAACACACGTCGCGGAGGAGATCAACGTGCCCGCCCCGCTCCGGCGGAGGGCGTTGGAGCACCGCGTGTCGGAGCACCCGCTGCGTGCCGACGCCTCTCCGACCTACTACGGCGCCGGGCGCAGCGTGTGGGTAACGGTGCAGGACTGGCCGCTGCGTGGGCACTGCGGGGTCGTGCCGGCGGAGTCGGTGATCCCGGCCGACCTATCCGACTGGCACGCCTACCGGGCGCCGCGCGACCACGTGCTGCTCGACCCGCAACGCGGACGGTTGGTCTTCCCGCCCGGACAGCCGCCGCGGCGCGTGTCGGTCGGCTATCGCTACGGCTTTAGCGCAGACATGGGCGGGGGGGAGTACCGGCGTCAACTGTCCGAGCCGTCTGGCGCCCTGGTTCTCCGGGTGCGTCAGCGAGGCCGGGAATCGGGAGAATACCGCACGATCAAGCAGGCCTGGCGGTACTGGCGCGAGATCCGACGGAATCCCCCGGAGGAGGCAACCGAGGTGCCGCGGGCGGTGGTCATCGAGGTCGCCGACAGCAGCGTCTACGAGGAGCGCCTGGTCTTGGACTTGGAACCCGGAGAGTACGTCCAACTGCGTGCCGCCCCACGCTGCCGCCCGGTGCTTCGCCTGCTGGACTACCGTGTCGATCAGCCGGACCCTTTGCACATCACCGGCGGCGCAGCTGCCAGATTCGTGCTCGACGGGTTCCTGGTTACAGGTCGTGGGCTTGTCGTGGCGGGCCATCGACCGGGAGGTGACCGCGACGCCGAGGACAACTCTGACAGCTATGGAGACGGTTCCAACGGGATGAATGTTCCTCCGTCCCGTGGCTACGGCGAGGAAGCCACAGACGGGCCCTCTGAAACACCCCTCGATGCACCGGAGCCCAAGACCGGCGACCTGTGCGACGTCACCATTCGCCACTGCACCTTGGTTCCCGGCTGGGACCTCGAATGCGACTGCTCACCCCGCCGCCGAGACGAACCCAGCATCACGCTCGACCGGACCCGCGCCCGCCTCGTCGTCGAGCACAGCATCATCGGCTCTATCGTCGTCTCCGGAGACGAGCGCCGGGGAGACCCGGGCGCGGTAGCAATCAGCGACACCATCCTGGACGCCACGAGTCCCGACAGGCTTGCGTTCAGCAGTGACGACGGGCGGCTGGCATACTCGCACCTGACGGTTACCTGCTGCACGGTGGTGGGGGAGGTCCGGGCGCACAGCGTCGAGTTGGTCGAGAACAGCATCTTTACCAGTCCACTGCGAGTAGCCCGCCGCCAGCTTGGCTGCGTGCGCTACACCTACCTTCCACCAGGCTCGCGCACTCCACGCCGCTACCACTGCCAGCCCGATGCCGGGATCGCCAATGCAGGGGACGATGTCCGCGCCGCCCAGGCCGAGCGCCTGCGGCCGACGTTCACCAGCCTGCGCTACGGGCATCCCGGCTACGGCCAACTCGCCGACGCCGTTCCCGCGGAGATCTGGCGCGGCGCCGACGACGAGGCCGAGCTGGGTGCGTTCCACGACCTCTACCAACCACAGCGCGCCGCCAACCTGCGCGTCCGCTTGGATGAGTACACCCCCGCCGGCACCGAGAGCGGCATTTACTTCACCACCTAAAGGAGGGGCCATGAAGGGCGACTTCACTCGAGAGACCTTCGATCGACGACGCCACTACACCCGCGTGCTGATGCAGCAGGGGCGGGTCCAGCTCGACGCCGACTGGAACGAACAGACGGCCATCGCCCACCACTATCTCCGCACCCTGGCAGCCGACTTGATCGGGGGGCACGGCGGTCCCGCCACCGCGTGCGGGTTCGCGGTGATCATAGACCCAACGGTCGTCGACGGCCTTACAGACGACCTCAACAGGCCGATACCCGCCCACCGGGCCGACGAACTAAAGGACCGGATGAAGCGTGGCGACTTCCTCATCGGCCTAGGCCGCTACTACGTCGATGGCCTGCTGTGCGAGTGCGACACTGCAACCACATACGCAGAGCAGCTCGGCTACCCCTTCGACGACGACACGAAGATCGAAGCTCTGGCGGGTGCCGACAAATTTCTCATCTACCTGGACGTATGGGAACGGCATGTGTCCGGCGCCGAGCGCCCCGACCTCCTCGACGTCGCCCTCTCCGGATTGGACACGGCTACCCGCGCCGAACTGGTCTGGCAGGTGAAGGTGCTCCGCGGCGCCACACCACTCACTTGCGACGATTACGTGGGGCTAGCGCGGGAGCGGATGCCCCTGCTGCGCGCTCAGGCGCACCAGCCATCGGACGACCGGACCGCGTGCGTGATCGATCCCGAGGCAAGGTACCGTGGCGCCGAGAACCAGCTCTACCGCATCGAAATCCACCGGAGCGGCGATGCCCGGCCTGCCGGAGGGGTCTCTGGCGGAGCGACCTTCGTCTGGTCGCGCGAGAACGGCTCGGTACTGTTCTCCGTGCTCCAACACACAGTTGACGGAGACAGGACCGTCCTGGAACTGGCCAGTCTCGGCCGCGATTACCGCTCCGGCCTAACGCCCGGGGACTGGGTACAGTTGGCCGACGACGCCAGCAGCCTTCGCGGCGCCGCTACTCCGATGCTGCAGGTGGAGAGCGTCAACCGGGACAGCCTGACCGTCGTCCTAACGGGTGCCGCGGACGGCACAGGCAGTCTGGCGGAGCTTCACCCCGTGCTTCGACGCTGGGACCACAATGCCAACGACCCCGAGACCAGCGACGAGGGAGCCCTGCTGGTACGCGAGGCAACAAGCGCGGGCGAAGGCTGGATCGAACTCGAGGACGGCGTGATGGTGCAGTTTCCGGCCTCGGCGGTCGGCAGCCCAAATGACTACCGCACAGGTGACTACTGGCTGGTGCCCGCGCGAGCGGCGACCGGCGACGTCGTCTGGCCACAGGAGGCGCTCGGCGGCGAAAAGGTGCCACGCCCGCGAACCCCCGACGGCGTTCAACATCACTACGCACCATTGGCCGTTGCCACCCGGGCTGTCGACGGCACTTGGTCGGTCCCTGACGACTGCCGCTTCAAGTTCACAAGAATGCCTTCTCCATAATAAGCACGACCTTCCCCTTCTCAGGCAGGAAGGGCTGATCGAGTCACCGTTCGTAATTCCCCAGAGCACTTTTGCAGGACTAATGGGCAGGTCTGAGCCATGGCCGAACATCATCACATGCAGGCAGAGCAACAGAGGACATCAAAGCCGCCCGTCAGTGTTAGCACGAGGCTTGCGGTTGGGTCCACGCCCCTAAACGGCGATCTGGGTGCCTCGTCGAGTCCGCGCCTTGGCCGCGACTTCAGTCGCGTCCCGGTGCAAGATGTGTCGAAAGCGGATCTCAGGGGGGAGCCTGTGCAGCCAACCCAGGTCACTGGCCGATCGCTTGATCGTGCACCGGCACCGCTGGCCATCGACCGCCAGAACAAACCGCATGCAAAGGTCAACCTCGATCTAGGCTGGCTCGACCTCTCGGGTGACGGACTGCAGACGAACGGTCAACTTGCCACCGTCGCCCGTCTAACTATCATCGCGCTCGAAAGCGATTTGGAAGACGTCGAGTCGGACAGCGTCAAGGTCCAGGCTAATGAATGGCTACAGACCAGCAAGGGCTCATTACCGTTCTTCGATCGGCATGCTTCCGAGCCAATCGACGAAAGCCTGGTGCCGCTTGTCAACTATCAGATCGACCAGTTGGTTGCGATAAGGAACGCAATCCAGCAGGACAAGGTCACACGTCTGCACGACGCTTTACGCCGCGAACTGCGTGCCGCCGAGGCGGCTGCCAAAGAAGCCGAAGCGCTCCAACCGATGTTAGATGACGCGGTCAGGGCGGCGTACCGGAAGGGCAGCACGAGTTCTATCAAGGAAGTATTTGGCACGGTTAAAAGCTCGCTCAGCATAGGCAGCAACCTGAGAACCCTCGCCCTAGGCATAACTACCGACATGCACCTCCTCAATCTGCCAGTGCCTCAGGGCGCTCAAATGACGATTGATAATTGGTCATCTCAAATTGGACGGGTCAAGGTCACGATCGTCCACGTTTCGAAGTACACAGACATGCTTGCCAAGCTTGGCCGCGGGCTAGCAAGGATCAACATCGCCCTCAACGTCGTTCATGGAGGCAAACGTGCAACAGACGTGGAGCAGGGAATGAAGGACTTGAGTGCTGTCGTTAACATCTCCACCGACCTAGCAACGCTATATGGCTTTTCATTGCCGCCACACATGAGTCTGATGACGACGATGTGGATTAAGCCAGCTCTGACAGTGGTCTCCAAGCAAATCAGCCTGCTCGTCGAGCACCTGAGCGACGCTAATCGCATCAGTGTTGCTATCACTGGTGATCTCATGTACCCCGAGACCGAGCCAGGCGGACAGGAGATGTTCGATTTGATGGTCGCCGTCATGCACGCCAGCGACCTGTCGGGTGTGCCCGAAATCCGCGGCCGAGTCACGACATACCTCTACGACCACCGTAAGAAACTGGAAGCCGGTACTGACGAACCAGTTCCCACCAAAGGATGGTTATGGAAAGACCTAGATAGCCTGCGCGCTCGAGCCTGGCTCTTCAGCCACCGTCAGCGTGTCTGGGTCATGTTCTACGGCTCGATGGAGGTCCCTACCCGGTCCCGGCGATAGCGGAAGTCATGATGAGCAAAGCACCTTTTTAGTCCACGCCAGTATGGGTTGCTGCAAGGGCTGACACGTCAAAGAAGCATTAGGACTCCCTTGAGGAAATTGGCTTTAGTCTTCCGAGCGCGAGGCGCGGAGCGTTAGCCAGCCGGCAACAGGTCAGACAACGTCCATTTCTGCAACCGACCAACATATGAAGACACGGAAATCTTTTTCGTAGCCGTCCAAATTGCCGGAGGAGAGGGGGCGGTGATGGCCGAGATGGCACATGAGTTTCATCGCAGGGCGTCCACAGCCGTCGAACGGCACCGACACGCACGAGTGAAGCTCGCCGTGCTCCGGGGCCACGTTGGGCGGCGACAGGGGTTGGAGGTACAGCAGGACGGGCCGATTGGGCCTTGCAGATGCAGCACCAGTTGGGCAACCGCGCCCCCGCAGCTCGCTGCCGTCGCTAGTTTGACCACCCGCTCCTCAGCGGCTGTCCCCTGGCCGCCACCACCCAGCTTGCCGGAGCCCAACAACCGCCCGGCCGGAGGGCAAGATCGAAGATCTTTGGAAGAGCTTCGGCGATCGTCTGCCCAGGATCGCCGGCGAGAACTGGCGAGCTTTGCAGTTCAAGGGCGGACTCGGCGAAGGCATCGCCGAGAGGCTCTTGACGCCCGCGATACGGGTTCCGATCGGGTCCTATCAGGAGCTCGTCCTTGATCCCTTGGACCTCACGCCCATCCACCAGCAGCTGTTCACCGGCCAGCGCGGCAAGTCAGGCGTTGACTGGAGCCAGACGCTGACGCGGGGGCGGCCACCGAGAAGGTCGGCGAGCACCACACTGCATGGTCGGCGGACTGGCAGCCATCGGCGCCAAGTTCTACTTCAGCCAGCAGCAATACGAAACCTTTCCGTTTGCTCAGGATCGCCGAGAGCAAAATGACTCGACCGACTCTAAGTCTTAGCGTTGGGGAAGACTTTGCCGACATAGTCCCGCACGGGGTCGGCGACTGTCAGAAAACAAGTCGTAACGCGCCAGTAACGCGTCGCAACGTATGTTGTGGCCAATCAAAGGTGAGCGGCAGCAACTTCCCGTTTGGGCTATATGGGTAGACAAGGGCTGAGCGACAAAGCCCGGGCTATTCCGGACGGTATTTCACGTCGTGACACGAATGTAGAGATCCCAACAGAAGCGTGAAGTCGCTGTTCCCACGGGGTGTAAAAAGTAAAGAGGTAGGCCATGAACTTAGACCTTTCAGGGCTCGGAGACCTGAACTTGAGAATCGGCGCAACTGAGTCCGCCGGTGACTACGCTTTCTTTGACAGACATTTGGCGGCTGGGTTTGCCATGAGCCGCGCAGATGGAACCATCGAAACTGGCTCTTCACGGTTCGTGGTGAATGTTCTGCCCTGAGGGATGTTCATGCCGCTGTTCTGGCGGCACTGCGCAACAGGATACGCGTTTTGTAGTTGCGTGGGTTGGTGAATCCCCGGCCACTCCTCTTTATGTGCTTTATCGCGGTGTTGTTGGCTTCCACTTTCGCGGTTGTCGCGCCGGTGACAATGAGGACTTTGATCTCTTTCCACCACCTGCAGACCGTGCGCCAGAGCCGGTTCGTCTCCGGCTGCGCGACTCGCTCTACCAGGACCTGCAGCCGGTCTTTCGCGGCGGCCGCGTCGGAGAGAGATCCGGTGGTGAGCAGCATCCGGAGCTGCTTTTTGACCAGCCAGGCGGCCTGGAGTTTCCCGGTGGCGTCGTCGTTGTCGAACACGGTGCTGAGCCTGTTCCGTGCCCGGTCCGAGAGCGTGTCCCCGGCGCGAAGGAGCAGCTGACGGTTGGCCCAGACCGGGTCGATGGAGCGCCCCCGCGGGCCATGGGTCTGCTGGGTGAGTCGTTGCCGGACTTCGGTGAGCATGTCGTTGCCGAGCTTGACCAGGTGGAACGCGTCGACTGAGACTGCGGTGCGTGGCAGCCACAACCGCAAGGCCTTTCGAAACGCCGCGGACGGGTCGATCGCCACGACCTGCACGCCCAAGCGCCACTGAAGGGGGCGGGCGAACAGCCAGTCCCCGACACCCTCGCTGTCCCGGCCGTCCACGATTCCGAGTACTTGTCCGGTGTCTAGATCGACAATGGTCGTCATCCACGGTTCGTAACGTTTCCAGGCCCTGCTGGCCGGATCGCGGAAGAACCGCACCGACCGGTAGCGGTGTTCATCAATTCCGAGCATTCGCGGGGCAAGGGCATCGACATCGGGCAGCGTCAGCGCCGCGGAATCCAGAGCCCGCTGGACCAGCCACCACGAGACGCCGAACGAGGAGGCCGCCTCCGCGGCTGCCCGTCCGGAACCAATCACTGCGGCCACGAGTGCGTCACGGAGCCGGCGGGTGGACCGTGCCCGGCGCGGGACCTGGGCCGTTTCCTCGGTGAATGTCCGGCGCGGGCACAGGTACTCATCGCAGAAGAATCTCCGCTTGGCCCAAATAACCTCCACCCGGCCGGCGACAGGAATGTCCCGCAGGCGTTGAGGCCGCCGGGAATGCACGCGACTACTGATGACGCCGCACGAAGGGCAGCCGGCCTCGGCGGTGGCTTCGACACGGACGCGCCGTTACCCGAACCCGAGAACCTCAATGTCTGTGACGCGGTAGTCGGGCAGATTGAAAATGGCGGTGGCAGCATCGGGGCGCGGGGAAGTAGGCTCGATCAAGGCTCGTAGCTCCTGACTCTTGATGAATGCGTAGAGAACATCCATCACAGCAGGGCTACGAGCCCTTCAGCTTTCAAGACACGGAACCTGTTTCACCTCAACCACGAAGAGCCTCGAAACTCGTGACACCTTTTTGAATAACCTTAAGGAGAGCGCCTCGCCTTCCACGACAATATTGTCCGTGTCCCTTTTAGGGGCAAACCGGGCGGCCGTCAGTTGCCTTGTAGGACTAAACGGGGAACTCTACGAGAATCATCGGATCTTCGCGCGAGTCACAAAGTTCGGCCTGGCAATTGTTGTCTTGGGCGAACGAAATACATGGAGCCTCTAGCGTTCGTCCGCCCCGCGGCTACAAGAGGATAAATCCTATTCCCCGGGTCTATGGAACCAAATCGTGGACGGAATGGACGGAGCGTCGCAAGAACGGCGGCGGCAGGGAACGTTACCTGGGGGACACAAGCACTCCTGCGGCAGTCCACCGGTCCTGGAGGTAGGATCATACGTTGAACTTGCGGACATTGTTGCCTTCCTCACGGTAATGAACAAAAATCGAACGCTACTCTTTCGTGGCCAAACGTCTGATTTCAGATTACTTCCGTCGATGTATCGAAGTAGCTGGCCCGCGAACGCAACGGACGACAGCAAGGGAAACCTCGACGCCAAGCGAATCGAGTATTGGAAGAGCTTGCAGAGAACAGAGCAGGATGTCGTTTTAGTGCTGCGACAGCATGGACTGCCGCGGCACCGGCACATAGAGGACCCGCAGATTAGGTACGCGCGCTGGGCAGTGATCCAACACTACGAACTGTGGCCGACTCCGATGTTGGACTTCAGTTCGTCTCTGCGGGTCGCTGTATCATTTGCATTCGGTCCAGTGCCTAAGCGGAAGGAGGGGTACCTCTACGTCACGGGAACCAGGAAGCTGAGGAGTGACTTGATGCCGTCGCATCACGACGACGCCGTCGAACGATCCGACGGCGTACTAAGCATTCGTCTGAACTCGGTATGTCCACAGAGCGCTGTTCGCCCTCACTTGCACGACGGCGCCTTGATAAGTCTGTACCCGATTGATGACGAGGCCGCTCTAGACCCTAGCCGCAATGACTTCGGCTCACGTGTCATTGCCAAATTTAAGCTCGTGGACACGGGCGCGTTCTGGACAGAGGACTTTCCCTGCCACACAAAGGCCGCGCTCCTGCCCGACGTCGACCTGCTACACCGGGACTTGCGAATCAGCCTTGGGCTCCAGGTGGATGACTGATTGGGTGTCCAGAAATCGCAGCTTCACTGCAGCCCCTAAACCATGGAAACATGCATTAGATGCAGGAAATCTATAGCGGTCAGTGTGGTCCGGGAGCAACTTCGGGTCTTCCGCCCCAACACAGCCACGGCCACAAAGGCGCACTGACCTGCGGAAACTCCAATTCGTGTCCTTTTCATCTACCATGACGCAGCCATAGGCCTCTGACCTGCGGTGCGACAACTGCAGTGGAACCGAATGTCAAGGAGTTGTTCATTTTAGTTGTCGCACGGCGACGACTTATGTCGTCGATGGCCGGACAAGGGCGCCGGGGTGGCAGCCTGCCAGACCTTGCTGACCTGTCTCTGTGAACCCCACGGACCTAAACATGCGTCAACTGTCATCCTTTTGGTCAAGGTTCTGCATATTACAGATGCGGAGAAAGTCTTCTCGTTCCAGCGCAACCACTGACACTCAAAGGGTCCCGGCGTGCCGTTACTGCTCTGTTACCGCCTGCCCGAACGCGCAACTAGGAATCCACTCCAGTAGCCACGGAGCAGATTGATTGGACGCGCTTGGCCACGAGGCAGGAGTAGACGCGCGGGCATAAGGAACTACTTCTACTCCCGCTGTTAGCGCCGATAACCGTGCTTCCGTCGAGCTGGGACACGCGGACTATTGCACATTGATGACGCGGGCAGGGGAGCGGATCACTCCAGCTTGGCCTGGCGCAGGTACTGGTAGACCGTCTCCCTGCTGATCCCTAACCACGGGCAAGGACGGCCTTCAAAACACCGCTGCCGACGCGCTGGACCAACTCCGCCGCCCTTTCCGAAGTGAGGGTCTTTTTCCGGCCCTTGTAGGCGCAGTGTAGCTTGCACAACGCGATGCCTTCGCGCTGGCGTTCCCTGATGAGGGAGCGTTCGAATTCGGCGAATGCGCCCATGACGGAGAGCATGAGGTTGGCCATGGTGGAGTCCTCGCCCGTGAAGATAGGCTTCCTTTGACGAACTCCACCCGGACACCCTTGCGGGTAAGGCCCTGGACGATGGCACCAAGTCATCGAGGTTGCGGGCCAACCGGTCCACGCTGCGCACAACCACGATGTCCCTCTCACGGGCGAACCGTAGCATTTCCGTGAGCTCTGGCCTGGCCGTATCCCGGCCCGAGGCCTTATCCGCGAAGACCCTGTCTAAAACCTGGCCTTCAAGCTACAGTTTCTCGTTCTGGTCTAGCGTGCTCACGTGAACATACCCAATCCACTGCCCAGCCATGGACGCCTCCCAGCCCTCGTCTCGCCACGGGCTTTAGGGGTCAAGCAAGAGGCATTAGCGCTGTTTTGCGAGCAGCTATTTAACTCGGGCTTCTAGCAAGTTCCCAGCATCTGGGGTCACTTCTTGCTCACCTTTTCTTCTCGGATCGAAGTGCGCACCTGCTCGAGGCTTTTCGGCATGTTCGACCCGCGGACACCTCTTATGCTTTGCAACTCGTTTCGAAGAAGCCACGATGCGAGATCTAGTGCTGCCACAAAACGACTCTGGTAATCGTTACCCCCGTATCCCTGCCCCGGGTCGCCGTAGCAAAATTCCTTCAGGTTCGGGAGGCTGAGGAGGATATTGTCCCAAGCGTCATCGTCAGGAAGGGGCAAGATTGCATTAGGCACGGTCGTCGCCTCCTTTGCTTGGGCCGCGGAGCTCGCCTCATGGACCTTAGCTCCAGCCGTGAACTTAGCTTCAGAGACTTTCTGCTTGTCCGCGATTAATTTGTAGAAAGTTGTAAACTCTTCGATGAGATCGTTTAAGTACTTTTCCATGCGCTGAATGCACAGGAAAACATCCTTTAAATGCGCGAGGCCGCTCGTCACGTCTAGAGCGCGTTTCACGTTTCGAAGTTGGACAGCGGATTCAATAAGATCACGCATCTCATTCCCATAAGTCTTAGCTGAGCGGTGAGCCTTGACAAGGATGCGGGCGCGTTCCACGCGATCATAGACAGACTTGAGGTCGGCTAGAAGGGCAGTGATAAAACGCAACTGCTCGTCTCGGCGTTCCCGCCCCCGCGCGACTTGATCCAGCAGCAGCTTCACGACCCCACCGAGAAGCGCAACGAAAATGAGGGCAGTTGACGCCGTCTGTAGGATTTCACGTAGCTTCTGCTCTGATGACGCAGCGACAACGAACCCCCCGCCAGCGCCAAGTGCAACGATGACGGCAGCGACCAACAACGGTCGGGCTGCCGTAAACCGTCGAGACAATGTGCCCATTCGGCTGCCTTCCGGTCTCCCTGGACCGCCCTGAATTACGAATCGTTTGCCAGAATGTGATGGCGCCAGGTCTCTTGCCAGGCGCCTTGTCGATGTGATTATGCGTTCCAAAATCCATATTGCACGACCAGCGTTACTGCGGCGTTATCGCGCCCTAATTTACAAACCTTTGGTCAGAGCTTCAACGCCGATAACGGACCTTTCGTCAACCGGGGTGGATTGGTCTACTCGCGCCTGGTATTAGGAGCCAGTGGAGTGGCGGCTTACCAGTAATGGTTCTTCTTTGCAGTGATGGTTGTTGACGATAGCTGATTAGGGTGGTCTCCGGTTGACCTGAAGACCAGCCTCGCTCTGGCAGTTCAAGCTTCGAGTGCTTCAGGGCAGGTCGATGGGCAGTGTTTTGTAGGCGGTGTTTTTGTTCATGTTCCAGCCGGCGACGATGCCTGAGCCGATCATTTGGTCGCTGAGGCGGGCGAGGCGGTAGGCGGGGTCGGTGTCGAGGGCGAGTTGGAGGAATTGGTGGGCTTTGCTGCCTCTGCCTTCCCACCAGTTGATGTAGCCGATGGCTGTCAGGACTGGGGCTGCGTGCTCTGGGCTGGTGCGGGTGTAGGCGTGCAGGAGGAGTTGTTGTGCCCATTCGATGCGTGACCATTTCGGCGCCTGGTCGGTTTGGGCGAACAGGATCTGTCGCATGGGTTCGTCGACTCCTGGGATGTCGGCGATGAGCCGGTCCCGGATGGCAGGGAACTGCAGGTTCGCGACCAGGGCGTGGCATTCGTCGTCTGTCGGGAAGGTTTTGGAGTCGAGCATGTCTGCCCAGAGGTTGCGGCCCTGCTGCAGCGCGGCCTCGGTTGGTTGGGCGGCGATGGTGTCCATGTGGTGTTCGACGGCGGCGGCTTTGGCTGTTTCCTGGCTGGTGCTTGGGAGGGTGATGCGGTCGGTGAATTCGACGAAGGAGCCGCGGTAGATGAATTCGGCGTTGATCGCGCTGGTCTGGGTTGAGTTGACGGGCAGAGCGAGGCTGGTGCCGGGTTCGCCGTTGTAGGGGGAGAAGGTTTCGTTTCCGACGAAGAGTCCGTCGCGGATGGTGATGCCCTGTTCGGCGAGGACCCCGGTGAGCGCGGCGATGGTGCCGGCATGCGGTCTGGCCTGTCCGTGCACAGGGGTTTCGCTGGTGTAGACGGCGAAGAGTATCGAGGTGGCGGTGGTGTCGCTGGTCAGGTAGTGGGCGACGGTGCGTGCGTAGGGGAGTTCCTGACCGGGGTGGCGGGGGAGGTCGATGCGCAGGGTCGCTCCGATGCTGTTCTCGTTCATGGTGATGCAGACCAGGCTTTCCTGGGGCCAGAAGCCTAGGGTGTGGCCGATGAAGCTGAGGACATCTGATGGTGTTGTGATCGTGAGCTTTTCCATGATCCCGTGTTTCCCTTCACCCTTTGTGTTGCAGTGTTTTCTGCGGTTAATGGTTGTGCGCGTCGTTCTGGTAGGGGACCATCCGCTGGGATGAGGGGCCGGAGTGCAACTTGGGGGACCGGCGCCGGGACGAAAACTTCAGCTGGAGCCAATGCTCCGGTCTTCCAATGAAGAAGTTTTCGGTTTGGGGTCGGCGCGGTAGCGCCCTGGTTGCGCGGAGGGCCCGCCCAGCGATCATGGGGCATATCAGAATGACAAGCAGAGGTGGAGCTTTTACTTGTTCATCGAAGTCAACGGATCAAGCCGCATGACGTCCGGCGAATGCACTGCCCTTCATCCTGTGGCCGGGCATTGTTTAGCCATCGTGTGTGGGCAGCTGTGATGACTAAAGGGAATGAAGCCCTGAGTGCAATCCAGAATCGCCCCCTGCACCGGTCACGCGATACGTTTTGCTGAACCTGCTCGGTGTCGGCACAGAGACACTCGTAGGCGAGACCCGGCGCTCCCAGCAGAGCGTCCTGGAATGCGCCAGCAGCCACAAGTCCGATTGCCGGAAATCTGACCCAGCAAGAAGCGCGCGGTTCTGCAGGGCACTCGCCGGTTGTCGCGACTACCCTAAACGAGATCTGGTACTGGGTTGGTACCATCAGTGCATGGCTATGAATCTGCGTGTTCCGGAAGACCTCGATCGTCGTCTGGACCAACTTGCCGCCGAGGAACACACCTCGAAGTCAGCTTTACTGCTGCAGGGGGCGGAGTTGGTGCTCCAGCGTCACCGGCGCAGTCGCGAGATCGGCGAGGGTCTGGATTTCGTGATGAGCCATGACGCTGAACTCTTGACGCGCCTTAAGGACGCGTGACCGAGTACTTCGAAATCGAAGACGCGCTGCAGGTCGTTGACCGGTACGGGTTCCATGTCCGGGATATCGGTCTGCTGGCCTCGGCGGTGGCCCGTCCGGCAACGACAGTCATGGGTGTGGAAGCTTATCCGCAGTTAGCGATGAAGGCGGCGGCCTTGATGGAGTCAGTGGCACGCTTCCACTCGCTAATCGACGGCAACAAACGCACAGCGTGGACACTGATGGTTTTGACGCTTTGAATTAACGGTTACCGGCATGACTTCAGCACCGATGCGGCATTTGATCTCGTCGTCGGGGTCGCCGCCGGTGATTTCTCACTTGAAGTCAGCGGCGGGCTGATTGCCAAGCATCTCATCAGGCGCTAGCTAACGGGTTGGGTTTGCCGGCTGGGCCATTTCCGGACGCGTCCTCCTGTGAGGCGGCGCCGGCCCGTTCAAGGGATGCCTGAACGGAGGCGGCAACGACCAACCGACAACCGTGTTTTCCGTCCTGCTGGACCTTGTATGCCGCTTCGATGGATGCGTCGGCAATCACCTTGAATGTTCCTCCCAGTTTGCCGGACAACTCTGTTGTCAGGTCGAACCCGCGGTTCTTGGTGCATTCCATGTATGTGATGGCCATATTGCTGGGGCACTTGCCGTTGTAGTCGCTCTTATTTCCGGAGCACGTTGGTCCTTGCTGGCACGCAACCAGCACCGTGGTGATGCCGATCTGCACCAGCAGGATTGTAAGCAGTTGGGAAGGACTGCGCTTCATGTTTCCCTCAACAAGTCACCGGAAGGTCGGACGGCCCCAAGGTTCGGTCCAACGTATCGAATACCCCGTTACTACGCCGACACAGGATCAAGAGGTGAGGCGGGGGATGCGATGCTGTGAATTGGCAACTATAGGGTGCGCGAGTGTCCCTAACTTTGGGGCTTCAGACAAGGTCGTATTGGGAGTTCCTCGTGGCTGTATTCCCACCTCGGCACATAATCGGAGGATTTTGCTCAGAGACGTATTCAGTCGCCCTCCGCCAGTCCCTCTCAGCGGACCGCAGTCTGCGCGTGGCCGCGCGTGGCCTGATCAGGTGTATGAATGGTGAGGTCAGGAGTTGTGGCCTGGTGAGCCGTCGTCTGACAGGCGGACGCCGCCTCGCTCTACCGATAGTTGGGAGTTCTGTTTCTTGCGGACCGGCCGTCCGTTGCTGGCTTGGGAATCAAGGTGAATAACGTGGCAGTAACGCTCAGGTGGATAGTGTCGAGACAGCTTGGGGTCAGGATCGTATTGCGCCGGTTTGTGAACCTCGGAGGTCATTCTTAGTGAACGGACGAGAGCCGAATTGCCAGCAACAAGAGGACAACGACAACGTCGAGTGGATGCTCGATCCCACGGGCCAGGCACTCAGTATCAGCCATAACCGTGATGCGTTGCCAGATCCCTTTTGCGGTGAAATTGGTCGACGTCTTCTGCTGGCGGAAATGCAGTTCAGCCGCTGGGTGGTCCGGCGTGTAGAAAAGGTCTGCTTCGATGAGGACCGTAATGTGACACGACGGCTCACAGTGGACTTCAACGTGCGCGATGACGCGCCGCTGATTACCGACAAGGTCGGCGATAGGTTCTGGATTGTCCCTATATCCCTCATGCGACGGCGCACCTTGGTGAACATGCGCATCACGGATGAGATAGGGCATGTCTTGCCGACACCTGGAATCCGCCTCACACAGCAACTTGATGAATCCATTCTCCTCGCCGCCACTGTTACCGTTGAAGCCAGTCCTGCCCAGCAGGAGGTTCGCGAATTTATTCGCAAGCTGGTCGCAGGGTCGCGGGAAGAGACGAAGGCAGCAGTGGCACTTTTCGAGGGGTCGAATGGCGAGCCGTCACCTTGCTTGGCGCCCCTCACTAAGAGCCCTATCGTTCGAGCGGTGGTCTACCTCCTACGCAGAAACTTCTCTTTGTACGTTTTTCTTCCCGCAGGAACAAAGGGTAAGCCGGAAAGACGGCATCGGCTCCTCAACCTGGAATTCAGTGAACCCACAGGTTGGAGGCGGATGTCACCGAGGATGCGGCACCTCGACGAGGGGCTGCTGTACACACATGATGACCGACCCGCCTCAGGTGCCCGGTTTTCTCAAGCATCTAGCTGGAAATTGCGGCAACTAGGGCGGAAACTTGGTACGAGTATTCCCGCGGCTGTGGGGCTTTTGCCGACGAGCATTCGGCTCCAAGTGCCTGGAGCCGAAAACGCGGCGAGCTATCACCTTGAGTTGACTGCGCCAGCAGGAGTGGAAGTTGTTCGCGCGCGACTGCTCGCGGGTCGACCAAACGAGGACAACCGGCCCTACACCAATGATCGCGTCGTGGGTCATACGGCGACTGTTGGCCTCCACGGGGTAGAAATACCCAACGGCTCACTCTGTCAAGCGCAAATTGACTTCAGAGTCACGTCACGAGGCTGGCTTACTAACGCCGTGTTCTCTTGTGCTCTCGTTGGGGTGGTGCTGCTTTCGCTCTCACTACAGGCTTCGGAGCATGCCGTCTCCTGGTCAACGGGGCAAGTCACAAACATCATCGCCCTACTCATCACCGTAGCTGCGGCCGTGGGCGCGATGATCGCCCATTCGTCCTTCACCGGAGTCGCGGCTCGAATGGTGGCTCGTCTACGCGGCCTAGCCGCCGTAGCGGTTGCCCAACCGATTGTAGCCTCAGGGGCTCTGGCGTTTGCGGATGAAACCGATAGCGGTACGTCCAAAGTTCGTTTGGATGAAACCGTGCTCGCCGTACTTTGGTCATCTACGTATTTGGCTGTGGCTGTCTTCCTGCTGATTGGCAGCGCCCTAGTATTTAGTCTGAACTGCGAGCGCAGAGGGACAAAATTGGCGTCGCCTTGGGACATGACGACGGACGACAACAGCGATCAGCAATCTCCCACTAACTATCGAGATGCCCTGAGGGAGTACGGCTTCACTGGGCCTGCCATAGGGATACTTTCTGCTGAGGGCTGGCACGAGCGCTACGCGTGGACCAACGAGAAGCAGGATTCGGCAGTGGGGGCACTTGAGGGGCTAGCCTCCGGTGCAAAGGGAGCGCCTTTGACTTGCAACTGGGACAGGCCATACACCGAATGCTCAGTTGAGAATTTGTGCCCGTACCTCAAAAAACTTCGCCACGACTGCTAAGCCCCGGTTACCAGAAGACGACGCGCCCATTTATGTGCCAGCGTGCTCGTGCCTTGCAGCATGATCTTCGTAAGGACCATCCAACTCGGAGGGATCGGGACAGATAGGTGCGCTGATGGGCATCACGCGCCTAATCGCGAAAAGCCACGCCCGGGCTCACGTCCTTCCGCTTCGGCTCTGAATCCCAACTACGTTATTCTCTGGTGAACAACGCTGTGAAAACCGAAGCGGAGGCGCTTTTTTGCCGCGTGGAAGGCCTCACGGGGTGCTAATGCCAGAGACCAGATCGAGACATTGCGGCTTTAGCTCAGCCCGGTTCGGGCCGTTTTTACGTCCGGAGTGCGGCTGACACTCGCATACAGCTCGCCACCTACGGAAGTAGGCAAGGACTGATACCGACCTCTCTGCCCTCTTGTGGCGGGGAAACAGGTGCCTAGCACTTCTAAAAGGATGGGGCGTGCAGGCGTCTGAGAGACGCCTCTCCCTAAACAAGTAGGGGGATTGCTGCATTGACTTTCCATTTAAATCTGAGGATCCTCGAACATACATATTCGATGTAGTAAACCCTGCTGAGATCGGGTAGCCATGGGCAACGATGACTGTGGAATGTTTGAACTAGACCTCATGCATTCCTGGCGAATTCGCCGGGAGGGAATAACACTGCATGTTGCTGCACGTCAGCAGCGTCTCATCGCAGCGCTGGCCGTCCTAGGCCCCAGCTTTAGAAACTACTTAGCGGGCATGCTGTGGCCGGAGTGCCAGGAAGCCAACGCGCTCGAAAGTCTTAGGATGGCGGTCCATCTGACGACAAGGCAATTACCGGGGCTTATAGTCAAGGACGGAGCGCTTCTGTCCTTGAACACGCGAGTTGATGTGGACCTGTATAGGCTGCGTGCGGCCCTGAAAAAGGCCCACACAAGCAGTGATAGCGCGTTGGACCTGCTGCAAGAGTTCCGCGACATGGATTTTCTGCCTGGTTGGTATGAGGACTGGGTGGTGTTTGAGCAGAGCCGGCTACAGCACGACCGACTTCGAGCGCTCACTTCGCTATCACAGCGGTTGGCTGCCTGTGAGGATTATGAGGCTGCATCGGAAGCGGCGATCGCAGCATTGCAAATCGAGCCCCTGTACGAGAGCGCCGTCCGCCTACTGGTCACGGCAGAGATGGCACAGGGAAACGCTGCCTCTGCCCTTCTCGCTTACGAAAGATACGAGGTACAACTGCAGAAGGACATGGGCATTGCTCCATCCGAAGGTCTACGTAAGTTGCTCCCCGAATGCGTTAGCCGTCATGCCCGCGGGGCAACGAAGCAGCTAATTTCTCCCAGGGGCAGCAGTCTGAGTCAGGAGCCACTGCTTGACAACGCCTAAGACCTGGTCGGGATCAGCGGCATACACTGAGGTGTGCTCATTGCCGGATGCAGGGCCGTATGTGATTCTGGCACGAAATCCAGGTAGCTGATCATGGTATTCGTGCCATGTTCGTATCACCAGGGTGCCGCCGTCGGGAAGTGCCGAATGACCTTCTCGCCCGGCATCGCGCCCATCTCCAACGTCGTCCATTCGCATGGTTCTCCACTCTCCGCTAGCAAGCTACGTTTGCGTGACGGTCTGATCCCAGCCAATCCATCCTGTCGGCTGGTCCGCTTCCCCTTGAATAGCGGCGAAACGAAATGCCGAACAACTTTCATCCTGCCGTATTGCAATCAATAGCGGGCTTGCCTTTTGCAAAGATTCACGCAACCTTGAGCTTCGCGGCCAAGGTTCCCAACGCTGTGCAAGAGCACGGGGGTACCAGATTCGCCGAGCGGGGTCAGTCGGCGTAGCTGATACTGGAGCGGACGCGGAATAAACACAGGCGGACGCAAGCAACGCCCTAGCGGTGGCGGATTTGATCCACGTGCAGGTGGCGGTGCGCCATCGATAAAGTTACGTGCTCTTGAAGCGTGGGGGCTCATCTCGTGTTTACGCGGATGGTCCTCGCGGCCGCCGTGACCGAGGGGAAACGTTGGCAGATGTCCCAATCAGCCCGCCGTCAAAGAACAGCGATGGAGGATAGGGAGCCACGAAGGCTTAGTCATTGCAAGTCGCGATGACTAAGGCACGTTCTGGCTAGCGTCCAGCAATGCTCTCGTTCTGGGCGCCCACGCCAGCAACGTCGTCGAGAGCTTCATAATAAAAGTGTGGACATTGTCCACACTTTTCTTCCCGGAATGACTGGTACGGCCGCCGGACTGCTTCGGATTCCGCATGTCTGCGGGAGTTCCTAATGTCTGCAAGGCCTGGAAGGCAGTTCGAGTCCCACCTCGGGCACAGTGTTTCCGTAGGTCAGAGGCCTTTTTGGGCGCTCAGGTGTGTACAAAAACCCCAAAAGTGTGTACACGAGCGTACCGTTTTTCTATGGCCAGCATCAGTACACGCACCAAAAAGGACGGTTCCAAGTCCTACATGGTGCGCTGGCGGGATCCGAAAAATCGGTCCAACCAAGGGCTCACGGTTGGCACGCTTGTTGAAGCCGAGACGCTCAAACGGTTGCTGGACGCCAATGGCCAGTCCTTCGAAATTGCGCAGCACGCCATACTCACCAGCGAGAAGCGTACACCGACGGTTGCTGAAGTCATCCAGGAACACATCGACCTGCTGATCCGACCATCCAGTGGAACCACGAAGACGTACCAGACCATGCTGGACCTGCATATCCGGAACGTCATCGGCCACGTCCCCGTGGACAAGCTCGACTACCGTCTGATCGCCCACTGGGTGAAGTCCATGATGGCCAAGGGCAAGGCGCCGAAGACCATCCATAACGTGCACGGCCTGATCTCGGCCGCCATGAATACCGCAGAGATGCTCGGATACATTGCGAGGAACCCTTGCCGCGGCGTGCAGCTTCCCGGGATTGAAAAGGCCGAGGATGAGGCCATGTTCCTCACTCATGCGGAGTTTAGCCTCATCATGGAGGGGATGGGGGAGCGGTACAAGGCCTTCACCAACTTCCTGGTGATGACCGGCACCCGATTTGGCGAGGCCACCGCCCTTACTGTCGCTGACTCTGGGAGTTCGGTGACGGCGCCACAGCCACAGGCAGCCGGGCAACGCACACCTATGCTGAGCCCGGCCGCTACCTGACCACCCTTGCCATCCGCGACAACTTGGGCGGTGAAGACTTCGACGCCGCGGACCATGCAGTGGACATCTCCACTTATGACTTCGTTGGCTTCCTGCAGCCGGTAGCGGCAGCACCCGCTATCAGCGAGGTCAAAGCAGGGAGGGCCATCCCGATGAAGTTCCGGCTCGGCGGTGACTATGGATTGAACATCCTTGCCCCCGGCTCGCCCGCCTCCGCCCAGGTCGAATGCCCGGCTGACACCCCGATCACTGCCATGGAACCCACATCAACGGCAGGAGCCGGGTCCCTGACTTATGAAGCAGCCACCGACACGTATAACTACGTCTGGAAGACTGAAACCAGCTGGTCCGGGACCTGCAGAACATTCACCATGACGCTCAATGACGGCAGTTCACATGACGCGACGTTCAGGTTCGTCCGGTGAGCACAAGAGAGGCATCAATGCAGAGTAAACCCAGCCGCGGAGGCCTGCGGGGGTGGCCGGGGACGACGCTTTGGGCAGTGCTCATTGTTGCCTCGATCGTTCTCATCATCATGGGCTTATGGCGCACCGCGTTCTTCGTCTACGCCCCGGAGCCGGCCATGATTGAGAAGGCAAGGGTAGGAGCGCTTTATGTCCTTGCCGGCTCGGTAGCGTCCCTGGCAGCAACCGGCCTGTCCGCCTTCCTGGGCCATCCCAAGTGGATCTGGGCCTTCGTGGCGGCGCCGGCGGTCCTGGTCGGCGGCAGCACAGTTTTGGACCCGACGAGCCTTTTCCGGCACATGGCCGCTGTTGTAGCGTTCCCCTTCGCCGTCGCAGCCCTTTACTGGGGGCTGCGGTACGGGAGGTCACGCCCAACAGGATAGGAAGGTGGCTGTGCTTACGGGATTACACAGGGCCTACGCATGAGAAAGGGTGACTCGCTTTCACCTGGCAACAGCCAGGCAATCACCCGAAGGAACCGCCCTCTTGAAGAAAACCCTGGCCGCAGTCACCTTGGCCGCAACTCTCGCCACCCTCGGGGCCGGCGCCGCCCACGCCACGGAGGCATACCCCGCCCCCTCCCCCCCCGCGCCAGGTTGCCCGGGGGCCGGCCCGGCCGGGGAGACCGGCACGGTGTCGGGGCGCGGGGTGGCCGCGGGGGGGGCGGTCGTGATCCGCGCTGGGG
>NZ_JAJOMC010000080.1 GCF_021129155.1 Arthrobacter sp. AK04
GTTCACGTAATCGGTCGTGGTCACCATCGGCACCCCGACGCTCTGCGCACCCGCACGCTGCAGCAGGCTCCGCATGATGAATTGGGCACGCTCAGTGCCCTGTTCCCTGATTAACGAATCCAGGGACTCAACCCACTCGGCAGTCTCTTCCGGATCACGATCAGGCAGCTGGTTAGTCAACCCGCTGAGGATATGGGAGGTATCTTCTCCTGCAGCCACGTCCAACCTCTCTTTGCGCGCATTGATGGCGCACTCAGGCCGGGCAGGGTGACCGCCCGGCGTACATACGCCGTGTGCGACGTATCGGTTACAACAGCCCGGTCATGTGTGCCGGGCAGGGTCCTAGCATTCCTACGTCTGCATTGGAGTTACAGGGTTGTTGCCCCGCAGGCATAGTTGTCACCTGCCACTCTAACTCTGTCCCCAACGCGATGCGTAGCCGCGGCTTGGGCGGCTCGGTTGTATTTCGCCGTCATACTGGTTGTGTGACGAAAAGCCGCTGTGCTGCGGGTTGGCGGATCCTGATGTGACGCAGAATATGCCGCATCGCGGGGGCGGCAGCTTGAAGCTCAGGCACAAAGGGTGTTGGCTGGGAGTAATGGAAATCACTATGCGCACTGCGCGTAAAAGGCATTGGAGGTACACGTGAGCGAGGCCGACGCCGCCACTTCGGTAAATGTGGCGGAAAAATTGGGTTTCAAGAATGGGGATCTGATTCAGGAGTTCGGTTACGACGACGACGTCGATTTCGACTTGCGTGACGATATTGAGGACCTCACGGGTTCCGAGCTGCTGGACGAAGACGACCATGAAGTGGCGGACGCCGTCGTTTTCTGGTGGCGTGACGGCGACGGGGACCTGGTGGACAGCCTGATGGATTCGCTGACCACACTGAGCGAAACCGGTGTTGTCTGGGTCCTGACCCCGAAGTCCGGAAGGACTGGATACGTCTCCCCGGCGGACATCCAGGAGGCAGCGCCGACCGCCGGACTGCACGTGACGACGTCTGCAGGCGTGTCCAAGGACTGGAGCGCCACGCGGCTGGTGAGCAGGAAGAACAAGTGACGGCAGCGCTTGCCGCTGCCTCCGTTGCCGTCCCCGCCGTTGGCGGTCCGGCACCCGACTTTGAGCTGGTCAACCAGTACGGCGAGCCGGTCAGGTTGTCCGCCTTTCGCGGCCAGAACGTGGTTGTGGTGTTCTACCCCTTTGCCTTCTCCGGCATCTGCACCGGCGAGCTCTGTGAGATCAGGGACAACCTGGCCCTGTTTGAAGACGCGAACGCAGTTGTCCTTGCGGTCTCGGTTGACAGCAAGTTCACCCTGCGGGCCTACGCCGAGCAGGAAGGGTACGCCTTCGACCTGCTGGGGGATTTCTGGCCCCACGGCGCTGCCGCCAGCCTCTACGGCGTCTTCGACCCCGAAAGCGGGATGGCGCAACGGGGCACATTCATCATCGATGCCGGCGGAACCATCCGCTACACCGTGGTGAACCCGCGCGGCCAGGCCCGGGACCTCGGCGAGTACCGCAAGGCGCTGGCCGGGATGGTTAAGGCCTGACGGATCATGGCTGAGCGGCGGCATGGTGTGGGCCTCACGGGCTTCGCCAGCATGCCGCCCGTTCCCACCGCCCTGCCTTCCGCCGATGAGCTCGAGGTCCTGGTCCGGATCAGGGACCTGCTGGCAGGTGCCCGGTTCGCCCTCCTGACCGGTGCGGGCCTGAGCACGGACTCGGGCATTCCGGACTACCGCGGGCCAGGTTCGCCGCCGCGGACACCGATGACCTACCAGGAGTTCGTCAAGGCTGCCGCGAACCGGCAGCGCTACTGGGCACGGAACCACATCGGATGGTCACACCTCCGCCATGCTGATCCCAACCAAGGGCACCGCGCCGCTGCAGAGCTGGAACGCCGTGGACACCTCACGGGCCTTATTACACAGAACGTGGACCGGCTCCACCAGGACGCCGGCAGCGTCAATGTGGTGGACCTCCATGGAAGGTATGACCAGATAGTGTGCCTGGACTGCCGACGGACCTACTCCCGCCGCCTGCTCGCAGGAATGCTGGAGGAGCTGAACCCGGAATTCCTTGACCGGGCGAAGGAATCCGGCCTGGTGGAAATGGCGCCGGATGCCGATTCAACCGTGGAGGACCAGGCCCTGATTAGCAGCTTCGTTGTTGCTGTGTGCCCGGCCTGCGGCGGAACGCTGAAGCCGGACTTCGTGTACTTCGGGGAGAACGTGCCCAAGGACAGGGTTGAAATGTCGTACCGGATGGTCGACGACGCTGCTGCGCTGGTGGTCGCCGGCTCCTCCCTCACGGTAATGAGCGGCCTCCGGTTTGTCAGGCACGCGGCGAAGGACGGCAAACCGGTGGTCATCATCAACCGGGGGGCCACCCGCGGGGACGACAAAGCGACCGTCAAGCTTGAAGCGGGCGTCAGCGAGTCGCTGACCTGGCTCGCCGCCGAGCTTCCACCGGTATAGCCGGACAGTGGAATGGGGAGGGCGGGCGCGCCGATTCGCACTTTATGCCCGGCGTCGGGTAGAGTCTATGTTCGTTGGTCAGGGCGCCGCAGCACCTGATCCGGCAATAATGGGTCTTTAGCTCAGCTGGTAGAGCGCCACGTTTACACCGTGGATGTCATCGGTTCGATCCCGGTAGGACCCACCGGCAAACCCCGCAGTTTCCGCCTTCAGGCGGAAGCTGCGGGGTTTTTTGTTGCCCCGCAATTACTCTGGGTTTTCCCTCGCGGGCGTTCCCTCAAGCTGAATGTCGGCCCCCTGCCATAGCTTGCAGGCATGGAACACGTGATTGTGAGGACAGGCACCGACGGCAGGCCGACGGCGGTGCTCAGCAGCGGCAGGGAATGGGCAGTGGGTGCCGAACCGGTGAGGTGGTTCGAGCGCGTCAACTGGTGGGAGACGCGCCGCCGCATGCCCAAAGGGTTCAGCAGGGTGGACGTCGAGGTCCTCCAGCTCCAGGTACGGCTGGGCAGGAACGCGGGGTCCGCCCTCACCACCATGCTCCTGGAACGGGACGGGCTAGGCGGGGGCTGGCGGCTTCGGGAGTCGGTTGCAGATGCCGCCTAGGGGAGGCCCGCCGGCCGGAACACGCCGCTAGGGCAATGGAAAATCGCAATGGAAAACCCTCCACCGCGACTATTGGGGGATGCCGCGGTGGAGGGCCTGAATTGAATATACCGTGAACTTACGGAAACAAAAAGTCGTTTCCTACTGTGTCCCGCATCCAACCCGGCTATGAGTTTGAAATGGCACAGCGGGTCGGTGCTCCGCCGCGGACCGGATCAGCGGTTCACGGGGATGAAAACCCGGGGCTGTTCCGTCCAGGTGTCGGACATCTGCGACATTGTCCGCCTCATGATCTTGTCGGAGGCCTCGCGGGCGGCGCCGGCGTCACCCCGGGCAATTGCCTCCGCCACGTCCACGTGCCATTGCAGTGCAGCCTCGTGCGGATGGTCCGGCATCAGTCCATGCACCGTCCGGCCGGTCAGTGTTTCGGCCACCTGCCCCGAGAGGTTCGCAAACATCTCATTGCCGGACCCGGAGAGCAGCAGCGAATGGAACTGGATATCCAGCTCAAGGAAGCGAGGCACTTCCCCCCTTTGGCCGGCGTCGCGCATTGCATGGGCGACGTCCACAAGCTCCAGCCGCAGCGGCGCGGGGGCATTCTGGGCGGCAAGTTCGGCAGCGGCCGGCTCCACGGCGGAGCGCAGTTCGGCAAGGGAACGCAACTGCGCCCCCCGCGCGTTGCTGGCAAGCCGCCACCGGATCACCTGCGGGTCGAAAGGGTTCCAGCGGCTCGGCGGGAGTACCCGGATACCCACCCGCTTGGTGGTTTCCACCAGGCCCAGGGACTGCAGCACCCTGACGGCCTCGCGGACCACAGAGCGCGAAACCTTGAGCTCGGCCTCCAGCTTCTCGGCAAGCATGATGTGACCGGCAGGAAGCTCGCCCGAGATAATGCGCGCGCCCAGGTTCTCGATGGCACGGTGGTGCAGGCTGCTGGTCATGCAGCTAAGCCTAGTGGGAACAGGTGGGTGGGAAAGCAGCAGTCCTTGACGGCCAGCGACACATTCTGTTCCATTACGTGGGCGTTACTTTCCTGTGACCTCAGGAATATATATGCTTTATTCAGACCCTCGGTCTGCATCGTGCTTCCGCGCACTGGAAGCCACTGCACATCCATCGCACAGTACGAATTGGAGTTTTGATGTCTGCACACATCGGTGTCACCGGCCTCGCGGTGATGGGCGCCAACCTGGCCCGCAACCTGGCCCGGAACGGCTTCACGGTCGCCCTGCACAACCGCTCAGTCGAAAAGACGGACGCCCTGCTGGCCAAGCACGGAACGGATGGCGAGTTCATCCGCACCGAAACCCTGCAGGAACTGGTGGACTCCCTTGAGAAGCCCCGCCGGGTACTCATCATGGTGAAGGCCGGCAAGCCGGTTGACTCCGTGATCGAACAGCTTGAACCCCTCCTGGAGCCCGGCGACATCATCATCGACGCCGGAAACTCCCACTACGAGGACACCCGCCGCCGGGAAGCCGCCCTGGCCAAGAAGGACCTGCACTTCGTAGGCGTCGGTGTGTCCGGCGGCGAGGAGGGCGCCCTTAACGGACCGTCCATCATGCCCGGCGGTTCCAAAGAGTCCTACAAGGCACTGGGCCCGCTGCTGGAAAAGATCTCCGCAAAGGTCGACGGCGAGCCGTGCTGCGCCTGGGTGGGCACCGACGGCGCCGGCCACTTCGTCAAGATGGTCCACAACGGCATCGAATACGCCGACATGCAGGTCATCGGCGAAGCCTTCGACCTGCTTCGTTCCGGAGCCGGCATCGAGCCCGCGGAGCAGGCCAAGATCTTCACAGAATGGAACAAGGGCGAGCTGTCCTCCTTCCTGATCGAGATCTCCGCCGAGGTCCTGGGCCACGTGGATGCCAAAACCGGCAAGCCGTTCGTGGACGTCGTGGTGGACGCCGCAGGCCAGAAGGGTACCGGCCGCTGGACCGTCATCTCCGCACTGGAACTCGGTTCCCCGGTCTCCGGCATCGCCGAATCCGTGTTCGCCCGCGCGCTCTCCTCCCAGGCAGCCCAGCGCAAGCTCGGCCAGGAACTGCTGGCAGGCAACGAGGCCGACGTCGAAATCCCCGAAACTTTCGTTGAAGACGTCCGCCAGGCGCTCTACGCCTCCAAGCTGGTGTCCTACGCCCAGGGCCTGGACATGCTCACCTCCGCAGCCAAGGAATACAACTGGGACCTGAAGCTGGACGAGATCGCCTCTCTGTGGCGGGCCGGCTGCATCATCCGCGCTGAACTGCTCAAGGACATCACCAAGGCCTACGCCGCTGATGAGAAGCCGGCAAACCTGCTGTTTGCTCCGGCCTTCACGGAAGCCATTGCCGCAGCCCTTCCGGCCTGGCGCCGCGTGGTGGCCACCGCGGTCCAGCTGGGAATTCCGGTCCCGGTCTTCTCCTCCTCGCTGGCCTACTACGATGGCCTGCGCCGCAAGCGGGTCGCAGCAGCCCTCATCCAGGGCCAGCGTGACCTGTTCGGCGCCCACACCTACGGCCGTGTCGATGCAGAAGGCACGTTCCACACCCTTTGGGGCGAGGACAAGTCCGAAATCGAAGCAGTAGACACCCACTAGGTTCCACTGCAGGTATGCAAAAGGCGGGCAGTTTCCGGTGATCCGGGAACTGCCCGCCTTTTCTTCGTGTGGAGCTTGTTGCGGATGGCCCAAGGGCCGGCCGCTACCGTCAGATGCGGTATTCGATGTCGTATTCCGCCGGGTCCACCGCAGGCTTGGTCTCGCGCTGGGCGTCACGGTGGCGCCACTTCGCGGGAACGCCGGTGACGATCGATTCCGGCGGTGCGTCCTTGACCACCACGGCGTTGGCACCCACGGCGCTGTCCCGGCCGATGGTGATCGGGCCCAGGATCTTCGCTCCCGCGCCGATGGTCACGCGGTCGCCAATGGTGGGGTGGCGTTTGATCCGCGCGAGTGACCGGCCGCCAAGGGTGACCCCGTGGTAGATCATCACGTCCTCACCGATTTCGGCAGTTTCCCCGATGACCACGCCCATTCCGTGATCGATGAAGAAGCGGCGGCCGATGGTTGCGCCCGGATGGATCTCGATCCCGGTCAGGAACCGGCCGAGCTGCGAGAGCAGGCGCGCCGGAAAACGCAGCGCCGGATCCTGCCACAGCCTGTGCGTTAGCCTGTGGATCCAGATGGCATGCAGCCCGGAGTAAGCGAAAAAGTTCTCGAAAGAACCTCGAGCCGCCGGGTCGTGGGACCGGGCGGCGTCGAGGTCTTCCTTCAGTCTTGCGAAAAAGCCCACAGAGTTCTTTCTACAGGAAACGGGCGAACAGCGGCCTGATCAGCCGCGGATGTCGTCATAGAGCACGGTGGAGATGTAACGCTCACCGAAGTCGCAGACAATGGCAACGATCAGCTTGCCCGCGTTCTCGGGGCGCTTCGCCAGTTCCAGGGCGCCCCAGACGATGGCGCCGGAGGAGATGCCGCCAAGGATGCCCTCCTTGACGCCGAGCTCGCGGGCCACGCGGACTGAGTCCTCAAGGGTGGCGTCCAGGACCTCGTCGTAGACGTTGGTGTCCAGAATTTCCGGGACGAAGTTGGCTCCGATGCCCTGGATCTTGTGCGGGCCGGGTGCGCCGCCGTTCAGGATTGCGGAGTCCTTGGGCTCGATCGCCACGATCTGGACGCCGGGCTTGCGTTCCTTCAGGACCTGGCCGACGCCGGTGACGGTTCCGCCGGTGCCGACGCCCGCAACGAAGATGTCCACGGCGCCGTCGGTGTCAGCCCAGATTTCCTCCGCCGTGGTGGTGCGGTGGATCTCGGGGTTGGCTTCGTTGGCGAACTGCTGGGCCCAAATGGAGTTTTCCGTGTTGGCAACGATCTCCTGGGCCTTCTCCACGGCGCCGCGCATTCCCTCGGAGCCGGGCGTCAGGACGATTTCCGCACCGAAGGCGCGCAACATAACGCGGCGCTCGGTGGACATGGTCTCCGGCATAGTCAGGATGACCTTGTAGCCGCGCGCTGCGCCCACCATGGCCAGGGCGATGCCGGTGTTTCCGGAGGTGCCTTCAACAATGGTCCCGCCGGGCTTCAATGCACCGGACTTCTCCGCGGCGTCGACGATTGCCACACCGATACGGTCCTTGACGCTGTTGGCCGGGTTGTAGAACTCAAGCTTGACGGCGACGGTGGCATCCAGCCCCTCGCTGAGCCGGTTCAGCTTGACCAGAGGCGTGCCGCCGACCAGCTGGGTTACATCGTCATAGATCCGTGCCATGTACATACGCCTATCTCTGAAGGGTGAATACTGAGGTCAGCCTAACGAGGCCGCGTAACGGTGGCTAAGCGTTAAGCCATGCAGAGTAATATTTCCGGGCCTTGGCGAGTTTGGGGTTGATGATCACCTGGCAGTAGCCCTGCTCGGGATGCCTGGCGTAATAGTTCTGGTGGAACTCCTCCGCCACATGGAAGCGCGGCAGCCGGCTGACCTCCGTGACAATCGGATGGGCCCACAGCGCCTGGTTGCGGTCAATCGCTTCCTCGAAAAGTATCTTCTCCTCGGTGGTCTCGTAGAACATCGAGGAACGGTACTGGGTTCCCACGTCATAGCCCTGGCGGTTCAGCGTTGTGGGATCGTGCAGGGCAAAGAACATGTCAAGGACCACCTCTTCCGGAATGATCTCCTCGTCGAACGTCACAGCCACCACCTCCGCGTGCCCGGTGGTGCCGTTGCACACGGAGTAGTAGTCGGGGTTGGGATCATGGCCGCCGGTGTAGCCGGACACCACAGCGCTGACACCCCTGGTCTTCTGGTAGACAGCGTCGAGGCACCAGAAGCAGCCTCCGCCTAAAACAAAAGTTTTCATGACCTCTTCAATGGTTGGGGGCGCCGGATGATTCCCCGGACGCCGCGGGCGCCGCCTGTCAACGTGCGGCGCGGACGGTGCCATGGGGTAAAACTAAGACTATGGAACCTGTGGACACCGACGTTACCGGCCCTGAGAATCACGACGGCGGGCCTCGCCGCGGCGAGGCCCCTTCCGGCAAGGAGGCGGCCGGCAGGGACGAGGCCGGCAAGGACGCTGCCGCCGGGCAGCCCCAGGCGCCCACCCTGGGCGAGATGCTCCTGGCCGTGGAGGAACTGTGGCCCGAATCCCTGGCGGAGAACTGGGACGAGGTGGGGCTGGTCGCCGGACACCCCTCCGCTCCTGTCACGAAGGTCATGTTCGCCGTGGACCCCACCCTGGAAGTCATCGAAGAAGCCGTGGAGTGGGGCGCCGAACTCCTGATTACCCACCATCCGCTGCTGCTGAAGGGTGTCACCACCGTCGCTGCCACCACGCCGAAAGGCCGTGCGGTCCACCGGTTGATCGAGTCCGGCACAGCCCTCCTGACGGTCCACACCAACGGTGATTCCGCCGTCGGCGGCGTTTCCGATGTCCTGGCCGATGCCCTGGGCCTGCAGGACGCGGCGCCGCTCACGGTGGCAGCAAACGGTCTGCCGGAGGAGGGCATCGGGCGGGTAGGGGACCTGCCCGAGGCCGTCAGCCTGGGGGACTTCGCAGCCCGGGTGTTTGGCATCCTGCCTTCCGTGGCAGGGGGAGTGCGGGTGTCCGGCGACAAGGACGGCCTGGTGCGGCGCATCGCCGTCTGCGGCGGCGCGGGGGACTCGCTCTTCAACGAGGTCCGGGCCAGCAACGCAGATGTCTACGTCACCGCGGACCTCCGCCACCATCCGGCGTCGGAGGCGCGGGAGGCTTCCCTGAACGGAAGGCCCTACCTGATTGACGTTTCGCACTTCGCCAGCGAGTGGCTGTGGCTGCCTGCTGCCGCAGCCGCGCTGGGCAACGTCCTCGCCGACCAGGGCCACGACGTCGAAATCCAGGTCAGCACCACCAACAGCGATCCCTGGGACTTCATCCTCACCCCGGGCTAAGCCCGGAGCCAGAGGGTAAGCGGCGAGGCGGGGGAGCAGGGCAGGCGCTAGAGTCTAGGAAGCGCCGTCCAGGCGCCCGGCTCCGGCCGGAAGGGACCAAGCGGAGGTAACAGTGGCGAAGGCAGCACCGGCGGAACAGTTGAAGTTGCTTGGACTGCAGGGGCTGGATGCCAAACTGAAGTCGCTCGCGAACCGCCGCCGCGCGCTGGAAAACGATCCGCGGATCAAGGACCTGGAAGCTGCCTTCTCCGTGGCCAACGGTGAGCTGGGCGCGGCGAAAGTGGCCGTCCACGACGCCGAGGCCGAGCTCAAACGCGCCGAGGCGGACGTGGAACAGGTTGCCTCGCGCATCCAGCGGGATGAGGCCCGGCTGAACAGCGGCACCGGCCTGTCCAAGGACCTGGTGGCCCTCCAAAAAGACATCGCCTCGCTGAACAAACGGCGCTCGGACCTGGAGGACATTGAACTCGAGGTGATGGAGCGCCTTGATTCCCTGCGGGCCACCCAGGCCCGGCAGCAGGGGATTGTGGACGACATCCAGGGATCCTTCGGTACCATCCGCGCCGAGCTGGACGCGGAACTGGCCATGGTGGAGGCGGAAGCCAGCGGGCTTCGCGCCCAGCGCACCGAATTCGCCGCCGGCCTCGAGCCCGGCATGCTGGCCATCTACGAAAAGACATTGGCCAGGCGCGGAGTTGGCGCCGCCAGGCTCTTCCATGGCACCTCCGAGGCGTCGGGCATGAAGCTCAGCCCGGGCGACCTTGCCGAAATCAAAGGCGCGGCTGCCGACGACATCGTCTTTTGCCCGGACTCCGGCGCCATTTTGGTCCGCTCCGAAGAGTGGGCCTGACCCAACCAGGCAGCAGCAGATGTTGTTATGAGCGCTCATAACAACATCTGCTGCGACTCAGTTGGGAAGGGGCGGGGGAATCAGCCCGGCAGGATGATGTTCAGGGCGTGCGGCTTGCGGGCGGAACCCTCCACGAGCTCAGCGTCCCACACCTCCCGCGTGGCCTTCAGGAGTTCCGACGGCGTTGCCGGGGCCTTTCCGCGCCGCACCAGCAGGTGCCGGGCCAGTTCGCCCCTGGTGTGCTTGGCGAAGTGGCTCACCACCTTGCGCACTCCATTGACCTCGGTAAACACGTTGACCGAGACGGTCTGCGCCGCAGGCGGCGCCCATGCCGCCGCGTAGGTGCTGGAGCGGCAATCCACAAGCAGGTGCCCTTCCACTGCAGCGGCGAGGGCATCGGTAAGCTGCGGCTTCCAGAACGGGGCGAGGCGGCCGACGTCGGGCAGTGACGTGCCCATGGAAAGCCGGTAGGCGGGCACGCTGTCGCCAAAACGGATGGCGCCCCAGAGCGCGGAAACCACCAGCACGGACTCGTTGGCCTTGCGGCGCTGCGCAGCCGTAAGGGTTTTGTAGCCCAGGGCGTCATAAAGCACCCCCGAATAGATCCGGTGGGCGGGAGCCGCCGGTTCGGCATGAAGCCGGGTGTTGCGGCGGACATCCTCCTCCAGCGATGCCCCCACTCCCAGCAGCGCGAGCGCATCCTCGTGGGCGCTCACCGTTCCCAGCGCCTCCAGTACTTTGGCGCGGCAGGAGTTCAACTCCGGGAAGCTCAGGGAAGGCCAGTCGACGGCGGAACCGCTGCCGGCGGGTGTCTTGCCTTCGGAAGGGGGAAGCAGAATCAGCACCGTCCGATCCTACCGGCGGCAGGAAAGTGCCAGCTCGCCGGTAGACTGGGGGGTGGATGGGTTGACCAGGCGGCCGCGCGTCACGCAAGTGGCTCGAGGAACGTCCGGGCTCCGCAGGGCAGGGTGGTGGGTAACGCCCACTCGGGGTAACCCGCAGGCCAGTGCCACAGAGAACAGACCGCCTGGGTCGCGCCGGTTTGAAAGCGGCACGAACCAGGTAAGGGTGAAACGGTGGTGTAAGAGACCACCAGCTTCCCGGGTGACCGGGAAGGCTAGGTAAACCCCACCCGGAGCAAGGCCAGACAGGACACGTTTGAGGGCTGCCCGCCCGAGTGTCCGGGTAGGCCGCTGGAGGGCGCCGGCAACGGCGTTCGTAGATGGATGGCCGCTACTCCCGTGCCGGTAACGGAACGGGAGCACAGAACCCGGCGTATCGGTCAACCCATCCATTCTTTCCCGGTTTGACCTTGGACGATGTGTTGGGGATGCTGAACCGTGGCCGCAAATCATGACCCGCAAGAGAACCCCGGTGCTCCCGCTCCGCAGCAGCTTCCCGGACGTGGTCAGCAGGCTGTTGGCCTGGCCGGATTCTTTTCGCTTTCGTTGGCCGCCTGGGCCGCCGCGTCCGTCCCCATCATCCTGCATTCCAGCGGCTGGTTTGCGGTGTCAGTGAAGGCGCCCTGGATGCCGCCGGGCTGGATGTTCAGGAGCATGTGGATGCTCCTTTACGTGGCGGTAGCGGTGGCTGCCTGGCTGGTCTGGCGCAGAGGGTCCCTCACGGGAGGCACCCTGGCGGGCTACCTCATCCAGTTGATGCTCAACGCCGCGTGGCCGCTGGCCTTCTTCGGGCTCTTTCCGGTGTTCGGCGCCGCTGCCCTCTGGGCGGCCTTCCTGGTGATTGGCGGCCTGGGGGTATCCGTTGCGTTTCTCATCCTGCGGTTCGGTCCGGTCAGCCCTGCCGCGGGGCTGTTGATGCTTCCCTATCTGTCCTGGGTGGTTTTTTCATCCAGCCTCAATCTCTATTCGGCCATCCACAACTGACAGGTCCGCTGCGGCGGTTTTCCCTGTGAGTGATTTCACTCGATCGGGGCCGTTTTACGGGGGCCAGCCAACTTAGAATGGATCCGGACGCAGGAGTTCCTCCGCCGGAGTTGCGTTCGCAGCCGGCGGTTTTTCTTTGCGTAATCCAGGTGCCCGGGGGCCGACCCCCGCGGGCGCAGGTGCCCCTGCACGACATGTGGTGGCCGACAACCGTGTACGAGGACGTACGCGGCTGAACCGAGGAAGGTATTTCTGTGAGCCAGACGTCAGATTCTTGTCTTGATACGTGGATGGGCCGCGAGGCCCTCGCCGAGGCCATGATTCCGGTGATCGGCCGGCTGTACCGCGAAAACAACGTGGTGACCAGCATCCACGGCCGCAGTTTGATCAACAAGTCCACCATGAACATCCTCAAGGCGCACCGTTTTGCGCGCCGCATGAGCAAGGATGAACTGCTCCTGGAGGAGACCGCGCCGCTCCTGAACACCCTGGCCAACCTGGAGCTCGGAGCAGCAGCGATCGACATCGCACGGCTTAACCAGAAGTTCAAGGAAGAGGGCAACGGCGCCACCCTGGAAGAATTCCTCCGCGCGGAACTGGCCGACGTCGTAGGCAAGAGGGGCGGCGATGACCGCACCAGCACCGATGTGGTGCTTTACGGCTTCGGCCGGATCGGCCGGCTGCTGGCCCGCCTCCTGATCGAAAAGGCAGGCGGCGGCCACGGCCTGCGGCTGCGCGCCATCGTCGTTCGCAAGGGCTCGGACAATGACCTCTCCAAGCGCGCCAGCCTGCTGCGCCGCGATTCCGTGCACGGTTCCTTTGAAGGCACCATCCGGATCGACGAGGAAGCCAACACCATCACGGCCAACGGCGTCCAGGTACAGGTCATCTACTCCGACAACCCGGCAACCATCGACTACACCGCCTACGGCATCAACAATGCCCTGGTAGTGGACAACACCGGGCGCTGGCGTGACGCCGAAGGACTTTCCCAGCACCTGCAGAGCAAGGGTGTTGCACGTGTGCTCCTGACAGCCCCCGGCAAGGGTGACCTCAAGAACATCGTGCACGGCATCAACCAGGGCACCATCGAGGACACGGACCAGATTGTGTCCGCAGCGTCCTGCACCACGAACGCCATCACGCCAGTGCTCAAGGCCATCAACGACAAGTTCGGTGTGGTCCACGGGCATGTGGAGACGGTCCACTCCTTCACCAACGACCAGAACCTGATCGACAACTTCCACAAGGGCGACCGCCGCGGCCGGTCCGCAGCACTGAACATGGTGATCACGGAGACCGGTGCCGCGAAGGCAGTGGCCAAGGCCCTCCCCGAGCTGCTTGGCAAACTGACCGGCAGTTCCATCCGCGTTCCCACCCCGGACGTGTCCCTTGCCATCCTGAACCTGAGCCTGGAGAACGGGACCACCAAGGACGAGGTCAACAACTACCTGCGGGAAATGTCCCTGCACTCGGACCTGCGCAAGCAGATCGACTACATCGACTCGCCCGAAGTGGTGTCCACCGACTTCGTCGGTTCCCGTCGCGCGGGCATCGTTGACGGCCTTGCCACGATCTCCAACGACAAGAACCTGGTGCTGTACGTCTGGTACGACAACGAGTTCGGCTACAGCTGCCAGGTGGTCCGCGTCATGGAGGAAATGGCAGGCGTGAACCCGCCGTCCTTCCCGGCGAAGGAAACCGCCGCAGCCCTCGCTGCCATCGCTGTCTAGGCTCCCTTCGGGTCTCTCCCGATTTCCCGGCTGATTGTGCTGGAATCAGCCGGGAAACGGGACCACACTGGTGGCATGGAAAATGATTCGACGCTTCAGCACGAGACAACCCTTGAGCACGCCCTTGACGTCGCCAAAGCCAACCACAAAGAGGCGGTCCGGCTGCTTGAGGGCGCCCGGGCAGCCTACAAAACGGGCGACGCCGGCGCGGACCGGGTGCGCCAGCTGGAAGGGCTGCTGGCAATAGCCGAGGAAGACCTCCGAAGGGTGATGCGGGAGCAGTAGTGCCGCCCGGTGTGACCCTTCACTCGCCCTCAACACTGTGGATATCAGCGGGCATGCCGGGCGGGTGTCCTAGGCTCTTCTGGTGCATGAGAACACCGGAAGCCCAGGAACCGCATGACCGTGAGCTGGTCCGCCTACAGACGGGCGCGCCGGCGTTCCCGGCAGGCGTGGGGAATCCTGGCAGCAACCGCAGTGTCTGCACTGGCGGGCCTGTTCTGGTTCTTCACCGCAGGGCAGTTCGCCCTTGCCGAACCTGCGGTTTCCGGCCCCACTGAAGCCCCTGTTTTTGATCCGGCGTGGATGAATCCCGTTGAACCTGTGCACCCGGTGCCCCCAGGTGCTGCCCTGGCCGCACTGGAAGGGCTCGCCGTGAAGGGACGGGCCGCCGCATCGGACTACAGCCGGGAAGCCTTTGGCCAGGCCTGGCAGGACGTGGACCGGAACGGATGCGATACCCGCAACGACATCCTGCGCCGCGACCTCACTGCCGTGGTGATGACGGAAGGCTCCAAATGCCGGGTGGCTGCCGGGTCGTTCCAGGAGCCATATACCGCACAGTTCGTGGACTTCCGCCGTGGTTCCGAGAGCAGCCGGGCAGTCCAGATCGACCATGTGGTTGCCCTGTCTGACGCCTGGCAGAAGGGCGCCCAGGCCCTGGCGGCGGGGGAGCGCCAGAGGCTCGCCAACGATCCCCTGAACCTCATCGCCGCCGACGGTCCGGCCAACCAGCAGAAGGGCGCCGGCGACGCTGCCACGTGGCTCCCCAAGAACAAGTCGATCCGGTGCCATTACGTGGCGCGCCAGATTTCGGTGAAGGCAGCCTACGGCCTCTGGGTCACCGCTGCGGAAAAGGACGCCATGAAGCGCGTCCTGGGATCCTGCCCCGGACAGCAGACTGTTGCCGCCCGCTGAGCCATAACGCGGCTGGATCGCGTTACCCGTCAAGCGCGGCTGCTGCCGGGCCAAGGCACCCGGGCCGCTCCGCCGTCGGGCCTAGTGGCCGAAAGGGTCCGGATCCACGCCTGGCATCCAGGTCAGGCCGGGAACACCCCAGCCGTTCTTCTTCGCCAGCTTCATGGCCTTGCGCTTGTAACGGTCCATGAGCCGGTTCACGTAGAGCTTGCCGTCCAGGTGGTCATATTCGTGCTGGATCACGCGGGCAAACCAGCCCGTGGCCTCGAACTTGACCGGCTGCCCGAACCCGTCGAACCCTTCAACGCGGGCCCATTCCGCACGCTTAAGCGGGTACTGTCCGCTGGGAAAGGACAGGCACCCTTCTTCTTCCTCGTCAGGATCCGGAACGGCACCGGAAATCTTGGAGAGGGTCAGGACTGGATTGACCACCACGCCGGTGGGGGGAGCGCCGTCGTCGTTGGCGTATTTGTACACGAAGATCCTCTTGCCCACACCTACCTGGGGCGCCGCGAGGCCCACGCCGTTGGCGGCGTCGTTCGTTTCGAACATGTCCGCTATCAGGGTGCGCAGTTCGTCGTCGAAGACTTCCACCTCGGAAGCCCGGCGGTGCAGTACGGGTTCTCCCCAGATGGTGATTGGCAGAACGGTCATCTTCAGGTGGTCCTTCGGCGGTTTTTCGTGCAAAGAAAAATGTGCAGGAACAGTGAAAAAAGAAGGAGGCCGCCCCGGGTATACCGGGGGGGCGACGATGCCGGCGGGGGGACATACCGTGCCGGGTGGGTGGGCTAAGGGGGGTGGACCCGCCGCCGACGGGG
>NZ_JAJOMC010000081.1 GCF_021129155.1 Arthrobacter sp. AK04
CTGCAATGTAATGGTCGACGGCGGCCTGCACCGCTGCAGGGACGGGAACCGTTCCACGGGCCCCCGGGGTGGGGGCCGGCGGCGGGGGGGGGGCCGGGCGGGCCCCCCCCCCCCGGGGGCCCCCCCCCCCCGCCGGGCCCCCACGGGGGGGGACCCCCCCCCCGGGGGGGCGGGGGGGGGGCCCCCCCCCCCACGGGGCACCGCGGCATCACCCTTATTAAGCCCTTCCGGGCCGGGTGATCAGCTGCAGGCCTGATCCCACCGCGAGGTAGGATCATTCCGTGGACAATGACGTCCACATGGTGAGATCGGGTGGTGCCTCGTTGACACCCGTCACACCAGAGGGAAAACTGAACGCATGACTTTCGTTACCGGCATCGTCGTCGTCCTTACCAAGCGCGTGGCACATTAGCCCCGGGTAACGAACCGTCACGCGCAACCCCTCGAAGAGCCGCCAGGCTGAGGGGTTTTTTTATTTCCCGCAGTATCCACGAACCACAGATGATCCACAAGGAAGAGTCCGATGAGCAAAGGATCGCCGATCAGCCCCTCGCTGATGGCTACTAAGTCCGCTGGAGCCACCAAGGCTCCGGAACGCGCCGACCGGACGGCTGAGCAGGCCGTCGTCGCCGCCGACCTTGCTGCCGCCTCTCCTGTCCTTGGGCCGAACAACGTTGTACCCCCAACGGTGATGACCGGCTCGCAAGCTATTGTCCGCTCGCTCGAAGAACTCGGCGTCGACGATATTTTCGGTTTGCCTGGTGGCGCGATCCTGCCCACCTATGACCCCTTGATGGCCTCCAGCATGAACCACGTGCTGGTCCGTCACGAACAGGGAGCCGGCCACGCCGCGCAAGGCTACGCCATGGTGACCGGTCGGGTGGGCGTGTGCATCGCCACCTCGGGCCCGGGCGCCACCAACCTCGTTACCGCCATCATGGACGCCCACATGGACTCCGTTCCGCTGGTGGCCATCACCGGCCAGGTGTCCAGCGGCGTGATTGGAACCGATGCGTTCCAGGAAGCCGACATCGTGGGCATCACCATGCCCATCACCAAGCACTCCTTCCTGGTGACGGACCCCAACGACATTCCGCACGTCATGGCCGAAGCGTTCCACCTCGCTGCCACCGGACGCCCCGGTCCTGTCCTCGTGGACGTCGCCAAGGATGCCCAGGTTGGGCAGATGACCTTCTCCTGGCCGCCGAAGATCGACCTGCCCGGCTACCGCCCCGTTACCCGCGGGCACAACAAGCAGGTGCGCGAGGCCGCCAAGCTGATCGCAGCGGCCAGCAAGCCCGTGCTGTACGTGGGCGGCGGCGTCATCAAGGCGCACGCTTCGGCGGAACTGCTGGCACTGGCCGAGGCCACCGGAGCCCCGGTTGTCACCACCCTGATGGCCAAGGGCGCCTTCCCGGACTCGCACCCCCAGCACATGGGAATGCCCGGCATGCACGGCACGGTCTCGGCCGTGACCGCCCTGCAGCAGTCCGACCTTCTCATCACCCTCGGTGCCCGGTTCGATGACCGCGTAACCGGTGTCCTCAAGACCTTCGCACCCATGGCGAAGGTTATCCACGCCGACATCGACCCCGCCGAAATCTCCAAGAACCGCACGGCGGATGTGCCCATCGTCGGGTCCGTCAAGGAAATCATTCCTGAGCTCACCGAAGCTGTGCGCACGCAGTTCGAGGCATCCGGAACCCCTGATCTCACCACCTGGTGGGCCTTCCTGAACAACCTGAAGGAGACCTACCCGCTGGGCTGGACCGAACCCGATGACGGGCTCAGCGCACCGCAGCGCGTCATCGAGCGCATCGGTGCCCTGACCGGGCCCGAAGGCGTGTACGTTGCCGGCGTGGGCCAGCACCAGATGTGGGCAGCTCAGTTCATCAAGTACGAGCGTCCGCACGCCTGGCTGAACTCGGGCGGTGCAGGGACCATGGGCTACGCGGTTCCGGCGGCCATGGGCGCCAAGGTGGGTGAACCGGACCGTGTGGTCTGGGCTATCGACGGCGACGGCTGCTTCCAGATGACCAACCAGGAACTGGCCACCTGCGCCATCAACAACATCCCCATAAAGGTGGCGGTGATCAACAACTCCTCCCTGGGCATGGTCCGGCAGTGGCAGACCCTCTTCTACGAGGGCCGGTACTCAAACACCGACCTCAACACCGGCCACGACACCGTCCGCATCCCGGACTTCGTCAAGCTGGGGGAGGCCTACGGCTGCGCCTCGTTCCGCTGTGAACGCGACGAGGACATCGATGCCACCATCCAGAAGGCACTCGAAATCAACGACCGCCCCGTGGTCATCGACTTCGTGGTGAGCCCGAACTCAATGGTGTGGCCGATGGTGCCCGCCGGCGTGAGCAACGACCAGATCCAGGTTGCCCGCAACATGACCCCGGAATGGGAAGAAGAGGACTGACCATGAGCCGCCACACACTGTCCGTCCTGGTTGAAGACAAGCCCGGCGTCCTGACCCGCGTCGCGAGCCTCTTCGCCCGCCGTGCCTTCAATATCAACTCCCTGGCTGTTGGCCCCACCGAGGTTCCGGGCATTTCCCGGATGACCGTCGTCGTCGATGCCGACGGCGACCTGATCGAGCAGGTCACCAAGCAGCTCAACAAACTGATCAACGTCATCAAGATCGTTGAGCTGACTTCTGAATCTTCCGTACAGCGAGACCACATCCTGGTCAAGGTACGTGCGGATGCCGCGACACGTCTGCAGGTGACCCAGGCTGCAGACCTGTTCCGTGCCGCCGTCGTTGACGTGTCCACAGACTCGTTGGTGATCGAGGCAACCGGTACCCCGGAGAAGCTTGCAGCACTGCTCTCAGTGCTGGAGCCCTTCGGCATCCGCGAAATTGTGCAGTCCGGCACCCTGGCCGTTGGACGGGGATCCCGCTCCATGAGTGACAGGGCGTTGCGTTCCGCCTAGGAAGCTGCCCGGGCCTGGCCCGGCAGCAGGCAACGCCCGCAACCGCACCACAAAGACACCTATCTACAACCCACTCAAGAGGAGTTACGCAAGTGACTGAAATGTTTTACGACGACGACGCCGACCTGTCGATCATCCAGGGCCGCAAGGTAGCCATTGTTGGCTACGGCTCCCAGGGCCACGCCCACGCGCTCAACCTGCGCGATTCCGGCGTCGAGGTTGCCATCGCCCTCAAGGAGGGCTCGACGTCGATCGCCAAGGCCGAGGACGCAGGCTTCACGGTCAAGAACGTTGCCGACGCCGCCGAATGGGCCGACGTCATCATGATCCTGGCGCCGGACCAGCACCAGCGCTCGATCTACAACGACTCCATCAAGGACAAGCTGAAGCCCGGCAAGGCACTTGCCTTCGCCCACGGCTTCAACATCCGCTTCGGCTACATCCAGGCTCCGGAAGGCGTTGACGTCATCCTGGTTGCCCCGAAGGCTCCCGGCCACACCGTGCGCCGCGAGTTCGAAGCCGGCCGCGGCATCCCGGACATCATCGCCGTCGAGCAGGACGCCACCGGCTCCGCCTGGGACCTGGCCAAGTCCTACGCAAAGGCGATCGGCGGCACCCGCGCCGGCGTCATCAAGACCACCTTCACCGAGGAAACCGAAACGGACCTCTTCGGCGAGCAGGCTGTCCTGTGCGGCGGTGTGTCCCAGCTGGTGCAGTACGGCTTCGAAACCCTCACCGAGGCCGGCTACCAGCCGCAGATCGCCTACTTCGAGGTCCTCCACGAGCTCAAGCTGATCGTTGACCTCATGTGGGAAGGCGGCATTGCCAAGCAGCGCTGGAGCGTTTCCGACACCGCGGAATACGGCGACTACGTTTCCGGTCCCCGCGTCATCACCCCCGAGGTGAAGGAAAACATGAAGGCCGTCCTGGCCGACATCCAGTCCGGTGCCTTCGCCAAGCGCTTCATCGAGGACCAGGACAACGGCGGCGCGGAGTTCAAGGCACTGCGCGCCAAGGCTGAGCAGCACCCCATCGAGGCTGTTGGCCGCGAGCTGCGCTCCCTCTTCGCCTGGCAGCAGCAGGACGTGGACTACGTCGAAGGCTCCGCAGCCCGCTAAGGCTGGCTCAACGTGCCGTTATAAAGACAGACTGTGAGGCCGGGTTCACACTTAACAATGTGAGCCCGGCCTTTCCGTCGGCCTAGACTTGTTTTATCCCCCGGACTGCAACGCAGAGGATCAGCCGTGTCAAAACCCGTAGTACTGCTCGCCGAAGAACTTTCCCCCGCCACCGTCGAGGCCCTGGGCCCGGACTTCGAGATCCGCCAGACCGACGGCGCCGACCGTTCCCAGCTGCTCTCCGCCATCGGCGACGTTGACGCGATCCTGGTCCGCTCGGCCACGCAGGTGGACGCCGAGGCGATCGCCGCTGCGAAGAACCTCAAGGTCATCGCCCGCGCGGGAGTTGGCCTGGACAACGTGGACATCAAGGCAGCCACCCAGGCCGGCGTCATGGTGGTCAACGCCCCCACCTCGAACATCGTTTCGGCAGCTGAACTCACCGTTGGCCACATCCTCAGCCTGGCCCGCCACATCCCGCAGGCAAGCGCAGCCCTGAAGGACGGCGAATGGAAGCGCTCCAAGTACACGGGCATCGAGCTATTCGAAAAGAAGATCGGCATCATCGGCCTGGGCCGGATCGGGGCCCTCGTGGCCGCCAGGCTGAAGGGCTTTGACACCAAGATCCTCGCCTACGATCCCTACATCACCTCCGCACGTGCGGCACAGCTCGGCGTGCAGCTAGTGACCCTGGACGAGCTCCTGGCCCAGGCAGACTTCATCACCATCCACATGCCCAAGACGCCGGAGACGGTGGGCATGCTGGGCGCGGACGCCTTCAAAAAGATGAAGAGCACCGCCTACGTGGTCAACGTGGCCCGCGGCGGGCTCGTGGATGAGGAAGCTCTCTTCACCGCCCTGCAGGACGGCGAAATCGCCGGCGCCGGCGTGGACGTCTTCTCCAAGGAGCCCAGCACCGACCTCCCGTTCTTCAAGCTGGACAACGTGGTGGTCACCCCGCACCTCGGCGCATCCACCGACGAAGCACAGGAAAAGGCAGGCGTTTCAGTCGCCAAGTCCGTCCGCCTTGCCCTGGCCGGTGAACTGGTTCCCGACGCCGTAAACGTGGCCGGCGGCGTCATCGCCCCCGATGTCCGGCCCGGCATCCCGCTGATCGAGAAGCTCGGCAGGATCTTCACCGCCCTTACCCATGCCTCCCTGACCCAGTTCGACGTTGAAGTTGCCGGTGAGATCTCCACCCTCGACGTCAAGGTCCTGGAACTGGCCGCCCTCAAGGGCATCTTCGCGGACGTTGTGACCGAGCAGGTCTCCTACGTCAACGCGCCGGTCATCGCCGAGCAGCGGGGCATCAACGTCCGCCTGATCACCACGCCTGAAACCGAGTCCTACCGGAACGTCCTCACCCTCCGGGGCGCCCTCAGCGACGGCACCCAGATCTCCGTGGCCGGTACCCTGACCGGCCCCAAGCAGATCCAGAAGCTGGTGGGCATCAACGGGTTCGAAGTTGAAATCCCCATCAGTGAGCACCTCGTGGTGGTGGCCTACACGGACCGTCCCGGCGTGATCGGAACCATCGGCCACATCCTGGGCATGAACAACATCAACATCGCCGGCATGCAGGTGGCACGCTCTGACGAAGGCGGCCAGGTGCTCGCGCTGCTGACCATCGACAGCTCCGTGCCCCAGCAGGTCCTGGACGCCATCAAGGCCGGCATCGGTGCCGAAATGGTGCGTGAAGTGGACCTGGAAGACTAGCCCCCACCCGGGAAACACCGTACGGCCGGCCGCCCCTCGGCGAGTCCCGGAACGGCCACGTATGATTGGCCGGTCTGCTTACAATGGCTGGGTCCTGATTCGGGACCGGGCCGGCAGGCCGGCCAATACCTTTTGCACATCCGTCCCCGTCCATGTCCGCATGGGCGGGGCGCGTATGTGCGCACGCAATCCAGGTTTCAGGGAGTTCCATGAACGCCGTCCAGAGGTTCATCAGAAGCAAAGTGCTGCTGTTGACCGCGGCCATCTTGATCGCAGCCATGTGCTTGTCGGTCCTTGTCCAAAGCCAGTCCCAGGCCGCGCTCAACAGGACCGTGGACGAAAATTCACGGGGCCTCTACGACGTCCTGGTCCAGGCCAAGGCGCCCTCAGGCTCGCTCATGCAGCCCGAGATTGCCAACGGCACCGGCGGGATCAGCTTCGAGCAGCTGGAGGCCATCAGGAAGCTCTCCGGAACCTCCGTGGCAGCCCCGATCAGCCTGGTCTCCCGCGTCACCCAGAACCTTGAATCCCCGCGCCTTGATGCCATGGACTACCTCGGCTACAACGCCGGGCTGGCCGGCACCGCCACCGCGGACCAGGCCGCCGGGGCAACCGCCCCGGACCAGTGGCCTGCGGCCGAGTCGGTCCTGGGCGATGAAAGCAGGAAGTACCGCCTGACGGCCAGCGCAGTCAGCTCCGATGGCGTCTCCGAGCAGACACTGTTCAAGTCCACCGCCGAGGGCACCCTTGGCAAGGCCAGGCTCGTGGAGGAGCAGGCCGCCGGCGGCAGCAGCATCCGCATCGCAGCGCCCGCTGACGAAACCGGCATCAAGTTCCCCGCCCCGGCCGGCGGCTCCGAACACAACCTCTTCAACCTATCCGTTTCCCTGCCCATGGCCCCCGAAATAACGGAATCCGTGGTCGCCGTCGATCCGGCTGCCGAACGCGCCCTCCTGGGCTCCGCGGGCGACTTCCTGTCCCCGCTGGAAAAGGCACCGCCGGGCGACGCCCGCGGTGCCGGCGCTGTGGGACGCTACCTTGAGGGACTCTTCACCAACGGCATCAGCCTGGACGAGCTGGAGGAAGGGCCGGATTTCCTCGGCGTCAAACTGGAGTATTGGGCGCCGCTGATGACCCAGTACCAGCAGGCCAAGCGGAACGGGCAGCTGACGGATGACTCCCAGGCCATTCCGCTGATCGTCCGGTCCGGCACCTCCATCGACCTGAAGTACAACGTCAAGATCGAGGAGATCGACGACGCCGGAAAGGTCGTCAAGGACGTCGGCACCGTCTCACGGTCCCTGGACAAGGACTACCTGCCGTTCGTTTCGAAGGAACCCTTCGTCCTCTCCTGGCCGGGTTCCACGGACCACTCCTCGCTGCTCGGCAGCAGCGGCAACTTCAACCAGGGCCTCTACAATCCCGCCACTTGGAGCACCGACTTCGCCGCGGCACCCAAGTACACCGACGGGGAAGCAGCCGCCAACGGTGCCGAGGAAAAGACCGCAGTGCCCGGCGAGTGGGTCACCGTCAACCGGCTTCCCGAGAAGGGCGCCAACGGCGCGCCCGTTGACCAGACCCAGCGCGAACCCGTGGATGAGCGCTCCTACCGGGAGAACCTGGAAACAGGGGAGCAGGCAGCTGCCCCGCTGGCCATGGTGTACGGCACGTTCGACCCCTCGGCCGTTGCCGCTGCCGCCGGCGACGTCAACAAGCTGCCCCTGGGCGGTTACGATCCCACCCCGTTCACGCTGGTCAAGGACGCCGCGGGCAACGATGTTCCCGCCACGGAACTTGAACCCTCCCTCAGCGCCACCGGGCTCGCCAGCCAGTCCGCCGGCGCCATCACCGACTACTACGGCCTTGCTGCTGCCCGCGGCTACACCGAAAACGCCAGCGTGATCGACGCCGTCAGGGTCCGTGCCAAGGCGCCTGGCAGCTGGAAGGAAGCGCAGCCCGACGTCGAACAACTGGCCGGCGAGATCCGCGCGATGGGCCTGGAAGCCACAATTGTGGCCGGTTCCGCGCGGGAGGATGCCAGCATTTTCGTCCCGGGATACAGCAAGGACGACGCCGGCAAGGAATCTGCCCTGGGCACCGTCCAGCAGTCCTGGGTCCGGCAGAACGCCGCAGAGGCCGTCACCGGGTCGCTGTCCGGCACCAACATCACGCTGCTCTTCCTGACCCTTTGCGGCGCAGCCCTCCTGACCGGCGCGTCCACGGTGAGCTACATCCGCAAGCGCAGGAGCGAGGCCGGTACCCTGCGTGCCATGGGGTGGACCCAGGGCCGGATCCGCCGCTGGGTGCTGGAGGAATTCGGCGTTGGTGCGGTCCTGCTGGCCGTGGCCGGGATCGTCCTGAGCCTGGCCAGCTGGAGCCTTTCCACTGCACTCGTGTCCGCGTCCGTCCTGGTGCTTTATGCGGCGGCGGCCTTCTTCGCCGCGCAGCAGCTGCGCCACCGTGACGAGATCGACCAGGAACCGCAGCATGACGAACGGCTGATCCCGGTGGACTCACCGCTGACCTTCGCCAACCGCCAGCTGAGCACCAACAAGTTCAACACTTTGTCCCTGGCCGTAGCCGTGGGTGTGTTCGGGGCGGCGGTGGGCGGCCTGATTGCCCTGCTCATCGATATTCCGCGCGCCGCCGGCGCCAGTGCCCTGAGTGGTTTGGCCGCGGCAAGCGTCGCCCTGCCCAGCATCCTCCTGGCCCTCGCCGGTGTGGCTGTGGGCCTGGTGCTCACCCTGGTCACAGGGCGGTTTGAACTCAACGCCAAGCGCCAGTACCTTGGCATCCTCGAGGCCATGGGCTGGAACCCGGACATGCTCCGCCAGGTCCGGTTGTTCGAGAACGCGCTGGTGGGAACCGTGGCCCTGCCCCTGGGCGTGCTGGGCGCCCTGGGCATCGGCCTGCTCCTGGCCCCCTACGCCGCACTGTGGGCGGGCGTCGCAGGCCTCGTGGCTGTACTTTGCTGGATACCGATTGCAACGAAAGTGGTCCAATGACAAACCCGACCAACGTCCAGCGGAGCCGCAGGTCCGGCTCCGGTGAGGTCCCCCTGCAGACCCGGGCCAACACCATCGTCAAGGCCGCCGACCACGCCACCCCGCTGGAACTGAGCGACATCACAATCCGCTATGGCGGCGGCAAGGGCGGCGCCGAGGCAGTCAGCGTGGTGGAAGGCTTCGACCTCACCCTGCACGCCGGTGAGATGCACTGTGTTGCCGGGCGAAGCGGCTCCGGCAAGACCAGCATCCTGACTGTCGGCGCAGGGCTGACCCTGCCGACGTCGGGCCGCGTCTTCTGGGAAGGCGATTCGCTTGAAAGCATGGGCGACGACGAAATCGCGGACCGCCGTCGTGCATTGATCGGTTACGTTGATCAGGGCGGCGCCCTGATCGACGGCATGAGCGCGCTCGAGAACGTGCTCCTCCCGGCGGTTCCCGACGGCGAGGTGGACCAGCGGCGGGACATGGCCAAGGACCTGCTGGACCTCGTTGGCCTTGGCCGGCGCATGCGGCACCGTCCCGCCCAGCTGTCCGGCGGCGAACGCCAGCGCGTAGCCATCGCCCGGGCACTGATCCTGGGCACCCGGGTCCTGGTGGTGGATGAGCCCACCGCGAGCCTCGACCGTGCCTCGGCCAACCGCATCATCAGCATCCTGAAGGACACCACGTCGGACGGAATCGCCGTGCTGGTGGCCTCGCACGACCACGAACTGGTCCGCCTCAGCGATACCCTGACCGAACTCATCTAGCCCGTCCCTCCCCACCGAAGGTAACGTCCTCCACGTGACTGCTTCAGAGAAAACGCCGTTCTACATCACCACGGCCATCACCTACCCCAACGGTGTGCCGCACATCGGCCACGCCTACGAGTACATCGCCACTGACGCGATGGCGCGCTTCAAGCGGCTGGACGGCTTTGACGTGATGTTCCTGACCGGCACGGACGAGCACGGGATGAAGATTGCCCAGACGGCCGAAAAGGAAGGCATCAGCCCCAAGGAACTGGTGGACCGGAATGCCGAGGTCTACAAGGCCGCCCACGCCGCCCTGGGGATCACGTACGACCGCTTCATCCGCACCACCGACGAGGACCACTACGCCGCCTCGCAGGCCATCTGGAAAAAGATGGAAGCGAACGGCGATATCTACCTGTCCAAGTACGAGGGCTGGTACTCCGTCCGGGACGAGGCCTTCTACGGCGAGGACGACACCGTGGTCAAGGATGACGGTGTCCGCTACTCCAAGGAGACCGACACCGAGGTGACCTGGACGGCTGAGGAGAGCTACTTCTTCCGGCTCTCGGCCTACCAGGACAAGCTCCTTGCCCTCTACGAGGCCCAGCCCGAATTCGGCGGCCCGCAGTACCGCTTCAATGAGGTCATCAGCTTCGTCAAGCGCGGCCTGGAAGACCTGTCCATCAGCCGCACCACCTTCGACTGGGGCGTCCCGGTTCCGGGCAATGACAAGCACGTCATGTACGTGTGGGTGGATGCCCTGACCAACTACCTCACCGGAGTGGGGTACCCGGACGTCGATTCGGAGAAATTCCGGAAGTACTGGCCGGCGGATCTGCACATCATCGGCAAGGACATCTCCCGGTTCCACGCCATCTACTGGCCGGCTTTCCTCATGAGCGCCGGCCTTGAGCTGCCCAAGCGGGTGATGATCCACGGCTTCCTGCACAACAATGGCGTCAAGATGTCCAAGTCGCTTGGAAACGTGGTTGCTCCTGCGGACTTCGTGGCGCAGTACGGACTGGACCAGGTGCGCTTCTTCTTCCTGCGGGAAGTGCCCTTCGGCGCGGACGGCAGCTACAACCACGATGCAATCGTGGGGCGGATGAATTCGGACCTGGCCAACAATTTCGGAAACCTGGCCCAGCGTTCGCTGTCCATGGTGGCCAAGAACTGCGGCGGCCGTGTTCCCGTCCCGGGGGAGTTCACCGACGCGGACACGGCCATCCTGGCCCAGGCAGACGCCCTCCTCGCGGCAGCCCGGGCAGCGTTCGAGAAGCAGGAATTCAGCCGCGCCCTTGAGGCAATCTGGGGTGTCCTGGGCGACACCAACGCCTACTTTGCGGAACAGGCGCCGTGGGTGCTGCGGAAGACCGACGTCGAACGCATGAACACCGTGCTGTACGTGACGCTTGAGGTGCTGAGGATTGTGGCCATCCTGGCGCAGCCGGTCATGCCCCAGGCAACGGGAGCCCTGCTGGCGACCCTCGGCCAGCCCGAAGGGGAAGCCCGCCAGTTCGCAGCCATCCCCACCCGCATCGTTGCCGGCACCGAGCTGCCCGCTCCGTCGCCGGTCTTCCCCAAGTACGAGGAGCCCGCCGGGGCCTGAGCAGCAACGCTCCCGCACCTAATGTGCGTTTTTGCCCGATGCTCTCTCACTGCCGAACAGGCGGTGAGAGAGCATTCGCCGTTTTTCTGCATTAAGTGTGAGAGCATCGCAGGGTGTTCGGATAATGAGACGGCTTGACCAGCATATGGATAACTTGGCTACCCTAAAAATATGAGCGCATCCTCCATCGATCTTGCAGTTATCCCCGGCGACGGCATCGGCCCCGAAGTGATTGCCGAGGCAATCAAGGTCCTCGAAAAGGCCGTGGCGGCGGAGGGCGTCGAACTGAAGCAGATGCACTACAAGCTTGGCGCCGAGCACTGGCTGGCAACGGGGGAGACCCTGCCCGACGCAGTCCTTGCGGACCTCCGGACGCGGGATGCCATCCTGTTCGGCGCAGTGGGCGCAGCGCCCGGGGACACCCGGATTCCGTCGGGGATCATCGAACGCGAGATGCTGCTCAAGCTCCGCTTCAGCCTGGACCACTACGTCAACCTCCGGCCCTCGAAGCTGTACGGCACGGTGGGCAGCCCGTTGGCCAATCCCGGCGCCATCGATTTCATCGTGGTCCGCGAAGGTACCGAGGGCCCCTATGTCGGCAACGGCGGCACCCTCCGCGCCGGAACGCCCCATGAGGTGGCTACCGAAGTCTCGCTGAACACCGCACACGGTGTTGAGCGCGTTGTGCGGGATGCATTCCGCCGCGCAAGCGCCAGGGAGCGCAAGCACGTGACCCTGGTCCACAAGCACAACGTCCTCGTCTTCGCAGGGCACCTGTGGAAGCGCACGGTTGAGGCAGTGGCCACCGAGTTCCCGGATGTCACCCACGATTACCTGCACGTGGACGCAGCCACCATCTTCATGGTGACGGATCCGTCACGCTTCGACGTGATCGTCACGGACAACCTTTTCGGCGACATCCTCACGGACCTCGCCGCTGCCGTGACAGGCGGTATTGGGCTGGCCGCGTCAGGCAACATCAACATGGACCGCACGGCGCCGTCCATGTTCGAGCCTGTCCACGGTTCCGCCCCGGACATCGCCGGCCAGGGCAAGGCCGACCCCACTGCTGCGATCCTGTCCGCCGCCCTCCTGCTGGACCACCTCGGCTACGCTGCCGCGGCCCGCAAGATCGAAGCGGCAGTGGTTGCCGACGTCGAAAAGCGCGACGGCGGTGCCCGCAGCACGAGTGCCGTGGGCGACGCCATCGCAGCCGGACTCTAATCCGCGCCGGGGGCCGCAGGCATCGGGCGTAAGCTTGTCTCGAATCACCAAATGCCGCCTTGCCGTTCAGTGCTGAACCCGGGGCGGCCGATCGTGGAGGAACCATGACTCAGACTGCCCATGGCGTCGAATTCAGCCAGCAGCCCTCGGCCAACCCGAAGTCTGCTGAAGAGCGTGCAGCCATCCTGGCCAACCCGGGATTCGGCAACCACTTCACCGACCACACCGCCGTCGTGGACTACAGCGTGGACGAGAATGGCAACGGCGGCTGGCACAACGCCCGGATCGAGGCTTACGGGCCCATTGTCCTGGACCCCTCGGCTGCCGTGTTCCATTACGGCCAGGAGATCTTCGAAGGGCTCAAGGCGTACCGCCACGCGGACGGCTCCATCTGGACCTTCCGTCCCGAAGCGAACGCGGCACGGCTGAACAAGTCGGCCCGCCGGCTCGCCCTTCCCGAACTGCCGGCCGAATACTTCCTCGGGGCAATCCGTGAACTCGTTTCCATCGACAAGGAATGGGTTCCCAGCGGCGAAGGCGAGGCGCTGTACCTGCGGCCGTTCATGATTGCCACCGAGGCATTCCTGGGCGTCCGCGCCGCACGGGAAGTCTCCTTCCGGGTCATTGCCTCACCGGCCGGCAACTACTTCGGCGGGGAACTGAAGCCCGTGTCCATCTGGATCTCACGGGAGTACGCCCGCGCCGGCCGCGGCGGAACCGGTGATGCGAAGTGCGGCGGCAACTACGCGGCGTCGCTGATCGCGCAGCAGGAGGCAGAAGCCAACGGCTGCAAGCAGGTCCTCTTCCTCGACCAGTTCAACGACAACGCGGTCGAGGAACTGGGCGGCATGAACGTCTTCTTCGTGATGAAGGACGGCTCGCTGGTCACCCCCGCGCTGACCGGCACCATCCTCGAAGGCATCACCCGGATGTCCGTCATCCAGGTGGCCAAGGACATGGGCCGCGAAGTCACCGAGCGCAAGATCACCCTCGATGAATGGCGCGACGGCGTTGCCTCCGGTGACATCACGGAGGTGTTCGCCTGCGGCACGGCAGCTGTGATCACGCCGATCGGAGTCCTCAAGGACGCCACCGAGTTCATCGGCTCCGAAGACGCCAAAGCGGGGGAGACCACCATGGCCATCCGCGAGCAGCTCCTCGGCATCCAGACCGGCACCGTGCCGGACACGCACGGCTGGCTGACCCGCCTGGCGTAGCTGCGGGTTCAACCACCGCAAAGAACGACGGGGGCGGGGGGGGGGGGGGGGGGGCGGGGGCGGGGGGGGGGGGGGGCGCGGCCCGCCGGGGGCGCGCGCCCCCGGGGGGGGGGGGGGGGGGACAACCCCCCCAACCCCCCCCCGCCCCGGGCGGGGCTGGGCCCGGGCCGGCGCCGTTTGTGCGTCGAACCGATCCCGGCCTTGTCCGCGAAACCTGGCCTTGAAGGTCCGGTTTCGCGAACACCCTTAGGACCCGACGGCGGCACTCAGCGCCGGGCGGCCTTCCGGGCGGCGTTCTTCAGCGCCTTGCGGGACACCGGCTTGAGTGCCTTCCGCGCCGCTTCTTCGGCGATGGCCTGGTTGCGGCGGGCATCAATGATGTCGTTCCACAGCGCCGTCGCGAAGGTTCCGCCGTCCTGGGCATATACGTCGTAGGGATAGTCCGCAAATATTGAAGGCGTTGTGCTGCCGGTGGGCAGGGACTTCCCTGTTGCCTCGGCGGCAGCGTCGGCGACAGCCCAGGTCCGGGTCAGGTGCCGGGTCAGGTTTTCCTGGACAAAGATGTTCGCATCACTTGCTGCGGCTGCGCGTTCCAGGAGTGCCTCCAACTCCTGGGAGACAGTTCGGGCCGCCACATCTTCCACCTGGTGTGAATCCGATGCGAGGTCCCCGGCCAGAGCGTCCACTTCCTCGCGCCAGTCGGATGTCTCCCGGAACTTCTTCCACGTGGGAAACCAGACAATGCTGCCCGTAGCGTGATTGTGGATGTGCTGGAGTCCGCTGTTCTTCTCCGTTGCGGCATGATCGTGGCCGGCGGCATCGGCGGAGGCGAGGAGGTCTGCAAGGGTAGTTGTGCTCATGGTGTCTGGTTTCCGGCTTCCTGAAGATCGTGTGGTGTTCACTGGTGGTCAACCCGGTCCGGCCGGCGTTCTATTCCACTGCCAGGACACCGCCATCCCGTGGTCGGTGCAAAGATGGGGTGGTGACTCCAGCTTCCGGTCCCCTTCTGCAGCGCAGCACCGCCCTCACACAGTTCCTCCTGGCTCCCAATCCCGGCCCGATGAGCCTGGAGGGAACCAATTCCTACGTCCTGAGGGCACCCGGCAGCTCGGCCGCCGTGGTGGTTGATCCCGGTCCGCTTGACGAGACCCACCTTCAAGCACTCGCCGCCGCCGGGCCCGTCGACCTGATTCTCGTGACCCACCGCCACGCTGACCACACTGCCGGCTCCGCCCGCCTGCATGAACTGACCGGCGCCCCGGTGCGGGCGGCAGACAAAGCCCACTGCCACGGCGGCGATCCCTTGCGCGACGGCCAGGTCATCCATGCAGCAGGGCTTGAGGCCAGGGTGGTTGCTACTCCCGGCCACACGTCGGATTCGGTCTGCTTCCACCTTCCCGCCGACGGCCCCCATGGTTCGGTTCTCTCCGGCGACACCATTCTTGGCCGTGGCACCACCATGCTCGACTACCCTGACGGAACCCTGGGCGACTACCTTGCCTCGCTGGACAAGCTCGAGGCATTTGGGTCTGCAGCGGTCCTCCCCGCCCACGGC
>NZ_JAJOMC010000082.1 GCF_021129155.1 Arthrobacter sp. AK04
TCCGTACCCCCCCTCCGGGGGCCGCCGGGCGCCTCCTCGGGCCGGGGGGCAAACCCCCCCCCCCCCCCCGCCCCCCGGGCCCGCACCGGCCCCCGCCACTCCAGACAAGGGCGGCAGCCGGGTTCTCCCGGCTGCCGCCCTTGTTCTGTCTCCCCGGGACTTCCTCCGCGCGGCTCTCCCGTGCCCGCCTCAGGTACCGCAGAAGGTCCGGTAGGTGCCGAAGTCTTCCGGCGGACCTTCGGTATAGCGCTCCAGCCCCTCGCGTTCCTCGAACGGGAACCTCACCACCTCCAGAAGGCGGCTGAAGGGGCCCATGTCCCCCTCCGTTGCTGCTGCCAGCGCTTCCTCCACCAGATGGTTCCGGGGAAGGTACACCGGGTTGACGCTGTCCATCAGACCGGCGTCGGGCTTGAGGCGGGCCCAACGCTCAGCCCAAGCATCAAAGGCGGCGAGGTCCAGGACCATGCCGCGCGCCGGCCTGGTGTTTCCCCTGGCTGCCTGGCCAAGGCTCCGGAAGAACTGTGTGTAATCGACAGGTCCGTCCTTGAGCAGGCCGATGACCCCGTCCACCAGTTCCGATGCCTCGTCGCCTTCCTCACTTCCGGACGGGCCGGCGGCGATGCCCAGCTTTGCCTTCATGCCATCGAACCAGGCGTCGCTGTACTGGCTGCGGAACTTCCCCAGCGCCTCCACTGCGGGCGCGACTGCCTGTTCCTGGTCCTCGTGGAAGAGCGGCAGCATCGCCTCCGCCAGCCGCGCCAGGTTCCACTCGGCCACCACCGGCTGGTTGGCGTAGGCGTAGCGCCCGCCGACGTCGATGGAGCTGTACACGGCACCGGGGTTGAAAGCATCCATGAAGGCGCAGGGCCCGTAGTCGATGGTTTCGCCCGAAATGGTCATGTTGTCCGTGTTCATCACGCCGTGCACAAACCCCACCAGCATCCACCGCGCCAACAGCCCGGCCTGGGCAGCCACCACCGAGGCGAACAGTTCCAGGTAGGGATTTTCAGCCTGCGCTGCGGCCGGGTAGTGCCTGCTGATGGCGTGGTCCGCGAGCCGGCGCAGGAGCTCCATGTTGTCCGTGGCCCGGGCATATTGGAAACTGCCCACCCGGAGGTGGCTGCTGGCCACCCGGGCGAGGACGGCGCCGGGCAACATGGTGTCCCGCCGCACCGGGCGTCCTGTGGCCACAACGGCCAAAGCCCGTGTGGTGGGAATGTTCAGGGCATGCATCGCTTCGCTCACCAGGTATTCGCGAAGCATGGGGCCGACGACGGCGCGGCCGTCGCCTGCCCGGGCAAAAGGTGTCCGGCCGGAGCCTTTGAGGTGCACGTCCCGCAGGCGGCCGCCGCCGTCCGGCAGTTCGCCGAGCAGGAGTGCCCGGCCGTCGCCGAGCAGCGGCGAGTAACCGCCGAACTGGTGCCCGGCGTACGCCTGGGCAACGGGCGTGGCGCCGGCCGGGACATGGTTGCCCAGGAGGAGCCGCACGCCTTCGGTGGTCCGCAGGTATTCGGGAGCCAGCCCCAGCTCGCCGGCCAGGGCTTCGTTAAGCACCAGCAGCGAGGGCTCCGGCGCTTCCTCTGCCTGCCAGGGAACGGCGAGTTCCGGGAGGTCGCGGGCAAAAAGGCCTTCGAAGGTGACAGTTGATTCTGCTGCTGCAGTCATGAATCAACCCTATCGCCGTCGTTGGTGCGCCGGTTGATCAGCCAGGTGATGAGCCACAGAATGACTCCAATGGCCATCAGTCCGCCCGCAATCTGGTACTGGATGATGTTCCTGCCAACCCACGGGCCGGCCAGGAAAGCGCAGAGCAGCGCGGCCACGAGCGGAAGCGGCCCCGGGGACGTGAAAAACACCTTCCGGTGGGGATCCCGCTTGCGGCGCAGCACCAGGCAGGCCACGTTGACCACCGTGAAAACGCACAGCAGCAGGAAGGCGGTGGTGCCGGACAGGTTGGCCACGATGTTGCTTTCGGGATCACTGGTGACGTAGAGGATGAGGCCCAGTGCCAGGACTGTGGAAAAGGCGATTCCCGCCCACGGGGTGCGCCGGACCGGAAGGACCTTCCCCAAGGCGCCGGGCAGGACGTGCTGGCGGGCCATGCCGTAAATCAGCCGGCTGGCCATGAGCATGTTGATGAGTGCCGTGTTGGCGACGGCGAAGACGGCCAGGAAGGGGAAGACCCTGTCGATCGGGAAGTCCGGCGAGCCTTTGTGGACCACTTCCAGCAGGGCAGCGCCTTCAGCTTCCCGGATGCCCTCGAGCTCCGTGGGCGAGAGGACGCTCACCACGGACACAGCTACCAGCATGTATAGCAGTACTGCTATGCCCAGGCCGGTGAGCATAGTGCGGGGAAAGATCTTTTCGGGGTTCTGGGTCTCTTCCACCATGTTGACCGAATCCTCGAAGCCCACCATGGCGAAAAACGCGATGGACGTCGCTGCGGTCACGGCTAGGAAGAGCCCCTTGTCCTGGGAGTCGTTGAAGACGAAGATCTCGCCCGGGTTTCCCGTCCCCTGGGCCATGACAAAGAACCCGACACCGATCACGATGCACAGTGCTGCCATCTCCACCACTGTGAGCACAACATTGAACTTGACGCTCTCCCCCACGCCACGCAGGTTGATGGCAGCCAGGAGGAGCATGAATCCGAGTGCAACCGCGGTAATCACGCCCTGCCCGGGTTTGCCCATCCAGCCATTGATCTCGAGGCCGCCGAAGAAGTTCTGGGCCAGGACGTTCGCAGACGTGGACGCGCTGGTGATTCCTGAGCAGACCACGGCAAATGCCACCAGGAAGGTGACGAAGTGGATCCCGAACGCCTTGTGCGTGTACAGCGCGGCGCCCGCCGCCTGCGGATACTGCGTGACCAGCTCGAGGTAGGAGAAGGCGGTGAGCGTTGCCACCACGAAAGCCAGCAGGAACGGCAGCCAGACGATTCCCCCTACGGTGCCGGCCATGGTTCCGGTTACCGCGTAGACGCCGGCGCCGAGGATGTCGCCCACAATGAACAGCAGCAGGAGCTTGGGTCCCAGCACCCGCTTGAGGGTGGGCTCCTTGCCGTGGGCAGTAACGTCCGACACTTCTTCTGAAGCTGCGCTCATGAGTGGCCTCCAAGGCTGGCTGGGCTGGGTGAGGGGCTTGGCATTGATGCATCGGCTGGCCCGCGGCGCAGTGCGGGGCCGTGGGATAAGCGCCGCCGCCGGGGGAAGGGGATGCGCTGCAGGTCCTCAGCCGCGATGACTGCAGCAGAACCCGCGCGGGCACGGGCTTGGGCCAGGAGCAGTGAGGCGTCGTCGCCGTACCGTGAGGAAAAGTGCGTGAGCACCAGGGTGCGGGCGCCGGAACGTGCCGCCAACTCTCCCGCCTGCCCGGCTGTGAGGTGGCGGTACTGGCCGGCCAGCCCGGCGTCGTCGTCAGCGAAGGTCGACTCGGCGACGAGGAGGTCGACGCCGTCGGCAAGTTCTTCTGCGCCGGGACAGGGCGCCGTGTCCATCACGAAGGCGAATCGCTGGCCCGGCCGGGCGACGCTGACGTCTTCAAGCTGCACGCCGCCCAGGCTCCCTTGGCGCTGCAGCCGCCCTGCGTCCGGCCCGGATATCCCTGCCGCCTGCAGGCGTTCCGGCAGCAGGGTCCGGCCGTCCGGTTCGGCCAGGCGGTAGCCGTAGGTTTCTATCCGGTGCTTGAGGGGCCGGACTTCCAGTCCTTCTGCCACCGCTCCGCCTTCGCCGTGCGGGTGCAGCCTGAGGTCGATACCCGGTGTGCTGACGGATACAAGGGCGCGGACCACGTCCCCGCCGGAGGATGGATAGTGGAGATGGACCGGATGGGGCACGGCGTCGAGGGCCATGCGCGAGAGCACCCCCGGCAGCCCGAAGCAGTGGTCGCCGTGAACGTGGGTGAGGCAGATGCGGGTGATCATGTTCGCTGAGACCCCGGCGTGGATCATTTGGCGCTGCGTTCCCTCGCCGGGGTCGAACAGCAGGCCCTCGCCGTCCCAGCGCAGGAGGTAGCCGTTATGGTTCCGGGTCCGGGTGGGGACCTGGGAGGCGGTGCCGAGGACAACGAGCTCGCGCATGGCTTTAAGGACCAAAAAGCAGGTGCCGGAGAATCCGGTACCTGCTTTTTTGGATGCGGGGGGGGCTTAGCGCCGCCGGAGCATTCCCATGATCCTGCCGGCTACGCCGCCCGGCCTGGCACCTGCGGCACCCGTTGTGCCGGGCGTCCGGCGGGCTGCATTCAGCCCGGTCCCGCGGGCAGTCCCGCCGGTCCCCGTCCTGCCTGCGAATCGTCCAGCGGCATTTTTGATCATGCTTCCCAAGTTCATGTGAAACTCCTTCAGTAGTGATCCTGCCAACCGATATTCATCAGCCTGCTTATGATTTTAGCGCAGTTTGGCCCCACGTCGAGGGGACAGTCCGAACATCCCCGCTCAAGCTTGCTTCCTGGGGGCGCGGCCTGGGAGCTCGGGAATAGGGGCGGTTGCCCCTATCGGCGGGCTGGTGCGGCTGCTAAATTGGCACGCCTTAGGCCACCTCCCCGCCAGGGAACCCGCTATCCGGAAGGTAACCAACATGCTTTCAGACACCTCCCTCCCCGTGATCAAGGCAACGCTGCCTGTGGTGGGCGAAAACATCCAGGAGATCGCCAAACGGTTCTACCAGCACATGTTTGACGCACGGCCGGACCTGCTGGACGGCCTGTTCAACCGGGGCAACCAGGCTGACGGGCGGCAGCAACAGGCGCTGGCCGGATCCATCGCAGCGTTTGCCCGGTACCTCGTGGAAAAGCCCGACCAGTTGCCTGACCACCTGCTGTCCAGGGTTGCGCACAAGCACGTCTCCCTGGGCCTGAGCCCGGACCAGTACGAGATTGTCCACGAGCACTTGTTCTGGGCCATCGTCGATGTGCTCGGTGAGGCCGTGACGCCCGAGGTAGCCGCTGCCTGGGATGAGGTCTACTGGCTGATGGGCAACATGCTGATCAACCAGGAACGGGGACTGTACAACGCTGTGCACTTGTCGCCGGAAACCATCTGGCGCACCTGGCGGGTGGCTGAACGCATCCAGGAGACGGACGACGTCGTCACTTTCGTTGTGGAGCGCATCGACGAGAGGGAGGTGAAGCCTTCCCTGCCGGGACAGTACGTGACCATCAAGATGCTCATGAAGGACGGCGTCCACCAGCCACGGCAGTACAGCCTCACCCGCGCCGACGACGGCAGGCACCGCCACTTCGCCGTCAAGCGTGTGCACGGGCAGGGAACGCCTGACGGCGAGATGTCCAATCTCCTGCACAACGACGTCAAAGTGGGCGACGAGGTGGTCCTCTCGGCGCCTTTCGGGGATGTAGTGCTGGAGTACACGGACAGGCCGGTGGTTATGGCCAGTGCGGGGATCGGGGTGACGCCGATGGCCGGCATGCTCTCGCACCTGGTGAAAGCCGGCAGCCAGCGCCAGGTGATGCTCCTGCATGCCGATGACAGCCCGGGATCGTTTCCGCTGCGCCGGCAGGTCACCGAGGACCTGGCGTTGCTGTCCGACGGCTCCATGCACACCTGGTTCCTCAACCAGGACCAGGATTCCGGGCCTTCCAGCTTCACCGGGTTCATGGACGTGAACGCCGTCGAACTCCCGCTGGACGCCGAGTACTATCTCTGCGGCCCGCTGCCCTTCCTCCAGTCCGTGCGGAGCAGCCTCATCTCCAAGGGCGTTCCGGCCAAGGACATCCAGTACGAGGTGTTCGGTCCGGACCTCTGGCAGGCCGACTTCCAGTAAGGGAACTGCCCACGGCCGGGAAGGCTTAGCGGCGAAGCCGGCGGACGAAGGGTGCCTTGCCTGATGGTGTCCGTTCAAGCTGTGACACGACGTCCACGTCAACAGGGGTCCCGACGACGCCTGCCGCGCGGAGTGCCCCCGCCACCGCAGCCTGTACTGCCTGGGGGGAATTTCCCGCGGCAAGACCTGCCAGGAGGACACGCAGCCGCGCCGGCTCCTGGACTACCTGCCATCCACCGGCAGCGGCCTGGTCCAGCACGTGGTGGAACACGATGGGATGCACCCTGACCGGACCCGCCGAACCCTGCATGTCCAGGACATCCTCGATCCGCCCTTCAATGTCCTCCAGCAAAGTGAAGGAGCGTCCGCACGGACAGCCCCGGCCGCCCAGCCTCACGGTGTCCGACATTTCATACCGGATGAATGGCAGCGTCCGCGAGAACAGGACTGTGACCAGAACCCTCGCCCCTGTGGTTCCCCGCGGCACCGGACTCCCGTCCCGGTCCACGGGTTCAACGATCAGCAGGTCCTCATAGAGATGGCGGTTCCGGTAGACGCACGGGGAGGCGATGCCGGCCGTTTCGGTGGCAGCGTAGACATCGACCGGCGCGCTTCCCCAGGCTTTCGCCAGTTCCTGGGCGGCGGGGGGCGTGAGTACCTCGGAGGCTGACATCACCGCCTGCGGCGAGATTTTCAGGCGGCCGGCCAGCTGCTCCAGGGCCAGGGGGTGCAGGGCTGAGGCGTAACCAACCAGCGCCCTGGGCTGGAACCTGTTGAGTGCGGCAACAGTCTCGCCCATCGGTGCCGTGACATCCAGGCGGAGCGTGGGGACCAGCCCGGAGCGCAGTGACGCTCCAACGACGGCGGACTGGTGTGTGGGGACGCGGGACGTCACCAGCGCTACTTTCAATGGACGGCCCAGTCCGGCCTGGATCCCGGCCCAGTCGTTTGCCCGGGCGTAGGAGGCCAGCACTGTTGCCCACTCAGAGCGGTTCCAGATGAAGGTTCCCCGCGGGCCCGCGGTACCGGCCGTCGCTGCCGCCCACCAGCGTCCCCTCCATGGCACGCCGGGGTCACCGTTTTCCGCGGCCAGCGCGCGGAGATGCTGCTCCACGTCCGCCAGCTTCAGGTCCGGTGTGGTGACGGCCTCGTCGAAGTGGCTCATGAGGTCTGTTTTTGTCACGGGAGGCAACTGGTCAAAGGGTGCCTCCCGCAGCCCGGCATGATGACGCCGGTAGAACTCCGAACCCGCATAGGCCGCGCGGCGCAGTTCCTGCAGTGCGCGGTCCTGGTGAGCGGCAATTTTCGTGGCGTCCCAGTGGTCCCGCCTTCGCCAGGCAGCCCGGAGGAACAACACCCGGGACACAATCCGAACGTCCATGGCCAACGCTGAAAGGGCGTGGAGCCGGTGCTCAGGCCCCGCGGGCGCGGCGCAGGGCCGCCAACCGGGCCGTGTATTCAGTCTCGTCGATGTCGCCGCGGGCGAAGCGTTCGGCCAGCAGGTCCTCCGCGGCACTTCCACCGGGTCCGTTGCTCCCGCGCCCGCGGTTCCCCGGGGACATGGAGCGGGCAAAAAGGACAATGGCCGCAATGACTGCTCCCCAGAACAGGATGAAGCTCACCACCATCAGGACGTAGCCCCAGGCGCCCATGTTTCCATCCCAGTACATCATCGCTGCTCCTCCCGCCCTGCTGCCGGCCCCTGATTGACTGTCCCGGTACAAGGCCTTCTGGAGCCAGAGTCTTTCGTCCCGCGGATTCACCGGCGGGGCCCGCGGCGGTTGCAGCGCGCGGTACCTCCCGATTCCCGGCAACCGCTACACGGAAACTGCTCCCCGAACGCCGGAACGGTTTCCCGGTCCAATGTTCGGGGAGCAGTTTGCCCCTCTGCGGCGTGCCTTGGTTCCTCAACGTTCCAGGTCGTCGGGTTCGAATTCGCTCAGTGGTGAACCGCCGAAGTTTTCCTCGTCGTCGCTGGCATCAGCTTCCAGCCCTGTGGGTTCTTCGCCAAAGTCGACGTCGGCAACCGCCTCCCCCAGGGTGGGCGTAGCAGAGGCGGCCTGCCCCTCCGCTTCAGAGCGGGCCTGCGCTGATTCATCCCGGAAAGTCTGTTCGCTGATGAAGTCCTCTTCCTCACCCGAAACCGCCTCATCCTGGATCAACGGATCCTCTTGCCAGCGGTCCGGATTGTTCTCTGCCGCGCCCGGGTAGGTGTCCGGCTCGCCATTCACAGGGTCAAGCTCAAGGGAGGAAGCCGCACCCGGAGTCTCATCAAGGAGCACGTCGTCATCCTGGACAATGTCGAGCCCCTCATCGGGAAGGTTCTGTTCCGTCATGGTGATGCCTTTCTCTTTGAACAGCTGGAGTGAACAATAGTAAGCATACTGATGACCCGCGCATTTTGCCGTGACCTTTGGCCCTATGTCCGCCGTGGCTGCGGGGCCAGTCTTATAGGTGACCCACGCCCGCGCGAATGAGGAGATCCGGTCATGACAACTCGTAAACCAATCGCCGCCGCCACCAATGACTCTCCGCAGAGCCAGGCGGCGGTGCTGTGGGCTGCGCGCCGGGCGGAGCGCGCCGGGGTGCCCCTGGTGATCCTCCATGTTGTGGACGACAGGTGGGTGGCGGAACCGTATCCCTGGATCGGCGTTATGGAAGAGGCCGGTGACCGGCTCCTGCAGACTGCGGCGGGACGGGTCCGGGACGCGTTCCCCATCACCATTACCACCCGGCTCCTTACCGGAAGCGTAGGACGTTCGCTGGCGAAGTATTCCGCCAAGGCGTCCATGGTGGTCATCGGCTCAGGCACCGGCCACCTGGGCGGTTCACTGGCCGACCGGGCGCTTCAGGTTGCAGCCTCTTCGAAGGTTCCGGTGGCCGTGGTGGGAACGCAGGACCTGGAGGGCCGCTCCGGCGTGGTGGTGGGTGTTGACGGTTCCAAGGAAGCGACGCAGGCCGTGGCTTTCGCCGCAGCTGAGGCAGACCGGGAAGGTGACGAGCTGACAGTGGTGTACGCCATCATCGCCCCCGACCGTGTGGTGGATGCCGGCCTGACATCCACCAGCCTCGCCGAGCTTATTGCCGAAGAGGAGCGGCTTGTCCTTGCAGAGACGGTGGCAGGGCTCAAGGAAGACTATCCAAGCCTCCAGGTGCACCAGGTGCTGGAAACCGAGAGGAGTCCGGTGGATGCGCTGGTGGATGCCGCGGTGAACGCCAGGATGCTCGTGGTGGGGAGCCGCGGCCGGGGCGGGATTCAACGGCTCCTGCTGGGATCCACGGCCCACGGCGTTCTGTGGCACCTGCCCTGCCCCACTGTTATAACCCGTATCCAGGCCACCAAGAACAAGAACTAGGCCGGACCCGGCCTCCTGCTTCTCCCCATAGCTGTACCCACCTCCTACGTTCGGGTTGGCGTCATGAAGAAGACTGCTTCGGTAATACTGCTCATCCTCGGAATCCTCATCTCGATGATTGGCCTCGCCACTCTCGCCGGAGGGGCGGCGGCCTCAGTGGTGGGATCCGCGCAGGGAGATGGTTACCTCACGTCAGGCACTGCCCGCCTGGCCGTTGGGTCCCACGCCCTGACCTCGCCCCGGCTTGATGCGGTCGGCGAGGGCGTCCCTCCGCGCCTGCCTTTCGACGTCGGGACGCTGAGGCTGCGCGCCACGTCCGCGGACCCGGGCAAGGAAATCTTCATAGGGGTTGCCCCGCAGGACGACGTTGAGCGTTACCTTTCGGGAGTGCACCATTCCGAACTGCTCGAAGTGGACAGCCGGCCCTTCCGGGCCGAATACCGTGACATCCCAGGCACCGGCACGCCCGAACCTCCCGCAGAGCAAACGTTCTGGAGCACGTCCGCCTCCGGGCCCGGCGAACAGGAGCTCACATGGGACCTTGCCGCCGGAAGCTGGGAAATCGTCATCATGAACGCTGACGGCAGCCTTGGAGTGGACGCCGAGGTGCAGGCGGGATTCCGCTCGGACCTGATCATGCCGGCAGCCACGGGCCTGCTGGTGGGAGGGGCAATTGCGCTGGCACTGGGGATCCCCTTGCTGATCCTGGGAGCCGTGGGCCTCGGCCGCCACGCGAGGCAGCATCCCCGGGGGCCTGCCGCACCACCACCCGGATACGGACCGCCGCCGGGGTATGGAACACAGCCCGGGTACGCGCAGGGGTATGGAACACAGCCCGGGTACGCGCAGGGGTATGGAACACAGCCCGGGTACGCGCAGGGGTATGGAACACAGCCCGGCTATACGGCGGGCTACGGCCCCTCGACCGGCTATGGACCGCCTGCCGGGCCTGCCGGAGCAGTGCCCGGAACACCAGTCCCCGGACCCCTTGGAGCACCCGGTGCGCCAGGAGCCGGAGCACCACTTGCGCCGGGAGCCGGAGCCCCTGGTATCCCACCGGTGCCGCACCCCGGGGCCGCAGACCGGGCAGACCGGGCTCCCTATCCCGCCAGGCTCTTCGGTGACCTTGATCCGGCCCTGTCCCGGGCAATGTGGCTGGTCAAGTGGTTCCTGGCCATTCCGCACTTCATCGTGCTGGTCTTCCTGTGGTTCGCGTTCCTCGTGACAACGATTGTGGCAGGCTTCGCCATCCTGTTCACCGGCCGCTACCCCCGCCCCCTGTTCGACTTCAACGTCGGAGTTCTGCGCTGGAACTGGCGGGTGGTCTTTTACGCGTACGCAGCTGCCGGCACTGACCGCTACCCGCCCTTCACCCTGGCACGCACCGATTATCCGGCGGACTTCGAAGTGGACTACCCGGAGAAGCTGTCCCGCGGGCTGGTTCTGGTGAAGTGGTGGCTCCTGTCCCTTCCGCATTTGCTGATTGTCGCCGCCCTGTCCGGGGCCACCTGGACCTGGGAAACAGAGGCCGATGACCTGGGCACGACCTATGAGCGCGCAACAGGGCCGTCCCTGCTGGGCTTGCTCGTCCTGGTGGCCGTGGTGGCGCTGCTGTTCACCGGGCGGTACCAGCGGCCGCTGTTCGATTTCATCCTCGGCATCAACCGCTGGATCTACCGCGTCCTGGCCTACACGGCCCTCATGCGTGATGAATACCCGCCGTTCCGGCTTGACCAGGGACCCGCTGACGTCCTGCCGACGGTGCCGGAGCCACCGCAGCCGGAACAATTGCGGCAGGAACCACCGCAGCAAGAACCACTGCGCCGTGAACCGCCCGCGCAGGAGCCACCGTCGACTCTCCCCTAACCTGCCGGTGACCCCTGCAACCTGCCGGTGGCCGCTGCAGTGACTTTCGGCCCTACCTCCCGTTGTCCCGCCGGGACACCATGTACCAAGGACCGCCCGGGTCACCTGAGGAGCTGAAATGAGTACTGCTGGAACACCATTTGCCCGGATCCTTGTGGGCGTCGACGGCTCGGAACCGTCCATCGAGGCCTTGCGGCAGGCCCAGCGCCTGGCAACGCCGCTGGGCGCCAAGGTTCTGGCCAACGCCTACTGGGATTACCCGCAGGTCTACGCCGGCTACGTGATGATGGGCATCGAAGGCTTCGAGGAGCGCGCCGGGGAGATCCTCGATGACGCGGTCAACAAGGCTTTCGGTGGCGAGACGCCGACGAACGTTCTTCCCAGCCTGGTCCGCGGCCATCCGCGGGATTCGCTGATCGATGCCAGCCGTGATGCGGACATGGTGGTGGTGGGACGCCGCGGGCACGGCGGTTTTGGCGGGCTGCTGCTGGGCTCGGTCAGCTCAGCCCTGGTGGCCCACGCCCACTGTCCGGTGCTGGTGGTCCACACGCCGGAAGAACGCCCGGAGGCATCCTGAAGGAGGTCCACGTGGCCGGGACCGCGGCAGGCGCAGTCCGTTGACTGAGCCGCTGCGGGGTGACGCACGACGACGGATGGCGGCTGCCGCCGTCGTGCTCGCCCTGATTGTTTTGGCCGTCGTTCTTGCCGTGCTGCTGCGGGAACCGGCGGGAACTCCTCCGCAGCCGGCCACACCTTCCTCTCCCGGCGCCTCCACCAGCCCCGGCGCGGAGGCCTCCAGCGCCCCTCCCGCCACAACACAGCCCTCCGCACCCCAGCCTGTGGAGGCATCAACGGAAACACCGGAGGCAGGGCAGAACCCTGTCCAGCCACCCGCCACTGTGCCTCCAGTCCCGGTCCCGCCCCCAGCTAAGGACGGCGGGCCCGGCCCTGGGCCGGATCCTGTCCCGCCGGCGGCACCCTTCCCCTCCCAGCTGACCAGCCAGGACCTCACGGTGATTCCGAATGCGGGGCGCGTGGTGGCGCTGACGTTCGATGCCGGAGCCAATGCGGCAGGACTGCCGAAGATTTTGTCCACCCTGTCCGCCAACGGGGTCACGGGCACGTTCTTCCTCACCGGCAACTGGGTGGAGGCCAACCCCGGCGGGGTGGGGCAGATCGTTTCTGCGGGGCACCGGGTGGCCAACCACTCCATGACCCATGCTGGTTTCACCGGCCTGGACGACGGGCAGATCGGCCAACAGGTCCGGGGAGCGGAACAAACCATCCTGGCAGCCGGTGCCGACCCCCGCCCGCTGTTCCGCTTCCCGTTCGGCGAAAGGGACGCCCGCACAATTGCCGCTGTCAACAGCCTCGGCTACGTTGCTGTCCGGTGGACCGTGGACACCCTGGGATGGAAAGGTACCAGTGGCGGCGTCAACGCCCAGGCCGTCGCAGACCGCACGCTGGCAGCCCTGCAGCCCGGCGAAATTATCCTTATGCACATCGGTTCCAATCCCGACGACGGCTCCACCCTTGACGCCGACGCCCTGCCGGACATCATCGACCGCATCAGCGCCGCCGGGTACGGCTTCGCCACCCTTGACGCGCTGCTGGCCCCCTAACAGAAGGAAGGGCCGTTAATGGAGAAGACAAGGCAGGCAAAAGCCACCGGCAGGCGTCCTGCCCCGGCATCGAACGGAACGGCCGATCCCGCACACCACGGGCTTCCCCTGCATGAGGTGGTCCTGCTGCTCGGGACGGACCATGTCCAGGGCCTCGCTTCCGCGGAGGTGGCACGCCGCCAGGCCCAGTTCGGAGCCAACGTGCTGCCGCGCTCACGCGGCGGGGGGATCTTCCGGAAACTGGCCCGGCAGTTCAACAATCCGCTGGTGTATGTGCTGCTGGCCGCGGCGGCCGTCACGCTGTTCCTCGGTGAGTACCTGGACTCAGGCGTCATCCTCGCCGTCGTCCTGGTGAACACGGTGATCGGCTTTGTCCAGGAAGTCCGGGCGGAGGCTGCCCTCGATGCGCTGCATTCCCTGGTCCGCACGCGCGCTGTGGTGGTCAGGGACGGGCAACGGGAAGAGGTCCCCTCGGAGGACCTCGTCCCCGGAGACCTAGTAATCCTCGAGGCCGGGGATAAAGTCCCGGCGGACCTGCGGCTGGTCCGGCTGTCCGGCCTGCGTGCCGATGAATCCGCCCTGACTGGCGAGTCCGAGGCAGTAGAGAAGAACGAGGTGGTCCTTCCCCCGACCACACCGGTGGCGGACCGCCGGAACATGGTCTACAGCGGCACCCTGGTGACCGCAGGCACCGGCGCGGGGGTCGTCGTCGCCATCGGTGGGGAGACGGAACTCGGTGAGATCCACCGGTTGATGGGCTCGGTGCAGCAAATTGCCACCCCGCTCACCCAAAAGCTGGCGCACTTCAGCATGACGCTGACGGTGGCCATCCTGGCACTTGCCGCCGTGACTTTCCTTGCAGGCGTGGCACGCGGCCAGCAGCCGGCACAAATGTTCACCGCCGCCGTCGCGCTCGCGGTGGGGGCAATCCCCGAAGGCCTTCCTGCGGCAGTCACGGTAACCCTCGCCATTGGCGTCCGCCGGATGGCCCGGCGCCGCGCAGTGGTGCGCCGGCTGCCGGTTGTGGAGACGCTGGGCAGCACTACGGTCATCTGCTCTGACAAGACCGGCACCTTCACCGAAAACCAGATGACGGTTCGGGCACTGTGGACCTCATCCGGCGCTTACGACGTGACAGGCTCCGGATATGGCCCGGAGGGGCGCGTCCTTCCCGCAGGTGCGGGTGTCCAGGGCGGCTCGGAAGGGAGCGCCGCGGAAGGGACTGAGGGAGTGGCGACGGCGGCGCGGGACGTTGCGCTGCACTGGTCACTGCTGGCGGGAGCCGCCTGCAACGACGCGCAGGTTGTGAGGGAGGGCGACGCCTGGCGCGTCCAGGGGGATCCCACGGAGGCTGCGATGCTGGTGGCTGCCGGGAAGGGCGGCGTGGACACCGCGGAGTTCCTCGCCGCGGCTCCGCGGCGCGGGGCGCTGCCGTTCACGTCAGAGAGCCAGTACATGGCTACCCTCCACGCCTACCAGGGCCCGGACGGCAACGGCACCGGGCAGGACACCGTGCTGGTCAAGGGCGCCCTGGAACGGGTGCTGGAGCTGTGTGCCTGGCAGATGGACGGCCCCGGGGACAACGGGCACCTCAACAAGCAGGCGGTCCTGGAGGTTGCGCACCGGTTTGCCGGCACGGGCCTGAGGGTCCTGGCGACGGCCATGATGCACCTGCCCGCCGGCACCTCCCTTGCCGAGGCAAACCTGCGCGGACAGCTGACGCTGACGGGGCTCCAGGCGATGTTCGACCCGCCGCGGGAGGCAGCGGCGGCAGCAGTGCATGCCTGCCACCAGGCGGGGGTGGCCGTCAAGATGATCACCGGCGACCATGTTGGTACCGCAGCCACCATTGCCAGGGCAGTGGGCATCACTGCGGACCGGACGGACGGGACCGCGCTGACGGGAACGGAGCTGGATGCGATCCCCGAGGACCAACTGCCCGATGCGGTGGAGCGCGCAACAGTCTTCGCGCGGGTGTCGCCCGAGCAGAAGCTCCGCCTCATCGGTGCGCTCCAGTCCCGGGGGCACGTGGCTGCCATGACGGGCGACGGCGTCAACGACGCGCCGGCACTGCGCCAGGCGAACGTAGGGATCGCCATGGGACGGTCTGGAACGGAAGTGGCAAAGGAGGCCTCGGACATCGTCCTGACAGATGACGACTTCGCCACCATCGAGGCGGCTGTCGAGGAAGGCCGGAACGTCTTTGACAACCTGACCAAATTCATCGTCTGGACCCTGCCCACCAATATGGGGGAAGGCCTGGTGATCCTCGTGGCGATCCTGGCCGGAGCAACCCTTCCCGTCCTGCCCACCCAGATTCTGTGGATCAATATGACCACAGCTGTAGCCCTGGGACTGATGCTGGCGTTCGAGCCGAAGGAGGCCGGCCTCATGTCCCGCCC
>NZ_JAJOMC010000083.1 GCF_021129155.1 Arthrobacter sp. AK04
GGGCGCGGGTGGCGTGGGGTTCCGGTGGGGGGGTCAAGCGGGGGCTGTTTGGGGGGTGGCGGGAAGGAGGGGGGGGGTTGTGGGGGGGGAGGGCAGAGTGACTTCCCGGAGGCGCTCCGCCACGCTCTCCGGGGTGGTGTCGTTGATGAAAGCACCCATGGCGGCCTCCGATCCTGCCAGGTACTTCAGCTTATCGGCAGCCCGCCGCGGTGAAGTCAACTGGAGGTGAAGGTATCCCGCGGGCCGCAGGACCGGGTCCAGCGGGGCCTGGTGCCAGGCCGAGATATAGGGCGTGGGTGTGGGGTAGAGGGCATCAACCCGCTGGAGGAGGTTGAGGTAGACGGACGCGAGCTCATCCCTTTCCTCGCCGTTCAACGCCGCCAGGTCCGGGACCTGGCGGTGGGGCACCAGGTGGATTTCCAGCGGCCAGCGGGCAGCGAAGGGAACATAGGCACTGAAGTTTTCGCCTTCCAGGACCATCCTGCTGCCGTCTTCCCGTTCGGAGCGCAACAGGGATCCGGTGAGGGTGTCCTTGCCATCGTGGGCGTCGTGGAACTTGCGGGCGGCGGCCCCAAGGACTCCCGCGCGGGGCGTGACGTAGGGGTAGGCGTAAATCTGCCCGTGGGGGTGGTGGAGCGTCACGCCGATGTCAGCACCGCGGTTCTCGAACGGAAAGACCTGCTTGATTCCGGGGAGGGCGCTCAAAGCCTCCGTGCGGTGCGCCCAGGCCTCGATGACCGTGCGCGCACGGGTTTCTCCCAGTTCACTGAATGAACCGGTGTGGGACGGGGTGAACGCCACTACCTCGCAGCGGCCGTACGCAGGTCCCTTGGTGCCCCATGAGGTTGCCTCCGGAACCGGGCCCAGTGCCGGCCCCAGCGAGGGGAACCGGTTCTCGAACACCACCACGTCGTAGTCAGACGCGGGAATCTCGGAAGGGTTAGCGGCAGTGGTAGGGCAAATAGGGCACTGGTCCGCCGGGGGGAGGTGGGTGCGGGTCTGGCGGTGCGCGGCCACCGCAACCCACTCATCGGCCAGCGCGTCGTAGCGGACCTCGCCCGGTTCGCCCCTCGGAGGCAGGCCCCGATGGTCGGTGGTGAGTTCGGTGGCGCGGGGCTTGGGCGCTGCAGCGTCGTCGAAGTAGATCAGCTCCCGGCCGTCAGAGAGGCTGGTGCTCGTGATACTTGTCATGAAAAAAGTGTGGCACATTCGATCAAAAAAGAATAGTTAACAACAAAATCTCACAAGGGGTGCTGTGTGCGGGGAGCGCTCCGCGGTACGGTATTGCTCATGACTTCCAGTTCACCCCAGGAATCCGCGCCGGCACTGCAGGGCTATGCCACCGGCAGGCAGTATGAACTCCGGCGGGGCGATGCCTCGGCCGTAGTGACCGAGCTGGCCGCAGGGCTCCGCTCGTTCAGCAGGGGAGGAATCCTCCTGACCGAGACGTACGGTGACGACGACATTCCGCCCGGCGCCACCGGCATTACATTGGCGCCCTGGGCAAACCGCGTGGAGGACGGCGTCTGGTTCCTGAACGGGAAAAAGCAGCAGCTGGACATCACCGAGGTTGCCAGGAACAACGCCAGCCACGGCCTCCTCCGCAACTCCGCCTACGCCCTTGTGGATGAGTCGGAACACTCCGTCACCTTGGAGGCCACCATCTTCCCGCAGCACGGGTATCCCTTCCTGGCGCGGCACCGGGTGCAGTACACGATCGATGAGGACCTTGGGCTGGTGGTCCGCCAGACCCTGGTGAACGACGCCAAGGAGCCTGCGCCCTTCGTCCTGGGCGCCCACCCCTACCTGAGGCTGGGTGATGTGCCCATCGACGAACTGGTCCTGACAGTAGCGGCCGAGACGCGCCTGGTGGCCGATGACCGCCTGATACCACGCAGCTCCGCTCGCGTGCAGGGCGATTCGGACTTCAGGGCAGGGCTGAACATTGCGGCCCTCGACGTGGATGTGGCCCTGACGGACCTGCGCTTCGAAGCAGGAAAGGCCCGCCACACGCTGTCGGCGCCGGACGGCAGTCAGGTAAGCCTGTGGCAGGACGAAACCTGCCGTTACGTCCACGTCTTTGTCAGCACCCAGTACCCGGGACGCAGCCGTGCCGTGGCCGTTGAGCCCATGACCGGGCCGGCCAACGCCTTCAACTCCGGGGACGGCCTGCGCTGGCTCAGCCCCGGCAGGTCCTTCACCATCGAGTGGGGCATCGACTACACCCCAGGGGCCGGCGGGTAGCGGTTTTCCGAATAAGCTTCCGCTGGGGAAGTATTAGGCTATGACGCCAGCAGAGGATGCCGTTACCTCCCCCAGCCCTGCTCCAAGCCAGCAACAGCCTGCTTCCAGCCAGCCTGTCCGGGTCCTCGCGGACCGCGAACTGGACCGGGACATACCTTACGGCGTACGCATCGCAGCCTCCTGGGCCTGGCGCGTGGGGCTGATCCTCCTGGTGGGCGGTGCGCTGGTCTGGCTGCTGAGCCGGATCAGCTTCCTGATTATTCCAGTCATGGTGGCTGCCCTCCTCGCCGGGCTCCTCAGCCCGGTGGTGCGGTGGCTCAAGCGCTACAGGCTGCCTTCCGGAGCGGCCGTTGCCGTCACCGTTGTGGGCTTCATCGGCCTGATCGGCGGGTCCCTGGCGCTGGTGGGAAGGCAGTTGGTTTCAGGCTTCGGCGAACTCTGGTCGGAGGCGCTGGCCGGGGTCAAGCAGATCCAGGACTGGCTGTCCGACGGACCGCTGCACCTGACCGCCGCCCAAATGGACCAATACCTGCAGGAAGCAACCACGGCCCTGCAGGACAACACCAGCAGCATCGTCAGCGGGGCGCTGTCCTTCGGCAGCACTGCCGGGCACTTTGCCGCCGGACTCATCCTGGCGCTGTTCATCCTCATCTTCTTCCTGCTGGAAGGGGACCGGATCTGGACCTTCCTGGTCCGGCTGCTTCCCAGGAAAGCCAGGGCGGCAGCCTTCGGTGCCGGACGCAAGGGCTGGACCTCCATGGTCAGCTACGCGCGCATCCAGATGTTCGTGGCCTTCGTGGACGCAGTGGGAATCGGGGCAGGTGCCGCCATCATCGGGGTGCCCCTGGCGCTGCCGCTCAGCGTGCTCGTCTTCATCGGTTCGTTTATCCCCATTGTCGGCGCCCTTGTCACCGGTGCTATTGCGGTCCTGCTGGCGCTGGTGGCGAACGGCCCCATCAACGCCCTGATCATGCTGGGCATCGTGCTCCTCGTCCAGCAGCTGGAAAGCCACATCCTGCAACCGCTGATCATGGGCAAGGCCGTCGCACTGCACCCGGTGGCGGTAATCCTTTCGGTGGCCGCAGGATCCTACCTGGCAGGCATCCCTGGCGCCCTGTTCTCGGTGCCCATCCTCGCCGTCGCAAATTCCTCCATTCGCTACATCGCCGCCAGAACGTGGGAACATGAACAAGTGCCGGCTTTCGCCGGAGGACCCACGACGGCAGGCGCAGGACCGGACAACACCATCCGGGACGTCCGGCCGCCGGCCGGACTGAAACGCGGCAAGGGCGCCCCCGCCGGCACCACAGCAGAACTACCTGATGCCCCTCCCACTGCGGAACCGGGCGCAGGGGCCGAATCCAGAGGAGAATAGTCCGTGAACATCCTTGAAACCCTTCCCGTCACGCTGGACGATGTCCTGGAGGCGCAGAAGCTGCTCGACGGGATTATTGCGCGTACACCGGTGGAATCGTCCCGCGCCCTGGGGAAGATGGCCGGCGGGGATGTCTACTTCAAGTGCGAAAACCTCCAGCGCGCCGGATCGTTCAAGGTTCGCGGCGCTTACGTCCGGATGGCCAAGCTTTCCCCCGAGGAGAAGAAGCGCGGCGTGGTGGCAGCCTCCGCAGGCAACCACGCCCAGGGCGTAGCCGTGGCCGCCAAGAGCCTGGGCATCAAGGCCCGCATCTACATGCCACTGGGTGTTGCACTTCCCAAGCTGGCCGCCACCCGCAGCCACGGCGCGGAGGTCATCCTGCACGGCCACAATGTTGACGAGGCGCTCGCCGAAGCCCAGCGGTACAGCAACGAGACGGGAACCGTCTTTGTGCACCCGTTCGACAACGTCGACGTCGTGGCAGGACAGGGAACCCTGGGGCTGGAAATCCTTGAGCAGGTGCCCAGCGTGGATACCGTCCTCATGGGCGTCGGCGGCGGCGGACTCCTGGCGGGGGTCGCCGTCGCCATCAAAGCCCGGGCCAAGGAGCTGGGGCGGGAGATCCGCATCATCGGGGTCCAGGCGGAGAACGCCGCCGCCTACCCGCCGTCACTGGCCGCCGATGCGCTGGTGCCCCTGAAGAAGGTGTCCACCATGGCGGACGGCATCGCCGTCGGCCGTCCCGGGCAGCTCCCGTTCAGCATCATCCGCGAACTCGTGGACGACGTCGTGACGGTCAGCGAAGATTCGCTGGCCCGTGCCCTGATCTTCCTGCTGGAGCGGGCCAAGATGGTGGTGGAACCGGCCGGCGCGGTTGGCGTGGCGGCGCTGATGGACGGCAAGATCGAAAATCCGGGAACCACGGTGGTGGTCCTCTCGGGCGGCAACATCGACCCCATGCTCATGCTCAAGGTCATCCAGCGGGGCCTCTCCGCTGCAGGGCGCTACATGACGGTCCGCATGATGCTCGACGACCGGCCCGGTTCACTGGCCACCATCGCCAGGATCATCGCCGAAAACGACGCCAACGTCACCGGCCTGGACCACACCCGGGTGGGCGGCTCCATCAGCATGGGGGACGTGTCCATCACGGTGAACCTCGAAACAAAGGGCCACGAGCACGGGGAACAGGTGCTCAGCGCCCTCCGCGCGGAAGGCTTCCAGCCCATCGTGGTGCATTAGCAAAAGCCATGGCCGGACTCACAGGAAACGGAAGCTTCGGGCAGCGCAGGACCGTGGCCGCCCGTGCCAAGGGCGGCCTGCTGGTGCTGGGCACCTTCGTGGTTCTCCTCTTTGTCATCGAGCTGTTCAACATGGTGATGCTGCGATCGCTCAACGCAACGTTCGGGCTCCGGCCCAGGAGTGCCGACGGGCTGCTGGACATCTTCACTTTCCCGCTCCTGCACGCAAACCTGAACCATCTGCTCTCCAACAGCCTGCCGCTGATCATCTTTGGTTTCCTGGTGTTCCTCTCGGGACTCCGGGTATTCCTGACCGCCCTGGCCTTCAGCTGGCTGGGTTCCGGCCTCACCGTCTGGCTGATTGGCGACGGCGGCGTCACAGTGGGCGCCTCGGGCCTGGTTTTCGGGCTGTTTTCGTTCCTGCTGGTGCGCGGGTTCATCAACCGCAGCTGGCGCCAGATCCTCCTGGCCGTGGTCCTCTTTATGGGTTACGGGAGCATCCTGCTGGGTGTCCTGCCCGTCGGAGCCGGCTACATTTCCTGGCAGGCCCACCTGGGCGGGGCGGCCGGGGGAGTGGTGGCGGCCCTGCTGCTGCGGCGCCGCAGCCGCGCCCCTGGCCCGTCCCTGTAGGTATCTGACCCATTAACGCAAAACGCCGGCCGTCCCTTTCCGGGACGGCCGGCGTTGTGTGCCTTTGCAGGCTGGTGCCTCTGCCGGCTGGCAGCAGTCAGGCGGCGTACGGCTTGGCGGACAGGATCTCCACCTTGATGTCCTTGCCGTTGGGCGCCACATAGCTCAGGGAGTCGCCCTCCTTGTGCCCCAGAATGGCCGCACCCAGCGGCGACTTCTCGCTAAAGACGTCCAGGTCGGAGTCGCCGGCAATTTCACGGGATCCGAGCAGGAACGTTTCCTCATCGCCGGCGATCTTGGCTACCACGATCATGCCGGGCTCCACGATTCCGTCGTCTGCCGGGGCCTCGCCTACGTGGGCGTCGCGGAGCAACGCGGTGAGCTGGCGGATACGGGCCTCAATCTTGCCCTGCTCCTCCTTGGCTGCGTGGTAGCCACCGTTCTCCTTGAGGTCCCCCTCTTGCCGGGCTGCTTCAATCTTCTGGACGATCTCTGCCCGGCCTGCGCCGGAAAGGTGGTCCAGCTCTGCCTTCAGGCGGTCAAAAGCTTCCTGGGTGAGCCAGGCTGCAGCTGCGCTGTTGGTGGTAGACACGGACTTCTCCTCTGGTGGTCATACATGCAAAAGACCCCGCCACGGTGGCCACTTGTGGAACAGTAACCAGCTCAGCGGGGTAAAGGTATTGCTCCATTGTAGTCAATCCCTTGGACTTAACCCAACAGGGAAGCGGCGCACGTCACACGCCCTGCCCTGGTTCGGGCCAAGATTATCGGGGCTATATGCCGTGCTACGTGCCGGCAGCCCAGCAGCTGTCCACCACGCCGGATACCGAGAGTGATTCGGTGCGCACGGCCACGCGCTGGGCAACCGTGCGGCCGCCGTCGGCTGTTTCAGTGGCCTCCGTGGGAGGAACATCCACAACCTTCCAACCCACCACCGCAAACTTGGAATCCAGTGCCTTGACCGCGCACTTGACGGCGGTGCCCGGCTCGCGGGTGACCTGGAAGTCCACCTCCGCCAGGGTGGCATCCGTGGTGCTGTAGCCGATGTCCTTGAACGAGACATCGGACAATGACTGGGACGTGGAAACCCAGGCCAGGAATCCGATTCCGGCAGCCAGTGCCGCCCCGGCAATGATGCGTTTGGCTTTCGGCGTAAGCCTGCGCTTTTTAGCCCCATAGCGATTGGCTAGGCTAGTGTCTGCGGGCACGGGTTGGGCCGGCTGGTCCGGGGAAGTCACCTCACTAGTTTAGTGCCCTTTCCGGGGGCGGCTTGTCAGCATCCCCCGCCAGGCGTCCGCCCGTTCAAGCGATCCGATCAGCGGCCACAGGCAGCAGAAGAATAAGGAGCCGTCCTTCGATGACAGCGTCCAGCACCACCCAGGCGCCGCTACGGCTGCTCGCCGTCCATGCCCATCCGGACGACGAGTCCAGCAAGGGCGCTGCAACGATGGCCAAATACGCTGCCTCCGGCGTCGACGTCCTGGTGGCCACGTGCACCGACGGCTCCAGGGGAGACATCCAGAACCCGGCCGTTGAGGGGGAGCCGCACCCCAAGCGGGACATGGCAGGTGCCAGGCGCCTGGAGATGGAACGGGCGGCGGCCATCCTCGGCGTCAGGCAGCGGTGGCTCGGATTCGTGGACTCCGGCCTTCCTGAAGGCGATCCGCTTCCTCCCCTTCCCTCAGGATCATTCGCCACCTTGCCCCTGCAGCGCGCTGCCGCGCCCCTGGTGCGGCTGGTCCGGTCCTTCAAGCCGCAAGTCATCCTCAGCTATGACGAAAACGGCGGCTACCCCCATCCGGACCACATCATGGCGCACCGCGTTGCCGTGGAGGCCTTCGAAGCGGCTGGTGACGGTTCGCGCTATCCGGACGCCGGGGCGCCGTGGGAACCCAGCAAGCTCTACTACGACAGGGCCTTCAGCCCGGAACGCTTCAGGGCGCTGCACTTCGCGCTGGAGGAAGCTGGACTCCAGTCCCCGTACGCCGAGCGGCTTGCGGCCTGGCTGGAAGCGGATGCCGAGGGCCACACGCCGCCGCCCGCCACGCATCCCACCACCACCCAGGTGGACTGCGGCGATTTCTTCGAAGTGCGCGACGACGCGCTCCGTGCCCACCGCACCCAGGTGGACCCCCTGGGGTTCTTTTTTGCCGTTTCCCCCGACATGCAGCGCCGGGCCTGGCCGTGGGAAGACTACTCGCTCATCCACTCCCGGGTTCCTTCCGAGCTCCCGGAGCGGGATCTGTTCGCAGGGCTAAGATAGAAGCAGCCGGCAATTTCTATGTCGCGTAGAAGTTAGGGTCTGGCGCTTTCGCCGTCCCATCCGCGACCCCTGCGACCCGCTCCACAGAAGGTAAATAACCGTGCATCATCTGCTCCTCAGCTTGGCCACCACCCCGACGCCCCTGCCCACGCCAACGCTGCGTGAGGGGATCTCCGAGGACCAGGTGACCCCCGGCCTGCTGGGCTTCATCATGACGGCGTTCTTCGTAGTTGCCACCGCACTGCTGATCGTTGACATGGTGCGGCGCATCCGCCGCGTGCGGTACCGGGCACAGGTGGAGGAGGACCGCATGGCTGCCGCTGCTGCAGCGGACGTTGAGGCGGCGGAGGCTGCCGAGGCGGGGGCGCCCGGCCAGCCGGCCCGCGGTGGCGCGGTGCAGGGAACGGCCGACGACGGGACGGACCCCGCACAGGACCAGCGTCCCTGACGCGCGAATTGACTTCGCCCCCAAGGCGCCCGCGCTGGCTTTGGCCGCGGCGTGCCGCCGCCCTAGCTGAGGACAGCTGTGGCGATGGCCGCAAAATGCGTGGCGAAGGCGACCACGGTCAGGGCATGGAACAGCTCGTGGAACCCGAAGTGGTGGTAGCTGAAGTTCGGTTTCTTGAGCGCATAAAAGACTGCCCCGGTGATGTACAGGATGCCGCCCACGCAGATCAGGACGGCAGCGGACACGCTGGCCTGGAAGAACTGCGGCAGGTAGAAGAGGGCTCCGCAGCCCAAGGCAATGTAGATGGGTACGTAGAGCCAGCGGGGGGCGTCCGTCCACAACAGCCGGAACAGTACCCCGAGGATGGCCCCTGACCAGATGACCCACAGCAGGAGGACCGCCTGCGGCCTTTCCAGGAGGGTCCACGCAAGCGGTGTGTAGCTGCCGGCGATCACCAGCATGATGTTGGTGTGGTCCAGCCGCTTGAGGACGATCTTCACCCCGGGCGACCAGTTCCCCCGGTGATAGACGGCGCTGACGCCAAAAAGCAGCACGCCCGTGGCCGCGTAGATGGCTGAGGTGATTTTGCGGTCGGCCGTCGGCGCAAGGACCACCAGGACGATCCCGGCCGCCAGGGCAAGAGGGGCTGTGACGGTATGGATCCAGCCACGCCACTTCGGCTTGATCATCAGGAGCTCGGCCAGCCGGACCGCGGCGTCGTCCATGGCGTTGTTTGCTGCGCCCTTTGCTGCGCCGTTTCCCGCGCCGGGACTGTCCTGTGGCTGCGGCGTCCGGGGGGCGTCCGGGGTGTCCCTGTTCATGGTCCCAGAATAACTTACGGATCAGTAAGTTACCGATGGGTAGGTATGTGGGGAGGGCTGCTCCGGGCGGATGGAACGGCCCCTCGGCGCTTCGGACGGTAGCCTAGGATGTGCAAGTACGTACAGCGAGGAAGTCAGGTGAGTGGACGCGTGGAGTTGCCCGGGTTCCTCTATGGCTTCTACGAGCGCAGGCTGCTGAAGGATCTTGCCCGCGACCGCATTCCCCGCCACATCGGCGTCATGGTGGACGGGAACCGCCGCTGGGCCAAACAGTTCAACGCGCCCACCAGCCAGGGCCACCAGGCCGGTGCCGACAAGATCCACGAGTTCCTTGGCTGGTGCCAGGAGCTCGGAGTCAAAGTGGTCACCCTGTACATGCTCTCCACGGACAACATGAACCGGTCCAGTGAGGAACTGGACCTGTTGATGGGTATCATCGCCAACACCCTGGACCGGTTGGACGAGGACGCCAATATCTCCGTCCATGCGATGGGTGCTCCGGAGCTTCTTCCGGATTACCTTGCCGAGCGTCTCAACAAGCTGACGGCGCGCACCCCGGTGCTGGAGAAGATCCACGTCAATGTGGCGGTGGGATACGGCGGCCGCCGGGAAATCGTGGACGCCGTGCGTGAGCTCCTCCACGACGCCGTGGCCAAAGGCAGGGACATCGGCCAGCTTGCGGATGAGCTCTGCGTTGATGACATCTCGCGCTTCCTTTACACCCGCGGCCAGCCGGACCCGGACCTGGTGATCCGGACATCGGGGGAACAGCGCCTGTCCGGATTCCTGATGTGGCAGAGCGCCTACAGCGAGTTCTACTTCTGCGAGGCATTGTGGCCCGCGTTCCGCAAAGTGGACTTCCTGCGGGCCCTCCGCGATTACGCGGGCAGGCAGCGGCGCTTCGGCGCCTGACAGCTCCGGTTCATCACAAGTTCACGCCACTGCAACAGGAATCGCCGCGTAATGGTTGCGGAAATTACTTGGCGTGGATTTACGTTATATCCATCAGCTGGCAAAACCGCCGGCTGATCGGGGAGGCCAGTACATGGAGCGAAACATCGCACCGGTTGTATGGGAGGCCGGACCCGGCCTCCTGGCCGAGCCGCCTCACCAATAACAATTCCGGGCTGGTGCCCGGGGCTGGAGTCGATGTGGCTACTTCTGAACATCTGCCCAAGGTCGTTCTGGACCAGGCAGTGAAAGCTACCTCTCGCGCCACGCGAGCCACCTCACGAACCGGTTCAGCAGCGGATGCTGCGGCCGGTTTTGCTGTCTCCGGAAGGGAATTGGCCATTAACACCTTCGTCATCGACACCTCTGTCCTGCTGTCAGACCCCCGCGCCCTGCTGCGCTTTGCCGAGCACGAGGTCATTGTTCCGGTTGTGGTCATCACCGAGTTGGAGTCCAAACGGCACGACCCCGAGCTGGGCTATTTCGCCCGCAAAGCGCTGCGGCTCCTCGACGACCTCCGGGTTAAACACGGCGGACTGAACCAGCCCATTCCCATCGGTGACGACGGCGGCTCCCTCATGGTGGAGCTCAACCACATCTCCTCCGAGGTGCTGCCGCTGGGCTTCCGGAGCGGTGACAACGACAGCCGCATCCTCGCCGTCGCCAAGAACCTCGCCAACGAAGGCAGGAACGTCACTGTGGTGTCCAAGGACCTGCCCATGCGGGTCAAGGCCTCGGCCATGGGGCTCACCGCCGACGAGTACCGCAACGAACTGGTGAAGGACTCCGGCTGGACCGGTGTTGCCGAGGTCGAAGCCAACGAGCAGGAGATCTCAACCCTGTACGGCCACGAGCCGGTGTTCATTCCGGCGGCGGCGGAAATGCCGGTCAACACCGGTCTGGTCCTGCTGTCCAACCGGGGGTCCGCCCTTGGCCGGGTGGGCCCGGACAAGCAGGTCCGCCTGGTCAAAGGCGACCGCGATGTGTTCGGCCTGCACGGGCGCTCCGCCGAGCAGCGGCTGGCCATCGACATGCTGATGGATCCCGCCGTCGGCATCGTGTCCATCGGCGGCCGGGCCGGCACCGGCAAGTCGGCCCTGGCGCTGTGCGCCGGCCTCGAGGCCGTCCTGGAACGGCGCGAGCACCGCAAGGTCATCGTGTTCCGGCCCCTCTACGCCGTGGGTGGCCAGGAACTCGGCTACCTCCCGGGTTCCGAATCCGAGAAAATGAACCCCTGGGCGCAGGCAGTCTTCGACACGCTCGGCGCCCTGGTGAGCCAGGAAGTGGTGGAGGAGGTCATGGACCGCGGCATGCTCGAGGTCATGCCCCTCACCCACATCCGCGGACGGTCCCTCCACGACGCCTTCGTGATCGTCGACGAGGCCCAGTCGCTCGAGAAGAACGTCCTGCTCACCGTCATGAGCAGGATCGGGCAGAACTCAAAGATCGTCCTCACCCACGACGTCGCCCAGCGCGACAACCTCCGCGTCGGCCGCCACGACGGGATCGCCGCCGTCGTCGAAACCCTGAAAGGACACCCGCTCTTCGGCCACATCACCCTGACCCGCTCCGAACGCTCGCCCATCGCGGCACTGGTAACAGAACTGCTCGAAGGCTAGTCCACCGTACGAAGGGGCCGTGGTCAGGTCCGCCGGGCCACGGCCCTTTCGTGCCTGGCGGTGGTTGGGGTTCGTCCGCACCGAGTCCTTCGCCGTCGCTTAGACACCTCCCGCCGCGCCGCTCCGGTCGCTGGGCGACCTGCGCAGCGCTCTGGTCGGCGATGCGCTCCTACGCGAAGCACTCGGACCGGACGTGTGCCAAGGCAAGCCTTGCGGGGGCCAGAGGGCACAAGCCGCGTCGCAGTCCTTCTCGTAGGAGCGCATCGCGACGCATCGGGCACCGGAGGTCGCTCAGCGACCGAAGGTGCCCCCTATGCGTTGTGTCTAAGCGACGGAGAAGGGCTGTGGCGCGGCGTACCCAGCCGCTCCCCGACAACACTGGTGAACGGCGAAGTGCTGGGGACGGACGAACTCAGCCACCGCTGCACAACCCGGCGACGGCGAAGCGCTGGGGGCGGACGAACCCAGCCACGGCACGTAGCTCAGGTGACCTTGAGGAACTTCGCTGCTGCTTCGTGGCCTTTGACTTGTAGTTCCCAGTCGGGGCGCTTGAAGGAGCCCGGGGTGAGGCGGACGTGCTGGACTGTCTCGATTTGGGTGCCCCAGGCCTTGCGCGTGACGCCGTTGAGTTCGTAGCCCAGGGAGCGGGAGACGCCCAGGGAGGCTTCGTTCCAGTCTGCTGCTTCGGATTCGGCCACTTCTGCGCCCAGCCAGTCGAATGCGTAGAGCACGACGGCGGCACGCATCTCCTTGCCCAAGCCGCGGCCCTGCACCGACTGCTTGAGCCATGATCCAGTGCTCACGGTCTTCAGCGCGGCGAAGTCCTTGGCGCCGATGTCCTGGCAGCCGATCAACTCGTTCTCGTGCCAGATGCCCAAGAGGAGCGTCCAGGATTCCGGGGTGCACTCGGCGCGGCAGCGCCAGTGCCACTGCGCCATCCTGGGGCCGAGTTCTTCCAGGGGAGCTTCCGCCCACGCAGTGCTGAACGGGTTCCTGCCAGGCTCGTGAATGCCGCTATGCGCCGCTGCAACCGCCGCCGGGATCTCATGGTCCTGGATGGGACGGAGTTCCAGCCGCGGCGTGGCAAGGGTGAGGCCGAAGAGAGGCCAAACGGAGCTGAGCGTAGTCATCCGCGAAGCCTAGCCGAGAAACCGGGTGCTGGCCTGTCATGGTCAGGCGGGAACATCCCAGCTGATGTGCCGCCGGACGTCGGTGAGGTTCATGGATTCCGCCAGGAAGAGATCGTCCAGCATGTATTCGTCCACGGCAATGATGCGCAGCCAGTGGCCGTACTGGTCCGTTTCAGGTTCAAGGGAGCGGCTGGAGACACAGACGCCGGTACCCAGGTCCATCCTGACCCTGGAACGGCCCGGCATGCACAGCGGAGCGGCAGGATCCACCGGATGGTAGGCGGCGGTCGGCGCCACCACAGCCTCAAGCGCCGGCCGGCCCTCATGCTCAACCCGGCGGACCTCCTGCACCTCCACAGGATTGCTGCCGGGAAACTCGAGGGGCACGGGGGCGTTGCCCGCGAGCTCCACCGGATCCAGCGCCGCGGAGAAGCGTCCATTGCCGAAGCCAGGCTCCCCGTAGGCCGCCTCGGGGCGCCGCCTCACCAGGCCGAAGTCGTCATAAACGGGCGTCACCAGATGGGGCGGCAGGAGCCATGATTTCCGTGTGGAGCTTATGTAGAGCCCGTCCCTGGAATCGTTGATGCCCGTGGTGCTGTGCAGGACCAGTCCCTCAGGGCTTTCCAGCCGCAGGGCTCCGGGGCGCCGCAGCCAGGCGCGGACCAGGGGAGCGGCAGGGCTGGGGGCTTCAGCGAAGGGCTCATTCCAGTACTCGAAGCGCAGCGACTGCCATTTCCAGGGCGAGGACCGGCACAGGTTGCGGAACATGGCTGAAAGGTCCGTGGGGGCAGCTCCACTGTCCGGATCCGGCTGGTGCCGGAAGTCCCACGTCGCCATATCCACAGTTTACGCGCGGGCGGTGGGTGGGCGCGTGGAAATCCAGTAGCATCCGAGGGTGATCCATCGACTGGGCGAACTATGGCAGCACACTCCGGCGGCCTTCTGGCTGGTGCTTGCCGCGTGCGCCTATTACGCGGTGATGGCCGTCCGGCTCACCGTGATCGATGTCCGTCACCACCTGCTGCCGAACAGGATCGTTTTCCCGTCCTATGCCGTGGCCGGCGTCCTGCTCCTGGCGGCGGCAGCGTTTGCAGGGACTGGCGCAGAGCAAGGTCCTGCTGGTCCCGTCGCGGGCCTGGCATCCCAGCCGGTGCTCCGGGTGGTGGCCGGGGCCGCCATCCTGTGGCTCTTCTACTTCATCCTCCGGCTGGTCTACCCGCCGGGTATGGGCTTCGGAGACGTGAAACTCGCCGGGGTCCTGGGCATGTACCTCGGCTACCTCGGGTGGGGGCATCTGTTTGCCGGCACTTTCCTGGCCTTCCTTTTGGGCGGCCTCTGGTCTATCGCACTCCTGGCTGCACGCAGGGGGACGCTCAAATCGTCCATCCCCTTCGGCCCGTTCATGCTCGCCGGAACCGCCGCCGCGATGCTGCTTCCGGCCTGACCCGCAGCCGCACCCGCAGCCGCAGCCGCAGCCGCAGGGACCTGGGCGGGTGGGGCGGGCAACGCAGGC
>NZ_JAJOMC010000084.1 GCF_021129155.1 Arthrobacter sp. AK04
GGCCAGCGATCTACGATCGTTGGCCGTCCGTCTCCGGCAGGCCCGATGCCACTCCCGGGCCCCCTCAACGGCTCCAAAGGGCCGCCGGAAAAATCCAACGGGAGTCCGTCGTAGCCTCGCCGTAGGTGCGTGGCAAAAATATCCAACGTGCGTGGCAGCCTTATGACCGCCGTCGTACGTTCCAAATTATTAGGAGTTGTTCATGGCTGATCCGGCACGTGCTGCCAAGTTGGCGCAGCGGATTAAGGTTGTTGTTGCTGAGGCCCTGGGCCGGAAGGTTAAGGATCCCCGGCTGGAGGGCATCACTGTTACCGATGCCCGGGTGACCAATGATTTGCAGCATGCCACCGTCTACTACACCGTGTTCGGTGACCAGGCTGTCCAGGCGGATGCTGCCAAGGGACTGGAGAAGGCCAAAGGCGTGCTTCGGCAGGAGGTTGGCCGGAACATTACCGTACGGCTGACGCCCAGCCTCGAGTTCGTTGCGGACCAGATTCCCGTGGTTGCCTCCAACCTTGAGGAGCTGTTGCGCGAGGCGAAGAAGCGTGACGCTGAGGTTGCCGCACTGGCTGCCCAGGCCAAGCACGCAGGCGATGCCGATCCGTACAAGAGCGACGTAGCGGCAGAGGTGGACATCGACGAGGACGACTTCGACGAAGAGGACCTCGACCTCAGCGACGATGAAGACCTTGACGAAGATGGCAACAAGTAGCTTTCAGTAACGCCGAATGCCCGGGCCGCACCTGCGGTCCGGGCATTTTGCTGTCCTGAATGCAACCGGCACTACCCGATGCCAGCTTTGATCACCTTGCCTTGGGTGGGATCGGCGAAACTGAACCCAACTGTGGCGTAGAGCGTCTTTCCCCGGATTTCCACTGCCGCAGGCCCGTCCACAGCGAGGAACTGCTTCCTGTCGCTGCCCGAGTCATCGATCTCAATGATCTCGTTGCCGAACATGGACGCCACGTACACGTCGCCGTCGTCAGCGACTGCCAGGCCCGTCGGGCTCAGGAGGTCCTCCGCCCACACCTTCACGCTGCCGGTCGAAGGGTTCACGCGGAAGATGGCACCCCGGGCTCCCAGGGAAGGATCCTCAGGCCCGCCGGGAAGGGACGTGACGTACAGCCGGCCGTCCGGTCCGAACTCCAGATCCGTCGGCACGGGTTCAAAGGCGTATTCGTGCCCAACAACGCACGCAGGGACCTCCACGGTGTTTCCCGCCATGTCCACGGGGATCCTGGTCCCGGCAGGGATCACCGCAGGCCGGGGCGGCAGGACTGCCAGCGTGTCAACGTCCCCTGTGTCGATGTCCACTTTCAGGATTGCGTTTGCCCCCGCATCCGCCACGTACGCCTTATCACCGTTAATGGCCACGGCGTACGGATTCGAGTCCAGGCCGCCCTGGTACCGGGCCGGCGGGAACGCGGGCCACTCGGCCAGGCACGCGTCCGGGACCTCGGAACCGAAGCCGTAATGCTGGGCGCCGTCCGGGTTCTTTTCCCGTTCGTAGCTGGCGAGGTCGGCAAGATCATGGACGTCGCCGTCTGGTTCCAGGGACTTCAGCCAGCCTTTGAGTGCGGCCGGGTCGCCTTCCCCGGCGCCCGTGTTCTCCACGAAGTATCTCGTGCCGTGCCGGGTTTGAACGCCTCCCACGCCCCAGCCCTCTGCGCCTTGATAGAGGGCCGTGGTTGACCCGTCATTGTTGACTCGGCTCAGGAGACCGGCGAAATTTTGGGTCACCAGGACGGTTTTTTCATCGTAGGTTACGGTCAGGCTGAGGGGCCCTGCCAAGCCCTCAGCCAAAGTGCGCGGCATCGCGTGTTCGGGATCGGAACCTGCCCCTGCGGGACCGGCAGGAATAACCAGCGCGGCAGCGGCGAGGCCTGCAGCGAGGGCTAATTGAATTTTCATTGGGTACTCCGGGTTGGCGCCCTTAGCGGGCCGGATATGGGAGCCTCCCATAGGAGGCTGTAAATGCGGACACCCCCGGCGCCAGAGTATTCCTGCACAGGTGGAATGTCGCCAGGATTTCCCCCTATCCGTCCCCTAATGTCATCCCCTAACGGGAGCCCCATGGCTAGGATCTAGCTATGACCGAGCCGAATGACACCGACCACACCGCGAAGTACCTCGAGCAGGCCGTGGAGCTGGCCACCCGGAACGTCAGCGAAGGAGGGGGACCATTCGGCGCGCTGGTGGTGACCGCCGACGGGCGGGTGCATGAAGGCGTCAACCGCGTAACCCTGGACAACGATCCCACCGCCCACGCCGAAGTGGTGGCCATACGCGCCGCGGCCGCGGCAACAGCCAACTATGACCTGCAGGGGGCGGTTCTCTATGCGAGCTGCGAGCCCTGCCCGCTGTGCCTGGCGTCCGCCCTGTGGGCAAGGATCGACCGGGTCTACTTTGCCGCCGACCGCCACGGCGCCGCGGCCGCAGGGTTCGACGACGCAGTCTTCTACGAGTACTTCGACGGAACCCGGCCGGAACTGTTGCCCGTCACACGGAGCGACATCCCGTCGTCGCACGCGCCGTTCCAAGCGTGGGGAGACTTTGCCGGCAGGAAGGAATACTAGGAATGGAACCGGCACTCACAACCTGTCCAGCCTGCGGAAAGACCAACAGGGTCCCCGCCCAGGCGGCAGGCAGGCCGCGCTGCGGCAGCTGCAAAGCGGACCTGCCCTGGATTGTGGCCGCGGGGGATGCGGACTTCGCGGCCGTCGCCGAGCAGTCACCCGTTCCCGTGCTGGTGGACTTTTGGGCTGCCTGGTGCGGCCCCTGCCGCATGGTGAGCCCAGTGCTGGACAAGCTGGCCAGGGAGCGGCCCGGCCGGATCAAGCTCGTCAAAGTGGACGTGGACAAGTCTCCGGGCCTGTCGCGGAGATTCGACGTACAGGCGATTCCCACCCTGATGGTGATGGTTGACGGAAAAGTGGCCGCCCGCCAGGCAGGAGCGGCTCCCGCGGAGGTACTGCGTTCATGGCTGGACGGTGCGCTGGCGGGAAGGGGCAACTAGCCCCGCCCTGCGCGCACTATCAGGCTGGCCGGTTGGCGGCCCGCCAAAAGCCGCTTATTCAGCCCTGTCCGGGAGCCTGCCCAGGCCCTCCACCAGGTCTTCCTGCCGCCCGCACAGCGCTACCCGGACCCACCCTTCACCGATGGAACCGAAGGCAGTCCCCGGCGCCAGCGCAACACCCGAGTCTGCGAGGAACCGCCGCACCCAGCTGCGGACGTCCCCGCCGGTTGCGTGGGAGACATCCGCCCACAGATAGAACGCCCCTTGCGCCTTGAGGTAGGGAATTCCCTTCGCGTCGAGAACGGCGGACGCCGCATCGCGGTTCGCCCGGTAGTGCCTGTGCGCGTGCTCCACATAATCCTGCGGCCCGATCAGGGCAGCAAGTGCAGCGTACTGGGAAGGCGAGGCGACGCAGGAGACAATCGCCTCCATCACGTTGTCCATCTTCTGCTTAATCCCTGGCGGGCAGACCAGGGCGCCGATGCGCAGCCCGGTGAGTCCGTAGGTCTTGGACAGGGTCAGCGAGGTGAAGACGCGCGCATCATCCGGCGTGTCGCCGTCGAACTTTGCGGGGCTGACGTGCGGCACATCGTAGGTAAACGCTTCATAGCATTCATCGGAGATGACCCAGAGATCATGGCGGCGGGCCAGTTCCATCAGTTCCCGGGTCAGGTCCTCGCCCAGCACGGCGCCGAGCGGGTTGGAAGGGGAGTTCAGGACCAGCACCCGCGTGCGGTCAGTGACGAGCGCCTCGATGTCCGCGGGCCGCGGCTGGAATCCGTGATCCGGGTAGAGCGGGTAGCCAACGGGGACTGCGTTCAGCAGCCGGGCGGTCATCGCGAAGGTGGGATAGCCGGGGTTGGGGACCAGGATTTCGTCGCCGGGGGAGAGCAGGAGGCTCATGGCAAAGTGCAGGCCCTGCTGTGCCCCGTCCACCACGTACACCCGATCGGCGGCAATATCAATGCCCTGCTGCTCCCGGAACCGCGCCGCGAACGCCTCGCGCAACCCTGGAATGCCCGCGTTGGGCGTGTAGTTGGTCTCGTCCCGGTCCAGGCAGGCGATGCCGGCGTCCAGGACATGCCGCGGCAGCGGAAAGCCCGGCTCGCCGATGCTGAGCACCAGGGCGCCCGGAGTGCGCCACGCGGCCTCGGTGATTTCGCGGATCTGGTTGACGGGCACGTCGCGGACATGGGCGGCAAGCTCAGGCATGCCTGCCATCCTAGCTGGCGCCGGGACAGCCTCCCGAGTGCCGGGGCCCGGGCGTGGGCAGGGGCCGGGACCGGCGCCGATATACTGGGAGGCGTGCTTTCTGGACTGGTGATAGTGGACAAGCCGCAGGGATGGACCAGCCATGATGTGGTTGGCCGGATGCGGCGCCTCGCAGGTACCCGGAAAGTTGGGCATGCCGGAACGCTTGACCCCATGGCCACCGGCGTCCTGGTGGTGGGGATCAACAAGGCAACCCGGCTGCTGACCTACATCGTGGGCACGTCCAAGACCTACACCGCCACCATCCGCCTGGGCCAGTCCACGGTAACGGACGACGCCGAAGGGGACGTCACTGCCACGGCCGGCACCTCAGGGGTCAGCGAGCAGGCAGTGTACGACGGCGTTGCGGCCCTTACCGGCGACATCCAGCAGGTGCCCAGCAGCGTCAGCGCCATCAAGGTCAACGGGGAACGCGCCTATGCGCGGGTGCGGTCAGGCGAGGACGTGAAGCTCGCCGCCCGCCCTGTGACCATCCACCGGTTCGAGGTGCACGCCATCCGGCGTGACCCGGAGGCAGACGTGGTGGACCTGGACGTCACGGTGGAGTGCTCCTCCGGCACGTACATCCGGGCCCTCGCCCGCGACCTGGGGAATGCATTGGGAGTGGGCGGACACCTCACCGCGCTCCGCAGGACCCATGTGGGGCCCTACTCGCTGGACCAGGCCCGCACCCTGGACCAGCTGGCCGAGGAGCTCAACGTCCTGGAAATGTCCCAGGCGGCGCGGGCGCTGATGCCCAACCGCGAGCTCAGCGCCGAGGAAGCCACCGAGATCTCCTTTGGCCGGCGCATCGCTGCCGGCGCCGCCCCTGGAAGTCCCGGTGCCGCCACCGCCGACCACCCCGCAGCCGCCTTCGCGCCGGACGGAAGCCTGGTGGCACTCCTGGCCGATGCGGGCAGCTTCGCCAAACCCGTGCTGGTGTTCGCGCCCGGCAACGGTGCCCCCTCAGCCGGCAACACGGCGGAAGGCTGACGGTGGACGCGTATTTCTACATCATCCTGGTGGTGGGGCTCCTTTCCACGGCAGTGTGCCTGGCCGCGGGCATCCTCAAGAAGGCCCCGAATGATGTCACGATCCTGTCCGTGGCTGCGGTGGAGGCCGCCCTCCTCGTCTACCTGGTGGGATCTGTCGTCCGGGTCGTTGCCGGCGAACCCATCGCCGGGGAGGCGTGGGAGTTCTGGGGCTACCTGGTGACCGCCATGCTCCTGCCGCCGGCCGCCGTGTACTGGTCCATCCTGGAACGGACCAGATGGAGCAACTTTGTCCTGGCCGCCGTCGGCGTTACCGCGCTGGTCATGGCCGCCCGCATGAACCAGATCTGGTACTGAAGTGGAAGAAGCACGCAACGTGAAAGACCAGCAAACCACTGCCGCCGGGCACAGCCAGGCGGGCAGCAGCGCGTCCAACAGCCGCAACACCGGCCCCGGGCGGCTGCTGATCGCCGTCTACGCCGTCTTCGCGATCTCGGCCTCCGCGCGCGCGGGCTACCAGATCCTCACCAAGTTCTCCGAGGCGCCGCTCGCTTACCTGCTCTCCGCCTTCGCAGCCATTGTGTACGTGGTGGCAACCATCTCGCTGGCCAAGGCCGGAAGTACCTGGTTCAAGGTTTCGGTTGCCGCTGTGCTGGTTGAACTGCTCGGCGTTCTGGTGGTGGGTGCCCTGAGCCTTTTCGACCCCGTCCAGTTCCCGCATGAAACCGTCTGGTCGCTGTTCGGCCGCGGCTATGCCTTCATTCCGCTGCTGCTGCCCATCCTGGGGCTGGTGTGGCTGTACCGCCGGCGCCCGGGTGCCCGGACCACCGCCTGAGGAACTTTCCTCCCGGACGGGCGGCCCCTTGCCGGAACACATGAAATATGTTTCACTGTTCCGTGTGGAGGGGAGTATCCCCGAATGCCTCGTCGTCAGTCCGGCCGCCCCTGAGCGGCCCGGCGGGGCAGGCTCCCGCAGGGAGCCGGGAAAGACCTCCAGTTGGTACATCTGACTGGAAGCGGGTTCCCCCTGATGAACGTTCCCTTATGGGCCTGGCTGGCCGTCCTTCTTTTTATTGTCCTGATGCTTGCCCTTGACCTCTTCGCGCACCGCAAAGCCCATGTGATCAGGGTGCGGGAGGCGGCATTGTGGTCTGCAGTCTGGGTCGCCTTCGGTGTCGGCTTCGGCGTGCTGGTGTGGCAGGTTTACGGTGCGGAGTATGGCCAGCAATATTTTGCCGGCTACCTGATCGAGAAGTCCCTCGCCGTGGACAACGTCTTTATCTGGGCCATCATCTTCACCTACTTCGCGGTGCCCAGGGAGTACCAGCACCGCGTCCTGTTCTTCGGCGTTCTGGGCGCCCTGGTGTTCCGTGGCATCTTCATCGCCGCCGGCTCGGCCATCATCGCCAGCGCGGGGTGGGTGCTCTACATTTTCGCGGCGTTCCTTCTTATCACCGGCTACCGAATGATCCGGCACCGGAATGACCACCTGGACCCGGAGAAGTCACGGGTGTTGAAGCTGTTCCGCCGGCACGTACCCATGACGGATGACTTCCACGGGCAGCGTTTCCTGGTCCGGCGGCGGGGCGTTCTCCTGGCCACGCCGCTGCTGGCGGTCCTGGTCCTCGTTGAGGCCACGGACATCGTCTTCGCCGTCGACTCCATCCCTGCGATCTTTGCCGTTACCGACGACGTGTTCCTGGTGTTCACTGCGAACGCGTTCGCGATCCTGGGCCTCCGGGCCATGTACTTCCTCCTGGCGGACCTCATCCACCGGTTCATCTACCTGAAGACAGGCCTGGCCCTCGTCCTGATCTGGGTGGGCATTAAGATGTTCCTGAAGATCGACATCTACTACATCCCCACGCCGATTTCCCTGACGGTCATTGCCGTGATCCTCCTCGTGTCGGTGGCAGCCAGCCTCTGGGCAACGCGGGGCCAGGGCCGCCGGCCGCTTCCCGCGCCGGAGCGTGCACCGTTCGGGACAGCATCACCCGAGGAGATGGCAGCCCTTGAACCGCTGTGGCGCCGCCGGGAACCAAGCAGGACCAACCATCCATGACCCGAAAACAACGGAGCATCCATGACAGCTGAAAGTTCCATCCACAGCGGCCAGGAAGCTCCACGTCCAGGCGGGCCCGCCCGGCCCGCCTGGACGTTCCTCACCAACCACGGCCATGTCCTGCTCTCCGTGGCGAGGGACCCGGACATCCGCGTATCTGACATCGCCGCGCGCGTGGGCATCACCACCCGGGCCGCCCTCCAGATCCTCAAGGACCTCGAAAGTGCGGGCTACCTCCAGCGGGCAAGGGTGGGGCGCCGGACCCACTACACCATCCGCCCCCATCAGCACTTCCGTCATCCCGCAACTGCGGCGCAGGAAGTGGACGGGCTGATCCGCCTGTTCGCCGGACCCGCTCCGGACGAGGGTCCGGCGGAACAGTAACAGCCGGGCGCGCGGCCTTCCCGGCGTCCGGGCGGGCCTCCGAATGCAGGTAATCTTAGAGAGTTCCGCGGCCGGTACCAGGCCGGAACATTGATACTTGCAAGCGGTTAAGGCGAGGGTGATGGTCTACATCTGGAACGATCCGTCCGAGGTCCCGGCGGACTTCGGCCCATCTGTTGTCACCATCGGAAACTTCGACGGCGTGCATCGGGGACACCAGCAGGTGCTGTCCGAACTGATCCGCACGGCCCGGATCACAAGGTCCAAAGCAGTTGTGGTCACCTTCGATCCGCACCCTGCCCTGGTCCACCGTCCCGAGTCGGCGCCTGAGCTGATCATGGGACTGCAGGACAAGCTGGAAGCCCTGGGGGAGTTGGGCCTGGACGCCATCCTGGTCATGAAGTATTCGCTGGACCTCGCCAGCCTCACTCCAGAGGAATTCGTGGAGCAGTACCTCGTGGACTGCCTGCATGCCGGCCATGTGGTCATCGGCCACGATGTACGCTTCGGCCGCGGCAACTCAGGGGACCTGGACACCATGCGGGAGCTCGGCCGGAAGTTCGGGTTCGAGGTACAGGTGATCAGGGAATTCGGCTCTGAGGGCTACCCACTGCATGACGACGGCGGCGAGGACCGCCGCTGTTCCTCCACGTGGGTGCGGGAAGCCCTGCAGGAGGGGGACGTTGCAACGGCGTCCGCTGTCCTGGGACGCCCGCACCGGATGCGCGGCGAGGTTGTCCACGGCGCCGCACGCGGCCGGGCGCTCGGTTTCCCCACTGCCAACCTGGCCAGCAACGCCAGCGGACTCATTCCAGCCGACGGCATTTACGCCGGCTGGCTGGTTGACCAGGCAGGGACACGGTGGCCTGCGGCTATCTCCGTGGGCTCAAACCCCACCTTCGACGGCGTCAGCCGCCAGGTGGAAGCCCATGTGATCGACCGGCCCAAAGAGGACGTGGAAGACTTCGATCTGTACGGCCAGACAGTAGTTGTGGAATTCGTTGCCCGCCTCCGGGGCATGGTGGCCTACCGTGGACCGGAAGCACTCGTGGAACAGATGCGCCTGGACGTCGTCCAGGCACACGAGCTGCTGGCCAGGCGCTGAACCGGCCGGAGGGGCGCCACCAGGGAAAGGCAGCACCGTGTCCGTCGAAAAGAACACCCGGAAGCTGGACAAGGGCATCGTCCGCGACTTCAGCTCCCGGATGAGCTACGCCTCCTACCTGCAGCTGCCAACCCTCCTCAGCGCCCAGCAGCCGGTCAGCGAGCCGGAGCACCATGACGAAATGCTCTTCATCATCCAGCACCAGACCACCGAACTGTGGCTGAAGCTGGTCCTGCACGAACTGCGCAGCGCGGCGGCCTGGCTGCGGGCCGATGACCTCGGGTCGGCGCTCAAGGGCATCGCCCGGGTCAAGCACATCCAGAAAACCCTGACCGAGCAGTGGTCCGTCCTGGCCACGCTGACCCCCACCGAGTACTCCCAGTTCCGCGGCTTCCTGGGCAACTCCTCCGGCTTCCAGTCGAGCCAGTACCGGGCCGTTGAATTCGTGCTGGGCAACAAGAACCGCAAAATGCTCCCGGTGTTCGAGTCCGACCCGGAAGCGCACGCCATGCTGGAGGAACTGCTGGCAGCCCCCAGCATCTACGACGAATTCCTGGCCTACCTCGCACGGCAGGGCTTCGATGTGCCGGCGGCGGTCCTCCAGCGGGACGTGACCAGGGCCCATGAGTACACCCCGGAACTGGTGCCGCTGTTCAAGCACATCTACGAGAACGCCGCCGCCAACTGGGGTGCCTACGAGGCCTGCGAAGAGCTGGTGGACCTTGAGGACAACTTCCAGCTGTGGCGGTTCCGGCACCTCCGTACCGTCCAGCGGACCATCGGCATGAAGGCGGGCACCGGCGGTTCGAGCGGCGCCGCCTTCCTGCAGAAGGTCCTGGAACTGACGTTCTTCCCGGAACTGTTCGCGGTCCGGACGGAAATCGGCCAGTGACCACGCATGACGGGAAGGCAGCCATGACCTTGCAGCAGCGCGCAGAAGAGCTGGACAGCCAGGATCCGCTGGCCCACTACCGCCACCACTTCATTGGCGCGGACACCCCGTTGTCCTATCTGGACGGCAACTCCCTGGGCCGGCCCCTCAAGCGGACCGCCGACGACGTCGCCGCCTTCATCCGCGACGACTGGGGAGGCCGCCTGATCCGCGGCTGGGATGAACACTGGCTCGCCATGCCCCAGGCCATCGGTGACCAGCTGGGCCGGGCAGTGCTGGGCGCTGCCCCCGGCCAGACCATCATTGCGGACTCCACCACCGTGGTGCTGTACAAGCTGATCCGTGCAGCCCTCGCCGCAGTGGCCAGCCCCGACCGCAACGAGCTGGTCCTGGACACCGAAAACTTTCCCACGGACCGCTACCTGGTGGAAGGCATAGCGCTGGAAGAGGGGCTGACCCTCCGCTGGATCCAGGCGGATCCGGCCGCCGGGGTGACCGTTGAGCAGGTGCGTGAGGCAACCGGACCGCGTACCGCCGTCGTCCTCCTCAGCCAGATCGCCTACCGTTCCGGCCACCTGGCCGACCTTCCGGCCATCACGGCGGCAGTGCACGACGCCGGCGCGCTGGTGGTGTGGGACCTGTGCCATTCCGCGGGGTCGGTGGAGATCGGGCTGGATGCGGCGGGTGTGGACTTCGCCGCCGGCTGCACCTACAAGTACCTCAACGGGGGACCGGGGTCGCCGGCCTTTGCCTACGTGAACCAGCGGCACCTTCCTTCGCTCAACCAGCCCATCTGGGGGTGGATGGGGCGCAAGGACGCCTTTGAGATGGCGGCCGGATACGAGCCGGCCGCCGGGATCCGCGGATTCCTCAGCGGGACGCCGGCCATCTTCGGCATGATCGCCATGCAGGGCACCCTGGACGTGATCGAGGAGGCGTCCATGGCGGCCATCCGGGAGAAGTCGGAGAAGCTGACAGCCTTCGCCGTCCAGGTTTTCGATGCCCTGCTGGCTCCCCTCGGGGCGGAGCTGGCAACACCCCGGGACCCTGCCCGGCGGGGCAGCCACATCACGGTGGACCACACGGAGTTCACGAAGGCAACGGTGGAGGCGCTGTGGGACGGGGACGTTATTCCCGACTTCCGTGCGCCGCACGGCATCCGTGTGGGCCTCTCCCCGCTCAGCACCAGTTTCCGGGAGGTCCTGCAGGGCATGGAGGAAATGCGGAACCGCCTCCAGGCATGACGAAGGCCCCCTTTCGACAAGATTAGGCAGCGGCCGGTAAACTAAACGATGGATCCGGCTGCAGTCCGTGGCGGCTGGTTCCTGTTGCGTACGGCGCTGACCGGTTTCCGGTTGCCAGCTGGGGCAGCAGACCCGGCAGTGAAGTACTGACCTGGGCCCTCACGGCACATCCCAAGGAGATATTGTGGCACTTGACGCCGCTGTAAAGCAGTCCATCATCAAGGAATACGCAACCGGCGAAGGTGACACCGGTTCACCCGAGGTCCAGGTTGCTGTCCTGACCCAGCGGATCAAGGATCTGACTGAGCACATGAAGGAGCACAAGCACGACTACCACACCCAGCGCGGTCTGCTGGCCATGGTTGGTCGTCGCAAGCGCATGCTGAGCTACCTCAAGAAGACTGACATCGCCCGCTACCGTTCGCTCATCGAGCGCCTCGGCCTGCGCCGCTAGTCACACTTTGGGGCGGCCCTTTCCCCCGTGGAACGGGCCGCCTTCTTCACCTGAATAACTAAACAGGAGGATCAACCGCATCACGCATTCGCGGTCCTCGGTAGTGATCCCCGGGAACGGCTCCCTTGAAGGCAGCCCCGGCCCGTGGGTCTCGATCGATGACCGGGTGCAGGGCCAGTAGACAGATGCTGGCTGGGTTGATGCGGCTGGACTTCCGTAAAAACAGAAACGGAGGTGACTCTCTTGGAGGGTCCCGAAATCCAGTTCTCAGAAGCAGTCATTGACAACGGCCGATTCGGCAAGCGGGTTATCCGCTTTGAAACCGGCCGCCTTGCCAAGCAGGCAGCCGGCGCAGCAATGGTGTACATCGACGACGACACCGCACTGCTGTCCGCCACAACTGCCGGCAAGCACCCGCGTGAAGGCTTTGACTTCTTCCCGCTGACGGTCGACGTCGAAGAGCGCATGTACGCTGCCGGCCGCATCCCGGGCTCGTTCTTCCGCCGCGAAGGACGCCCGTCCACCGAAGCCATCCTGGCCTGCCGCCTGATGGACCGCCCGCTGCGCCCCGCCTTCATCAAGGGCCTGCGCAACGAGGTCCAGATCGTGGTAACGGTCCTGGCCATCAACCCGGACGAGCTCTACGACGTGGTGGCCATCAACGCCTCCTCCATGTCCACGCAGCTTTCCGGCCTGCCGTTCTCCGGCCCCATCGGCGGCGTCCGCGTTGCCCTGGTTGCCGACGAAAACGGTTCACAGTGGGTGGCTTTCCCCAAGCACTCCCAGCTGGAGAACTCCGTCTTCAACATGGTGGTTGCCGGCCGCGTTGCCGGTGACGACGTCGCCATCATGATGGTTGAAGCGGAAGCCACCGACAACTCCTGGAACCTCATCAAGGAACAGGGCGCCACCGCCCCCACCGAAGAGGTTGTGTCCGAGGGCCTCGAGGCTGCCAAGCCGTTCATCAAGGCACTCTGCGACGCCCAGGCGGACCTGGCAGCCCGCGCTGCCAAGCCCACCGTCGAGTTCCCGGTCTTCCTGGACTACGAGGACGACGTTTACGCCGCTGTGGAAGCCGCTGCCGCTGAGAAGCTCACCGCTGTCTTCCAGATCGCCGACAAGCAGGAGCGCGACAACGCTTCCGACGCCCTGAAGGACGAGGTCACCTCTTCCCTGGCCGGCCAGTTCGAAGGCCGCGAGAAGGAGCTGTCCGCAGCATTCCGCTCGGTCACCAAGCACGTTGTGCGCCAGCGCATCCTCAAGGACCAGATCCGCATCGACGGCCGCGGCCTGACGGACATCCGCCAGCTCACCGCCGAAGTTGAGGTCCTGCCCCGCGTCCACGGCTCGGCCATCTTCGAGCGCGGCGAGACCCAGATCATGGGTGTCACCACGCTGAACATGCTGAAGATGGAACAGCAGATCGACTCGCTGTCTCCGGTCAAGACCAAGCGCTACATGCACAACTACAACTTCCCGCCGTACTCCACCGGTGAAACCGGCCGCGTCGGTTCCCCGAAGCGCCGCGAAATCGGCCACGGTGCACTGGCAGAGCGCGCGCTCGTGCCGGTCCTGCCGTCCCGCGAGGAGTTCCCCTACGCCATCCGCCAGGTGTCTGAGGCCCTCAGCTCCAACGGTTCGACGTCGATGGGTTCCGTCTGCGCCTCCACCCTCTCGATGCTGAACGCCGGTGTGCCCCTGAAGGCCGCCGTCGCCGGTATCGCCATGGGCCTGGTGTCCGACCAGGTTGACGGCCAGACCCGCTACGCAGCCCTGACCGATATCCTCGGCGCCGAAGATGCCTTCGGCGACATGGACTTCAAGGTTGCCGGCACCTCTGAGTTCGTGACGGCCATCCAGCTGGATACCAAGCTCGACGGCATCCCCGCCTCCGTGCTGGCAGCAGCCCTGAAGCAGGCCCGCGAAGCCCGCCTGCACATCCTCGAGGTCATCGACTCGGCCATCGACACCCCGGACGAGCTCTCCGAGTTCGCACCGCGAGTGATCGCCGTCAAGATCCCCGTGGACAAGATCGGCGAGGTCATCGGCCCCAAGGGCAAGATGATCAACCAGATCCAGGAAGACACCGGCGCCGACATCTCCATCGAGGACGACGGCACGGTCTACATTGGCGCCACCAACGGTCCGTCTGCCGAGGCAGCACGCTCCGCCATCAACGCCATCGCCAACCCGCAGGTCCCGGAAATCGGTGAACGCTACCTGGGCACGGTCGTCAAGACCACCACCTTCGGTGCCTTCGTTTCGCTGACCCCGGGCAAGGACGGCCTCCTGCACATCTCCGAGTTGCGCAAGCTGGCCAACGGGAAGCGCGTGGACAACGTCGAGGACGTTGTTTCGGTCGGCCAGAAGGTCCAGGTGGAAATCACCAAGATCGACGACCGTGGAAAGCTCTCGCTCGCCCCCGTAGTTGCCGAGGAAGAAGGCGCCGCGGACGAGACCGAGCGTGCCCACGCCACGGAACCTGCTGAAGGCGCTGACGTCTAGCAATCCGCCGTGCGGGCACAGCCTGCAGGTTGAAGTATGAATCGGGGGGGGGGGGGGGGGGGGGGGGGGGGGGGGGGGGGGGGGCGCCCGCCGCGGGGGGGGGGGGGGGGGGGGGGGGGGGGGGGGGGGGGGGGGGGGGGGGGGGGGGGGGGGGGGGGGGGG
>NZ_JAJOMC010000085.1 GCF_021129155.1 Arthrobacter sp. AK04
GCATGACGCTCCCCCGCCTCCCCCGCCGTCCCTCACATCCAACATCCGGGCCTTCCGCGTGATGGTCCGCAACGAGATGTTCCGCCGCGTGGAACTCTTCGCTGACGAGGACGCAGCAGCCCTGGGCGACCTCGACGGCGCGGCAGGCTGGAACGCCGAGCGCTGGGAAGACGCCCTGGACGACTACTTCGACGAACACAATGACATCGGCACCGGGCCGGACGCCCGCGGACCGGCACTGCTCATCATCACCGAGGAACGGGACCGGTGGAAGGTACGGCAGATCTTCGACGATCCCGCCGGCCACCACGACTGGGGAATTTCCGCCGAGGTTGACCTGGCCGCCTCCGACGAGACCGGGACCGCCGTGATCAGGGTGACAGAGGTCAACCGGCTCTGAGCCGTCCAACGGCTGAGCCGTCCAACGGCTGGGCCGTCCAGCGAGAGGGCGGTCAAACAGCTGGACGCTGACCGGCGGTAAGCTCGAACAATGAGTGTAATCCGCCCCGCCAACCGGCAAGACGTTCCCGCAATCCTACGAATGATCCACGAACTGGCGCACTACGAGAAGGAACCGGACGCGGTCCGGAACACTCCGGAAATGCTCCAGGAGGTGCTGTTCGGTGAGAACCCGCGCGTGTTCGCAGCCATGGCGGAGAATGCGGCAGGGGAAGTCCAGGGTTTCGCCTTGTGGTTCCTGAACTATTCCACCTGGGAAGGTGTGCACGGCATCTACCTGGAGGACCTTTACGTCAGTCCTAAGGCCCGGGGGGAAGGGCACGGAAAGGCGCTGCTCCAGCACCTGGCCGCCACCGCGGTGGACAACGGATACGCCAGGGTGGAGTGGAGCGTCCTCGACTGGAACGAGCCGTCCATCAATTTCTACCGCAGCCTTGGCGCCCGGCCCATGGACGGCTGGTCCACGTTCCGGCTGACCGGCGAGGCGCTTGAACAGTTCGGCAGCGCCGTCCCGGCCCGCGCCAATGGCTGACGCAAGGACGCCGGCGCCGTCCCGGCCCGCGCCAATGGCTGACGCAAGGACGCCGGCTCCGGCCCGCCCCGCCGCACGGGTACAGCACGAGGTCAGGGCCCGGCACGCGTTCCGTGGCATGCGCACCGCCGAGCATGTGTTCACCGTGCCGCTGGACCACTTCAACGACTCCCCCGACGCCGAAACCATCACGGTTTTTGCCCGCGAGTACGTCTCGGCAGCACATTCAGAGGAACAGGCCGCGGATCTTCCGTGGCTGCTGTACCTCCAGGGCGGCCCGGGCGGGCGGGGCAACCGGTTCAGCTCCCTGGGAGGCTGGAGCAAGGCGGCCGCCAAGGACTTCCGGATCCTGATGCTGGACCAGCGGGGCACCGGGCTCTCGGCGCCCGTTGACCGGAACACGCTTCCGCTTCGCGGCCAGGCCGCAGACCAGGCCGCGTACCTGGAACACTTCCGCGCGGATTCCATCGTGGCCGACGCCGAGCTGGTCCGGGAAGCCTTGGGGGCAGCCGCGTGGACGGTCTACGGGCAGAGCTACGGCGGCTTCTGTGCCCTGACCTACCTGTCCTTCGCGCCGGAGGGCCTCCGGGAAGTGCTGGTCACCGGCGGCCTTGGGCCCCTGGCCGGTCCGGCCGACGACGTCTACCGCGCAACGTTCCAGCGCGTAGCCGCCCGGAACGCCGAGTACTTCGACTGGTACCCGGAGGACCGGGCCACTGTTGAGCGGATTGCCCGCCACCTGCGGCACACCCCGGAATTCCTGCCCGACGGCGGCCCGCTCACCGTGGAGCGCTTCCAGATGGTGGGTGCTTTCCTGGGCGGCAACACCAGGGTGGACAGCCTGCACCACCTGCTCGAGGACGCCTTCACGGAAACCGCCGGAGGCCCGCGCCTTTGCGACGCCTTCCTGGACCAGGTGCAGGGCATCGTCTCGCGCCGCTCCAATCCGCTCTACGCCCTGATGCACGAGTCAATCTACGGCCAGGGGCAGGCCACCAACTGGGCGGCCTGGCGCGTCCTTGACGAGTATCCCGGATTCAGGCCGGACGCGGAGCCGCTGCTGCTGACCGGCGAAATGGTCTATCCATGGTATTTCGAGCAGGACCCGGCACTCCGGCCCCTGCGGAAAGTGGCGGACCTGCTTGCCGCAAAAGAGGACTGGAAACCGCTCTACGACCGCGAGCAGTTGGCAGCCAACACCGTTCCGGTGGCCGCCGCCGTCTACTCGGACGACATCTATGTGGACCGGAAGCTGTCCCTGGAGACGGCATCCGCCGTGCGCGGGCTGCAGGTGTGGGAGTCCGCGGACTTCCACCACGACGGTATTGCCGACGACGGAGAAGGGATCTTCGCCCGGCTCCTGGGCATGGCGCGGTCAGGCGGCCGCTGACTGCCGCCGTGCGGCCACGATGGTCAGGAATGCCGCGGCCAGGACTGCTGCGCCCACCGCACCGCCAAGGAGGTTAAGTCCCAGGTAACCGATCCAGCTGAGGACCAGGCCGGACACTGCCCCGCCCACGGCGCCGGCAGCACCCATGAGCATGTCGGACACGCCCTGGACCGCAACCCGGGACTCCTGCCCGACGCTTTCGGCCAGCAGCGTGGAGCCGGATACGGTGGCCGCGGACCAGCCCAGGCCCAGCAGGACCAGGCCCACCGCCACGGCTGCAGTGGAGGCCTGGCCGAACCCGGCGACAGCCACGGCGGCTATGAGCAGGCTGAACCCGATCATGATGGTCTGGGCCCTGCCTGCCTTGTCCGTCAGCCACCCCATCACCGGCGACAGGGCGAACATCCCTGCAATGTGCAGCGAGATGGTGAATCCGATGACCACCAGTACGTCGCCGGATGCCGTATGGCCTTCGTGGCTGGCGCCGCGCCCCTCCACCAGCTCCTGCAGGTGCAGTGGCGTCATGGACATCACGCCCACCATGACAGCATGGGCCCCGACGACGGCCGCCACGGCAAGGAGCGCAGTCCGGGAGCCGCGGATGGCGCGCAGGCCGCGGGCCAGCGTGCCGCCGTCGTGCAGGGCCTGCCCGGCAGGGCGGGTACCTGCACGGCTGTCCACCCCCGGCGCCGCCGGGGGCTCCACGAACTGCTTGTCCTGCACGGCCTGGGCGTCCTGGGCAGCCCGCGAGTCCTCACCCGCCTGCCGGGAGGCGAGTTCCCTGGCCAGCAGCAATGGATCCGGCCGGAGCCCAACAAAGAGCAGGACGGCGGCCAGGAGCAGCCCGGCACCGGAAATCACGAAGGGCCCGGCAACGGGCGGAAGGCCCAGCGCCTGGCCCACCACAGTGCCTGGCTGGATCAGGTTGGGTCCGGCGACTGCGCCGATGGTAACTGCCCATACGACCGTAGACAGCGCCAGGCCTCGGTGTTCAGGTTCGGCAAGGTCCACTGCGGCGAAGCGCGCCTGCAGGCTGGCTGCGCTGCCCACTCCGATGCCTGCCGCCCCCAGCACCAGCAGGACGAAGAGGCCGGACACCACCGCAAGGACCATCAACACCGCCCCCGCCAACGCCGCGGACAGCCCGGCAACCTGGCCGATCCGGCGTCCCCGGCGGTCTGCCAGGGCGGCAAGAGGCAGCGCTGCCAGCGCAGCGCCCAGCGTCATCACCGTGGCCACGGCACCCGCCCAGGCGCTGGAGCCTGACAGTTCGACGGCGAGGATCGACCCGATGGACACGGTGGCGCCGGTACCAATACCGCCAAAGACCTGGGCCGTGCCCAGCAGCGCCACGGTGCGCCGCTGCACGTGGCGCACCCCTTGCTCCGTCATCAGGATTGGACCCATGCACCGAGCATAGTCCCCGCCGGACCGTGCAGCAGTGCTGGCTTAAAGCACGCAATCCCGGCCGCACTGCGGCCGGGATTGCTTGATGGAAACGGAAGGAGAGGCTACTCGGCGTCGCTGTGGCTCTTCCGGATGTCCTCTTCGAGGCGGGGGTCAAGGTGCGATTCCTTGGCCTTCGAGCTGACCAGGCTGGCGATCACGGCGATCACAATGGTGCCAACGATGACAGCCAGGGACACGAACGTGGGGATCTCGGGAGCCCATTCGATGTGCTGCCCGCCGTTGATGAACGGCAGTTCGTTCACGTGCATGGCGTGCAGGACAAGCTTGACGCCGATGAAGGCCAGGATGAAGGACAGCGCGTGCTTCAGGTAGATCAGGCGGTTCATCAGGCCACCCAGCAGGAAGTACAGCTGGCGCAGGCCCATCAGCGCAAACAGGTTGGCCGTGAACACGATGAACGGGCTCTGGGTGAGGCCGAAGATGGCGGGGATGGAGTCGACGGCGAACAGCAGGTCCGTGAGGCCGATGGTGATGAACACGATCAGCATCGGGGTGAAGACCTTCTTGCCGTCCACGGTGGTGCGCAGCTTGCCGCCGTCGAACTTCTCCGACATGGGGATGACCTTGCGGATCTTGGCGATGAGCGGGTTTTCCCGGTCTTCTTCGTCTTCGCCCTCATCCTGGGCCTGCTTCCAGGCAGTCCACAGCAGGAACGCACCGAAGATGTAGAACACCCAGCTGAACTGCTCGATCACGATGGCGCCGAGCAGGATGAAGATGCCGCGCAGGATCAGGGCGATGATGATGCCCACCATCAGCACTTCCTGCTGATACTTCCGGGGCACGGAGAAGCGGGCCATGATGATAATGAAGACAAACAGGTTGTCGATGCTGAGGCTGTATTCCGTCACCCAGCCGGCGACGAACTGGCCGCCGTATTCAGGGCCGGTGAAGGCAAACATGGCCCCGGCGAACACCAGGGCGAGGCTGACGTAAAACGCTACCCAGAGTCCGGCTTCCTTCATGGAGGGTTCATGGGGGCGCCGGACCACCAAGAGAAGGTCGATCAGGAGGATCAGGCCGAGGACGACAAGTGAGCCGACTTCGAACCACACGGGCAATTCGAGCACAGGGTAGCCTTTCGCAGGGTACAGAGATGCGGTGTAAGTCTCTCCGGCCTGCCTGTGCACTTGGTGCTGGAATGGCGGCCCGCTACGCCCGGCCGGGCAACTATGCCCTGCGTGTTGACGATCGTAGCGCTCGGGATACTCCCCTACGTGACCTTAACTGTACCGCAGTCCTCCAGGCTGCCCGTCCCCGTTACCTTTGTGTCAGGCGTGCCCCGCAGCCTGCATCTGGCGCAGCTCCTTCTTCAGCTCGCTGACTTCGTCCCTGATCCTGGCCGCAACTTCAAACTGCAGTTCGGCGGCAGCACCGTGCATCTGCTCCGTCAGCTGTTCGATCAGCCCCACGAGGTCCTCGGCCGGGGCTGCTGCGAGGCCGTCGGAACGCACCTGCGCGGCACCCTTGCCCGCGGACTTCCGCTTGCCGCCCTTGGCGAGCCGGTTGTTCTTGAGCAGCTCCTGGGTGTCGGCGTCTTCCTTGGCCAGCTGGTCCGTGATGTCCGCGATCTTCTTCCGCAGCGGCTGCGGGTCCACGCCGTGCTCGGTGTTGTAGGCCACCTGGATGGCGCGGCGCCGGTTGGTCTCGTCGATGGCATGTGCCATGGAATCCGTGATGCGGTCAGCGTACATGTGCACCTGCCCCGAGACGTTACGGGCTGCACGGCCGATGGTCTGGATCAGCGAGGTTGAGGAGCGGAGGAAGCCTTCCTTGTCAGCGTCCAGGATGCTGACCAGCGACACCTCCGGCAGGTCCAGGCCCTCTCGAAGCAGGTTGATGCCCACCAGGACGTCAAATTTACCCATCCGGAGTTCGCGCAGCAGCTCAACGCGGCGCAGGGTGTCCACGTCGGAGTGCAGGTACTCCACCTTGATGCCGTGGCCCAGGAGGTAGTCGGTGAGGTCCTCCGCCATCCGTTTGGTCAGGGTGGTAACAAGGATGCGCTCGTCCTTGGCGGTTCGGGTCTTGATCTCCCCCAGCAGGTCATCAATCTGGCCCTTGGTTGGCTTGACCACCACCTCGGGATCGATGAGCCCGGTAGGCCGGATGATCTGCTGCACGAAACCATCCGCCTTGCCGAGCTCGTACTTGCCGGGCGTGGCGGACAGGTACACGGTCTGGCCGATGCGCTGGAGGAACTCGTCCCACTTCAGCGGCCTGTTGTCCATGGCCGAGGGCAGGCGGAAGCCGAAGTCCACCAGGTTCCGCTTGCGGGACATGTCGCCCTCGTACATCGCGCCGATCTGCGGGATGGTCACGTGGGATTCATCCACCACGAGCAGGAAGTCGTCCGGGAAGTAGTCAAGGAGGCAGTGCGGGGCTGTTCCGGGGGCGCGGCCGTCAATGTGCGAGGAATAGTTCTCGATGCCGTTGCAGAAACCCATCTGCTGCATCATTTCCAGGTCGTAGTTGGTCCGCATGCGGAGGCGCTGGGCTTCCACGAGTTTGTTTTGGCCTTCCAGCACCTTGAGCCTGTCGGCGAGCTCGTCCTCAATGCGCTTGATGGCCCTGGCCATGCGCTCTGGCCCGGCCACGTAGTGGGAAGCCGGGAAGACGTACATTTCCTCTTCGTCCCGGATCACCTCACCGGTGAGCGGGTGGAGCGTCTGGATGTTCTCGATCTCGTCGCCGAAGAACTCGATCCGGATGGCCAGTTCCTCGTACATCGGGATGATCTCCACGGTGTCCCCGCGGACCCGGAACGTGCCACGGTGGAAGTCCATGTCGTTGCGGGCGTACTGCATGGAGACAAACTTCCGGAGGAGGTCGTCCCGGTTCATCTCCGCGCCCTTGCGGAGCGTGACCATACCCGCGATGTACTCTTCCGGCGTGCCCAGGCCGTAGATGCAGGACACCGTTGCCACCACAATGACGTCCCGGCGGGTCAGCAGGGCGTTGGTGGCGGAGTGGCGGAGCCTTTCGACTTCCTCATTGATGGACGAGTCCTTCTCGATGAAGGTGTCCGTCTGCGCCACGTACGCTTCCGGCTGGTAGTAGTCGTAATAGGAGACGAAGTACTCCACCGCGTTGTTGGGCAGCAGTTCGCGGAATTCGTTGGCCAGCTGGGCGGCGAGGGTCTTGTTCTGGACCATCACCAGGGTGGGCCGCTGGACCTGTTCGATCAGCCAGGCCGTGGTGGCGCTCTTACCGGTTCCGGTGGCGCCGAGCAGCACAACGTCCTTTTCGCCGTTCCTGATGCGCTCGGTCAGTTCGGCGATGGCCGCGGGCTGGTCGCCCGCCGGCTTGAACTCGCTGATGACCTCGAAGGGTGCTACAACACGGTTGATATCCTGCGCAAGGCTCATGGATCTAATCTACAACCGGGCACCGACAGCCAAGGGCGCAATCCGTTACGGGCGAACACGGCCGCGAACGCGTCAGGAGGCGTACGACGGCGGGTGCCAGCCCGAGCGTTCAACCCACCGTTCCAGGGGTTCTTCCGCGGCCGTGAACCAGTCCTCCTTGGCCGCTGCGTAGCCGTCCGTGGAGCCATCGCCGGCATGGGCGGCAGCAAGCCGGTGCTTGAGGGCCAGATACTCAGCAGCCGCCTCCGGATCGGCCCTCAGCCAGTCCCGGAAGCAGAGGGCGAACCGCCACCCGGCCGAGCCGGCAGCCCTGACGTGCAGGTTCACCGCCCGCCCTGGATCGGCGTTCGCGTGGAACCGCTTTTGCCAGTCCTCAGGCCGCGGGTGGGCGGGCTTCGGAGTATCGGCCGTGTTTCCCGGGACCGCCGGGAAACCTGCAGCGGCCAGGGCCGGGGCAAGCGCGTCGGCTGCCTCCAGGTCCCGTACAGCCAGCTGGAGGTCGATGACGTCCTTGGCGTCCAGACCGGGGACGGAGGTGGAACCGATGTGGTCCAGCCCAAGCACGGCATCCTGATGCCCGGCGGCCAGGGCTTTGGTTATGCGGTCCATCAGCCGCCGCGCATCGCGGGGCCATGCAGGCTGGGAGGGCAGCAGTTCCGGACCCCCGGGCCGCCCCGCCCGTACTCCCGCCGAGAGGTTCCGGGCGAAGGGTGCCAGGCGCTCCTCCCACAACCGGTCCACGTGGCCCACCAGGTCCGTAATGCTGCCCGAGTTGTCGAGGACCACGTCCGCCGCTGCCATCCGCTCCTCCCGCGTTGCCTGCGCGGCCATGCGGGAGCGTGCCGATTCCTCCGTCATGCCGCGGTGCTCCAGCATCCTCTGCAGCCTGGTCCCGTCCGGGGCGTCCACCACCACCACAAGATGGAAGTCGCTGCCCTGGCCGGTTTCCACCAGCAGCGGGATGTCCTGCACCACCACGGAGTCGTCGGCCGCGGCAGCCACAATGCCCGCGGCGCGTGCACGGACGAGGGGGTGGACGATGCCGTTAAGGACCGCGAGCCGCTCAGGGCTTCCAAACACCAGCGCGCCGAGTTTGGGGCGGTCAAGCCGCCCGGCAGCGTCCAGGACATCCCTGCCGAACTCGGCGACGATGCGGTCCAGGCCCTCGGTACCCGGTTCCACCACCTCGCGGGCCAGGGCGTCCGCGTCCACCAGCACCGCACCGCGTTCGCGCAGCCGCGAAGCAACAACTGACTTTCCTGAGGCGATTCCACCCGTCAACCCGATCTTCAGCACTCCACCACACTAATCCCCACCCGCCCTGCCCCTGGCCGGGGCAGGGTGCGTCTGCTGAACCTTCCGCGGGATCCTGGCCGCGCCAGTTGCAGCGCCGCCGCGACGTTGGTCCGGCTCCTGAATGAACGTCGGCGCAAAAACGCCCTGCCCGGGGAGACCGTCAGCACTAAAGGCCTGCCGTCACCCTCGACCAGGGCGTCGTTTAGTTGTTCTGGTACATGTGGCCCATGGCGTATTGGTTGGCTGTGATCCGGGAACTGGCGCCAGCAAAGTCACCACTCTGCTGCAGGCTTCGGATTTCCTCTTCACTGTAAGGTGCGGCTGTAGTGGCTACCCGTAGTCCGCTGTCGTCCATCGTCGTAGCGGCATGCGCCGGCGTGGCAAGCACTGCTCCTGAAAGACAAGCTGCGGCTGCAGTTGCGATGGAAAGGGCAAACTTCCCTCTTTTCGCCCCCGCAGACGTCCCGTTCTCCATACCCGCCGGTCCGGCTTTGTGGGCAGAAACGCGGTGATTTCTCTTGAGCGTGAACACTGTACTGCTCCTTTCGTGCGGTGCCACTCACCATGAATGGCATGGTTTTCCTGAGCCAATGTGGTTCAGGCCTGCTCCGGGCCCAACTCCTGGTGTTTCAAGAATCCCGCTGGCCCCTTAACCGGGCCTTAATCCTTTGGGCGGCCTGGGCCTAGACTTGGGCGGGTGCAAGGGGAAGAGAGCAGGGCCACCAGTTACACCACGCTGGCGCCGGGCTCCGATTTCCGCCACGAACTGGAGATCAAGCGTTCCCGGTTCATCACGGTGCTGCGCCGGGCAGACAGCGAGGACGCGGCGCGGGACCTGGTGGCCGGCCTCCGCCGCGAGTTCCACGACGCCCGCCACCATTGCTCGGCGTTCATCATCGGGCCCGACCGGGGCATCCAGCGTTCCAATGACGACGGCGAGCCGTCCGGGACAGCGGGCGTTCCCATGCTGGAAGCCTTGGCCAAACGGGAGACGACGCCCGGGGCGGCCGACCTCAGTGACGTCAGCGCCGTCGTCGTCCGCTACTTTGGCGGTGTCCTGCTCGGGGCGGGCGGACTGGTGCGTGCGTACTCCGAATCCGTGTCCTCGGCCCTTTCACTGGCGCCGCTGGTGCGCCGCAGCCGCCTCCGGATCTGCTCGGTGGAGGTGCCGCACGCCGCGGCGGGGAAGCTCGAGAACGACCTGCGGGCCGCAGGGCTGGCCATGGCCGGCACCAGCTATGAAGCGCGGCACGCCGTCCTGCAGGTGGCGGTCCCGGATGACGCCGGTGCAATTGCGGACGCCGCGGAGCGGGTGCAGTTGCTGACGGCCGGTGGTGCCACGCTGCTGGCCGCGGGAACGGAGTGGGTGGATGTCCCACTCCCCTGAGGTGTCCTTGGTGGACGTGGATGAGGCGGTCTTGGACAACCTCCTCGCCCTGGCAAAGCGCGATGCTTCCCCCGATGAGGTGGCTCCACCCCTGGGCGGCCCGGGGTGGAACCTGGAACGGACCGCCTGGTTCCTGGGCTACCACCGGGCTGCAGCGCATGGCCTCGGCGGGGAGGCCGGGGAGAAGACGTGGGGAATCCTTGCCGATGGCAGCCTCGCCGGATCCATCCGGCTGCGCCGCATCACATCCGGCACCACGGAATCCGGACCTGGCGGCGCGGTGGCCGATACGGGCATCTGGCTTGGCCGTAGCTTCCGGTCCCGGGGCGTGGGCGGCGCCGCATTGCGCCTGGTGCTGGAGGAGGCACGAAGGGCGGGGCTTTCCCGGGTCACAGCCCGAACCCTGGCTGCCAACCTCGGTGCCCAGCACCTCCTGGCCTCCGCCGGGGCCGTCCTGACGCACGACGACGACGGGACGGTCCGCGCCGTCGTCGGACTTTAAGGCGCGCTCAGCGACGCGCGGCTTGACGGTTGATGCAGCTGCGTTAACGCAACAGACCCCCTGCCTGTGGGCAGGGGGTCTGTTGCGTTGGCCCGGAAAACCGGGCCGGCGGCAATTAGTTGCCGGTCAGCTTCTCGCGCAGGGCAGCGAGGGCCTCGTCGGATGCAAGCGTGCCTGCACCGGTGTTGGACTCAGCAGCCGGCTCCGAGGAGTAGCTGGTGGTGCCGGAATCGCTGTCACCGGACGTTGCAGCTGCAGCGTCGTCGGCAGCGTGCTGGGCAACCTGCTTCTTGTGGGCTTCCCAGCGGGTCTGGGCGTCAGCGTACTGCTGCTCCCAGGCGGCGCGCTGGTTCTCGTAGCCTTCAAGCCACTCGTTGGACTCGGGATCGAAGCCCTCGGGGTACTTGTAGTTGCCCTCTTCGTCGTACTCTGCGGCCATGCCGTACAGAGCCGGATCGAATTCGGTGCTGTCGGCGTCGACGCCCTCGTTGGCCTGCTTGAGGGACAGCGAAATGCGGCGGCGTTCCAGGTCGATGTCGATGACCTTGACGAACAGCTCGTCGCCAACGGAGACAACCTGCTCGGCCAGCTCCACGTGGCGGACGGCCAGCTCGGAGATGTGGACCAGGCCTTCGATGCCGTCTTCGACGCGGACGAACGCACCGAACGGAACGAGCTTGGTGACCTTACCCGGAACAACCTGGCCGAGGGCGTGGGTGCGGGCGAAGGTCTGCCACGGATCTTCCTGCGTAGCCTTGAGCGACAGGGAAACACGCTCGCGGTCCAGGTCCACCTCGAGAACCTCGACGGTGACTTCCTGGCCAACCTCGACAACCTCGGACGGGTGGTCGATGTGCTTCCAGGACAGCTCGGAAACGTGAACCAGGCCGTCTACGCCGCCCAGGTCCACGAAGGCACCGAAGTTGACGATGGAGGAAACGACGCCGGGACGGACCTGGCCCTTTTCCAGCTTGTTGAGGAACGTGGAGCGGACCTCGGACTGGGTCTGCTCGAGCCATGCACGGCGGGACAGAACAACGTTGTTGCGGTTCTTGTCCAGCTCGATGATCTTGGCTTCGATCTGCTGGCCGATGTACGGAGCCAGGTCGCGCACACGGCGCATCTCGACGAGGGATGCGGGCAGGAAGCCGCGCAGGCCGATGTCGAGGATAAGACCACCCTTGACGACCTCGATGACGGTACCGGTGACAACACCGTCTTCTTCCTTGACCTTCTCGATGTCGCCCCAGGCACGCTCGTACTGAGCGCGCTTCTTGGAGAGGATCAGGCGGCCTTCTTTGTCTTCCTTGGTGAGCACCAGGGCTTCGACCTGATCGCCAACGGAGACGACGTCTCCGGGATCAACATCGTGCTTGATGGACAGCTCACGGGAGGGGATGACACCTTCGGTCTTGTAACCGATGTCGAGCAGGACTTCATCGCGGTCGACCTTGACGACGGTACCTTCGACGAGGTCTCCGTCGTTGAAGTACTTGATGGTGGCGTCGACAGCTGCGAGGAAGTCCTCAGCGGTACCGATGTCGTTAATGGCGACTACGGGGGTACCGGGCTTCTCGGTGGAGGTGATGGTCATGTAGTAGGGGCTCCGTTGTGGATAGTTAGTTGATCAGGCGACCACCACTTCCGGGTACTGACCTGGAGGCGGAGCGCGGCGGATTTGCCGGGTCATCCTGATTGCGCGGCGTTGACATGCAACCCAAGCTGGGCACACGTAACACACGCCTGTTCATTCTAGTCGTTGCCCGTTACGAGGGTCAAAGCGGGGTGCGCCCCGGAGGGGGTTCAGTCCTTGATCCGCAGCCGGAGTTCACGGATGCCGTCCCGTTCAAGGATCCAGGACACGGCAACACCAAACAGCAGGGACCAGAAGTAAGGGCCCAGTCCGAGCATTGACACATCCGAGACGGCGACGGCAAAAGCCACCAGCGGCCCGTGGGTGAGCGGGCCGCTGCTGATCCGGCGCAGGGCCATGGCGAGGACACCGATCACGGCAAGCCCCGCAATGGCCACCAGCAGCTCAAGCGGGAGGACGCCGGCAGCGCCGGCCGCGAATACCGCCAAGGGGGTAAGGGCCAGGAACACGGCATACGCCAGGACCACGGCCCTGTGCCGGTACTGGTGCGGACCGGCGTCGGCACCAGCCACCATGGCTGTCGCGGGCAGGGACAGGGAAACGCCCGCCGGGCCCAGGAATGATGCAGCCATGGTCCCCGCACCGCTCACGTAGTCCAACAGCCGGGCCGGCGGCCGGTACTGTTCACCCCGCAGGAAGATCAACGAGGGGACGTTGGACTGGAGGACAATGAGCACCACCATCACGGGGGTTGCCGTCAGGATTGCACTCCACGTAAAGACGGGAACAGTAAGCAGCGGAAGCGACGGTCCAACACCGGCTGCCGCACCGCCAAACTTGCCCAGAACGGCAGCAGCCCCAATCCCCACCGCGAGTGCAAGGAAGATCGGCGGCACACGGCTTTCCAGGTACTTCCGGCCGAGGACGTAGGCCAGGAAGGCTGCGCCCACCACTGCCGGCTCCGACCCCATACCCGTGAAGACGCCGGCAACGAATGGCAGCGTGGATCCTGCCAGGAGGCCAACCACAACAGGTTCGGGAATCAGCCGCGCCAGGTGATCCGCCAGCCCGAGTGCGGAAATGGCCACCACCGCGGCCCCTGCCACCAGGGAGGCGCCCGCAAGTTCGGCAAACGGCACCCTCCCCTGGAGGGACACGATGAAGATCAGTACGAAGATGTTGCCCGTCAGGAGCAGGGGCTGGCGGAAGTGGAGCGTCAGGACGATACCCAGCACACAGGGAACGGTGTAGATGGTCATCACCCAGGCGGTCACCTGGCCGTCCGCGAGATTCAATTGCCCGGCAGCGGACAGCGGCACGGCAATCAGGGAGGAGGCCAGGGTGACCATGGCCAGGCCCACGCCCAGGGATTGGGACCATTCCCGGAGCCCCGACGACCAATTCCCGAATCCCACCGCCATGGCGTCCGTCCCACATAGGTCCAAATCGACTGCCCAGCTGCCGGCAAGCGCCCGGCTGGTCCCGGACCGGAGGTCCCTGCAGTGCCCACCATACTCTCCGCCGTATTGCCGCGGAATGACACTGTTATGCAGGGCCAGGGACCAGCCGAGGTCCTAGAAGTGCGTGAGGCAATGCGTTGCCCGCTCAACCGCGAACATCTGCCGCGCTTTCAGTGCGGCGCCGGGGGTGTTCTCCGTGATCCGCCCGGCCGCGGCCAGGGTGACGGGACACACCCCGCCCAGGTACATGGAGGACAGGGCGGAGACATCCAGCGCAAGGTCAGCCTGGGCACTGTCCGGCAGGCGGGGGGGGGGGGGGGGGGGGGGGGGGGGGGGGGGGCCGGGGGGGGGGGGGGGGAGGGGGGGGCCGGCGGGGCGCCCGCCCCCCCACCCACCACCCCCCCGGCGGGAGG
>NZ_JAJOMC010000086.1 GCF_021129155.1 Arthrobacter sp. AK04
CCCCCCCGCCCCCCCCCCCCCGCCCCCGCGCCGCCCGCGGCGCCCGTGCCGGCGGCCGCCCGCCCCCCCCCCCCCCCCCCCCCGGCCGTCCGCCATGAGTTTTTGTCCAGATATGCAGACTTCAGGGGCGTCCAAGCCTGCACATCTGGACAAAAACTCCAGAGGGTGGGACCTGCATATCAGCTGGCCAGCCAGATATCCGGACCAAAGACTTCGTAGTGGATCCTCGTCGCCGGGATGCCCGCGTTGATGGCCTCGTTGCGGATGTTCTTCATAAACGGCAGCGGGCCGCACAGGTACAGCGATGCGTCGGCAGGAAGATCCACCTCGCGCAGGGACATGAAGCCTTCCTTGGTTCCGGCCACAGGCTGTTCGAGCCACAGCTGAAGCTCGGCGCCATCAAGGCGTTCGACGTCGTCCGTCATCTGGCCGCGCAGCGCCCAGCTGTCCAGGGTGCTTTCCGCATGGAGCACCAGCACCTGCCGGTCTGATCCGGCCTCCGCCAGTGAACGGAGGATGGACGCGGTGGGGGTGCAGCCAATCCCTGCAGACGCCAGGACCACCGGGCCGTCGCCGTCCTTGAGCGTGATTTCGCCGTAGGGGTTGGAGATCTCCAGGACGTCGCCCACCTGCACGATGTTGTGGAGCACGGGGGAGACCTCGCCGCCGTCGTCGAGCTTGGTGGTGAAGCTGCGGCTGGTGCCTGCCTCGCCGGACAGGGAGTACTGGCGGACCTGGCGGAGGCCTTCCGGCAGGGTTACTTTAACGCTGATGTACTGGCCGGGCAGGGCCTCGGTGACGGGGGTGTCGTCCGCCGGTTCCAGGGTGAAGGTCATGGAGCCCGCGCCGGCTGGGGTTTTGGCCGCCACCCGCCACGGCATCCACATCTTGTCATTTGCCTGCGAAGCGTAGAGGCCCTTCTCGAGCTTGATCAGGGCGTCGGCCATCAGCCAGTACACCTCGGTCCAGGCTTCGGCGATTTCCGGGGTGATGACCTCGGCCAGGTCCTCGGCGATGGCAGCGAACAGGTGCTCGTAGACCACCTGGTACTGCGGTTCAGTGATGCCCAGGGAGGCATGCCGGTGGGCGATCCGGGACAGGACGGTCTCGGGGAGCGTGCCCGGGTTGTTTACAAGGTGGGTGGCGAAGGCGGCGATGCTGCCCGCCAGTGCCTGCTGCTGGTTGCCGGAGCGCTGGTTGGAGCGGCTGAAGAGGCCGTCCAGGAGTTCGGGGTGGGCGGCGAAGAGGCGGGCATAAAAATTGGGCGTGATGGCGCCGATCCGTGAACCAACAAGGGGCAGCGTTGCTTCAATGACGGGACGGGATTTTTCCGAGAGCATGGGAACTCCTGAGGTCGTGACCGGGGCCTTCGTCCGGCCTTCGCGAATACCTGCATATGAAATGCTGGTTTTCATACCTCAAGTTCTACAGCGTGTAGAAAATTGATGCAAATCGTGTTGTAACCGGAGTTCCTGAAGGTGTCGCGCCGCGGGAGCAGGTCCCGCTGAATGTCCCCCGAGTCAGAGGCCCGGGCGCAGCCCGATCATGTTGAAGATCGGGGCCATTTGGCGGGAACCCGGCAGGTCCGCGATGACGACTGAATCGAGTTCCTGGTAGAAGGCTTCGCGGGCGCGGGCCAGTGCAGCGCGGAGCCTGCATTCGTTGATCAGCGGGCAGTTGCCGCCAGGAGCCACGCAGTCCGCCGGATCGGTCCGGGTATCGAGCTGGCGCAGGACCTGCCCCACGGTGGCAACGCGGCCGGCGTGGCTGAGCCGGGAGCCGCCTGTCCGGCCGCGGACCACCTCGATCAGTCCCAGGCTGCGCAGTTTGGTCATTGCTTTGCTGACGTGGTTGTAGGGGGTCCCTACCGAGTCGGCAATGCTCTGTGTTGTCAGCAACGCACCGCCGGGTGCCGCCGCCAGCACCATCAGCGCCCGGAGGCTCACGTCGGCAAAAGCGTTGATCTTCATGGGGAGCCGCCGGTCTAGTCCACCCAGATGGCGGGTTCGCTGGCATCGGCGGCCAGGTCACCAAATTCCCACGTTTGCGTCCCGGCATTGGCCGAGTAGGGCAAAACGGCTGCGAAGACGGAGCCGTCGCGGTGCTCAGCCGCCACGTGGATGGCGTCCGAGTCCTCCTCGACCAGCAGGATGTCGCACACAACCGCGGCGGCCCGGAAGTCCTCCCGGTTCTGCCGCAGCAGGGCGGTGAGATCACTGATCATGGCTTCTGCGTCGAAGTCCCCGTCCGAACCTTCATCGGCATCCGCCGGGGAGACCGCTACCAGCCGCACCTCGCCGTCGTTTTGTACGGTCAGGGCGAAGGGCAGGAAACCGCCGTTGCGCTGGAGCTGCTCCTGGGCGGCGCTGACGCCTGTGCCCAGGAGGTTCTCCAGGTCGGTTGCGGTGGCGTCGGGCACCGAGTCACGCCAGGATTGCTGCTGGCCGGATCCCTGTTCTTCGGTGGCGGGCCCCGTGCTTTCCGTCATGCTGGCCTACGCCCGGACAAGTGCCAGGACCCGGTCCCGGATGCGTTCCATGGTGGCCTGGTCGGTGGCTTCCGCGTTGAGCCGGAGGAAGGGCTCGGTGTTGGACGGCCGCAGGTTGAACCAGTAGCTGCCGTCGTTGGCCGTGAACGTGCTGCCGTCCAGGGTGTCGATGGTGACGTCTTCGCTGGCGAAATCTGCGCGGACGCGTTCCACGGCAGCGGGCTTGTCATCCACTTCGGAGTTGATTTCGCCGGAGCTGACGTAGGGCTCGTATTCCCGGCCCAGCTCGGACAGGGGGCCGTCCTGTTCACCCAGGGCGGCCAGGACGTGCATGGCCGCCAGCATGCCTGTGTCTGCGTTCCAGAAGTCGCGGAAGTAGAAGTGTGCCGAATGTTCCCCGCCGAAGACCGCGCCCTCCTCTGCCATGACGGCCTTGATGAAGGAATGGCCCACGCGGGTACGGACAGCCCGGCCGCCGTCGTGCTCTACGAGCTCTGACACGGCCCGGGACGTGAGGAGGTTGTGGATGATCGTGGGGGTCTCTTCGCCCTGTGCCTTTGCGCGGGCGATCTCGCGGCGGGCCACCATGCCGGTGATAGCGGACGGCGATACGGCGTTGCCCTTCTCGTCCACCACGAAGCAGCGGTCGGCGTCGCCGTCGAAGGCAAGGCCGATGTCTGCGCCGTGCTCCACTACTGCCGCCTGCAGGTCGCGGAGGTTCTCTGGCTCAAGCGGGTTGGCCGGGTGGTTGGGGAAGGATCCGTCCAGCTCGAAGTACAGGGGAATAATGTCGAGGGGAAGCTTGGGGAGCAGGGTGTCGCCCAGCACTGCGGGCGTGGTGAGGCCGGCCATGCCGTTGCCCGCGTCCACCACTACCTTCAGCGGACGGGAGCCGGAAAGGTCAACCAGTTTACGGAGATACTCGGAGTAGTCCTTGAGTACGTCCCTGACGCCGATCTGCCCGCGCTTTTCGGCAGCCGGCATGGAGCCCGCATTGAGGTACTGCTCGGCCAGCGCCTGGATGTCCTTGAGCCCCGACTCGGAGGAAATGGGCACTGCGCCGGCTTTCGACATCTTGATGCCGTTGTAGCCGGCGGGGTTGTGGCTGGCGGTAAAGGTGGCGCCGGCACGGTCCAGGTAACCGCACGCAAAGTAGAGCTCATCGGTGGAGATCAGGTCCAGCAGCTCAACGTTGGCGCCGCGGGTGGCCGCGCCGTTGGCGAAAGCCTTGCTGAAGTCGGGGGAGGAGGGGCGCATGTCGCCGCCCACCAGGATGGTCTGGCCTTCGAGCTTGAGGACGTCCACGAAAGCGGCCCCCACGGCTTCGACGATTTCGGCGGTAATGGACTCGCCTACGATGCCCCGGACGTCGTACGCCTTGAAGGATGCCGAAAGGTCAAAAGCCGTTGTCTGTTCGCTAGTCACGGGCTTTATCTTACGGTGAAGCCGGAGCCCGGCAATTGAGGGAGGGCTATGTTTGTGGATAAACACATCCGGAGTTAGGGCCCCTGGCCGGTCCACGCTCGAAATCCACATAGCGGCGGCAGCGCGTTCCCGGGTGTCGGACGTGGCTGGGATACTGAATCAATGGTCGATAACCAGCACGCCACCGCTCTTTCTGAAACCGCTCTTTCTGAACCAACACTTTCTGAAACCGCCGTCTCTGACCCTGCAACTACTGAGGTGCCTCCCTCCACGGCCACGCACGCGCAGGCCCTCGAGGTCCTTCGCGAACTGGTCGGCAACCCGGCGGCCGGCTTCCACGAGGGCCAGTTTGAAGCAATCGAGGCATTGGTCGACGGCGGCCGGCGGGCCTTGGTTGTCCAGCGCACTGGCTGGGGAAAATCGGCAGTATATTTCGTGGCTTCCCTGCTGTTACGCCGCAGGGGCGCTGGCCCAACCCTGATCGTTTCGCCGCTCCTGGCCCTGATGCGGGACCAGGTGGCTGCCGCCGCCCGTGCCGGGGTGCGCGCAGTGGCCATTAACTCCGCCAACCAGTTGGAGTGGGACAGCGTCCGCGAACAGCTGGCCGCTGACCAGGTGGACGTCCTGCTGGTGTCCCCGGAACGGTTGACCAACCCTTCCTTCCGTGAAAACCAGCTGCCGGAACTGATCCGCCGGACCGGCCTGCTGGTGATTGACGAGGCCCACTGCATTTCCGACTGGGGCCACGACTTCCGCCCGGACTACCGCAGGATTGCGGACCTCATCACCCAATTGCCGGACACGGTCCCGGTGCTCGCCACCACCGCCACGGCCAACTCACGGGTTGTGCACGACATCGAAGAGCAACTGGGGGCCGGCGTCCTGACCATTCGCGGTGCACTTGGCCGGGATTCATTGCGGCTTGGCGTGCTGTCCCTTCCCGACGCCAAGCAGCGCCTGGGCTGGCTGCTGACCCACCTCGCTGACCTTCCAGGCAGCGGGATCATCTACACGCTGACGGTGTCCGCAGCGGAGGACACTGCCCGGCTGCTGGCCGAGGCCGGCCACGAAGTGCTTGCCTATACGGGCCGCACCGACCCCGCCGACAGGGAGCGGGCAGAACAGCTCCTCAAAGACAACCAGGTAAAGGCCCTAGTGGCCACCTCGGCACTGGGCATGGGGTTCGATAAACCTGACCTGGGTTTTGTGGTCCACCTTGGCGCACCATCCTCCCCCGTTGCGTACTACCAGCAGGTGGGGCGGGCAGGTCGTGGGGCAGCCAACGCCGATGTCCTGCTGCTTCCCGGCCCGGAGGACCGCGACATCTGGCAGTACTTCGCCACAGCCTCCATGCCCTCTGAAGAGAAGGCCGCGGCCGTCCTTACCGCCCTGGCAGATGCCGGCACTGCACTTTCCACAGTTGCCCTGGAAGCGCGGGTTGACCTTCGCCGCACCCCGCTGGAACTGCTGCTGAAAGTCCTTTCGGTGGACGGTGCAGTGGAACGTGTGGGCGGTGGCTGGCGGTCCACCGGCCAGCCCTGGATTTATGATGCCGAGCGGTACCAGCGCATTTCCGAGGCCCGCGTGGACGAGCAGGACTCCATGGTGATTTACCAGGACACGGCCGGTTGCCGGATGGAATACATCACCTCCGTCCTGGACGACGAGACCGCGCACGCCTGTGGCCGGTGCGACAACTGCGCCGGGCAGTGGTTCCGGGCAGATATTGCTGAACAAGCCACGGCCGCGGCCAGCCAGACCCTCAGCAGGGCAGGCGGGGTGCTGGAGGCGCGGCTACAGTGGCCCAGCGGAATGGACCGTCTGGGAGTTCCCGTGAAGGGAAAGCTCAAACCGGGCGAAGGACTCGCCGAGGGACGCGTCCTGGCGAGGCTGACCGATCTTGGCTGGGGCGGCGCACTGCGCGAGCTGTTCGCGGCCGGCGCGGCGGACCGGGCGGTTGATCCAGGCATGCTGCAGGCGTGCGTCCAGGTCCTGCGCGAGTGGGGCGCCGGAGACTCACGCAACCCCGGCTGGAGCGGTGTGGGCCGCCCCGCCGCCATCGTCAGCGTCCCCTCGCGCGGCAAGCCGGAGCTGGTGCGTTCCCTTGCCATGGGCATTTCCGAGATTGGGCGCATCCCGTACCTGGGCGAGCTGCAGCTGGCCCATGGGGGGCCCACCGGAAGCCGGGGCGGCAACAGCGCCTACCGCCTCGCTGGTGTGTGGGACCGCCTGGTACCGGGGCCCGAACTTGAGGCGGCTCTGGGCTCCCTGCAGGGCGGCAGCGTGATGCTGATAGACGACATCGTGGACAGCAGGTGGACGCTCACAGTTGCCGGCCGGGCCCTTCGCCAGGCCGGTGCGGGAGCTGTGATTCCCCTGGTCCTGGCGCAGGCCGGCTAAGGCATGGTTGACGGGGGCTTAGCTGACGGGGCTGGATGGGGACAGGCTGGATAACGTCAGGCCGCCTAACGTCAGGGCACGACGTCATGCCGGGCCCTCAAGCCCGATACTAAGCCGCCCGGCCTCAAGCGCCGGCTTCAAGCATGCGGACGGCAAAACCGAATAAACGCCCCGGCTCATGGCTGCTTCAGGCCGGCTGGGTTTTGCGCTGGCTGACCTCCGCCCCGGCATGCCGGGGCAGGAACAGGCTGTCCGCGGTGCTCGCCAGCATCAGCACCGCCATGGCGAGGAATGCCCCGCGGAAGGGGCCGGCGGCGTCGGGAAAGCTGCCGAGCCCATCGAACAGCCGGATGAGCAGGGCACCCACGGCGATGCCGGCAGCAGCGGCGAGCTGGACCAGGGTTGCTGAGACTACGTTGGCCGAGGTGAGCTGCGCAGGGGCGATGTCCGCATACTGGACGGACGCATAGGCGGAGAAACCGATGGAGCGGAAAGCCCCGCTGCAGACCAGCAGTGCGAAGGTCAGCGGCTCGGGGGTGTCCGCGGTCAGCAGGGCACAGAGGGCGAAGGTGGCTGCGGAGGCCAATGAGGCAAACACGAGCATCGCCTTGAAGCCAAAGCGCCGGATCAGGGGAGTTGTAGCCGGTTTGATGCCGATGTTGCCGATAAAAACCGCAGCCACCATGGCGCCGGCATGCAGCGGGGACCAGCCGAACCCCGTCTGGAACATCAGCGGCAGCAGGAACGGGACGGAGCTGATGGTCAGCCGGTAGGCGAACCCGCCGGTGGCCATTGCCCGGAACGTGCGGGCGCTGAACACTCCAAGGTCAAATAGCGGCGTGCGGGCCCGGCGCATCCAGAGCACTGCACTGGCCAGGGCAACCGCACCGGATCCGGCACTTAGGGCAGCCCAGGGAGTGTCCGGGTGGGTGCTGGCCAGTTCCAGGCCCACCACGAGTGCCCCCACGCCGAGAGTGGTGAGGGCCAGCCCCGGCCAATCCAGCCGCCGCCCGCCGTCGCCCGCTTCTGCAGGCACCAGCCGGAGTGCAGCCAGGAAGGCGGCCGCACCCAGGGGAAGGTTGATCAGGAAGATCCAGTGCCAGGACAGGTACGTAGTCAGCGCACCGCCAACCAGTGGAGCCAGGACGGGTGCAAGCAGCCCGGGCCATACCAGGAAGGCGGTGGCGCGCAGGAGTTCGGCCTTGGGTGTCCCGCGAAGGACTACGAGGGTTCCGACGGGAACCATCATGGCGCCGCCGAACCCCTGGGCGATCCTGCTGAGGGTGAGCGCGGTGAGGTCCTGGCTGAGCGAACACGCGAGTGACGCGGCCGTGAAGATGGCGATGGCAAGGCAAAAGACCCGGCGGGCGCCGAACCGTTCTGCAAGCCAGCCACTGAGCGGAATGCCCATGGCAACGGTGAGCAGGTAGGCCGTCATGGTGATGTTGACGTCCGGGGCCGGCACCCGGAAGTCGGCAGCGATATTGGGGATGGCCGTGGTCAGGATCGTGCCGTCGAGGAACTCCATAAAGAAGGTGGCGGCCACCAGGAGGGCCAGGCGCGGACTCCATGCCTGCGCGGCCCCGGGCGTCCCATCCGCGGTGTTGCTTGCTGCCATCCGTTCATCCTGCCACCGACAGAACATGCAGGGCGCCCGGTGTCCGTACCCCGGACGAACCAGGAAGGAACACCACGGAAGGCACATGCCCGGAACGCAAGCGTCCGGGAACCCAAAGAGCCCGGGAACGCAAAAAGCCCGGGAACGCAAGAAGGCCCCGGTCCAGGACCGGGGCCAAAACGCGGAGACGGGGGGATTTGAACCCCCGGTGGAGTTGTGCCCCACACTTCATTAGCAGTGAAGCCCATTCGGCCGCTCTGGCACGTCTCCAATTGCTATTCCTAGCCCACCAAGGATACGCAGAACGGGCCATGCAGTGCAAAACGGACCACCGGCACTGCCCACAGCGCTTAGCGGTTGCCCGCTGCCGGCGTCCTGCCTGCCTTACTTCCGGGCCTGCCCGCCCCGGACCATCCTGATTTCGCGGAGGTTTTCCCAGTCCGGGATCGTGTCCGCCGCCCCGTCGGGTTCGAAGCCGAAGTGCCGGTAGAAGCCAATGGCGCGCCCGTTGTCCGCTGCCACCCATAGGCTCGCCGCGCTGGTGCCCAGGGCGGCGTCCAGGAGGCGGCGTCCCAGCCCCAGCCCCTGGTGCGACGCCAACAGGTACAGACCCCAAAGTTCCAGGTCTCCGGCCGACGGCGGAGGGGCAGCATGCGTTGCATCACCGGCAGGCACGTGGCGGACGCCCGCAAAACCAACCAGGGTGCCGCCGTCGCACGCCACCCACACATCCGCCGGTTCGGCTGCCTCCAGCAGGTGCCGCCAGAGAGGCAGGCGGTCGGCGGGGACCCGGGAGGCGAGGAACCCGTCAGACAGCATCCCGCGGTAAGTCTCCTGCCAGCAGCGGGCATGGATCTCCGCCAGGCGTTCAACGTCAGCAGGCTCCGCCCGCCGCAGGTCCAGGCCCACCGCTACCCCAGGCCGCCAGCCAGGGCTTTCCACAGGAAGTGCTGGCTCCGTGCCTGGAGGGCGGCTGCCTGCCGGTTGTCGGACGCTCCGGCGTGCCCGCCCTCCAAAGCTTCATGGAACCAGACGTTCGGAATGCCCATGGCCAGCATCCGAGCGGCCATCTTGCGCGCCTGGACGGGACCAACCCGGTCATCGGAGGTTGCGGTCCAGATGAACGTTTCCGGGTATTCCACCCCGTCCTTGAGCAGGTGGTAGGGGGAGAAGGTCCTGATGTATTCCCACTGCTCCGGGACGTCAGGGTCGCCGTACTCGGCAATCCAGGAGTGGCCGGCGGACAGCCTCGTGTAGCGGCGCATGTCCAGCAGCGGCACACCACAGGACACGGCACCGAACAGCTCCGGGTATCGGGTCAGCATGTTGCCCACCAGCAGCCCGCCGTTGGATCCGCCCACGCAGCCCAGCCGTTCGCGGGAGGTGACGCCGCGGGACATGAGGTCCCGGGCAACGGCGGCGAAGTCCTGGTAGGCCTTGTGCCGGTTCTCCTGCAGCGCCGCGCGGTGCCAGGCCGGCCCGTACTCGCCTCCGCCGCGGATGTTCGCCACCACGTAGACCCCGCCGCGGGAATGGGGAGCATCTCCGTCGGCGCCGGCCGGCATCGAGGTCCGGCGCTCCAGCCATGCCCTGCCCACCGTCCCGCTGTAGGCCGGCGTGCGGGACACCTCGAACCCGCCGTAACCGGAAAGCTGCGTGGGATTTTGCCCGTCCAGCGGCAGGTTCCTTGGGGCCACCTGGAAGTAGGGGACGCGGGTTCCGTCATCGGATACGGCGAAATGCTGCTGCACTTCATAGTCGCCGTCAGCAAAGAACGACGGCGATGCCTTCACCTCGGCGTGCCGGCTCGCCACGCCGTCTGTCCCGTCAGCGGTCCGCTCCAGGGTGCCGCGCATCAGGGTGGTGGGAGTGGTGAACCCGGTGGCGACGAGCCAGAAGTCGTCACCCGCACCGCCGTCGGACGCTGCCTCGTCCTCATCGTCGACCGCATAGGCGTTCACGTCGTGCAGCGGCGGGCAGGCATCGAGCAGCGTGGAGGCCCAGGCGCCGCCCGGACCGTCTGCCGGGCGGGAAGGATCAAGGACCCGGATTTCGGACGAAACATCCGTGAGGAGGTTGAGCAGCAGGAAGTTCCGGGTCCAGCTCCAGGACTGCAGCGACGTGTGGGCGTCGGGGGTAAACAGCACCGCCAGCTCCCGTGCACCGGCCAGATAGTCCTCGAACCCGCAGGCAAGCAGTGAGCCGGCCGGGTACATGGATTCGCCAACCACCCAGTCCTGCTGTGGCCGGAACAAGAGCCATTCCCGGTGCGCGCTGACGTTCACATCGGTGGGCACATCGATCTGCACCCATTCACCGTCCCGCAGCACCAGGTTCTTCCGGTTGAAGAAGTCGATGTAGTCAACGGCGAAGGTCCGCTCGTATCCGGGAGTGGAGTCGTGCGCCACCACGGCCATCATGTGCTGCTCGGGAACCTCGAACAGCCGTGGCGCATCGGCCAGCGGGGCGCCGCGCTTCAGCGTGACCGCTGTCCGGGCGTAGGAAGAAGCGGTCTTCGGCAGCCCGTCCGCGGTGGAGGCGACCAGCAGCGTGTCCCCATCCAGCCACGACACGTTGCCCTTCGCCGTCGGCAGGTCAAAACCGCCCTGGGCCGGGTCCACGAACGTCCGGCTCTCCACGTCGAACTCCCGGTACCGGTTCGCATCACCGCCGTCGGGGGAGAGCGCCAGCAGGGCCAGCCGATAGGGCTCGCCGGCGCCGGGGCGCAGGAAGGTTGCACCGTGGAAGACCCACTCCCGGCCCTCGGCTGCAGCCAGCTCATCGACGTCGAGCAGCACGTCCCACTCGGGGGAATCCGTGCAATAGCTCTCCCACGTTGTGCGCCGCCACAGGCCCTTGGGGTTGTGCTGGTCCTTCCAGAAGTTGTAGTACCAGTCCCCGCGCTTGCCCACCATGGCGATCCGGTCCGTGGAGTCCAGCACCTCCAGGATGCTTCCTTCGAGTTCGGCGTAGTCCGTGTCCTCCAGCAGATCTTCGGTGCGGGAGTTCTGCTCCTTGACCCAGGCAAGCTGCTCTTCGCCGTAGATCTCCTCCAGCCAGACATTCTCGTCGACGGGCTCGGGCGCTGAATCAGCTGCAGTGGTGGTCATTGGGCCATCCAAACAACTTAGCTGCCGGCGGGCAAGTCACGCGTTCAGCCCGTACGCTGGATGCCGTGGAAAAAACGCAGAGCATCCGGACCGCCATCATCGGTGCGGGTCCCCGGGGCACCAGCGTTCTGGAACGTTTGCTCGCCAACACCGCCGCGCTCGCCAACAGCGCCGCGCTCGCCGAAACCGGTACCGGTGCCGTGCGGCTCCACATCGACGTTATCGACCCCTACCCGGCAGGGCCCGGGCACGTGTGGCAGCCGCAGCAGTCACGGCTGTACCTGATGAACACGCAGTCCTTCTACCCCACGCTGGTGCCGCAGGACCCTGCCCTGGCCGCGCCCATCGCCGGGACCACTTTCGACCAGTGGCGGGTGCTGCAGCAGGCACACCCGTCGCCGTCCCTCACCGCTGATGAGCGGGCTGAACTGGCCGTCCTCGAATCCAGCGACTTCCCCAGCCGGGCCCTCTACGGCCGCTATCTCCGCTGCACACTGGACGAGCTGACGGAAAAGGCACCCGACGGCGTCACCATCGAATTCCACGAAACGTCCGCGGAGTCGGTGCGTCCGGCAGCGGACGGAATGTACGACGTCGGCCTGGCAAGTGGCGCCACGCTCCACACCAACGCCGTGGTGCTTGCCCTGGGGCACGTCCCGTCCCGGCTGAATCCGGAACAGCGGGAGCTGCAGGGCGCGGCGGTGCAGCTGGGCCTGCGGTACCTGCCACCGGCGGTGCCGGCCGACGTCGAGTGGGCGGCCATCCCGGCCGGTGAGCCCGTGCTGGTCCGCGGCATGGGCCTGAACTTTTTCGATGCCATGGGACAGCTCACCGAGGGCCGCGGGGGGAAGTTCGTCAGCAACGGCGGGAAGCTGGACTATGAACCATCCGGCCAGGAGCCGCTGATCATTGCCGCCTCACGGCGTGGGACCCCGTACCGGGCCAAAGCGGCGCTCACCGGCTACTACCCGGCGTCGGTCACCCTTCGGTACCTCACCGAAGCTGCCCTGGAGCGTTTCCGGACCGCCGGGATCCGGCCGGGCTTCGACCACGACCTCTGGCCGCTGCTGCACCGCGACACGCTCTGGGCGTACTACTCAACCCTGGTGCGCTCGCAGCCCGGGGCGGTCCCTGATGCCACTGCTTTCCTCACTGCGCTTGAAGAGGCGCTGCACCCGCATGCCCACAGCGCTGCCAAGTGGGAGGACAGTGTTGAGAGCGTCCTGGCCGTGCACGTGGGCCCGCGCCACCGGCTGGACCTGCCCGGGCTGGCCGCGCCGCTGGCCGGGCGCTCCTTCGCGTCCCGCGCCCAGCTGGACGCCGCCGTCGTCGAATACCTGCTCGACGACGCCCGCCGCTCAGCCCTGGGCGAGGATGATCCGGTGAAGATGGCCATCGGCGCCCTGCACCGCGGCCGGGCTGTCCTCAAAACAGCAGTGGCCGACGGCGGCATCACCGACGAATCATGGGTCGCCGGACTGCGTGGCTGGTTCGAGTCCTTCGTGGAAGGGCTGGCCAGCGGGCCGCCGGCGCTCCGCTCGGAGCAGCTCGCAGCGCTCGCAACCGCCGGAATTGTCAGCTTCACAGGGCCCGACCCCAAATTCGGCGTCGACCGCAGGAACGCCGTGTTCACTGCCACGTCCCTCTGGGTGGACGGGCCGCCCGTGACGGCAAAGACCATGGTGGAGGCGCTCGCCCCCGGCAACAGGGTGTCCGCGAATGATTCATCCGTGCTTGAACAGCTGCTCGCGGACGGGCTCGCCAGGCCCCGGCTGATGATGACGGCGGAGGGCGCACCCGTTCAGTCCACGGGCCTGGATGTTGTGCCCCACCCCTACCGGCCGGTGGCGGCCAACGGGTCGGTGACCGGGAACCTTTACGTGCTGGGCCTTCAGCTCTCGTCCTCGCAGTGGGGAACAGCCATCGCCGCTGAAGCCGTGCAGCCCGGCCAGCCTGCCTACCGGAGCGGCCAGCGGACGCTCCGGGACGCCGACGAGATCGCCCGGGCCATCCTCGGACTGTAGCTGCCCCGGACCCTCTCAGTTGATGTGCTTAAACCCCAGATGCTCTCTCACACGTGAGAGAGCATCCGGGGAAACGGCGCCTTAAGTGAGAGTGTCCCTATGTTCTTCGTCAAGCTGCTGTTGGTGATTTTGCCTGGTAGAGGGTGCCGTCGCGGAGCATGGCGTAGAGGGTGTCGCAGCGTCGCCGGGCGAGGGCGATGAGGG
>NZ_JAJOMC010000087.1 GCF_021129155.1 Arthrobacter sp. AK04
TTCTCGTGGTCGGTCGGGGGGTGGTGGGGGCTGTTTTTTCGACTAAATAAATATTTGTCTACAAATACAACCCTCCGCCCCCGCCCCCCCGCCCCCCCCGGCGCCCCCTCCTATGCGGACGGCTGCACATACCGTCCCGTGAGGGTGAGCTACGGGGGTTGAACCCGCGACCTCCTGGACCACAACCAGGCGCTCTGCCAACTGAGCTAAGCCCACCATGTGCCTGCAGATTTACCGGCGAACCGGCCCTCTGGAAAGGCAACTCATATAGCTTACCTGCTCTTCAGGGGTGCTTTGTCCACTTTGGCCGATTTCACGGAAAAATCCGCGAAAGGTGGCGCAGATTACGCTTCCGGTGCATCCCCGGCCGCCGTAATGCGCTTGGCGATCCGCTGGGCTGTGGCGCTGTCCGGTCCCGGCGAAGGCACGAACACAGCTTCGCGGTAGTAGCGGAGCTCGTCAATGGAGTCCTTGATGTCCCCCAGGGCGCGGTGTCCGCCCTTCTTCGCCGGCGACTGGAAGTAGGCCCGGGCGAACCAGCGGCGGGAGAGCTCCTTGATGGTGCTGACGTCGATCACCCTGTAGTGCAGGTGCTCCACCACTGCGGGCATGTCGCGGGACAGGAACACGCGGTCCGTCCCCACGGAGTTGCCGCCGAGGGGTGCCTTGCGCGGATCCGGGACCCACTTGGAGATGTACTCCATGACGGCGGCTTCGGCCTCGGCCATCGTCTTGCCATGTGGCAGCTCCTTAAGGAGCCCTGATTTGGTGTGCATGTCCCGGACAAAATCGTTCATCTGGGCCACCGCGGCGTCATCGGGTTTGATGACCACATCGACGCCGTCGCCAAGGATGTTCAGTTCCGAATCGGTGACCAGGGCGGCCACCTCGATCAGGGCATCGTTCTTGATGTCCAGACCGGTCATTTCACAGTCGATCCAGACGATTCGTTCGTTAGATATAGGCACCGGACCAGCCTACCGTTTCACCTCCCGGCCACCGGCCGGTGCTAGGATTTCGGAGACGCGGCGGGTCGTGCCGCTCCCGTGGTGACTCGCCCCGGCCGGTTCCCCGCCAGGCGGAACCGCAAACGAGAAAGATTGGACGTTCCTGAGATGACGGCGCCTGTGCCTGCGACGAGGGAGACGGCGGCCGCCGCTACTGCCGCAGCGGGCGGTGCGGAAGTGGATAATCCCCGTTCCCCGCTCCTTGCCGGATTCGTGGGCTCCATGTTCATGCTGATCGGATCCCTGGGAGTGGGCTGGCTGGCTCCGGTGTCGGAGCTCCGCCGGATGCCGTTGTTCATCTGGATGCGTGCTGAAGCGGCCGGCGTTGCGCTCTCGATCATCCTGCTGGCGGTGGGAGGCATGCTCCTGGTGCGCGCCTGGCTCAGGCTCGGGCAGAGGGTCCGGGTGTGGGGTGGCGAGGCCCGCAAAGCCACCCTGATGGCGGTGGCGGCATGGGGGCTGCCCATGATGTTCAGCGTGCCCCTCTTCAGCCGGGACGTCTACGCGTACATCGGGCAGGGCCGGCTGATGGTGGAGGGCTTCAACCCGTACGAGAACGGCATCTCGGCACTGTCCAACTATTTCCAGCTGGGCGCGGACAAGATGTGGACCGAAGCCCCCGTTCCTTACGGCCAGCTCTTCCTGTGGATCGAGCAGTTCGTTGTCTGGTCCACCAACGTCCAGCCCGAAGCCAGCGTGATGCTGTTCCGCCTGGTGGCCCTGGCAGGAGTTGTCCTGTGCGTTATCTACGTTCCAAAGCTCGCTGAGCTCCACGGCGTCAACCCGCACCGTGCCCTGTGGCTCACCGCCGCCAACCCGCTGTTCCTGACAAACTTTATCGCCAGCGTCCACAACGACGCACTGATGATCGGACTGGCGCTCGCCGGACTCTATTACTCCGCCACGCACAGGGTTGTCCGCGGCGTTGTCCTGGTGACTCTTTCCATCGCCGTAAAGCCCATCACCATCGTGTTCCTGCCGTTCATTGGTCTCCTGTGGGCGGGCAAGGACGCGGGCTGGCTCCGGAAGTTCACGTACTGGGGCCTGACAGCAGCGCTGAGCCTGGGCATCCTGGCCGCAATGAGCATGGTCAACGGTTTCGGCTTCGGCTGGATCAGCGGACTCTCCGCGCCAGGAAGCATCTCCATCTGGTACGCGCCCGTGGGGCTGATCGGCATGGTGGTCGCCTCACTGGCGAACTCGTTCGGACTCGACGGCGCCACCCTGGCGGGATTTGTGTCCGACGCCGGGAAGCTTCTGGCCGTGGGCGTCATCGCCTGGCAGATCTTCCGCGGGGACCATGACCGACTGATACGCCGCCTCACCCTTGCCTTTGCCGCGGTGGTCCTCCTGGCTCCCATGATCCAGTCCTGGTACGTCGTGTGGCTGATACCGCTCTTCGCCGTGACCGGAATCAGGAACGACTGGCAGGTCAAGGCGCTCTACTTTGTTGTCTCCTTCTTCATGATCTACGCAATCTCGGACCAGCTGGAAGTCTTCCCCTACCTGCAGACCGAGGACCTGGGATTTGCGCTCGCAATGGCCCGCGTGGCTGCCGCGGTGACCGGCCTGCTGTTCGGCCTGTACCTGATCTTCTGGGATCCCCGCACCCGCCGGCTGTTCCGAAAGACCCACGAGAACGTCGTCGAACGCCCCGTCATCTGACCGGCGCCAGGTGGCGGACTGCCTCCGCGACAGGGGACTCATGGCGGCAGCATGTGCAGCCACAAACGCGGCAACCCATCCAGGATCCGTTTTGCCGTACTCGCGCAGAGCCCAGCCAATGGCCTTCCGGATGAAGAACTCCGGGTCTGCCAGGTTCGCGTCCACAATGCGCGCCAGCAGTGCGGCATCAGTTGCAGCTTTAGCCTTGAGCTGCGACAGGATGGCCGCCCGCCGGATCCACAAGTCAGGATCAGTGCTCCAGCCAAGCAGCACTGCTGTCATCTCGGTGCGGTTGGCCTGCAGAAGCCCGCACAGCCGTCCAACTGTGCCGTCCACAAGGTCCCACCACGCGCCACTGCGGATGAATTCCTCGTAGACAGGCAGCATCCCCATGTCGCCGCTGACCATGCGGTTGGCGGTGAGATCGATCGCGGCATACCGCTCCTCCCTGGCAGCGGCGCCGCGCCACAGCTCCAGGGCGGTGGCCCGGAGCTGGTCCGGTGAGTCGAACGGAGCCCCGGCCGCCGCCGCTGAAACGATTTGCCGTACCTCGGGCACGCGCACCCCGAGGCAGGGAATTGTGGATTTCAGGTAGGCCCCCGCGCCGTCTGCCCGTACGGGATCGGCCCGTTCCCGCAGTCCGGTGCGGACGGCAGCGAGCACGCGGCCATTCACGGCCTCCCCGTGGTTCATGATGCAACCTTAGCCAGCGCAGGGGAGCGGCAGCAGCGGGCGCCGCGCTCCCGCAGCAGGCGGTTCTGCAGATCCGCGCTGGAGAAGATTTACGCTAGGCTAGTTAGCGCTAACAACAACGTCCGGCTGCCAAGAGGAACCCCATGCCATCCACGGAACTCAGCATCGCCAGCGGCCCCTACACTGCGGTGGTCACAACCCGCGGGGGCGCTTTGCGCGGGCTGCGGCACCAGGGACGGGACCTGGTGGTGGGCTTTGCTCCGGAGGGGCCCATCCCGGACTACCGGGGCGTCATCTGCGTGCCCTGGCCCAACCGGCTGGCGGACGGCAAGTACACCTACGCGGGCAAGGACTTCGAAGCCGCGATCAACGAACCCGAGCGCGGCTCCGCCCTGCATGGGCTCGCAACCGGACTGGACTGGGAGTTGCGGCAGGCAGCCGCGGACTCCGTGGTGCTTGCCTGCAGGGTGGAAGCCGGCCCGCACTACCCGTCGGACCTTGAGGTCTCCGTTACCTATTCGCTGGGTCCTGACGGGCTGCGCAGCACGGTAGAGGCCATCAATGTTGGCCGGGCCACCGCCCCCTACGGTGCCTGCCCCCATCCCTACCTGGTTGCGGGGGAGGGAAAGCTGGACGACTGGATCCTTGAACTGCCGGCAGCCGAATTCCTTGAGGTGACGCCGGACCGGCTGCTTCCCACGGGGATGAAGAGTGTGGAGCGGCATGAGTTCGACTTCCGCAGCCCCCGCCGGATCGGTTCCTTGAAAATCGACCACGCTTTCACCGGAGTCTCACGGGACCAACAGGGGATGGCCCGCGTCCGCCTGCAGGATCCAGCGGGAACGGGCGTGGAACTGGAGTGGGGCGCCGAGTGGCCCTGGGTACAGGTCCACACCGCGGACAAGCCCGTGGGTCCGGACCGGCTGGGACTGGCCGTGGAGCCCATGACCTGCCCGCCGGATGCCTTCAACTCGGGGACTGACCTGCTCCACCTCAAGCCCGGCGAGTCGCATGCGGCGTCCTGGACCATCAGGGCACTGGCCTAGTCCGGACTGTCCGCTGTAGAAGGTCCGGAGGTCCAGCCCGCACGGTCCAGCCAGGCGGCGCACAATTGTGTCCACTGGTCCGGCCCGGGTTCCTCCGCCGCGAGGCCAAGGCCGTGGCGCCCGCGGGGAAAGACGTGCAGTTCAGCAGGAACGCCCGCGGTCATCAGTGCCCCTGCGTAGTCCAGGCTGTGGCTGGCCGGGACGGCCGCATCATCCGCCGTGTGCCAGAGGAATGCCGGAGGCGTTGCGGCGTTCACGTGCCGTTCTGCGGAGAGTTGGGTGAGGAGGTCCGACGGCGGCGCGCTGCCGAGGAGGTTGTCCACGGAGCCCTGGTGTACGGACTGCGTATAGGACACCACGGGGTAGCAGAGCACCGTTAGGGCCGGGACGGCCTCCGGCACGTCCAGGTGGACGCTTCCGGTTGGCGTGGCCGTGGACAAAGTGGCGGCAAGGTGCCCGCCGGCGGAGAATCCAAGGACGCCCACGCGGTCCGGATCCACGGCGAGGCCGTGGGATCCGTTGCGGATGTGCAGCATGGCTTCCTTAGCGTCCTCCAGGGGTGCCGGGTGCCGGTCCGGTGCCACGCGGTACCTCAGAACGAACGCATGGATTCCCAGCGCGGCGAGCCACTCGGCCACCGGCTCCGCCTCGTGGTCCGCCTGGCGCGCATAGCCGCCGCCGGGCAGGACCAGGATGGCTGGCCTGTTCGTGCCGGCACCCTTGGGTCCGGCGGAATGGCGTGCGGGGACGGCGGTCAGCGCGGCCGCCATGCCTAGGCCACCGCCTCGGTGCTGCGACGGAGCGTCACTTGACCGCTGACGGTCGGTTGCTCTCCGTCCGCGTCGGCATCGCTGCTGCCGGTGGCGGGTCCCGTGGCCTGTGTTGCAAGCCGGCCAATCTCCTCCAGCGGCAGCCGCACGGTGGACAGCGCAGGGCGGAAGTCCCGCAGTGTCTCGATGTCATCGAAGCCGGCGATCGTGGCGTCCCTGGGTATCCGCAGTCCTTCAGCGCGCAGTGCCGCCGAGGCGCCGATGGCCATGACGTCGTTGACGGCGAAGATGCACAGCCTTGGGGCCGCGCCGTCCCCGGCGCCCTTCCCGCCGGCCTTGATCCGGGCTGCCAGCGTGAGGCCGGCTTCATAGCCGCCCGCACGGTTGAACGCGGTGCGCAGGATTTCGGCGGGTGCGCGGCCTGCCCGGGCCAGGCCTTCCTGGAAGCCGCGGACCCGGTCATCGGATGTCAGGAGGCCTTCCGGGCCGCCGATGATGACGAAGTCACCGTCCCAGCCGGCAGCAAGTTCACCTGCCAGGGCCCCTGCGAGCTCCTGGTTGGGGACGGCCACCACGTGGTAGCCCTCAGCAGCGGTTGCGCCCACCACGGGGTGCCCCACCACGGCCACCCGGCCGCCGTTGCGGCAATACCGGTCAAGCTCCGCCGCAAGTTCAGCGTTATCGTCCTGGTCCTCGGTCCTGCACGAGCGGGAGCCCGCGATCACGATCGAGTCCGCACGCCGGGCGGCGAAGGCCGCCACGGCTTCGCGCTCCTCGCCGGGGGCCCCGCCGGTGGTGGCCAGGAGCACCATCTTGCGCTGTTCCCGGGCGGCAGCCTGGACGCCCCTGGCTATGGCGGCGAAGTAGGGGTCGGCGATGTCGTGGACGATCAGGCCGATGAGGCCCGAGCTGGATTTCGCAAGCCCCTGGGCCTGGGCATTGGGGATGTAGCCCAGGGAGTCGGCCGCCTGGCGCACCCGGTCCGCAATGTCCTTGCCCGGCTTGCGTGCAGAGCCGTTCAACACCCGGGACGCGGTGGCGGGGGAGACTCCGGCCAGCCGGGCCACCTCGGTCAGGGTACTTGCAGCCACGGGATCTCCTGGATAAAGGGGGCCAATAAGGGGTCACCACATTATGGCAGTTTGAAGTTCTTCCGGAAAGCGCTTGCCAAGTGTTACCCGGACGGTGCATCATGGACGTAGTGGGAATGCGCTTTCCCAGACCAGCTTGAGTACAACTGCTCACTCACCGTGGAGGACACATGGGCTTCGAAACTAAAACCATCCGCATCGCCATGAACGGCATCACCGGGCGGATGGGCTACCGCCAGCACCTGCTGCGTTCCATCCTTCCCATCCGCGATGCCGGCGGATTCACCCTGGAAGACGGCACCCGGGTCCAGGTCGAACCCATCCTCGTTGGCCGCAATGAGGCCAAGATCCGCGAACTGGCCGAAAAGCACAAGGTCGCTGAATGGACCACGGACCTGGACTCGGTCATCAACGATCCCACCGTGGACGTCATCTTCGACGCGTCCATGACCAGCCTCCGCGCAGCCACACTGAAGAAGGCAATGCTCGCCGGAAAGCACATCTTCACCGAAAAGCCCACGGCCGAAACCCTTGAAGAGGCCATCGAACTTGCCCGCATCGGCAAAGAAGCCGGCGTCACGGCCGGCGTCGTCCACGACAAGCTCTACCTGCCCGGCCTGGTCAAGCTCCGCCGCCTGGTGGACGAAGGCTTCTTCGGCCGCATCCTGTCCATCCGCGGGGAGTTCGGCTACTGGGTCTTCGAAGGCGACATCCAGGCAGCGCAGCGCCCCTCCTGGAACTACCGCAAGGAAGACGGCGGCGGAATGACCACGGACATGTTCTGCCACTGGAACTACGTCCTTGAGGGCATCATCGGCAAGGTCAAGAGCGTCAACGCCAAAACCGCCACCCACATCCCGGCACGCTGGGACGAAGCCGGCAAGGAATACAAGGCCACGGCGGATGACGCCTCCTATGGCATCTTCGAGCTCGAGACCCCGGGCGGCGACGAAGTCATCGGCCAGATCAACTCGTCCTGGGCAGTGCGCGTGTACCGCGATGAACTGGTGGAGTTCCAGGTGGACGGTACCCACGGCTCCGCCGTCGCCGGCCTGAACAAGTGCGTTGCCCAGCAGCGCGCCCACACCCCCAAACCGGTCTGGAACCCCGACCTGCCCGTCACCGAGTCCTTCCGTGACCAGTGGCAGGAAGTCCCCGCCAACGCCGAGCTGGACAACGGCTTCAAGCTTCAGTGGGAAGAGTTCCTCCGCGACGTCGTGGCCGGCCGCGAGCACCGCTTCGGGCTGCTGTCCGCCGCCCGCGGCGTCCAGCTTGCCGAGCTCGGCCTGAAGTCCAACGATGAACGCCGCACCCTCGACATCCCGGAGATCACCCTCTAATGACCTCGCTCATCCTTCCCTCCCACGACGGCGGCACCCGCGAATACCGGCTGCAGGGCGGCACCTCCTGGGCCCGCCCGACGGCCCCGCTGACTGCCCGGCGCGCCTACGCTGCCGCGCACGTCATCCCCGAAGTCCTCGCTGACAACACCCCCGGCGCCCCCGCCCGGCTCGACTGGGACGCGACCATGGCCTACCGCCATGAGCTGTGGTCCTACGGGCTCGGCGTGGCAGACGCCATGGACACCGCCCAGCGGGGCATGGGCCTTGACTGGGCAGCCACCCAGCAGCTCATCAAGCGGACCGGCGTTGAAGCGGCCTCGGTGGTCTCGGCCGGAAACGCGGCGACAGCCGGGAAATCGGTCCGGGACCTGGTTTCCTGCGGCGCCGGCACGGACCAGCTGGACATCGACTCCCTGCCGGCCGGCGAAGCCGGCATCAAGGCCGTGCTTGAGGCCTACCGCGAGCAGATTGCCGTGATCACCGAGGCCGGTCCCAAAGTCATCCTGATGGCATCGCGTGCCCTTGCCAAGGTTGCCACCGGGCCTGACGACTACCTGAAGGTGTATTCCACCCTGCTGCAGGAAGTGGACCAGCCGGTGATCCTCCACTGGCTGGGCACCATGTTCGATCCCGCCCTCGCCGGCTACTGGGGATCCGACAACGTTGCCACCGCCACCGGGACGTTCCTGGGCCTCATCAAGGACAACGCGGACAAGGTGGACGGCGTCAAGGTCTCCCTGCTGGATGCCAGCCACGAGGTTGCCCTCCGCGCCGCCCTCCCCGAAGGCGTGCGCCTCTACACCGGCGACGACTTCAACTATCCCGAACTGATCGACGGCGACGGCACCCACCACTCGGACGCCCTGCTGGGGATCTTCGCAGCCATTTACCCGGCAGCCTCAGTTGCACTGCAGAACTACGACGCCGGCAACACCGCCAAGGCACGCGAAATCCTGGACTCCACGCGCGAACTGGGCAAGCACATCTTCAGCGCCCCCACGTTCTACTACAAGACCGGCATCGCATTTATGTCCTGGCTCAACGGCAAGCAGCCCGGCTTCCAGATGGTGGGCGGCCTGCACTCCGGCCGTTCCGTGTGCCACCTCGCCCGGACCTTCGAACTGGCCGACCAGGCCGGCCTGCTGCGGGACCCGGCACTGGCCGCGTTCCGGATGTCCGACTACCTGCGGATCAACGGGGTGGGCGTGTGACCGGCACTTCAGACTTCGCCCGCCTCTCCATCAACAGCGCCACCACCAAGAAGTGGACCCTCGCCCAGGTGGTCGACGGCTGCGTCAACGCCGGGATCCCCGCAATCGGCCCCTGGCGGGACCGCGTGGAGGAGGCTGGGCTGGACAAGGCCGCGCGCCTGATCAAGGACGCCGGGCTGCGGGTTTCCTCCCTCTGCCGGGGCGGCTTCCTCACCGCACCTGACACAGAGGGGCAGGCTGCAGCGCTCGCTGACAACCGCGCGGCCATCCTCGAAGCCGTCGCGCTGGACACCCGGGAACTGTTCCTGGTGGTTGGAGGGTTGGCTCCGGGGGAGAAGGACGTGGTGGCTGCACGCCGCCGGGTCGCCGACCGCCTCGCCGACCTGGTTCCCTTCGCAGAAGAGAACGGGGTCCGCCTGGTCCTGGAGCCGCTGCACCCGATGTACGCGGCGGACCGCGCCCTGATTTCCACCCTGGGCCAGGCCCTGGACCTTGCGGCGCCGTTCGACGCCGCCGCCGTGGGCGTCGCCGTCGACACTTTCCATGTCTGGTGGGACCCCGAACTGAAGGCGCAGATCGAACGCGCCGGCCGGGAAGGCCGTATCGCTTCCTACCAGGTCTGCGATTTCAACATGCCCATCGCTGCCGATCCGCTGCTGTCCCGTGGATACATGGGCGACGGCGTAGTGGACTTCGCCACCATCGGCACCTGGGTGCGCGACGCCGGCTACACCGGTGACATCGAAGTGGAAATCTTCAACCAGGACATCTGGGACACGGACGGCAACACGGTCCTGTCCACGGTGAAGGAGCGCTACGCGGAGCTTGTCCTCCCGTACGCCTGACCCACTCTGGATGTCCTGACCAGACCGCGGGCTCCTGCTAACGTCACGGCAGGAGCCTGCGCCCCACCAAAAGAACCCGGACCGCATGTGCGGTCCGGGTTCTTTCCTGCGACTGGTACTTAGGCGTACAGCGAGGCGTACCGGCGGTAGCGGGCCAGCACGCCGGCGTCGTCCTTGCCTGCGGGGAGGTCGACGGCGTCAAGCGCCCACTGCGGGAAGTGCCCGGTGAGTACCCCTGCGGCCTGGCGGGCGGCGCCGTCGGCCACGTACTCGCCGGGACGCGGCACGGTGATGTCGATCCCCAGCAGCTGTGACGCCACCTCCTGCACCGCAGCCGATTGTGCCCCGCCGCCCACCAGGATGATGCGGCGGGCTTCAACACCCTGTGCCTGCAGGGCCGCCAGGCCGTCTGCCAGCGAGCAAACAACGCCTTCGACGGCGGCGCGCGCCAGGTTGGCAGGCGTGTAGTTCGCGCGCGTAATGCCGTGCAGTGAGCCGGTGGCATCCGGCAGGTTGGGCGTGCGCTCGCCGTCGAAATAGGGCACCAGGGTCAGGCCGCCGGCGCCGCTTTCGGCGGACAGCGCCAGGTCGTTGAACTCCCCGATACTGACGTCCAGCAGCGCAGCGGTGGCATCGAAAACGCGGGTGGCGTTCAGCGTGCACACCAGGGGGAGGTAGTGCCCTGCGGCGTCGGCGAACCCGGCCACCAGCCCGGACGCATCGGCGGCCGGGGTAGCCGACACGGCGAACACTGTTCCCGAGGTGCCAAGCGACATGACCACGTCGCCCAGGCCTGCACCCACTCCCAGCCCTGCAGCGGCATTGTCCCCGGCCCCTGGGGCCACGAGGGCGCCGGCGGGAGTCTTGCCTGCGACATCCAGCGGGCCCAGCACCTTGGGAAGCAGCGGAACGTGCCCCAGCGAGGACTTCAGGACCTCCGGCAGATACTCACCTGTCGCCGTCGAGAAGTAACCCGTTCCCGAAGCATCGGAGCGGTCAGTCCTCAGGGCCGCCAGGCCTTCCTGGCCGCTGCCCTCGCCGTAGCCCAGAAGCCGCCACGACAGCCAGTCATGGGGTAGGCACACCGCCGCGATCCGTGCCGCGTTCTCCGGCTCGTTGGCGGCCAGCCAGTGCAGCTTGGTGAGTGTCAGCGACGCTACCGGGACAGTGCCTGTAGCCTGAGCCCAGTAGCGGGCGCCAGCGGCAGCATCGCCGTCGCCCGCTTCTTTGATCAGGTCCGCAGCCGAACCGGCACTGCGCGTGTCATTCCACAACAGCGCAGGCCTGACTACTCCACCTTCGCTGTCCAGGCAGACCATGCCATGCTGCTGGCCGCCAACGGACACTGCTGCCACGTCGTCCAGTCCGCCAGCCGCTGCCACTGCCTCCTGCAGGGCAGTCCACCAGTGGTCGGGGTGGACTTCGGTGCCATCAGGGTGGCTGGCACGGCCCTGGCGGACCAGTGCTCCGGTGTCCGCATCACGGATCACCACTTTGCATGACTGGGTGGAACTGTCGATTCCGGCGACGAGGGGCATTGAAGATTCCTTTTCGAGAAAAGCCGCCGTGGGGGCCCCCCCCGGGGGGGGGGGGGGGGGCGGCGGGGGGGGGGGGGGGGGGGGCCGCGGGGGGTGGGGGGGCCCCGCGGGGGGGGGGGGGGGGGGGCCGCTTCGGCTCGTTTATTAATTTTTATTTTTTCCCGCCGGGCCGGCGCCCGGCCGGGCGCCCCGGCCGCGGCCCCCGGCCCCGGCGGCTGCCTGAGCGGCGTAAGCGCTCGCTTTAGCGGGCGCCCATGAGGTGCTCGATGGCGAGCTGGTTGAGCCGGACGAACGCGAAGGAGCGTTCGGCGGCCTTGTCGGCGTCGAAGTCCTCAAAGGCGGTGGTGTCGCCCAGCAGGTCGGCGGTGGTTTCACCGGCGGCGAGGGTGGGCTCGCCGAGCTCGAAGACGCCGGAGGTGGTGAGGGCTTCCTGGACCTGGGGGTCGGCGCGGAAGGCCAGTGCGCGTTCCTTCAGGAGCAGGTACATGTTCATGTTGGACTTCGCGGATTCCCAGACGCCGTCGTAGCCATCGGTCCGGGAAGGCTTGTAGTCGAAGTGGCGCGGACCTTCGTAGCGGGGACCGCCGCCCGGGAAGCCGTTCTCGAGCAGGTCCACGGTGAAGAAGGCGCTGGTGAGGTCGCCGTGGCCGAACACGAGGTCCTGGTCGTATTTGATGCCGCGCTGGCCGTTGAGGTCGATGTGGAAGAGCTTGCCGGCCCACAGGGCCTGGGCGATGCCGTGGGTGAAATTCAGCCCGGCCATCTGCTCGTGTCCGGTTTCGGGGTTCAGGCCCACAATGTCGCCGTGTTCGAGCTGGGCAATGAAGGCCAGTCCGTGGCCGACGGTGGGAAGGAAGATGTCGCCGCGGGGCTCATTGGGCTTGGGTTCGAGGGCGATGCGCAGGTTGTAGCCCTTGTCCTTGATGTAGGCGGCGGCGGTGTCCACGCCTTCCTTCATCCGGTCCAGGGCTGCGGAGAGGTCCTTGGACCCGTCGTACTCGCTGCCTTCACGCCCGCCCCACATTACGAAGGTCTCGGCGCCGAACTCGGCCGCGGAGTCGATGTTGCGCAGCACCTTGGACAGGGCGAAGCGGCGGATGGAGCGGTCGTTGGAGGTAAAGCCGCCGTCCTTGAACACCGGGTGGCTGAACAGGTTGGTGGTCACCATGGGAACCTTCAGCCCTGTCTCGGCAAGGGCCGCCTTGAAGTTCTTGAGGATCAGCTCACGCTCAGAAACCGTGGCATCGAAGGGCACCAGGTCATTGTCATGGAAGGTAATGCCGTAGGCGCCGAGTTCGGCCAGGCGGTGCACGGCCTCAACGGGATCCAGGGCTGCGCGCGTGGCGACGCCGAACGGATCGGCGCCGGTCCAGCCAACGGTCCAGAGGCCGAAAGTGAACTTGTCAGCGGGCGTCGGAGTGAGTGTCATGATGCGTCCTTGCAGTCAGTTTGCCGCCGGTTCGGCAAGTTAGTTTATCGCTTGAACTATATAAGCGTGATTACGCTAGGGTCAATAGGGGCCGGAGACGGACCCGCATCGAATCCAAGGAGAGCGGCCATGGCGAGTACGGCACCTGCTACTGCCCCGTCCGACGCCGGGTCACCGGGAAACATGGCGGACGTGCGGCGGAACAACCTCGCCCTGGTCCTGGCCAGGGTGGCGCAGTCACCGTCCGGATTCCACCTCACCCGGGCGCAGCTTGCCGCGGCCACGGGGCTGACCAAGGCATCCGTTTCGAGCATCGTCCTGGAGCTGCTCGAGGCCGGCATCCTCCGCGAGGTGGGCCTGAGCAGGCAGGGGGAGCGGGGCCGGCCGGGGGT
>NZ_JAJOMC010000088.1 GCF_021129155.1 Arthrobacter sp. AK04
TTTCAGCTTCTCCCCCCGGCCCCGGTGTGTTGCACCGCGGCGCGGTGGTCTCGGTCACGCGCAAAAACAGACCCCCGCGGCGGGGGCGCCCCGCTCGGGGGGGGCCCGCCCCTACTGAGGAACCGCAATGAACGATCACACAGCAACAGGGCCGCCGGCAGGCCTCAACCCAACAGACCCTGAGCAGGACCACGCCGAAGCCCATATCCACCCGGCGTCCGAGGCGCTGGTTACGGACCGCGCGCACCGGCTCAGGGAACTGGTTCCGGCCGCGGCCACCATAGGCCTCGGCATCCTGGTCCTGGTGCTCGCCCAGGGCATCCGTTCAGGGGTCCGGGTGGAACTCGGGCCACCCTTCTGGCCCACCATGCTCGCATGGAGCCTTATCGTGTTCGGCGTCCTGCAGGTGGTGGTCAACATGCTGCGCGGGGTCAGCCGGGCCAGCCTCCCTGATCCGCTCAGCGGGTGGGGCATCGGCCGGATGCTGCTGACGGCGGTAATCCTGGTGGGCTACCTCCTGCTGTGGAACGTCCTCCAGTTCTGGTTGATTACGTTCGCAACGTGCGTCGCGCTGACGGCCCTGTACGGCGGCCGGGGCTGGAGGCCACTGATCGTGTTCCCGGCCATCGTTACGGCCGTCCTCCATTTCCTTTTTGTCGTCGCATTGCGGGTGAACCTATGATCCAGATTGCTGCCTCACCCGTCACGGACGGCATCATGACCGTCCTCCAGGTGGATACCCTCCTTTACATCGGCCTGGGCATCCTGGTGGGCATGCTCGTGGGTGCATTCCCGGGTGTGACCGCCACCATGGCCGTGGCGCTGGCCAGCGGGTTCACACTGACGCTGGAACCGATCCAGGGTCTAGCCGTCCTGCTGACCATCTATGTGGCGGCCCAGTTCGGGGACCGGGTGCCGGCCATCCTCATCAACACCCCGGGCACTCCTGCCTCCATTTCCACAACCTTTGACGGCTACCCGCTTGCCCTGAAAGGACAAGCGGGGCTGGCCCTGACAACGTCCGCCTTCGGCTCGGCCTTCGGCATGCTTTTTGGCATCCTCATCCTGGCGGTTGCCGCGGTGCCCCTTTCCGAATTCGCCCGCCAGTTCGGGCCGCCGGAAATGTTCGCGCTGGTGGTTTTCGGCCTGACGATGATGGTGGGTGTTTCCTCGGGACGAATCCTCAAGGGCCTTGCCGCCGGAGCCTTCGGTCTCCTGCTGGCCACCGTGGGCCGTGATCCCATCACCGGTGACGCGCGCTTCACCCTGAATGTCCTGGAACTGAACGGCGGCATACCGTTCATTCCGGTCATCATCGGGTTCTTCGGCGTAGCGGAAGTCCTCAACCAGATTCTCACCAGGCGCAGGCACCTGCACCACGTCAAGCCCGTCACCCAGCTGGGCCAGTGGATGCCCGGACGGAAACTGATGCAGCGGCTGTTCAAACCGATGGGAATCGGCGCGGTGACCGGATCCGTCGTCGGCCTTGTCCCGGCAGTGGGCGGCGACATCGCAGGCATCATCGCGTGGGACAACGCCCGGAAAGTCTCCAAGCATCCTGAGGAGTTTGGCAAGGGCTCCCTCGAGGGTCTGACTGCCGGCGATACCTCCAGCACGGCAACCCTCGGCGGCAGCGTAACCACCACCATGGCGCTCGGCGTCCCCGGCGATTCCGTCATGGCCGTCATGATCGGGTCCATGATGATCTGGGGCATCCAGCCGGGGCCCAGCCTTTTCAGCAGCCGGCCGGACCTCGTCTCCTCGCTGGTGACCATCATGCTGATCGCCACCATCCTGACCCTCGGGCTGAGCCTGCTGCGCATGCGCGGAATGGTCAAACTGCTGGAACTGCCCAGCCACTACCTGTGGGTCATCATCCTGATCTTCTGCATGGTGGGGACGTACTCCATCAACAACAGCGTCTTCGATGTGTTCATGATGATGATTTTCGGCGCCGTGGGGCTGTTCATGCTGCGCTTCGGTTTCCCTGCAGGACCCGCAGTTCTCGGCCTGATCCTGGGGCCCCTGGCGGAGGCAAACCTGCGCCGCGCCCTCATCACGGACGGGTGGGCATCCGTCTTCACCAGTCCCATTGCGCTGGTGCTCCTTGCCATCTCTGTTGCGGCCCTGGTTGTCCCTCCCCTCCGCGCCCAGCTGAAGCGGCGCAAGGCAGTGGGTGCCGGAGCGGACCAGGCGAAGGTTTCCAGCTAGATACGCTCAAGGACGCCCGGGCCCACCCAGGCGGGCCCGGTGTCCTGTATTTTTCGGAAGGGCAAGAAGTTCATGGAAGAACATCCGGCGTACTTTGTGAAGTCGGTGGGGAAGGCCTTTGACGTCCTCAGGGCCTTCACCTCGGAAACCCCCCGCCTGACCGTCTCCCAAATCGCGGCGGCGACGGACATAACGCGCGCTTCCGCCCGGCGGTTCCTGCTGACGCTGGCGGATCTCGGATACCTGCGGACCGACGGACAATCATTTGAATTGACCGCACGTTCCCTGGAGCTCGGTTCCTCCTTCCTCTCCATCCTGTCCCTTCCCCGTGTTGCCGAGCCGCACCTTAAAGTCCTGGCTAACGGGCTCGGCGAGACGGCGTCGCTTTGCGTGCTTGATGGAGCGGACGTCGCCTATGTCGCCTGTGTCCCGTCTCCGCGGCTCCTCAACGTTTCCATCAGCGTGGGTACCAGGTTTCCGGCGTGGGCGACGTCCATGGGCCGGGTGCTCCTCGCTGCGCTCCCAGCCGGCAGCCTGGACGCGTACTACGAATCAGTGCACCTGCAGCGTTATACCGAGCACTCAATCGGCAGCCTGGAGGCCCTCAAAAACGAGGTCAGCCTTGCCCGGAACCAGGGGTGGTCCATGGTCTCCCAGGAACTGGAGAACGGCCTCCGCGGCGTTGCCGTTCCCATCTGGTGTGGCGATGAGGCTGTCGGCGCCGTCAACGTCTCCTTGCAGACGCACCGCTCCAGCCAGGACGTGATTGAACAGACTGTTGTCCCGCTCCTGCAGGAAACAGCCCGTGACATAGGGCTGGACTACCAGGGCCGCCCGGCAAGACGACTCGGCGGGATGGATGTTCTGCGGCCCGCAATGGCGGGTGCAACTGCGGTTCATGGCCACAGAAGCTGACGTCCGCAGGATTGCCCTGGCGATGCCGGGCGTCACGGAGCGGCTGGACCGGATCGACGGGAAGCTGCTGGCGGAACTGCTGCAGGATTCCTACCGGCTGGCGGGCGGGGAACGCGGCAGCCGCGGGCGTCCAAGCGATCCGTAAGGTAACTGTTTGCCACCCAAGCACGCCGCCCTACTCCCGCGGCAGCGGTGCGGGCCATAGACTCAAGCCAACTACGTGCAGCAGCGCCGCTCCGCGAAGCATCCCTGGTCCATCTGGACCAGGGACGGCCCAGCAGGGCGGCGCTGCCGCATCCGTGCAGCGAGGGGAGTCGGCGGGTGAAACTGGGCATACCGCGGGAACGCCGGGAGGGTGAACGGCGGGTGGCCGCCACACCGGAAACGGTCAAGCAGTTGGCGGCGCTCGGCGTCGAGATACTCCTTGAGGAAGATGCCGGCGCGGCGGCGGGGTACCCGGACCTCGCCTACAGCCAGGCGGGCGCACATATTGTTTCCGGGCTCGATCCCGCCCAGCTTGACGTCCTCGCCCACGTCCGGCCCCTCGACCCGGACACCGCCCGGTCCCTGAAAAGGGGCGCGGTCTCCGTGGGCCTCGCCTCGCCGTCGTCCGAACTGCCAACCGTCCAGGCGCTCGCCGACGCCGGCGTCACATCCTTCGCCCTGGAACTCGTGCCCCGCATCTCCCGGGCCCAGTCCATGGACGCCCTCAGCTCCCAGGCACTCGTGGCCGGATACCGCTGTGTTCTGGAGGCCGCCATCCGGCTGCCCCGGTTCTTCCCGCTGTATATGACCGCCGCGGGTACCGTTCCCCCCGCCAGGGTCCTGGTCCTGGGGGCGGGGGTGGCCGGCCTGCAGGCCATCGGCACCGCGAAACGCCTCGGCGCGCGGGTCTTTGCCAACGATATCCGCCCCGCGTCCGCGGACGAGGTGGCCTCCATGGGCGGCACCTTCATCCGGCTCGACCTCGAAACGGTGGAGGCTGCCGGCGGCTACGCCCGCCAGCTCAGTTCCGACGCCGGCACCCGGCAACGCCAGCTGCTGGCACCGCACGTGGCACAGGCGGATGTACTGATTACGACGGCGGCCGTCCCCGGAAGGCGGGCACCGCTCCTGGTCACACGCGAGATGGTGCAGGGTATGCGGGCCGGTTCGGTCGTCGTCGACCTCGCTGCGGAATCGGGGGGCAACGTGGAAGGCGTCGTGCCAGGCCGGGATGTGCCCATCCCCACCGCGGACGGCTCCGGCCACGTTACGCTGGTCGGCCTGAAGGACGCCCCCTCCGCCATGGCGTCGGACGCCTCCCGCCTGTACGCCAAGAACGTCGCCAACCTGCTGGTGCTGCTGATCCGGGACGGTGCGCTGGTCCCCGACTTCAGTGACGAGGTCATCGCCGGGGCCTGCCTCACCCACGACGGCACGGTGCGGCACCAGCCGACGGCGGACCTGCTTGCCGAGCGGGCCGCCACCTCGCGGGAAGGAGCACTCTGATGGACGGAATGAGCCTGCTGACCATCACGGTCCTGGCCGTCTTCGTCGGCTTCGAGGTGGTGTCCAAAGTTTCCAGCACCCTCCACACGCCGCTGATGTCCGGCGCCAATGCCATCCACGGGATCATCCTGGTCGGTGCCATCATTGTGGCCGGCCAGGCAGCGGACCCCTGGGTGCTCGCGGTGGCGCTCCTCGCCGTCGTCCTTGCCACCGCCAATCTGGTGGGCGGCTTCGTGGTGACCGACCGGATGCTGCACATGTTCCATGCCAGGAAACAGGTTGCCAGGACCCCGTCGACGAAGGCGGACAGCAAGTGAGCCTCCTTAATCCGGTCTGGACGTCACTGCTGTACCTCGTCGCCGCGGTTTTCTTCATTCTGGCGCTGCGCGGGCTCAGTTCCCCGCGGACCGCCCGCCGCGGCAACCTGATCGGTGCGCTGGGTGCGTTGATCGGCGTCGTCACCGTGTTCCTGTCCGCGCAGCTGGACAACGTCCCGTGGATCCTTGGTTCCATCGCCGTGGGCACGGTGGTGGCGGCGCCCGTGGCCCGGGGCGTGAAGATGACGCAGATGCCGCAGCTGGTTGCGGCCTTCAACGGCGTTGGCGGCGGAGCGGCTGCCCTCGTGGCGCTTCTGGAACTGAGCCACGCAGGCGATCCCTGGGTGCGGCTGGCCATCGTGTTCACGCTCCTGGTGGGTGCCGTGTCCTTCGCAGGCTCGGGGGTCACGTTCGCCAAGCTGCAGGAACTGATGACCACGCGGCCGGTGGTGTTCCGCGGGCTCCCCGTGGTGATGGCGGCGGTGCTGCTTGCCGCTGTGGCGGCCGCCGCCGTCGTCGTATTTACAGGTTCCCTTCCGCTTGCGGTGCTGCTGCTGGTCCTGGGCCTGGGGGCTGGCATCCTGCTGGTCTTGCCCGTGGGCGGCGCCGACGTCCCCATCGTCATCTCCCTGCTGAACGCATTCACCGGCCTGGCCGTCGCCGCCTCCGGCGTGGTGCTTGGCAACGTGCTGCTGGTGGTGGCCGGCACCCTGGTGGGTGCCTCGGGCACCATCCTCACCCGGGCCATGGCGGCTGCGATGGGCCGCAGCGTGGCGGGCATCCTGTTCGGAGCGTTCCGGGGAGGTTCGACGGCGGGATCCACCGCCGTGAGTGAGCGTCCCGTCCGGTCTTCCAGCGCCGAGGACGTTGCGGTCCTGCTCGGCTACGCGCAGCGCGTGATCATTGTTCCCGGCTATGGCCTGGCCGTGGCCCAGGGCCAGCACACTGCGGCTGAGCTGGCCCTGGCGCTGGAAAGCCGCGGGATCGAGGTGGACTTCGCCATCCATCCGGTGGCCGGCCGGATGCCCGGACACATGAACGTGCTGCTGGCCGAGGCCAACGTGCCGTACGAGTCCCTCAAGGAAATGGGGGAGATCAACCCCGAGTTCAAGACGGCGGATGTGGCGCTGGTGGTGGGCGCGAACGACGTCGTGAACCCGGCAGCCAAGACGTCCTCCGGCTCACCCATCTACGGCATGCCCATCCTGGAAGTGGCGGATGCCCGGCAGGTGGTGTTCCTCAAGCGTTCCATGCGGCCAGGGTTCGCCGGGATCGAGAACGACCTGCTGTACGAGCCGCAGACGTCGCTGCTGTTCGGCGATGCCAAGGACTCCCTGGCGCAGGTGCTCGGCGCCGTGAAGGCCTTGTAGCCGCGCCCTCGCGGCGAAGCTCCTGCCAACATGCTTCGAAGCCCGCGCGGGGCAGGCTAGTCTTCTTTCAGAAGTAGCCTTTCCACTTGCCACCAGAGGACACCATGACTGCCAACAGCTCCACCTCTCTCCAGCGCGCTGCAATCATCGTCAATCCCGCCAAGCCGGTGGACATCGACGTGCGCGGCCTGGTGGCAAAGCACTGCGTGGAAAACGGCTGGGGCGAGCCGATGTGGTTCGAAACCACCAAGGAGGACCCCGGTGTCGGCCAGGCCAAGGAAGCACTCGCGCAGGGGGCGGACATCGTCATCGCCGCCGGCGGCGACGGGACCGTCCGGTGCGTCGCCGAAGTGCTGTCCGGCGGGGATGTGCCCATGGGACTGCTTCCGCTGGGCACCGGAAACCTCCTGGCCCGCAACCTTGGCATGGACGTCACCGATTACGACGGCGCCATGGCCGGGGCCCTGACCGGCACCGAGCGGAAGATCGACGTGGTCCGTGCCCGCCGCAGCGATCCGGACATGGAGCAGCTGTTCCTGGTCATGGCCGGCGTGGGGTACGACGCCACCATCATGGCTGATACCAACGAGGACCTGAAAGACAAAGTTGGCTGGCTGGCCTACGTGGACGCCGGCATCCGGAACCTGCCCGGCAAACCGGTCAAGGCCACCATTGTGATCGATGGCCAGACCGCGGTCCACCGCGGGGTCCGCAGCGTTATGGTGGGCAACTGCGGCAAGGTCCAGGGCGGCCTGGAGATCTTCCCGGAGGCCAAGATGGACGACGGCCTGCTGGACGTGGCTGTGCTGGCTCCCCACCACGGGAAGCTGGGCTGGCTCTCCGTGGTTGCCGGGATGATCGGCAAGGGCCGGAGCAAGGACACCGCTGTTGAGTATTTCCAGGGCAAAACCGTGGAGATCACCCTGGAGCACAACGACGACTACCAGCTGGACGGCGATCACGAAGGGCAGGGCAAGCACGTCGTCATGACCATGGACCCGTCCGCCCTGACCCTCCGGATGTAGCCCTTCCTAGGCCAGCAGCCTCCCCCACCGCGGGTCCAGCAGCGGTGCGCCGGCGAGCCGCAGCGCATGCCAGAGGGTCACGGCCACGGAATCGAGTACCGGCACCCCCGTACCTTCCTCGATGTCCGCCGTGATATTGGCTCCGTAGAGGTTGGTGCACAGGTAGACCAGGGCGTCCGGCGCCGCGGCCGCGAGTTCCAGCGAGCCGGGCCGCATTTCCTCGTCCGTTACCCGGGCGAAGGACTCGTTGTCGCTCAGGCCCAAGGCGCGGTGGTCCACCGTCTTGATGCCCTCCCGCTCATAGGAGGCGATCACCTGGTGGTTCACGTCCTCCGTGTAGGGGGTGAACAGCGCTATCCGCTCTGTGCCAAAAGTCCGAAAGGCCTCAAGGTAGGCCAGGGTGGACGTGGTGGCGGGTACTCCGGTAGCTTCGGTGATCTCCTGGACCAGGTCCTGGTCGTGCGCAGAACCAAGCCAGGAACCGGAGGTGCCGTTCCAGGCAATAACGTCCACGTCCGCCGTCGCCAGCAGCGTGGCGGCCTCCCGCATGACCGCCGGATCGAACTGGCGGTCGGAGGAGTTGTCCAGGGCGATCCTGGTCACCGGAATGCGGGTGAAATGGACGGTGACGTCGGTGCGGCCGCCCAGGATGCGGTAGGTCTGCGGCTCCAGGCAGGTGTTGGAGGACGGCACGATCATGCCGATCCGGCAGGGGCGTGTTGGTGATGGCATCGGTGCTCCTAGAGGACTGCGGCGTGTGTGGCGCCGGTGGACGTGGCGGACTGGTGCTGGCGGAAGCCGTTGCGGGCCAGGAAGCGACCGGCCGCGCCGGGATCGTGGAAACCATCGGCATCCAGCACTACGCGGCCATGGGAAACGACGACGCCGGGCCAGCCGGTCAGTGCCTTCCCGTCGAAGGGTGAGAAGTCCGTCCCCATGTGCAGGGCGGCGCCGTCTACGGTGCGTTCCTCAGTGGGGTCGAAGATCACAAGGTCGGCGTCGAATCCTTCGGCGATGCGGCCTTTGCCGGGCAGGGCGTTGATCCGGGCCGGGCCTGCGGAAAACGCCTCTACAAAGTCCTCCACGCCGGCACCGGCGGACGTCATGGCGGTAAACGCGACGGGCATCCGGGTTTCCACTCCCGGCAGGCCGTGCGGCATGGCCCGGACGTCATCCGTGCGTTCGCGCTTCTGCGACAGGTCGTAGCAGGAGTGGTCCGAGGACATGGTGTGGATGGCACCGGTGGCCAGGCGTTCCTTCAGTGCCGCCACCGTTTCGGCGCTGCGCATGGGCGGGCAGCAGGCGAACCATTCCGGGAATTTTGCGCCGTAGACGGTGTCATCCAGGGTGACGTAGTGCGGGCAGGTTTCCGAGAAGGCCTCCAGGCCGCGTGCGCGGGCTTCCGTCACCAGGTCCACTGCCCCGGGTGTCGACTGGTGGACAAAGTACACGGGAGCGCCGGTGTATTCGGCCAGCGCCAGCGTTTCCTTGACCGAGATCTCTTCAGCGAGTTCCGGCCGGGTCCTGTGCAGGTGCTCGATGCCGATCCTGCCGTCCTGGGCATGCTGCTCCGTGCAGTCGCTGATGATGGGATCATGTTCGGCGTGGATATAGGTCAGCCCGTCCAGCCTGACCATTTCACGCATGACCTTGAGGATCGTGTCCCCGTCCGCCATGGTGGTGCCGCGGTTCGTGGTGTACATCTTTACCGAGCGCACACCTTCGGCGGCAAGCTGTTCCAGCTGCCACGGCACGGTTTCGTCCCAGGCGACAACAGCACCGTGGAGGGCGACGTCGCACCGGGATTCAGTGGCCAGTTCCTTTTTATGCAGGACGGCGGCGAGCGGTGTTTCCTGGGCATCCCGGGGAATGCCGAAGTCGATGATGGTGGTGGTGCCGCCCCACAGGGCCGCGGTGGAGGTGGTGCGGTAGTCGTCCAGGGTGCGGAAGCGCCCGGTCACCTGGGCAACGTGGCAGTGGCCGTCCACGCCGCCGGGAATCACCAGGCGGCCGCCGGCATCGATGGTCCGGGCGGCGGCGGGCACCGCTTCTGCGGCGTCGGGAAGATCGGTGATCAGGCCGTCCTGGATCACGATATGGGCGTTCTGCCGCCCGTAACTGTTGACTACGGTGGCGTTGGCAATGACAAGGTCTGGCTGGCGGGACATCGGTGTCCTCCTTCTGGCGGAAGCTTCGTGGTCTAGGTGCCGGGCACCGCGTATGCGGTGCGGGCCTGGGCGGCGGTGAGGGCAGCGTCGAGGTTTCCGCTCAGTCCCTTGCGGCCCTTGGGTGGCGGCGGGGCGAAAGCACCTGCGCGGTGCGGTCCTGACTGGAGGCCCGCGACGGCTTCGGCCATCCGGATCCCGGCGGAGATGCCGTCCACCACGGGCACGGGGATCTGCCCTTTGAGCTCGCGGGCCAGTCCCGCGAGCGGGGCTCCGGCAAGGATAACGACGTCGGCCCCGTCCTCCGCGACGGCCTGCCGGCTCAGTGCCAGGAGGGTTTCCTTGAAATCCTGCTGGACCGAGCCGATGCTGTTGAGGGACTCGTTGATGGAACGGATGGAGGCCAGCCTTCCGGTCAGGCCGAAGCGTTCCACGCAGTCGCGGTACCAGGGTTTGATCCGGTCCGAGATGGCGATGATGGAAAAGCGGTGGCCCTGCAGGGCAGCGGCGCAGAGCGCGGCTTCGGTGATGCCGACCACCGGCACCTCCGCCAGTTCTTTGAGGGCGGGCAGGCCCGGATCACCGAAGGCCGCCACCACCACGGCATCCACAGGCTCAGCCCCGGGGCGGGTGTGTTCGGCAATGATTTCGGCAACGGCGCCGGCCGCGACCAGGGATTCGAAACGGGTCTCGATGTATTCCACGCCGTGCCCGGCGGTACGGACCACCAGATCGGTGCCGGATGCCGCTGAGCGGAGGGCTTCGGATTCGATAAGGGCGGTGACATCGTCGCTGATGTTGGGGTTGATGACCAGGAGTCTCATAATTTCTTCCGGTGAAGTTGGGGTTCGGTTTTCTGGAAGTCCTCGGGGAACTGCTCGCGGTACTTGCCGATGTGTGAGGCGGACTGCGCCGCCGCCGTGTCCGGGTCTCCGCTGGCGATCGCGGCATAGAGGTCGCGGTGTTCCTGGATGAGCTCGGGCAGGTCGCTGACGTGGCGGAACAGCCAGTGCATGCGGCCCTGGAGCGGCTCCAGTGCGGACTTGAGGAAGTTGTTGTCCGCAATGCGGGTGATGGCGTCGTGGAATTCGCTGTTGGCGCGGTGGGCCTCCATGACGGCGCCCTTGGCGAGGAAGCCATCGGCGTCATCCAGCAGGCCTTTCAGGTATGCAAGGTCCTTGGTGGTCGCCCGTACGGCGGCCAGCCGGCACGCCAGGACTTCAAGGGACTGGCGTACATCGAAGAGGTCTTCCACATCCTTGGGGCTCAGTGTGCTTACTTCTGCGCCCCGCGCGCCGCGGTCACTGATGAGTCCTTCCTGGCGGAGCATGCGCAGTGCTTCGCGCACGGGCAGCCTCGAGACGGAGAATTCCGCCGCCAGGTCCCTTTCCACCAGCCGCGTGCCGGGAGCGTAGTGTCCTTCGAAAATCCGGGTGCGGAGGGTATCCCGGACGGCCTCGCGCAGCGGGCGTTCCTTGTCCTGGGTATCTTCTGCGGTCAGCATGGTGCTCCATTCGGATTTTCTTGTGGCACGGCTCCCGGCGGCGGGGCGTGGATCGGGTGATGCCTTGGATGGCTAGCTTAGACAGGAAGCCGCTTGTTGTAGTTCAGGGTCAGAACCGAGGCGCCCATCACTATTGCCGAGCCTACGAAGTAGAGCAGTGCCCAGGTGTAGGAACCGGTGGCGCCGACGATCAGGCCCACGGCGATGGGAGTGACAAAGCCGGAGATGTTGCCGCTGAAGTTCATGGCACCACCCAGCACGCCGGCGTTGGTGCGTCCGCCCAGGATGGACGGGATGCTCCAGAAGAGGCCCACCCAGCGAAGGAAGAACATCACCATCGAGAGCAGGACAACGGCGGTGGTGGGGTCGGGGACCACGGTGACGCCGATGAGGCCGCCGATCACCACTGCACTGGAGATGCCCAGGAGGGTGCGCATCACGCGGTTGGCCGAGGCGCCGGAAGCCCGCCACTTGTCGGCGATGGTGCCGCCGATGATCTCGCCGACGAATCCTGCTCCGAAGATCACGAACGTGGACCAGCCGATGGTCTTGAGGTCGAACCCCTTGGCCTGGGCGAGGTAGAGCGGGCCCCAGGTCAGCAGGCCGTAGAACACGCCGTTGAATCCCAGCCAGCCGAAGCACATGGCCCAGAAGGAACGGAACTTGAGGTAGGGGAGGAGTGCCCGCTTGCCCTGGCTGCCGTCGAGCTCCGCCTCGGCGTCCTCTGCGGCGTGTGAGGCTTCGATGTAGGCCGCTTCGGCCTCGTTGACGCCGCGGTGGTCGCGTGGATTGTCCCGGACGTACCACCACACGGCCAGGCCCATGAGGACCGTGGCTGCGCCGGCAATGACGAACGCCATGCGCCAGCTGCCCGTGGAGGCAATCAGGCCGGCGATGATGATGCCGCCGAGGCCTGCGCCCAGGGGAGCGCCGGCATCCAGGATGGTCGCGCCGCGGCCGCGTTCAGACTTGTGCATCCAGATCGCGTTGAGTTTTCCGCCGGCCGGCATGACCCCGGCCTCGGTGACGCCAATGCCCATGCGGGCGATGAACATGCTCAGGAATCCGCCTGCCATGCCGGAAGCGGCAGTGGCAGCGCCCCAGCCCACGCAGGATGCGGTCATTACCTTGCGTGGCCCGAACTTGTCGATCAGCCAGCCGACTGGAATCTGCATCAGGGCGTACGTCCAGAAGAAGGCAGAGAGGAGCAGGCCCACCAGTTCAGGGGCCAGGTTGAATTCTTCCTGGATGATGGGCAGCGCCACGGAGATGGAGCCGCGGTCGATGTAGTTGACTGCCACCAAAACCAACAGGAGCAGGAAGAGCTTCCAGCGGACGGTGGTGCGCCGTTGCACGCCGTCCTTCTGCGGTTCGTTCGTGGTGGATGAGTCCAGGGTGCCGTCAGCGGCGGCTGTTTCAGTATTGGGGATGGACACAGCTTCTCCTTCACGGGGAAGTTTACGGATGGGGTTAAGAGTGCGAGTGCGCCTGCCGGCCGAAGAGGGGCAGGTTGGCTTCCATACAAGGTGGCGATCCGGAGCGCCGGGCTAATTCCTGCAGTTTTGGGATCCCAATTTGGGATCCCAAAATCAAAGGTAGAAGTGACGCGTGCCACTGTCAAGGTTTTTCCTGCCAAGGCGTGCTGTGCCCCATAAATTCCGTTTGTGACTGCCGCGAACCCCAACCTCTCAGGTCAATACAACTAGGTAGCAGCAGATGTCGTTATGCCGCGGCGGTTTCAGGCGGTTATCGCAACAGGAAGGTTCTGATCATCTCATTTGGGGTGCAGAAGTCGAATCGTTGGCGGGGTCTGTCGTTGACTTGGTGGGCGACGTAGTCG
>NZ_JAJOMC010000089.1 GCF_021129155.1 Arthrobacter sp. AK04
GGGGGGGGGGGGCGGCCCCCCCCCCCCCCCCGCCCCGCGGGCACCACACCCCCCCCGGCCCGCGGCGGGGGGGGGGCGGGCCGCCGGCCGCTTTTCCCATCCCTGATGCAGGTTCCTTCCGGGCCTGCCGAGAGAAAGGCCGCACAAGATGAAAGCCGGACACAAGGAAACAGGTACGACGACGGCAGGGGAGTCCCGCCGTCGGTCCCCCGTTTTCCCGGGTGCAGGAGTCCTGCTCGCCGGGGCCCTGGTGCTTTCCTCCTGCGCGGCCGCCCCGTCCCAGCCGGTTCCACCCCCGCCTGCCAACCAGGCAGCGGCGGCGCAGCCCGTAAACCCGGCGCCGCCCGTAAACCCTCCGCAGTCCGCCCCGGCCCGGGCCGAAAGCCCCGCCCCGGCGGCGCCCGCCGGCCCGGCGGCAATCCCAAACATTCCCGTGCGCCCGGCGGCCCCGGCGGCCGTGAGCGCGGCGCCGGCCCCGGTCTCCCTTAGCGTGGCCGGCACCCCCATCAACATGCCGGTGGTGCCGGTGGGAGTATCCGGAGGCGGTGCGATGGAAATCCCTGACGCGTTCGACCTGGCCGGCTGGTACCGCTTCGGGCCCGCACCGGGCGCCGCCGCCGGCACGGCCGTGGTCGCCGGGCATATCGATACGAAGTCTGACAACGCCCCGTTTTCCGCCTTGAAGTCCGTGGCCGCCGGAACCTTGGTGCAGGTGGGCCGTGAGGGCGCTCCCACCCTGAACTACCGCGTGGTGAGCGTTGAGCTGATGGCCAAGGACCGGTTCGACGGAAGCTCGGTATTCCGGCGGTCCGGGCCCCACGAACTTAAAGTCATCACGTGCGGCGGCAAGTGGCTGGACGAACGAATGGACTACAGCGACAATGTGATTGTCACCGCGGTCCTGGAGTGAGCGGTGATCCTGCCATGATTGTCGCTACCGACGCTGCGAAGGAGCCCCGTTTGGTACCTCCCGACCAGGCTCCGCCGGGGTGGGAAGACGGCCTGACGCCGTCCTTCCTTGCAGGAGATGAACGTGCCCTGGCAGCCGCCTACCGGGAGTTTGCCCCGCTGGTCCACACCCTGGCGCTGCGTTCCCTGCCGGACCGTTCGGCGGCCGACGACGTCACGCAGGAGGTCTTCATCCGCGTGTGGCGCTCCCGCAGCACCTTCAATCCCCAGGTGGCCAGGCTGCCGGCGTGGATTGTGGGCATCACCCGGAACGTCATCTCGGATACCTTGTCCGCCTCGGCCCGCGAAGTCCGGAAAGCCGTGGCAGTGGCCGGAGCCGGCATGGCGGAGGACGCAGGCACCGGCCATGAAGACGCCGAGCTCCTGGCTGACAGGCTCCTCCTGGACGGGGAGCTGGACCGGCTTGGCGAGCCCCAGGGTTCCATCATGAAGCTTGCCTTCTACGATGACCTGACGCACGAACAGATTTCGAGAAAACTTGGCCTGCCCCTTGGTACGGTCAAGAGCCATATCCGCCGCAGCTTGTCCCACCTAAGAAACAGATTGGAGGTAAACCATGCCGCATCCTGATCCGGAAGAGTTAAGCCTCCTTGCGCTGTACGACGACTGGGAGGACGGCAATACCAGGGACCACCTGCGGGTTTGCCCTGGATGCGCGGCGGATTTCGCGGCACTGCGCCGCACCGTGGAGGCCGTCAAGACACAGCCCGAAACCAGCCGCCTTGAAGTACCGGGCCCCGGGGTCTGGGCCGGGATCCACCGGGAGCTTGGTCTCTCCGAGGCCGTGCACGATGACCCCCTGGCCGGCATCAGGGAACACTACGGCACTGTCCGGCCGGGATGGGCGCCGGGGGAAGCTGCTGCGGGTGAAGTCGCAGGGGATGCCAGGAGCGGCGGGCAGGACGCCGGGCAGGATGTGCGGCAGGCGGATGAACACCGTGCAGAACGTGAAGTGCCCGAACGTGAAGTGCCGGCCGAGCCGGTGTCACTGCAGGAGAGGGCCGCCTCCCGTGCTGCCGCGCGCCGGTCCCCGGCATGGTGGCAGCGTCCGGGACCGTGGATGGCCGCTGGCGCGGCTGCGGTCCTGGTAACCGCCGGAGCGGTGTGGTCCCTCAACCAGGCGCCCCGGCCGCTGGCGGAGGCCGACCTGGCGCCGCTGCCCAAATATTCCGCCGCCGGGTCAGCAAGGGTTGTGGAAACCGCAGACGGGTCCCGGGCGTTGGAGGTCCGGCTCAGCAAGGACGAGGCGCAGGGCTACCAGGAGGTTTGGCTGATCGCGCCCGACCTCTCGCGCCTGGTCAGCCTGGGCGTCATGAACTCCGACTCCGGAACTTTCCAGTTGCCGGCCGGCCTGGAGATCTCGGAGTACCCGATTGTGGATGTCTCCGACGAGCCTGTTGACGGCAACCCCGCCCACTCAAGCGTCAGCATTGCCAGGGGCACGCTCGCCACCTGACCTGGCCCGCCGCCGCACCACGGAAACCAGCCTGGTCCACTGCGTAAGTACGGCTGCGGCTGTCAGGGCCGCGGCTGCGTGAAGGTGCAGCATCAGGTGCAGGGAGTGCGTGGCGCCGGTTTCGTCCGGGGCGGGCACGCCGGCAGCGGGCACACCCGGACCTTCCGGGATGGACGCTACGCCGTGGTGGCCCGGCAGGGTGAAGCCGCTGGCCGTTGAGAAGGCGGCGAAGGCCAGGTGCAGTAGCTGCTGTGCCACTCCGGCTGCCACGAGGACGGCCCACCCGGGCAGGCGGTGCCGCCCGGCCATGGCGGCGACCATGCCCAGCAGGGCGGCTAAAGCGACGACGATGGGGATCCCGGGCGCCTGGCCTCCGGCGGCCAGGTGGGCTGCCAGTCCCAGGCCCGTTGACGCCGGCCCGGCGGCCCACGCGGGGGATGGGTTCCAGGCTGCACGGCTGGGTATCTCCGCTTCCGGAACAGCGCGCATGCCTTCCATGGGTTCCCCTCCGCGTCCTGTCGCTTCCAGTCTTCCTGCCCTTACCCCGGTTGGCCGCTCCCCAGTCATTTCCAGCCTCCCAGCCTCTGAGCCTCTGCCGGGTTCAGCCCCGACCCGAACGCCTTGCTCCTCACCGTCCATCAACCTGACCGCCCCGGCAGCTGCAGCCCTGGCTGTTGACTTCCCACTTGTTAGCGCTCACAATTAAGCGCAGGCCGCGAAGTGGCGGCAGCTATGGAGGAACTTTTCTTATGGACGCAGTGGACGCTCCGGACTCGTTTGTTATTGGCGTGGACTATGGAACGCTTTCTGGCCGCGCCGTGGTGGTACGGGTGCGCGACGGCAAGGAGCTTGGCAGCGGCGTATACGACTACCCGCATGCCGTGGTGACTGGCGCCCTGCCGGAGGACACGGCAGGCCGCAGTGCTGACGGACAACCCGTGCGCCTTCCCGGGGAATGGGCCCTTCAGGTGCCGGACGACTACCGTGACGTCCTGCGCAATGCGGTTCCCGCAGCACTGGCTGAGGCTGGGATCGACCCGGCCGCCGTCGTCGGCATTGCCACCGACTTCACCGCCTGCACCATGGTGCCGGTAAAGGCGGACGGTACCCCGCTGAACGAATTGCCCGGTTTTGAGAACCGCCCCCACGCCTACGTCAAACTCTGGCGCCACCATGCGGCGCAGCCGCAGGCCGACCGGATCAACCGGCTCGCAGCGGAACGCGGCGAAGACTGGCTGCCCCGCTACGGCGGGCTCATCTCCTCCGAATGGGAGTTCGCCAAGGGGTTGCAGCTGCTGGAGGAAGACCCCGAGGCGTACGCCGAAATGGACCACTGGGTTGAGGCTGCGGACTGGATTGTCTGGCAGCTGTGCGGCCGCTACGTCCGCAACGCCTGCACGGCCGGCTACAAGGGGATCTACCAGGACGGCCGCTACCCGTCGGAGGACTTCCTGGCCGCCCTGAACCCGCAGTTCAAGGACTTCGTCAGCGCCAAGCTGGAGCACGCCATCGGCCGGCTGGGGGACGCCGCAGGGCACCTCACCGCCGAAGCCGCGGCCTGGACCGGGCTGCCGGAAGGCATTGCCGTGGCCGTGGGGAACGTGGACGCCCACGTCACGGCGCCGGCGGCGAAGGCCGTGGACCCCGGCCAGCTGGTTGCCATTATGGGAACCTCCACCTGCCACGTCATGAACGGCACCGAACTCCGTGAAGTGCCCGGCATGTGCGGGGTGGTGGACGGCGGCATCGTTGACGGGCTCTGGGGCTACGAAGCCGGGCAGTCAGGCGTGGGAGACATCTTCGGCTGGTTCACCAAGTACGGAGTACCGCCCGAATACCACCAGGCTGCTGAAGCCGCGGGCCTGGGAATCCACGAATACCTCACCGAACGCGCCGCGTCCCAGGCCATCGGCGAACACGGGCTGATCGCCCTGGATTGGCACTCAGGCAACCGCTCGGTTCTGGTGGACCATGAGCTGTCCGGGATCGTCGTTGGACAGACGCTGGCAACTTGCCCCGAGGACACCTACCGCGCACTGCTGGAAGCCACAGCCTTCGGCACCCGCACAATTGTGGACGCCTTCCGGAACTCCGGTGTTCCCGTGAAGGAGTTCATCGTGGCCGGCGGCCTGCTCAAGAATCCGCTCCTGATGCAGATCTACGCCGATGCCACCGGGCTGCAACTCTCCACCATCGGATCGGCCCAGGGGCCCGCACTCGGTTCGGCCATCCATGCCGCCGTGGCCGCCGGGAAGTACACCGACATCCGGGAGGCGGCCGCCGCCATGGGTTCCGAACCCGGCGAGGTGTACACCCCCATCCCGGAAAACGTTGCGGCCTACGAGGAACTCTTCCAGGAGTACAAGACGCTGCACGACTACTTCGGCCGCGGCAGCAACGATGTGATGCACCGCCTCAAGGCCATCCAGCGCAGGGCTGCCGGTGCAGTGCTTCCCGGCGCCACGGCAGCATCCCCGGCCCGCGCCACGGCGGGGGTGTCCGCATGAGCGCCGGAATCCTGGAAACCATCGCCCGTGTCCGGGAAGAAGTGTGCACCCTGCATGCCGAGCTGACGCGCTACGGACTGGTGGTGTGGACCGCGGGAAACGTCTCGGCGAGGGTTCCCGGCCACGACCTCATGGTCATCAAGCCCTCGGGCGTCTCCTACCAGGACCTGGCCCCGGAACAGATGGTGGTCACGGACCTGTACGGCGAGCCTGTCGCGGGAGACGCGGCAGGTGAGTGGGGGAACCCGCCGCTCTCGCCGTCGTCGGACACTGCGGCGCACGCCTACGTCTACCGGCACATGCCCGACGTCGGCGGGGTGGTGCATACGCACTCCACCTACGCCACCGCCTGGGCAGCCCGCGGCGAAGCCATCCCGTGCGTGCTCACCATGATGAGCGATGAGTTCGGCGGCAGCATCCCGGTGGGGCCGTTCGCGCTGATCGGCGACGACTCGATCGGCCACGGAATCGTGGAGACGCTGAAGAATTCCAATTCACCGGCGGTGCTCATGCAGAACCATGGGCCGTTCACCATAGGCAAGGACGCGGAATCGGCAGTCAAGGCAGCCGTGATGTGCGAGGAAGTGGCCCGCACCGTCCACATTGCCCGGCAGCTGGGCGAGCCGGTGCCGATCGACCAGGGCCACATCGACTCCCTTTACGCCCGCTACCAGAACGTCTACGGCCAGTAACATCCCGGCCGGACCCGCCGCCGCAACGCCCCAAAAAACTTTCGCAGGAGAACCCATGAGCACCGCAGCAAACACTTCCCTTGACGGCTATGAAGTCTGGTTCCTGACCGGCAGCCAGCACCTCTACGGCGAGGACGTCCTCAAGCAGGTGGCCGCCCAGTCGCAGGAGATCGCCAACCAGCTCAACGCCAGTTCCTCCGTCCCGGTGCGGATCGTCTGGAAGCCGGTCCTGACCGACTCCGACGCCATCCGCCGCACCGCGCTGGAAGCGAACTCGAACGATTCCGTCATCGGCGTGACCGCCTGGATGCACACTTTCAGCCCGGCCAAGATGTGGATCTCCGGCCTGGACCTGCTCCGCAAACCACTGCTGCACCTGCACACCCAGGCCAACGTGGAACTGCCCTGGGCGGATATCGACTTCGACTTCATGAACCTCAACCAGGCAGCCCACGGCGACCGCGAGTTCGGGTACATCCAGTCCCGCCTGGGCATCGCCCGGAAGACCGTCGTCGGGCACGTCTCCAACCCGGAGGTTGCCCGCCAGGTGGGGTCCTGGCAGCGCGCCGCCGCGGGCTGGGCCGCCGTCCGCACCCTGAAACTGACCCGCTTCGGGGACAACATGCGCAACGTCGCCGTCACCGAAGGGGACAAGACGGAGGCCGAGCTGCGCTTCGGCGTGGCGGTCAACACCTGGTCCGTCAACGAGCTTGCCGACGCCGTGCACGGTGCTGCCGAGTCCGACGTCGACACGCTGGTTGCCGAGTATGAGGACCTTTACGACGTGGTTCCGGAGCTCCGCGCAGGTGCGGCACGGCACGAGTCGCTTCGCTACGGCGCCCGGATCGAGCTGGGGCTGCGCAGCTTCCTGGAGGCCAACGGCTCTGCCGCGTTCACCACCTCCTTCGAGGACCTGGGCGCGCTCCGCCAGCTCCCCGGCCTGGCCGTCCAGCGCCTGATGGCGGCCGGCTACGGCTTCGGTGCCGAGGGCGACTGGAAGACCGCCATCCTGGTCCGCGCCGCGAAGGTCATGGGTGCGGGCCTGCCCGGCGGCGCGTCCCTGATGGAGGACTACACCTACCACTTGGCCCCCGGTGCGGAAAAGATCCTGGGCGCGCACATGCTGGAGGTCTGCCCCTCGCTCACTGCCGCGAAGCCGCGGCTGGAGATCCACCCGCTGGGCATCGGCGGCAAGGAGGACCCTGTCCGCCTGGTGTTCGACGCCGATGCCTCCCCGGGCGTCGTCGTTGCCCTTTCGGACATGAGGGACCGCTTCCGCCTGGTGGCGAACGCCGTCGATGTGGTTCCTCTGGACCAGCCGCTGCCCAACCTTCCGGTGGCCCGCGCCCTCTGGCAGCCTAAACCGGACTTCGCCACCTCCGCCGCGGCCTGGCTCACGGCGGGAGCTGCGCACCACACCGTCCTGTCCACGCAGGTGGGCATGGACGTGTTCGAGGACTTCGCCGAAATCGCCAAAACAGAGCTGCTCACCATCGACGAGGGAACCACCATCCGGCAGTTCAAGAAGGACCTGAACTGGAATGCTGCCTACTACAAGCTGGCAGGCGGGATCTAGCTGCCGAAGTGTGCGCGGGGCGGTCCTTCGGGGAGCTTGTCCAGGATGTCCTCGGCCACCCTGCGCACCTTGATGTTGCGGTGGCTCGACGCCTTGGCCAGGATGGCAAAAGCCTCGTGGTAGGAGCACCTGTTCTGGGCCATGATCACTCCGCACGCCACGTTGATGGAGGTCCGGCTGTCCAGGGCTGAGCGCAGGTCCGTGGCGGTGGACCTGGCTGAATGCAGGCTGACGGCAACTTCCAGGCTCTTGGCCGCAAGGCCTGCGAAGCTGCGGGCTTCGGAGATGACCTGAAGCGGGAACGCCTTGGCATCCTGGGCAAACAGTGCCAGGGCGGCAGGTGCGTCAGCCGGGCCGGTACCGTCGCCGTCGGCATCGGTTGCGATCCGAAGCCTGATCCCCATGGCACTGCCGAAACCCGCCATCTGCAGCTGGGTGGAATAACGCGGCCAGCGGAAATCACCGTTGCGCTGGAGCACGGCCACCGGATGGTGGCCGGCCAGCACCTCGTGCAGAGGGCCCTCCCCGGCCTTCTGCTCCCACTCCAGGAGCTCCACAACGTCCCCGGAGGTGCCGGTAACGGCGGAATTCCTCTTCGGCTGGTGCACCACAACGCCGCATTCAATTCTCAGGCCCGTGGCCCGCACGATTGTCCGGACGGCTGCGGCGGCAAGCACGTCAAGGGATTCACGCAGGTTGTGGGTGCCGCTGACCAGGTCGAGAAGGAGGTCATCCTGGTCGCCGCTGTCCGCCGGACCGGCCTCGCCCGCCGCAGCCAGCGCCGCCGCGGCCAGCACCGCCGGAGCGTGCTGTGCCGGCCGGCGGCCTTTGCCCTTCTGCGCACGAAGAGGGCCGGCGACGGCTGGGGGAGAGGCCTTGGTCTCAAAGGCCTCCTCGTCGCCGGCCCCGTTTAGTACCCGTGCCCTGCGGGCCGGGAAAGCCGAACTTATGTTTTGTGCGTGCATTGCAGTCTCACACCCCCTCGTGAGACAAGTACTACGAGTAAGAAGTCGTCTTGCCTCTGAGAAGAACTTAGTTGGGCCATCCGCGCCGGTGAATGCGTAAGGGATACCCGATTTTCAGATTAGGTACTACTTGGATTTCCGGCCGGCGTCCCATTGTTTCCCCGTTGCCGCAGGCGGGCTGTGAATAGTGCTGCTCAAATCCGGACCTGCCTCCACTGCCAGGTTGCCCGCGGATGCTTGACTCCTGCCGCGGCAGCCCCAAGAATGTTTCTATAACGTTGTACAAAATGAGAAACGAGGAAGTTTTCGTGACCACTGCAGAACCAGCCACCGCCAGGATCACCATGGACCCCGCCTTCGCCGTGGGGCCGGTCCGGCGGCGCACTTTCGGTGCCTTCGTGGAGCACCTTGGCCGTTGTGTGTACACGGGGATCTTCGAGCCCGAGCACCCGAAGGCGGACCAGGACGGCTTCCGCAGCGACGTACTGGAACTGACCCGGGAACTCGGAGTGTCCACCGTCCGCTATCCCGGCGGCAACTTCGTCTCCGGCTACCGCTGGGAGGACGGCGTGGGTCCCGTGGACAAGCGCCCCGTCCGGCTGGACCTCGCCTGGCACTCCACCGACCCCAACCTGGTGGGCGTGGACGAATTCGCCAAGTGGTCCGCCAAGGCCGGCGTTGAACCCATGATGGCCGTGAACCTGGGCACCCGGGGCACGCAGGAAGCGCTTGATCTGCTCGAGTACTGCAACATCGACGGCGGCACGGCCTTCTCGGACCAGCGCCGGGCCAACGGCGCCGAGGAGGGCTACGGCATCAAGATGTGGTGCCTGGGCAACGAAATGGACGGCCCGTGGCAGATCGGCCACAAGAACGCCCTTGAATACGGGCGGCTTGCGGCAGACACCGCCCGCGGCATGCGAATGATCGAACCGGACCTGGAACTCGTGGCGTGCGGCAGCTCGGGGCCCACCATGGACACCTTCGGTGAGTGGGAGCGGGTTGTCCTCTCCGAAACCTACGAGCTGGTGGACCTGATCTCCGCCCACCAGTACTTCGAGGACTTCGGGGACCTGCAGGAACACCTCTCCGCCGGGCACCGGATGGAAACCTTCATCCAGGACATCGTCAGCCACATCGACCACGTGAAGTCGGTGAAGAAGTCCACCAAACAGGTCAACATTTCCTTCGACGAGTGGAACGTGTGGCACATGAGCCGCGACGAGTCGCGCGCACCCACCGGCAAGGACTGGCCGGTGGCCCCGGTCCTCCTCGAGGACACCTACACCGTGGCGGACGCCGTCGTCGTCGGTGACCTGCTGATCACCCTGCTCAAGAACACGGACCGCGTCCACTCAGCCAGCCTGGCCCAGCTGGTGAACGTCATCGCGCCCATCATGACCGAGCCCGGAGGCCGCGCCTGGAAGCAGACCACCTTCCACCCGTTCGCCCTCACCTCCCGCCACGCCTCCGGGACGGTGCTTCAGCTCGCCGTCGAATCCCCGCTGGCCAGCGGCGGCAAAACTGCCGACTTCGCCGCCGTGTCCGCCGTCGCAACGTACGACGCCGACAAGGGGGAGGCCGTGGTGTTCGCCGTCAACCGCTCCGCCACGGATGCGCTGGGCCTGGACGCCGTGGTCTCCGGCCTGGGCAGCGTGCGGGTCCTCGAAGCGGTCACCTACGCCAACAAGGACCCGTACTGGCAGGCAACCGCCGATGATTCGACGTCGGTCCTGCCCGCGGAAAACGTCACGGTCAAAACTGACGGCGGCAGGCTCACTGCGGACCTGCCGGCGGTGTCCTGGTCCATGATCCGGCTGGCCGTCAACCAGTAGCCCCCGTCCCGGAGTTTTTGTCCAGATACGCGGAGTTAGCCCGCCCACAGCCCTGCATATCTGGACAAAAACTCCACGGTGAGGGTGGGCATGACGGCGGCGCCCCGCCTCTGGGAGGATGGACGGCATGGAACTGCACATCACGGGCGATCCCGCCGCGGACAAGTTGTTGAGTGAGAACGCCTTCGCGTTGCTGACAGGGATGCTGCTGGACCAGCAGGTGACCATGGAATCGGCCTTCGCCGGTCCGGAGAAAATCAGGGCGCGGATCGGATCCGTGGAGCCCGGTGCCATCGCGTCGCAGGATCCAGGCGAGTTCGTGGAGATGTTCAAGGAACGTCCGGCCGTCCACCGCTTCCCCGGCTCGATGGCGGCCCGCGTGCAGGCGCTCGCGGAAACCGTGCACAACGAGTGGGACGGCGACGCCACTGCCATCTGGACCAGGGGCAACCCGGACGGCGCCGAGGTGCTGCGCCGGCTGAAGGCCCTGCCCGGCTTCGGGGACCAGAAAGCCAGGATCTTCCTTGCACTGCTCGGCAAGCAGTGCGGACTGCAGGCTCCTGGGTGGCGTGAAGCGGCCGGGCACTACGGCGAGGAAGGCTCCTACCTCTCCGTGGCAGACATCGTGGATCCGGAATCCCTCGCCAAGGTGCGGGCCAGCAAGCAGGCGGCCAAGGCAGCCGCGAAAGCGGCGAAGGCCTGACCTCCCCTTCATGAACCGTGCCGCAGTGACCCTGCCTGGCCGGTGGGTGCAGCGTGGCCGCGAAATTCTGCAACGATGTATGGCAGGAACTGGCGGAACCACGTAAAGGAGCCATGATGGCGGTCACCATGAATGACGTTGCGAGGGCGGCGGGGGTGTCCCTCAAGACGGTCTCCAACGTGCTCAATGACTACGAGTTCATTCGCCCCGCCACCAAAAAACGGGTCCAGGACGCCATCGCGGAGCTGGGCTACGAGGCGAACCTGACGGCCCGGAGCCTGCGCTCCGGGAAGACCAGGATGCTGGGCCTGGTCCTGTCCGACCTCTCGGCGCCGTACTACGCGGAACTTGCTTCCAGGCTGATGAAGGCCGCCTCCCGCCGCGGCTACCGGGTCCTGGTGGAGCAGTCGGACGCAGCGGGCGAGGTGGAACTGAACGCCCTGCAGGGCCCGTTCCGGCAGCTCACCGACGGCCTGCTGTTCACCCCGCTGGTCATTGACGCGGACACCATTGCCACCCGCCTGGGCAAGAAACCCCTGGTTTTGCTGGGTGAACACATCCTGGATCCCCGGTTCGACCTGGTCACCATGAAGAACGGGGAGGCCGCTGCAGCCCTGACCGCCCACCTGCTGGCCGGAGGGCGCCGCCGGATTGCCGTCATCGGGGCGCACCCGGACGAATCTGCCGGCAGCGCGGGCCTGCGGCTCAACGGCTACCGCAAGGCCCTGGATGAGGCTGGCGTTCCCTTCGACCCGGCGCTGATCGCCCCGTGCGACTGGCGCCGGGACAACGGCGCCGCCGCGGTGGCCGGGCTGCTGGACAGCGGTGTGGAGTTCGACGCCGTCTTCGGCCTGAACGATGTCCTGGCGCTGGGTGCCATGCACGAGTTGCTGATCCGCGGCGTCCAGGTGCCCCGGGACGTAGCGGTGGCGGGCTTCGACGACATCGACGAGGCCCGGTTCGCCTCGCCTTCCCTGACCACTGTCTCGCCGGGCATGGAGGAGATCGCGGAACGGTCCATCGGCCTGCTGATCGACCGGATCGAGGGGCGGGAGGCGGAGGGCCAGGCAGCGCACATCGAGGCCGGATTCCAGCTGGAAGTCCGCGAGTCGGCACCCTAGGCGTCCTGAACCAGGTTTCGCCCACCCAACCTCGGGGTACTTTTCCGGCAGACCAACGAGGAAAGGTGGCCACATGATTGCCCTTCTTGTCATTGACATGCAGAACGCGTTTTTCGAGGCGCCGGAACTTGCCGCGCAGCAGGAGCGCCTGGTGGCGTCCTGCAACCGGCTGATGGAGGGCTTCGAAGCGAGCGGGCACAAGGTCCTGCTGGTGGGGACGGAACACGAGCGGGACAAATCCACCTGGTCACTGAACATGCTGGACGACGACCAAGGCTTCATTTTCCGCGGCACCAGCCAGGCCCAGGCGGTGCCCGGCCTGGCCACCGGGGGCCTGCCGCAGCTGACCAAAACGCGGGACAGCGCGTTTGTGGGAACCAACCTGCTGGGCAGGCTGCGCAACTGGGGCGCTGAGGAGATCGTGCTCGCCGGGGTGTCCACGCACAACTGCATCGCCCAGACCGGAGCGGATGCGTTCGCACACAACATCCGCGTCACCTACGCCAAGGATGCGATGGCCTCCGAGGACAGCCAGGACGCTGCGGACATGCTGCGCATCCTCTCCACGAGCTACCGCCAGCCCGTCCAGTCAAGTGATGACATCCTGGCGCGGCTCGCCCGCTAAGGCTCCCCACCCCCAGTGACGGGGGGCGCGGCGGGGCCGGGCGGCGGCCGGGGGGCGCGGGGGGGGCGGGGGGGAAAAACCGGGGGGGGGGGGGGGGGCCGCCCCGGGGGCCGGGGGGGGGGG
>NZ_JAJOMC010000009.1 GCF_021129155.1 Arthrobacter sp. AK04
GGGTGGACGGGGCCGACGACGGGACAGGGCCCGGCGCTGCGGTGCAGGACGCCAGGGCTACTGCGGCAGAGGCTGCCGCGAGGAAGGGAAGGGATTTGTGAAGACTGTCACGCAGGGGTCGGAACAAGGCCATCAATACGATGCTACCCCTGCACTAGACTTGAACCACCCGTTCGCCTGCCGGCAGCAGCCTGTCAGTGACGGCGTGAGCCAGCGGCAAACAGGACAGTTAGGACATGCGTGAAGATCGACTTCGCTACATCAAGGCAGTCAACCCTTGGTGTTGAATGGGAACTCGCGCTGGTGGACGGCCGGACGGGCGAACTCGCCTCCGTGGCCAACGAGGTGCTCCGCGGCGTCGCTTCCCGCCACCCCGAACTGAACGAAGACGACGAGCATCCGCACATCAAGCAGGAACTCCTGCTGAACACCGTGGAACTGGTGACCGGCATCTGCGAGACCGCGGCCGAGGCCAAGGAAGACCTCAGCCGTTCACTGACCGCCGTGCGCGAGATCACCGATCCCATGGGCGTGGAACTGTTTTGCGCCGGAAGCCACCCGTTCAGCCCGCCGCAGCTGCAGCCGGTCACGGACAAGGCACGCTACGCGAAACTCATTGACCGTACCCAGTGGTGGGGCCGGCAGATGGTCATCTACGGCGTGCACGTGCATGTGGGGCTGGACCGCCGGGACAAGGTGCTCCCCGTGCTGGACGGGCTGGTCAACTACTTCCCGCACTTCCAGGCGCTGTCAGCATCCAGCCCGTTCTGGGGCGGCGAGGACACCGGCTACGCGTCCCAGCGTGCCCTGATGTTCCAGCAGCTCCCCACCGCCGGCCTGCCCTTCCAGTTCCACACCTGGGAGGAATACGAGTCCTATGTGCAGGACATGTTCACCACAGGAGTGATCGACACCCTCTCGGAGATCCGCTGGGACATCCGGCCGGTGCCGAACCTGGGAACCATCGAGATGCGGATCTGCGACGGCCTGGCCACCCTGGAGGAAGTGGGCGCCATCGCGGCCCTCACCCAGTGCCTGGTGGACGAATTCTCCACCACCCTGGACAACGGCGGGACCATCCCCACCATGCCGCCCTGGCACGTCCAGGAAAACAAGTGGCGCGCTGCCCGCTACGGCATGGACGCCATCATCATCCTGGACGCCGCGGGCAAGGAGCAGCTGGTCACCGAGCACCTGCTGGAAACCCTTAACCGGCTCGAGCCCGTGGCCGCCAAGCTGCGCTGCACGGACGAGCTTGCCGACGTCGAGAAGATTATCCGCCGCGGTGCCGGCTACCAGCGCCAGCGCCGGGTCGCAGCCGAACACGGCGGCGACCTCCAGGCCGTGGTGCTGGACCTGGTCAAGCAGATGCGCAACGGCCCCACCGCCTGACCCGGCCCGCCCGAAACGGGGCACTTCGACACGGGACACGCCCGCCGCCGTCGTGATGGACGACGGCGAGGCCCCCAAAGTGCCCCGCGACGGTTCACCGGGTGTCCGGGAGTCCGGCCTTCCTCAGGCGGGCAGGGACACCGACGTGACCGGCATGGAGGAGTCCGGGGCGAAGCGGATGCCGCTGGGTTCCGCTCCGGCCATCACCAGCTGGGCGCCCAGGGCAGCCACCATGGCGCCGTTGTCCGTGCACAGGTCCAGCGGCGGCACGTGCAGCCTGATCCCGGCTGAGGCGCAGCGCTGGCCGGTCAGCTCGCGGAGGCGTGAATTTGCCGCCACCCCGCCGCCCAGGAGCACGTCCTTGATGCCGTGTTCCCGGCAGGCCAGCACGGCTTTCGAGGAGATGACGTCCACCACGGCTTCCTGGAAGGCCGCTGCGATGTCAGCCACCGGAATCTCCTCCCCGCGCGCCTCGAACTGCTCCACGCACCGGGCCACCGCTGTCTTGAGGCCGCTGAAGGACCAGTCGTACCTATGCCTGCCCGGCTCCTCGGCGGTGCCCATGTACTTGGGCTGGCTGAGTCCCCGGGGGAAGCGGATGGACTTCGGGTTGCCGGTACGGGCCACCTTGTCGATGGCCGGACCTCCGGGATAGCCGAGGCCCAGGATGCGTGCCACCTTGTCGTACGCTTCGCCGGCGGCGTCGTCGATGGTGGAACCCAGGAGCTCCACGTCGTCGGTGATGCTGTTGATTCGCAGGATTTCGGTGTGGCCGCCGGAGACCAGCAGGGCGCCGAGGTTCTCCGGCAACTCCTGTTTCCGGCCGCTTGTACGGTCGTCCAGCAGTCCCACGCCGACGTGTGCCACCAGGTGGTTGATGGCATACAGGGGTTTGCCAGTGGCCACCGCGAGCGCCTTGGCCGCACAGACCCCCACCATGAGGGCGCCGGCCAGGCCGGGCCCCGAGGTGACTGCGATCGCGTCGACATCGTCGAGGGTCACGCCGGCGTCGGCGAGCGCCTGTTCCAGGGTGGGGACGAAGGCGTCCAGGTGCGCGCGGGAGGCGATCTCGGGGATGACGCCGCCAAAACGGACGTGCTCGTCCATGGAGGAGGACACGGTGTTGGTCAGCAGCGTGGTTCCGCGCACGATTCCCACCCCGGTCTCGTCGCAGGACGACTCAATGCCCAGCACCAGCGGCTGCGAGCGGTTCATTACTGGGGTCCTTCCGAGGTTGTTCCGTGGGCCGTCCCCTCGCCGGGTTCGCCGGCGAGCTGAAGGCGCATGATCAGGGCGTCGACGCCGTCGCGGTAGTACCGGGGGCGGACGTGGATCTGCTCAAAACCGAACCGTACGTACAGCTGCTGCGCCCGCGGGTTGTCCGCTCGGACCTCCAGGAGCACGTCCGCCGCCCGCCTGCGCCGGGCCTCATCGATGAGGGCGGTGAGCAGCGTGGTGCCGATGCCGCGGCCCTCATATTCGGGCACGACGGCGATGGTCTGGACGTCCGCGATGGGCTCGATGCACATCAGGCCGGCATAGCCCACGATGCCGTCGCTGCCTTGCGCCACAAGGTAGCGCCGGGTTTCCGGCTGGGACAGCTCGTCGAGGAACATCTGGAGGGGCCAGGCATCCACCGGGAAGAGCCGTTGTTCCAGGGCGGTGACCGCGGGGACATCGTCCAGCGTCATGTCCCGGACAGTCACATCCGCGCCGGGGCGGCCGGGTGTGCGGTTCACAGCGCCCTCTTCCGTGGTCCGGGGACCTGGGCGTCGGACTCCCGGAGGTACAGCGGCGTCGAGTCGAGAAGTCCGTTTCCGGCTGCGAGCCGTGCCAGCGCGAACTGGCCCAGGTACAAAGCATCCGGCTGTTCCTGCTCGAAGTCGGGGTGGGCGTTCAGCGCATCCGCGTAAAGGCCGGCGCCGGCACCGAAGGCGGGCAGGTCCGGCAGGTCGGCGGCGAAGCTGACATGCGGGCCGTCCTCCAGGACGGGAAGCCTGCCTTCGGCCAGGCTGTACCGCGCCCAGTAGACCTCTTTGCGGCGCGCGTCCGTGGCCACCAGGAACTCGGGGACGGCCGCGGCGGATTCCGCTACTTCCAGGGCGACGGCGTCCAGGCTGACCAGCCCGTGGAGGGGCTTGCCCCAGACGAAAGCCAGCGTCCGTGCGGTTGCAATTCCGGACCGCAGCCCGGTGAACGGCCCGGGACCCACCCCCACCACCAGGGCGTCGATGTCCTTTCCGGTCACGCCTGCGTCTGCGAGCATCCCCTCGATCCCCGGGGCAAGCACCTCGGCATGGCTCCGGGTGTCCTCGGTGGAGAAGCTGGCGAGCACGCTTTCCGGCACGGCATCCGAAACCAGGGCGGCGCTGGCGACGGCGGAGGTGTCAATGGCCAGGATCAGCATCAGCGGGCCTCTTCCCTGGCCGCGCCGAGCTGCGGGGCTTCGGGCCACCGGGGGCCGTACCCGCGCATCACGATGGTGCGGGGCTCGTCCGCATCCTCAGTGTCGAAGTCCAGGCTGGCCGAAGGCCGCCCGTCATCAAGTCCAATTGCGCGGTGCAAATCGATTTCCAGCCTGCTTTCACTGAGGTGCTCCACCCGGTCCCGGCCCCACTCCACCACCGTCACGGAGGAGTCCATGGTGTTTTCCAGGTCGATATCATCAATTTCCGCGGCTGAGTCCAGCCGGTAGGCGTCCACATGCACCAGGTCCGGCCCACCGGGCCGCGGCCCGTGCGGCAGGTTGGGATGGATGCGGACCAGGACGAAGGTGGGGGAAATAATGCCCTCCCGGACGCCCAGGCCCTCCCCGAGGCCCTGCGTGAACGTGGTTTTCCCGGCACCCAGCTCACCGCTGAGCACCAGCAGGTCCCCGGCCTGCAGGACCGCCGCGAGACGGAGGGCGAGCGCATGGGTCTGCTCCGCCGTCGTCGCCGTTAATACCGTTTCCCAGTTGGGCTGCGGAGGCCCGCCGTTGGTGGTCACGAAAGTTTCTCCTGACTGGCCTTGGGGCTCCGGTCCTCTTCGTTGATGAAGCGCCGCGGCACCCTGGGGCTGATCCTGGTGACGATCTCGTAGTTGATGGTTCCGGCGGCGCGCGCCCAGTCATCGGCGGTGGGGCCGCCGTCGGCTCCGTCCCCGAACAGCTCCGCTTCGGCACCCAGCAGGTCCGCGCCCGCCAGTCCGGCGCGGCCAAGGTCGATGACCATCTGGTCCATGGCAATCCGGCCCACCACCGGGTAGGTCCTGCCGGCCACCCGCACGGGCCCGCCGGTAGCGGACCGCGGCACCCCGTCCGCGTAACCCACCGGGATCAGGCCCAGCGTGCTGTCTCCCCTGGTGCGGTAGTGCAGGCCGTAGGAGACGCCCTGCCCGTCCGGCACTTCCTTGCACTGGGACACGAGGGTCCGCAGCGTCATGGCGGGGCGGAGCCCCAGTTCGGCGGAACTCTGGCCGGCGAACGGGGACAGCCCGTAGATGCCCAGCCCAACGCGGACCAGGTCGAAGTGGGTATCGGGCCGGGACAGGGTTGCGGGGGTGTTGGCCAGGTGGCGGACCTCCGGGTCCACGCCGGCGTCCTCCGCCACGGCCAGGACTTCCCGGAACGTGGCCAGCTGCTGGTCCGTCTCGGGGCGCTCCGGCTCGTCGGCCACGGCCAGGTGGGAGAAAATGCCCACAACGCGCAGCAGGCCCTGGTCCTGGTAGTCCATCGCCTCGCCCACCAGCTGGTCCCAGCTGTCCAGGGCGGCTCCGTTGCGTCCCAGTCCGGTGTCCACTTTCAGGTGGATGCGCGCCGGCCGCTCCTGTTCCCGGGCTGCGGCCACAATGCGGTCCAGTTCCCAGCCGGAGCAGCCAATGTCGACGCCGGCAGCCACGGCAGCGCCGAAGTTGCTTTCCGTGGTGTGCAGCCAGGCTAGCAGCGGCGCATCAATGCCGGCGGCCCGCAGCGCCAGGGCCTCGGAGATGTGGGCCACGCCCAGCCAGGACGCCCCCGCATCCAGGGCCGCCCGCGCCACCGGCACCGCGCCGTGCCCGTACGCATCGGCCTTGACCACGGCCATGACTTTCGCCGGGGACGCGGCATCGGCGAGGCGGCGGACGTTGTGCCTGATGGCGTCGAGGTCGATCACGGCGGACCGTTCATAACGGGAGCCGTGTCCCGGGGCAGCACTGAATTCGCCGGTTGTTGCGGGGTAAGTCACCCTAGTGATTCTAGTGCTGGCGCTTCGGGCCGAATAATCGTCAGGCGTCCGAGAGGTGGGCGATGGTGGCTGCGGCCCTGCGCTGGGCTGCGAGCGGGACGTCCTGGATGATGTCGGCCAGGAAGCCGAACCGGCGCAGCCACTGGCTCATTTGCCGCTCCGGCCGTGCATTGGCGCGCTTCCACCAGTCGGCAATGTCCCCCCAGCCGGGGGCGGCCAGGGATCCGCCCACTTCCTGCACCGCCAGCGACGCGCAGAGGTTGGCGAACCGCAGTCTGTCCCCCAGCGGCCAGCCGGCCAGGCTGCCAACAATGAACGCGGCGTCGAAACAGTCGCCCGCCCCGGTGGGGTCATAGGCCTTGACCGGAAGCGACGGCACCCATTCCTCCTCCCCCGTTTCGGAGTCCACCGCCATGGCCCCCTGAGCGCCGAGCGTCACCACGGCCACCGGAACCCGGTCCGCGAGCGCATACAGCGCAGCCCAGGGATCGTCCTTCCCGGTGAACGCCATGGCCTCGCGCTGGTTGGGCAGGAACGCGTGGAAGTACTGCAGGTTGTCCAGCCGGACGGGTGCCCATTCGCCGCTGGGGTCCCAGCCGACGTCGCCGAACAGCTTGACCCCGGCCTGGTGGGCCGCCTTGGCCCAGGGTTCAACCTCGGTGCCTACTTCCGCGATGCCGGCGAGCGCGGCCGGCGGTTCCCCAATGAGTTCCGAAGAAGTGACGGGCGCGGCATGCCCGTGCGTAACCATGGAGCGGTCCTTCTCCACGCAGAGCGAGACGGTGACGGGTGAGTGCCAGCCGGGCACTTTTTGCGACAACGTAAGGTCCACGTGCTCCTGGCCGGACAGGATTTTCCAGTTGAAGTCCCCGTACCCGTCGTCGCCAAACGCCGCGGCCAGCCCGGTCCGCAGCCCGAGCCGTGCCGCCGCGATGGCCTGGTTGGCCACCCCGCCCGGGCAGCTGCCCATGCCGTCGCTCCAGATTTCGGTGCCGGGCTCCGGAGCATGCGGGAGTCCGGTGAAAATGATGTCCTGGAAAACCGTTCCGGCCAGCAGCAGGTCAAACCCGGGGGCGGAGTGCGGCCGGACCGCCGCCAGGGGGTCGAAAGGGCGGGCTGGGATCGCGTCCATGTCCGCACACTACGCCCTGCCGCCGACATCCGGTAGGGGCCTGCCGGGCACGGGCCTAGACTGCTGCTTATGCGGCTTTTGATTGCCGGCGGCGGGGGTTTCCGGGTGCCGCTGATATACCGGGCGCTGGTCTCCGGCCGATTCGCGGGGCTGGTCACCGGGCTGGTGCTGCACGACGTCGACCCCGCCCGGTTGAAGGCTGTCACCGCCGTCCTGCACAGCATGCCGGCCGGTCCCGGCGCCAAGGTCCCGGTCCACGTCACCACAGACCTGCCGCAGGCGTTGGCGGGTGCCGGGATGGTGTTCGCGGCCATCCGGCCCGGGGGCACGGCAGGACGGGTGGCGGACGAAAAAGTGGCGCAGGAACTCGGCCTGCTGGGGCAGGAAACAACCGGCGCCGGGGGAATCTCCTACGCCCTGCGGACCATCCCGCACATGCTCAACCTGGCACGGCTGATGAAGGAGCACTGCCCGGACGCCTGGCTGATCAACTTCACCAACCCCGCCGGCATGGTCACCGAGGCGTTGCTCCCCGTGCTGGGCGGGAAGGTCCTCGGGATCTGCGACTCGGCAGGAGGCCTGGTGAAGCGGGCGGCGCGGGCGGCAGGCGTGCCGCTGCCGGAGGGAAGGCTCGACGGCGTGGGCTACTACGGCCTGAACCACCTGGGCTGGCTCTACCGGCTGGAGTCCGGAGGGCGGGACGTGCTGCCGCGGCTGCTTGCGGACCCGGTGGCCCTGGCCTCGTTCGAGGAGGGCCGGCTCTTCCCCCAGGAATTCCTGGCCGGCCTCGGCGCACTGCCGAACGAATACCTCTATTACTACTACCGGCAGGACGCCGCCCGCGAGGCGATGCGCGCCATGGCCCGGACCCGCGGCGAAACCATCCACAGCCAGCAGGAAGAGCTGTACCCGCGGCTGGCCTCCGCCGGTGCCGGTGCCTTCCGGCTCTGGGAACAAGCGCGCCGGTCCCGCGAGGAGGGCTACCTGGCCGAAGCCCGCAACCAGGGCGAGGAACGGGACGAGGCCGATCTGGCCGGCGGAGGCTACGAGCGGGTGGCCCTCGCCGCCATGCGTGCCCTGTCGGGGGCCGGTGACACACAGCTGATCCTGAACACCCGCAACTCCCCCGCGCCCAGGCCGGACGCCCCCGGCTCAACCATGGCCCGGCCGGCCGCCGCTGAACTGGCCATTCCGGGGCTGCCGGCGGACGCCGTCGTCGAAGTTCCCTGTTCCGTGACGGCCGACGGCGCGCTGCCGCTGCCCCAGCAGGCTCCCCCGGAACCGCAGCTGGGACTGCTCCGGCAGGTCAAGGAGGTGGAGCGCCTCACCGTGCGGGCCGCCGTCGAAGGTGACCGCGATGCCGCCCTCGCGGCGTTCGCCGGGCACCCGCTGGTGGCCTCGGAGGAACTGGCCCAGGCCTTGCTGGAGGGCTACGAACGGGAGTTCCCCGCGCTCCGGGACCTGTGGCGCCCGGCTGGACCGTGAGGGAGGAGTAGTGTTTTATCGGATGCGCACTCTACCGGCGCTGCCCGTCCACGCCGGTAGCCGGAAGGAGGTCCCGTGGCACTGATCCGCAGGGTTGCTTTGCTCTCCCTCCACACCTCGCCCATGGAGCAGCCCGGATCCGGGGACGCCGGCGGGATGAACGTGTACATCCGCGAACTGGCCTCAGCCCTGGCTGAAGCCGGTGTCGAGGTGGAAATCTTCACCCGCTCCACCTCGGCCAACCAGCCTGCCGTCGAGCACCCCGATCCCGGCGTCTGCGTACACAACGTCCTGGCCGGGCCCCTGAAGAAGATCCCCAAGGAAGAGCTCCCGGGCCTGCTGCACAGCATGGTGGCCGAGATCGAGCAGATCCGGCGCCGGCAGCCGCACGGGCGCTACGACGTGATCCATTCCCACTACTGGGTCTCCGGGATTGCGGGGCTGGAACTGTCCGAGCTTTGGGGCGTCCCACTGGTGCACACCATGCACACCATGGCCAAGGTCAAGAACCTGCTGCTGGAATCCGGTGAGCAGCCGGAGCCGCGGCGGCGTGAACTGGGCGAGCACCACATCGTGGACGGTGCTGCCCGGCTCATCGCCAACACCAGTGCCGAGGCCGCCGAACTTGTCTCGCACTACGGCGCCACCTATGACCGGATCGACATTGCCCCGCCCGGAGTGGACCTGGGCACCTTCACGCCTGCCTTCCGGGCGCGGTCCAGGACCGAGCGGGGCATCAGCCCCGGGACGTTCCACCTGGTCTTCGCCGGGCGCATCCAGCGGCTGAAGGGGCCCCAGGTCCTGGTCAAGGCCGCCGCGCTGCTGCGGAAGCGCCGCCCGGACATCGACCTCCGGGTCACCATCCTGGGGTCCTTGAGCGGCAACAAGGAGTTCAACCTCCGGCGGCTGGTTTCGGAGGCGGACATGGACGACGTCGTCACGCAGCTTCCCCCGGTGAAGGCACCTGAGCTTGCGGCCTGGTTCCGGGCCGCGGATGTGGTGGTGATGCCCTCCTTCAGCGAATCATTCGGGCTGGTGGCACTCGAGGCCCAGGCCTGCGGCACACCGGTGGTGGCCACACGGGTGGGCGGGCTGTCGCGGGCCATCTTCCACGGCAGGACCGGCCTGCTGGTGGACGGCCACCATGCCGCCGACTGGGCCGACGCGCTCGAGGCCCTCTATGACGATCCCGCCACCCGCGAGGACATGGGCCGGGCCGCTGCCATCAGGGCCCAGAACTCAGGGTGGGCCCGTACAGCCGCCATCACGCTGGAAAGCTACCATGCCGCCGTCGACAACTACGTGGGTGGCCGGCTGGTGCAGGCCTTTCCCGCGTCCTGATTTCCGGATGGTGCCGGTCCGGCTGCCCAGCGCCGGTTCCCTGGGTCTGGGTCAGACCATGCGGTACCCTCACAGTTATGGGGACAGGATCACAGGATCAAGACGGCCTCGGGCCCGCACCGCGGGCAAAAACGCGCTTCACTGTCGGGATGCATGCCCTGGTCCTTTTCTGTGTAAATGCCGCCGTCACCACCTTCAGTTCCCTTGCGGTAGGAAGGGGGCCACAGGGGCTTGCCTTGGCCAGCCTGTATATAGCCTTCACGATTCCCTTGATCCTCTTCGTGATCTTCCTTGGGATTATGTCGATTATCCGCAAGCAAGGCAGGGTCCCGGGGACGATCGCACTGATCGCGACGTCAGCGGTGTTTCTTTCCGCCATCTATTCCATGGCCGCAGAAGGCTGGGCCTGAAGGCCTTCGGCGCCCACAACAGCTGCCAAGGCTGTTAGCTTAGGGCAAATGCCCGGGCATCAGCCATTCCAGGAAAGGACAATGATGTCTTCCACCCCCAGTGACCTCGACATTGCCAGAGCAGCCCGGATCCGGCCCATCGAGGACATTGCGGCGGCCGCAGGCATCAATGCGGAGGCGCTGGAGCATTACGGGCGGTACAAGGCCAAGATTGATCCAGCGCGGCTTGACGCGCCGGCGCCGGCCGGGAAGGTGGTGCTGGTCTCGGCGATGTCGCCGACACCGGCAGGCGAGGGGAAGTCCACCACCACCGTGGGACTCGCCGATTCGCTGGCACGGGCGGGCCACAAGGTGATGATCGCCTTGCGCGAGCCCTCGCTGGGCCCGGTCCTGGGCATGAAGGGCGGCGCCACCGGCGGCGGCTACTCCCAGGTGCTGCCCATGGACGAGATCAACCTCCACTTCACCGGCGACTTCCATGCCATCACGGCCGCCAACAATGCGCTCATGGCCCTGGTGGACAACCACATCTACCAGGGCAACCAGCTCAATATCGACCCCCGGCGCATGACCTTCAAGCGGGTCCTGGACATGAACGACCGCGCCCTGCGCGAAGTGGTCATCGGGTTGGGCGGGCCCACCCAGGGCGTCCCGCGCCAGGACGGGTTCGACATCACCGTGGCGTCCGAGATCATGGCGGTCTTCTGCCTGGCCACCGACCTGGCGGACCTTCGCTCCCGGCTGGGCCGGATCACGTTCGGCTACACCTTTGACCGCTCGCCGGTGACCGTGGCCGATCTTGGTGTGCAGGGGGCGCTGACGCTGCTGCTGAAGGAGGCCGTCAAGCCCAACCTGGTGCAGACCATCGCCGGCACTCCTGCCCTGGTCCACGGCGGACCGTTCGCCAACATCGCCCACGGCTGCAATTCGCTGATTGCCACCCAGACGGCACGGCGGCTAGCGGACATTGTCGTGACGGAGGCGGGCTTCGGCGCCGACCTGGGTGCGGAAAAGTTTATGGACATCAAGGCACGGACCGGCGGCCTGGCGCCCTCGGCAGTGGTGGTGGTGGCAACGGTGCGGGCCCTCAAGATGCAGGGCGGGGTGGCGAAGAACCAGCTCACCGAACCGAACATCGCCGCCCTCGAGGCGGGGGTGGCCAACCTGCACCGGCACGTCCGGAACGTGGAGAAATTCGGTGTGCCGCCCGTGGTGGCCATTAACAGGTTCTCCTCTGACTCCGCCGAGGAACTCGACTGGCTGCTGGCATGGTGCGCGGCAGAGGGAGTCCCGGCCGCCGTCGCCGATGTGTGGGGACGCGGCGGCGGCGGTGACGGCGGGGATGAACTTGCGGCCCTCGTAGCCAAGACGGTGGCCGGACCCAACAACTTCCGTCACCTGTATGCGCTGGGGCTGCCGGTGGAGGACAAGATCCGGACCATCGCCCAGGAAATCTACGGGGCGGACGGGGTGGATTTCTCCGTGCCGGCCCTGAAACGGCTTGCCGACATCGAGCGGAACGGCTGGGGCGGCCTCCCGGTGTGCATGGCCAAGACCCAGTACTCGTTCACGGACGACGCCTCCCGTTTGGGCGCCCCGAAAGGATTCACCATCCACGTGCGCGACCTGCTGCCGAAGACCGGTGCGGGCTTCATCGTGGCCCTGACCGGAGCGGTGATGACGATGCCCGGGCTGCCCGTTGCCCCGGCCGCGATGCGCATGGACGTGGACGGCGACGGCAACCCGGTGGGCCTCGCCTGACCCCTGCGATCCTCTCTCACCTAATGCGGGCTTTCCGGCGATCCTCTCTCACTTGATGCGGGCTTTCCGGCGATCCTCTCTCACTTGATGCGGGCTTTCCGGCGATCCTCTTGCACTTCCCTTGGGTCAGTGTCTCGTGCAGCTGCGGCTTTTGCGGTAGCAGCGGTCCGCGTGGGCCCGCCCCGAAGGCCTCCCCGCTTCAGCGAAACGAAGATCGCCACCGTGCTCAGCACCACGAGCCCGCAGACGTACGTGACGGAGGAGGGGTCGGTGGCGAGCAGCTCGGGAATGGCCCGGCCCGGCACAGTCACCGCAAAGACGAAGGCCACGGCGATGCCGATGTAGCTGCCAATCATGTTTCCCATATGCGAGGCGATATTGCCGCGAACGGCACTGACCAGGCCAAGGGTAACGGTCAGGATGGTGAAGGCCGACAGCCCGTGCAGCCAGCTGAAATGTCCGTCAGTCACAATCCAGAAACTGCTGAAGCAGACGTAGTACATGGCAGCCACCCACAGGTGGCCCATGGTGCGGTGGATGCTGTCCCGCCGTCGGCGCAGTATCTGCAAGGGCCCGATGGCCAGAACAAAAAGCGCGGCAACCACATGGCTGGCAAGCAGGACATTCCAAGACTCCATAGCCTTAGGATAGAGCCACTATCCAAACATGTACATCAGGATAGCCGAGGCCAAATTGACTATCCATACAGAGGGCAGGGAGAGAGATCGGGATGCAGCTCAATGAACTGAGTCAGCGGTCAGGAGTCTCGACGGCAAGCATCAAGTACTACCTGCGTGAGGGCCTGCTGCCGGCGGGCGAGGCCATCCATGCAACCCGGGCCGAGTACTCAGCCACGCACCTCGAACGGCTGGAATTAATACAGGCGCTCCGCCAGATCGTGGGCCTGAACATCGGGCAGATCCGCGGCCTCGTGAAGATGGCCGACGACGGCGCGCCCCGCCTCGATCTCCTTGCTGCGGTTCAGCGGGTGGTTCTGAATCTTCAAAACTTCACCACGGCGGGCGGTGGGGAAGCGGCTGAGGCGACTGCCGCCGTCGTACGCCTCCGCGGATGGCCTGATTTACCAAGTGACGCCCGGAACGCACTCGCTGCCCACCTGGAGCTGATGGCGAGCCTCAAGATTCCTGTATCTGCGACAGTTATGGAGACGTACAGCAAGGCGATGGACGACGTTGCCGGCCTCGACATTGCCGCAACGACCGCTCCGGAAAGCACCGACACGCTCATACTCACTGCCGCCGTCGGCATGCATATGCACAGCCAGCTTCTACTCAAACTCCTGGCACTCGCCCAGGCCAGCCACGCCATCCGCCGCTACGAGCATGGCGCTTGAACGTGTCACGCTCGCGATCAAGGTGCGCAGGCGTTGCGCAAACCTGTGGGAAGGGAGAGAAGGCTTCGGGCAGCCGCCACAACTGGGCCCCGCCGGTCAGTCGGTGGAACTGGTCCTGCTCACCAAGAGAATCAGCTGATATACATACTCCGGCTGGCCTGAACCAGGCGGCGCGTTCCAGTCCCGGCTGATATAGACAGACACCTGAGTGCGGAAGTCGGTGGCAGGTGTGGTCTGGCATCCGAAGCTGCTAATGCCGTTCTCGACCGGGCTCTGTGTCTCGACGGAAAGATCGAGGCATTCCGGGAACTTCAAAAGATAGCCGGACTCCGTGATCATGCGGACAACATCCGCAGCCTTCGGAGCATAGTAACGCTCCCAGATCCTTTGGATGCCCGGACAACGGACGGCGACGCAGTACGCTCCCGGCCCCTTGATGTTCTCTGTCGTCAGCGTCCATTCGTCACTCACCACAAACTGGTCGGCTGCCGCCCTGACGCGCGGGACCGCGGCGGCGCTCTTGTTGTAGTCCACCGCAAGTAGCGCGGCTATCCCGGCGGAGGGGATGCCAAGGATACAGGCCGCGGCGATGACGCCCTTGTGCCACCCCTTCATGCTGCTCCCCCCGTCAGCGCCATTCCGGTCGGCTCAGTGTAGCGCCCGGCCTGCCCGCCCAACGCAAACGCTCCCCCACCGAGGTGGACTGCTCCCCGGATGTTGGACTGAGAAATTCAGTTCCGACTTCCGGGAAGCAGTTCAACGGTGAGAGAGCGTCGCGTGGAAACCCACATCAATTGAGAGAGGATCGTCCGGAAACCGGCGTTAAGTGCGAGAGGGTCTCCGGCTGGACGGGAGGGTTAGCGCTCCAGGTCACCGCGGATAAAGGCTTCCACCTTTTCGCGGGCGAGGTCGTCGTTGAACTGCTCCGGCGGGGACTTCATGAAGTAGCTCGAAGCGGAGAGCAGCGGGCCGCCGATGCCGCGGTCCAGGCCGATCTTGGCGGCACGGATGGCATCGATGATCACGCCGGCGGAGTTGGGGGAATCCCAGACTTCCAGCTTGTACTCAAGCGACACAGGGGCGTCGCCGAAGTTGCGGCCTTCGAGGCGGACAAAGGCCCACTTTCGGTCATCCAGCCACTGGACGTAGTCGGACGGGCCGATGTGGACGTCCTTGGCGGCCAGTTCGGCTTCCACGTTGGAGGTGACGGCCTGGGTCTTGGAGATCTTCTTGGACTCCAGGCGGTCGCGCTCCAGCATGTTCTTGAAGTCCATGTTGCCGCCGACGTTCAGCTGGTACGTGCGGTCCAGGGTGACGCCGCGGTCCTCGAAGAGCTTGGCCATGACGCGGTGCGTGATGGTGGCGCCGATCTGGCTCTTGATGTCGTCGCCCACGATCGGGACGCCGGCGGCGGTGAACTTGTCAGCCCACTCCTTGGTGCCGGCGATGAAGACGGGCAGAGCGTTGACGAAGGCCACGCCGGCGTCAATCGCGGCCTGGGCGTAGAACTCGGCTGCTGCCTGGGATCCAACGGGCAGGTAGCAGACCATCACGTCAACCTTGGCGTCCTTGAGCGCCTGCACAACGTCCACCGGCTCTTCGGTGGACTGCTCGATGGTCTCAAGGTAGTACTTGCCGAGGCCGTCGAGGGTGTGCCCGCGCTGGACGGTGACGCCGGTGGGCGGCACGTCGGCGATCTTGATGGTGTTGTTTTCGCTCGCCAGGATGGCATCGGCAAGGTCAACGCCGACCTTTTTGCCGTCAACGTCAAACGCGGCGACGAACTCGACGTCACCCACGTGGTACTGGCCGAACTCAACGTGCATCAGGCCCGGGATCGTGGCCTTGGGGTCTGCGTCCTTGTAGTAGTGGACGCCCTGGACCAGCGAAGCGGCACAGTTTCCTACGCCGACGATTGCAACACGAATCGGATGTGAAGACACGGAACTCCTTTGAGGACAAACGTCAGCCCGCCGGTGCCACGTCCGGGAAAGGACGACGGCGGTGCGGCAGGCTCTGCGCCAAAACGGCGCCTTTTCATAGTAACCAACAGAGTGGGACGCGGGGTTGTTCCCTTGTCCCACTCTTTGGAATCACCGTAACGGAATCAGGCTGGCTGCTTCCACAGGTTGATGTCCGACTCCACCGCAAACTCGTCGATGGCGTTCAGTTCGTCGGCGGTGAACGCGAGGTTGTTGATGGCGGAGAGCGTATCCTCCGGCTGGCGCACACTTGAGGCGCCCACCAGGGCTGAGGTGACAGGCGAACCCTTGGGCTGGTCACGCAAGATCCAGGCGACGGCCATCTGGGCGAGGGACTGTCCGCGGCCTTCGGCGATCATGTTGAGCCCGCGAATGCGGTCCAGCTTCTCCTCGGTAATGGCGTTCTCGGAGAGGAAACGGTCTTTGGCTGCCCGGGAATCTGCGGGGATGCCGTTCAGGTAGCGGTCGGTGAGCATGCCCTGGGCGAGGGGTGAGAAGGCGATGGAGCCTGCACCCACCTGGTCCAGCGCTTCGTAGAGGTTGGGCGAACCGTTCTCGGTCCACCGGTTGAGCATCGAGTAGCTGGGCTGGTGGATGAGCAGCGGCGTCCCGAGGTCCTTCAGGATGCGTGCTGCCTCGAGGGTCTGCTCGGGGGTGTAGGAGGAGATGCCTGCGTACAGGGCCTTGCCTGAACGGACGGCATAATCCAGCGCACCCATGGTCTCTTCCATGGGAGTTTCCGGGTCCGGCCGGTGGCTGTAGAAGATGTCCACGTAGTCCAGGCCCATGCGCTGCAGCGACTGGTCCAGGCTGGAGATCAGGTATTTGCGGGAGCCCCACTCACCGTACGGGCCGGGCCACATGTAGTAGCCGGCCTTGGTGGAGATGACGAGTTCGTCCCGGTAGGGCTTGAAGTCGTCCTGGAGGTGCCGGCCGAAGTTCGTTTCGGCTGATCCGTCCGGCGGGCCGTAGTTGTTGGCGAGGTCAAAGTGGTTGACGCCCAAGTCGAACGCGCGGCGCAGGATGGCCCGCTGCTCGTCGAAGCGCTTGTCATCGCCGAAATTGTGCCACAGGCCAAGGGAGATGGCGGGCAGCTTGAGTCCGCTGCGGCCGACGCGGCGGTAGGGCATGGATTCGTAGCGGTCTTCCGCCGCGGAATAAGTCATGTATTCCATCCTGCCAGCTGTGACCCGCACAACAGGCCAAGGCAGGAAAGTTACGCCGCGGGCGGACACCAGCCCGCGGCGCAACACTGCCTGCACGGGGTCAGGACTTAACGATCACCGCGCTCCAGGGCGCCAGGGCGAGGGCTTCGCCGTCAAGGGTGCTGCCCTCGTCCGTGGCCAGCAGGACTGTCCCGGCAACGTCCTCCAGCCGGACCTTGGCGTCTGAGAGGTTCAGCAGTACCTCAACGCTTCCGCGGCGGAAACGCAGCCAGCCGGCGTCGTCGTCGAACGTCACCTCGGTCTCGGTGAAGCCGAGGCCGGCAAGCTCCGGGTGCTCGCGGCGCAGCGCCGTGAGTGCACGGTAGAGCTCCAGCAGCCGCGCGTGGTCCCCGGCGGAGGCTTCGTCCCAGTTCAGCTTGGACCGGCGGAAGGTTTCCGGATCCTGGGGGTCGGGCACGACGGCGGGATCCCACCCCATGCGCTCGAACTCCTTGATCCGGCCTTCCGCAGTGGCCTTGCCCAGCTCGGGTTCCGGGTGCGAGGTGAAGAACTGCCAGGGGGTGCTCGCCGCGAACTCCTCGCCCATGAAGAGCATGGGCGTGAACGGGGATGTCAGCGTGAGCACGGCGGCCATAGCCAGCTGTCCGTGGGACAGCGACTGCGAGAGCCTGTCCCCCGTGGCGCGGTTGCCGATCTGGTCGTGATTCTGGTTGCAGACCACCAGCGCCGCCGGGTGCACCAGCGAAGTGTTGATGGGCCGGCCGTGGTGCCGTCCGCGGAAGCTGGAGTAGCTGCCGTCGTGCAGGAAGCCGTCCTTCAGGACCTTCGCCAGGACCGCCAGGGACTGGAAGTCCCCGTAGTACCCGGTGGTTTCGCCGCTGACGCTGACGTGGACCGCATGGTGGAAGTCGTCGCTCCACTGCCCGGCCAGCCCGTACCCGTTGGCTTCCCGCGGGTACAGCAGGCGCGGGTTGTTCAGGTCCGACTCGGCGATCAGGGTCTTCGGCAGCCCGGTCTCCGCAGCGACGGCGTCGCCCAGGGCACCGAACTCCTCGAGGATGTGCACGGCGCGCTCGTCCTTCAGCGCGTGCACAGCGTCCAGGCGGAGGCCGTCCACGTGGTAGTCCCGGAGCCAAAGGGCAAGGTTGTCCAGGATGTACTCCCGCACCACGTCGGAGCCGGGGCCGTCCAGGTTCACCGAGTCGCCCCAGGTGTTGGCGTCCCCCTGCTTGAGGTAGGGGCCGAACCTGGAGAGATAGTTACCGCTCGGGCCGAGGTGGTTGTACACCACGTCCTGGATGACGCCCAGGCCGGCGGCGTGGGCAGCATCCACAAAGCGCTGGTAGGCCGCAGGCCCGCCGTAGCCTTCATGGACCGCGTACCACTGGACGCCGTCGTAGCCCCAGTTGTGGGTCCCGTTGAACCCATTGACCGGGAGCAGCTCCACGAAGTCGATGCCCAGGTCCGCCAGGTACGCGAGCTTCCCGGCCGCCGCGTCCAGGGTCCCCTCAGGGGTGAACGTGCCGATGTGGAGTTCGTAGATGACCGAACCTTTGAGGTCCTTGCCCTTCCAGCCCGAGTCCTGCCAGGCATGGGCTGCGGGGTCGAAGGTCCTGGAGAGTTCATGGACGCCGGCGGGCAGGCGGCGGGACCGCGGATCGGGAATGGGGTGGGTGTCCCCGTCCAGCAGGTAGCCGTAGTCCACCTCGCCATCAGCCGGGGCGTCCAAGGCCGTCCACCAGCCTTCAGAGCCCGGCGCCGTGTCCTTTTCCGTCATGGGGTACTGCCGGCCGCCGGCCAGCAGGACCACGGACGTGGCATCCGGAGCCCAGACATCGAAGCGCGCGGGGCCGCCATTCACAAGGGTCATGCCTCTTCTCCATCCACCGGTACGAGCAAAGCCACGGGGTAGGTACCCAGGACGTCGGCCACCGAAACAGGCCCAGGGCCGTAGCTGTTGCCGGTGAGTTCGTCGCGCAGGGCCGTGGGAAGTTCGACGGCGGTGTCCCGCCATCCGCCGTCGGCTGCCAGTCCGGCGGGAAGCCGGGTGGCCAGGGTCAGGGCACCCGTGGCCCCGTCACCGCCGCGGTGGAACGCGAGGACGTGATCCGCCGCAGGACCGGTGGCTGTCACGGGGCTGTAGCCCTGGAACAGCTCGGGCCGGCCGCGGCGGAGCCGGAGCGCGCGGGAGGTGACCAGGAGCTTGCTGGTCTCCGTCCCCGCCTCAGGCAGGGTGCCGGCGTCGAGCTTTGCAAGCTCCTGCTGGCGGGCCGCAAAGTCAACGGGGCGGCGGTTGTCGGGGTCGGTCAGGGACCGTTCCCAGAATTCGCTGCCCTGGTAGACGTCCGGGACGCCGGGCATGGTCAGCTGGACCAGCTTGGCGGACACAGAGTTGGACGCGGCGCAGGAATCAATGCGTGCCACGAAGTCCTCCACCACCTTGGTGACCCGGCCGTCGTCGAACGCTGCGTCCACTGCGGCCTTCACAGCGGATTCAAAGTCCTCGTCGGGGCTGGTCCAGGTGGTGGAGTTGCCGGCTTCCCGGGCAGCCTTCTCGGCGTAACCCTGCAGCCGCTCCCGGCTGGCGGGCCAAGCCCCCACCACAGCCTGCCAGAGCAGGTTCTCGTAAGGGCCGTCCGGGATCGGGGCCAGTTCACGGAGGGTGTTCAGCGTTGCCGTCCACTCCTGCGGCAATTCGGCGATCACCGAGATCCGCGCCCGGGCGTCCTCACTGCGCTTGGTGTCGTGCGTGGACATCGTGGTCATGGACAGGGGCAGTTCCTGCTGGCGCCGGGCCATCCGCTGGTGGAACTCGTCAGGCGAAACAGAGAATTCCGTCGGTTCGGCTCCCACTTCGGTCAGGGTGCCCAGTCGGGTGTAGCGGTAGAACGCGGTGTCTTCCACGCCCTTGGCCATCACCATGCCGGAGGTCTGCTGGAACCGCACCGAAATCGCATTGGCGGGGTCAAGCAGCAGCGGCAGCAGCGTACCCACGGCAACTTCAAGGTCGGGCCGGTAGGCTGCTGCTGATTCGCACGCTTCCTTGAGGATCTCGGCGCCGGTGGGCAGGTAGGTCCGGTACACGGGGAACGCAGCGATGATCTCGGCAATGGCATCGGCTGCCTGGTCCACCGCAAGCCCGTAGGACTCCGGAACCAGACGGGCCAGGCGCAGGACCTCGGACCGCAGGATCCCGTCCGCGATCATGCGCTTGGTGCCCCGGATCATCTCCGCGTAGTCCGCGGGGGTGTCGGAGCCGCGGAGCTTTGCGTCCAGCTCGTCCAGCGCCTGCTGGCCTGCGGGATCCACGAACACCCGGTCCACGTCCGCCAGGGCGTCGTAGCCGGTGGTTCCCTCGGTGGCGAAGTCCTGGGGCAGGGTTTCGCCCGGCTCCAGGATCTTTTCCACCAGGACGTAGACTCCGCCGCTGAGGTCCTTCAGCCAGCGCAAGTAGCCGGCGGGGTCCGCCAGGCCGTCCGGGTGGTCCACCCGGAGGCCGTCCACCAGCCCTTCATTGAACCAGCGGCCCACCTCGGCGTGTGCTTCCTCAAAGACCCTCGGCGTTTCCACCCGGATCCCGGCCAGTGTGGTGACCGCGAAGAAACGCCGGTAGTTCAGCTCCGCGTCCGCCCGGCGCCAGTCCATCAGCTCATAATGCTGGCGGCTGTGCACTTCCTGGGGTGAATCGCCGTCGGCGTAGCTTCCGGAAGCCAGCGGGAACCGGTGATCGTAGTAGCGGAGCTCGCCGTCCTTGATTTCCAGCTTGTCCAGGTCATCATCGGAGCCAAGCATGGGCAGCCGGATCTTCCCGCCTGCCAGGTCCCAGTCGACGTCGAAGGCTTCGGCGTAGGGCGAACCCTGCCCTTCCTTCAGCAGGGACCACCACCAGGGGTTCTGCACGGGCGTGGCGACGCCCACGTGGTTGGGCACGATGTCCACCAGGACACCCATGCCGTGCTCGCGGGCAGCCTTGGACAGGGCGAGGAGGCCCTCGGGGCCGCCCCGCTCCGGGTCCACCGCGGAGGGGTCGGTCACGTCATAGCCGTGGTCCGAGCCCTGCTCCGCGGTCAGGATGGGCGAGAGGTACACCCAGTCAGCGCCGAGGTCCTTCAGGTAAGGGACCTTTTCGGCGGCATCGAACAGGGTGAAGCTGCGGCGGATCTGCAGGCGGTAGGTGGATGCCGGGACCCTCACTTCGCCGTAGCCTTCCGCTCCCCGATCTTGGTGGTTTTTCCGGGCTCGGCCACCATGGGGGTGGTGAGCGATTCGGTCTCGCTGGTGGAGGTCTGGGTCAATGCCGCGAGGGAGGCCGCCACGGAGTGGTCGGGTTCCACTTCCTCGACGGTGTGCGCACGGAGGACCACCAGGGACTTGGCTTCCACCGGCAGCGGCTGCCCGGCGGCCACCGGTTCCGTGTCCGCGTTCTGCCCGGCGGTGTCGATGATGACGTCCCACGCCGGAGCGTACTCGTCCGAGGGCAGGGTGAACTTCACGGTGTCATCGTGGGCGTTGAAGTACAGCAGGAAGTTCACGTCGGTGATCCTCCGGCCGCGGCTGTCCTTGCCCTGGATGCCGTGCCCGTTCAGGAACACGCCCACGGACCGGCCAAAGCCGCTGTCCCAGGCTTCGGGCTTCATGTTCTCGCCCTCCGGGTCCAGCCATACGATGTCCGGCAGCCGTTCGCCTTCGCCCCGGAGTACCGGGCGTCCGTCGAAGAAGCGGCTGCGGCGGAAGGTGGGGTGCTTGGCGCGGAGCGCGTTGACGGCGGCGGTGAACTCGATCAGCGGCTGGTCCACGGTGTCCCAGTTGATCCAGGTCAGCTCGGAGTCCTGGCAGTAGCCGTTGTTGTTGCCCTGCTGGGTGCGTCCCATTTCGTCGCCGTGCAGGAGCATGGGGACGCCCTGGGACAGCAGCAGCGAGGCGATGAAGTTCCGCTGCTGGCGGGCGCGGAGGCCAAGGACTTCGGGATCGTCCGTGGGACCTTCAACGCCGCAGTTCCAGGACCGGTTGTGGGATTCGCCGTCGTTGTTGTCCTCGCCGTTGGCGTCGTTGTGCTTCTCGTTGTAGGACACCAGGTCCGCGAGGGTGAAGCCGTCGTGCGCGGTGACGAAGTTGATGGATGCCACGGGGCGGCGGCCGGAGTGCTCGTACAGGTCCGCGGAACCGGTGATGCGGGAGGCGAACTCGCCCAGGGTGGCGGGCTCGCCGCGCCAGAAGTCGCGGACTGTGTCGCGGTACTTGCCGTTCCATTCCGTCCACTGCGGCGGGAAGTTGCCCACTTGGTAGCCGCCGGGTCCAACGTCCCACGGCTCGGCGATGAGCTTGACCTGGGACACTACCGGGTCCTGCTGGATGAGTTCGAAGAAGGTGGACAGCTTGTCCACGTCATAAAATTCGCGGGCCAGGGTGGAGGCGAGGTCGAACCGGAAGCCGTCCACGTGCATCTCGGACACCCAGTAGCGCAGCGAGTCCATGAGCAGCTGCAGGGAGTGCGGCTGGCGGACGTTCAGGGAGTTGCCCGTGCCGGTGTAGTCCATGTAGTGCTTCTCGTCGCCCTCCATCAACCGGTAGTAGGCGGCGTTGTCGATGCCCTTGAAGGACAGCGTGGGGCCCAGGTGGTTGCCTTCCGCGGTGTGGTTGTACACCACGTCCAGGATGACCTCGATGCCGGCTTTGTGCAGGGAGCGGACCATGGCCTTGAAGTCCTGGACCTGCTGGCCGGTGTCCCCGGTGGAGCTGTAGGTGTTCTGCGGGGCGAAGAAGCCGATGGTGTTGTAGCCCCAGTAGTTGTTCAGGCCCTTGTCCTGCAGGGTGCCGTCATTGACGAACTGGTGCACGGGCATTAGTTCGATGGCGGTGACGCCGAGCTTCTGCAGGTGGGAGATGACGGCGGGGTGCGCCACGCCGGCGTAGGTGCCGCGCTGTTCCTCGGGGATTTCCGGGTGCAGCTGGGTGAGGCCCTTGACGTGTGCTTCGTAGATGACGGACTGGTGGTACGGAATCCGGAGGTTCTGGTCGCCGTCCCAGTCGAAGAACGGGTTGATGACCACGCCCATCATCATGTGGCTCGCGGAGTCCTCGTTGTTGATGGAGTCCGGCTCACCCAGGTTGTACGTGAACAGTGAGGGATCCCAGTCAACCTGGCCGTGGACGGCCTTGGCGTAGGGGTCCAGCAGGAGCTTGTTGGGGTTGAAGCGGTTGCCGGAGGCAGGATCGTACGGGCCGTGGACCCGGTAGCCGTACTTCTGTCCGGGCTGGACCTGCGGGATGTAGCAGTGCCAGACGTAACCGTCCACTTCGTCCAGCTCGATGCGGGTTTCCTTGCCGTCCTCATCGAAAAGGCAAAGTTCGACTTTTTCTGCTCGTTCGCTGAACAGGGCAAAGTTGGTGCCGGTTCCGTTATAGGTGGCGCCAAGGGGATAAGCCGATCCGGGCCAGACTTCCATAATGCTCCTCTTTGTGATTCGGCAGCAGTAGAGCAGGCGCGCCCTGTGCCGGTGCGAACTAATGCCTACCGTAACGGTTGGGTGTGACTATTACGTTTCCGCGCCTCTGGGTTACTAAGCGTGCTTACTTTACCCCAAGTCTGGGGTAAGGAGTCTGCGATGCCTCCCGCAGTGACCGGTCCCCCGGCGCTGGCGTCCGACGCCGTCCGTCCCGCCTTGCCGTGCAGGGCGGCTCCCATCGCGGCAATGGCGGCCCAGCGCACGTCCGGTTCCACGCCCCCTTCCCTGAAGCGCCCGACGTCGGACCCCGCCTGGGCGAGCAGCGCACCGATGACGCCGGCCAGGACGTCGCCGCTGCCGGCCGTTGCCAGCCAGGGCGTGCCGTCCGCCTGGCTGAAGATATCGCCCGAGGGTGCGGCCACCAGGGTGGTGGCCCCCTTGAGCAGCACGGTGGCACCGGTCAGTTCCGAGGCGCGGCGTACCGCGGCCAGGGTTCCGGCTTCCACCGCCTCCCGGTCCTCGGATCCGCCCAGGCGTTGCAGCAGCGAGGCCAGCTCCCCGGCGTGGGGGGTGAGGACAATATGCGGGCCGAGGGTTTCGGGAAGAGCGGGAAGGGCGCCGGCGTCTGCCACAACGGGCAGCCCGGATCCGACGGCGTCGCGGGCCCGCTGGAGCTGGCCATGGTGCTCCGGGCCCATGCCGGACCCCACCAGCCAGGCCTGTACCCGGTTGTCCGCGACCGTGCCGGTGCTGCAGACAACCTCAGGGCACGCCTGCCTCACCAGGTCCGCGACTTCTGGCGGGCCGAGGTAGCGGACCATCCCCACGCCCGCTGCCAGGGCGCCCCGGCAGGCCAGCACCGCGGCCCCGGGATAGTCCACGGAGCCGGCAACAACTCCCAGCACCCCGCGGGAGTACTTGTGGGCGCGCCGGGCAGGGTGCGGCAGAAGCCGCGCCAGGTCGCCGTCCTCGAGCCGGCGAAGCGAGGGCTGCGGCAGGTGCTCCTCGATGCCGCTGGGCACCATCAGCACCCGGCCGGCGTAGTCGGCGCCGGGGTCGGCCAGCAGGCCGCTTTTGGCACCACCGAAGGTGACGGTCAGGTCCGCCGGGAGCACCGGCTGGAAAACCTCGCCGGTATCGGCGCCCAGGCCGCTGGGAAGGTCGCAGGCCACCACGAGCGCCTGTCCGCGGCTGGCTGCCAGAAGCCCGGCGACGGCTTCAACCAGCGCGGCAGCACTCCCCCGCAGCCCGCCTTTGGCGCCTGTGCCCAGGACGGCATCGATGACGACGTCGGCATTTGCCGCTTCTCTGACGAGTGCGGCGGGTGCCGCCCCGGCAAGGCGGTGCACCCGGCCGCCGGCACGCTCGAAGGCAGCCAGCGCCTGGGGGTGGGCAGTGTCTCCGGTGAGCACCGCCGTCGTACGCATTCCCCGCGCGGCGAGGAATGACGCGGCGTACAGGCCGTCCCCGCCGTTGTTGCCCTTGCCCGTGAGGACGCAGACGCTGGCGCCGTAGATGCCCAGGCCGCGGGACCGCCGTTCCATGATGACGGCGTTGGCCAGGCCGTGGGCCGCGCGCTGCATGAGGACGTCGCCCAGTCCGGAGGCGAGGAGCGGTTCCTCAGCCTGCCGGACCTGGGTTCCGGTGTAGGCGCTGATCACGGAGTCAGTTTCCCTTGGGGCCGGAGCGTGTTCAGCCCTCGGCCAGGACGGTCGCCGTGGCAATCCCGCCGTCGTGGCTCATGGAGAGGTGCCAGCGCTTGACACCCTTGGCCTCGGCAACCGCCAGTACCGTGCCCTTGACCTGCACGGTGGGTCCGTTCTGGTCCAGGCCGATCCAGCAGTCCTGCCAGTTCATGCCGGCAGGCGCACCGAGGACCTTGGCAACAGCTTCCTTGGCGGCAAACCGGGCAGCCAGTGACCGGGTGTTCAGCTCACGCTCCGCGGGAACGAACAGCCGGTCCCGGAGGCCCGGGGTGCGCTCAAGCTGGCGGCCGAACCGCTCAATGTCTACAACGTCTACGCCAATGCCAACAATCATGGCACTACTCTACGTGGACGGCCCTGGCCCGCCGAGCGCAGCGCGGCTGGCCACGCTCCGGATACGAAGGAAGCCCCGGGCTCTGGGCCCAGGGCTTCCCTGTTGGATCAGTACCGGAATCCGTCCGGCCGGCCGCTACTCGACCGTGACGCTCTTGGCGAGGTTGCGGGGCTGGTCCACGTCGTAGCCCTTGGCCTGGGCCAGTTCGGCGGCGAAGATCTGCAGCGGGACGGTGGTCAGCAGGGGCATGAGCAGGGTGGGGGTTTCGGGGACGTAGAAGACGTACTCGGCGTAGGCCTTCACGGCCTCGTCGCCTTCCTCGGCGATGACCAGGGTGCGGGCGCCGCGGGCGCGGACTTCCTGGATGTTGGAGACCACCTTGGCGTGCAAGGAATCGCGGCCGCGCGGGGACGGGACCACCACGAACACCGGCTGGCCTTCGTCGATCAGGGCGATCGGGCCGTGCTTGAGCTCGCCGGCGGCGAAGCCCTCGGCGTGGATGTAGGCGATTTCCTTCAGCTTCAGCGCCCCCTCAAGCGCCACCGGGTAACCGACGTGGCGGCCCAGGAACAGCACCGACTTCTCGTTGGCCATGGACCGGGCCAGTTCGCGCAAGGGTCCTGCGTTGTCCAGGATTTTCTGGATCTTCGCCGGGATCTTGTTCAGGTCTGCCAGGACGTCCTTGATCTGGCCGGAGAAGATGTTTCCGCGCAGCTGTGCCAAATACAGGCCCAGCAGGTACGCGGCGGTGATCTGCGCCAGGAACGCCTTGGTGGAGGCCACCGCGATCTCCGGACCGGCGTGCGTGTAGAGCACGGCGTCGGATTCGCGCGGGATGGTGGAGCCGTTGGTGTTGCAGATGGAGATGGTCTTCGCGCCCTGTTCCCGGGCGTAGCGGACGGCCATCAGGGTGTCCATGGTCTCCCCGGACTGGCTGATGGACACCACCAGGGTGTTCGCGTCCAGGATCGGGTCCCGGTAGCGGAACTCGTGCGCGAGCTCCACCTCGGTGGGGATCCGGCACCAGTTCTCGATCGCGTACTTCGCCACCATGCCCGCGTACGCGGCGGTGCCGCAGGCCAGCACAATGATCTTGTTGACCTGCTTCAACAGCGCCGGGTCGATCCGGAGCTCATCCAGGGTCAGCTTGCCGTTGATGTCCGAGCGGCCCAGCAGGGTCTGCGCCACGGCGTCGGGCTGGTCATGGATTTCCTTTTCCATGAACGAGCTGAAGCCGCCCTTTTCCGCCGAGGCAGGGTCCCAGTCCACGTGGTATTCCTTGCCCGCGGCCGGGTTGCCGAAGAAGTCGGTGATCTCCACGGTGTCCGCGGTGATGGTGACGATCTGGTCCTGCCCCAGCTCTACAGCACGGCGGGTGTAGTCGATGAACCCGGACACGTCCGAGCCCAGGAAGTTCTCGCCCTCGCCCAGGCCCACCACCAGGGGTGAGTTGCGGCGGGCGGCCACCACGACGTCGGGCTGGTCGGCATGGACAGCCAGGAGCGTGAAGGCGCCCTCCAGCCGCTGGCAGGCCAGTTCCATGGCGCGGGTCAGGCGGCCGTCGGCGGTGTCCCCGGCGAGCTTGTTCCGGTAGATATCTGCCAGCAGCGCCGCGGCAACCTCGGTGTCCGTCTCGGACAGGAAGGTCACGCCCTTGTCCAGCAGCTCGAGCTTGAGCTCGGCGAAGTTTTCGATGATGCCGTTGTGGATCACGGCGAGCTTGCCGCCGTCGGCCAGGTGCGGGTGCGCGTTACGGTCCGTCGGCCCGCCATGCGTGGCCCACCGGGTGTGGCCGATCCCCGTCACCGTCTCCGGCAGCGGGTGCGCCTCCAGCTCGGCGATCAGGTTGCTCAGCTTCCCCGACTTCTTCCGCGACTCGATGGCGCCCTTGGACACCACGGCGACCCCGGCAGAGTCGTAGCCCCGGTATTCCAGGCGGCGAAGGCCTTCAAGAACAACATCCAGCGCACTGTGACCGGCAATTCCGCCGTCAACCGAACGGCCCACATATCCCACGATTCCACACATAGGCTCAAGACTATCGGCAGGGGCGCTCCAGATCTAAACCGGCAACGCCCCTACAGGAGCAGAATATTGCCGCTGCCGCCGCGCTCAGGCCGCGCTCCATTTCGCTATGTGCCGGGCGCGGGGCAGAATCTCTAGAGTGACTTTGCAACGCAACGAGGCGAACGGGGAGGGTGTCTCCCCGTTCGTTGAGCTGGACCGGCAGACCTGGTCCCGGCTCGCAGATGAGATGGAACAGCCTCTCAACCAAGAGGACATCATTCGTCTCCGTGGCCTCGGCGACCCCCTGGACATGAAGGAAATCCGGGAGGTCTACCTTCCGCTCTCCAGGCTCCTGCACCTGTATGTGGAGGCTGCCGGGCAGCTGCACGCCGCCACCACCACGTTCCTGGGCGAACATACCCAGCGCACGCCGTTCGTGATCGGCGTGGCGGGCTCTGTGGCCGTGGGGAAGTCCACCATTGCCCGCGTGCTCCGTGAGATGCTGCGGCGCTGGCCCGGCACCCCCAATGTGGAACTCATCACAACGGACGGCTTCCTGTATCCCCTGGCTGAGCTCAAGCGGCGCCAGCTGCTGGAGCGCAAGGGTTTCCCGGAGTCCTATGACCGCCGGGCGCTGCTCCGTTTCGTTAGCGAGATCAAGAGCGGCGCCGAGGAGGTGCGCGCCCCCTGGTACTCGCATGTCACGTACGACATCGTTCCGGGCAAGGAAGTGGTGGTCCGCCGGCCCGACGTTTTGATTGTGGAGGGCCTTAACGTGCTGGCTCCGGCACGTCCCCGGCACGACGGCCGGCAGGGCCTGGCGCTGAGTGACTTTTTCGACTTCTCCATCTACGTGGACGCCAAGACGTCCTACATCGAGGAATGGTACGTGGACCGGTTCCGCAAGCTGCGCAGCACCGCGTTTGCGCAGCCGGAGTCCTACTTCCACCGGTACGCCACCTTGTCCGATGAAGAGGCGGAGACCACGGCGCGGGACATCTGGAAGCGCATCAACGAGCCCAACCTGGAGGAGAACGTCCTTCCCACCCGGGGGCGTGCGCAGCTGGTGCTGACGAAGGACGCGGACCATTCGATCCGCCGCATGCTCCTCCGGAAGGTTTAACACAGGTGTGCCACGACTGCTCCCGCGCCTCCGGGCAGGCGGCGAGCCGGCGCAGCTTCACGCGCTTCCTCGCGGCGGGCGCCGGCCTCACTGTGCTGGCAGCCTGCACACCGGAGGCACCCAGCGCCGTGCCGCCGTCGTCGGCCCCCGCCTCCGCTTCTTCACCCGCCGCGGTGACCGCCACGCCCACACCGGAAATTACGACGGCGGCACCCGCCACTGAGGCTGCGGCACCTGCCGAGCCGTCGCCCTCGGATGCCCTGCCGCGGCAGTTCTCCCTCGCGGATCCGGCCAGCCCCTGGCTGGTCGTGAACAAGCACCGGCCGCTGGTGCCGGCGGACTACGTCCCGGCCGACCTGGTGAGTCCCTCGATCGCCATGACCGCTTCCGGCGAGGCAGCACTGTTGAACAGCACCACGGCGGCTGCTGCGGAAACCATGTTCGCGGCGGCCGCGCGGGACGGTGTGGCGATGGTCCTGGCCAGCGGGTACCGCTCCTACGGCACACAGGTGGCCACCTACAACGGGTATGTAGCCGCCCGCGGCCAGGCCGACGCGGACACGGCCAGCGCCCGGCCCGGCTATTCGGAGCACCAGACGGGCTGGGCCTTCGACATTGCCGACGGCAACGGCGTTTGCGGTTTTCAGCCGTGCTTCGCGGACCAGCCCGCCGCCGTCTGGGCCAAGACGAACGGGCCCCGGTTCGGGTTCGTTGTGCGCTACCCGTGGATGTTCCACACCATCACGGGGTATTACTACGAGCCGTGGCACCTGCGGTACATCGGGGTGGAGGCGGCCACGGACATGGTGAGCCGCGGCATCAACACGCTGGAGGAATACTTCGGTGCGGAGGCGGCGCCGGGGTACCCGTGACGTGATGGGCTAGTTTGGTTCCTATGCTGACTGGTTTCAAGAATTTCATTATGAAGGGCAACGTCGTTGACCTTGCCGTCGCCGTGGTGATCGGCACCGCGTTCGGAGCGGTGGTGACAGCGATGGTGAACAAGGTGCTCATGCCGTTCATCGCTGGCCTGACGGGTGCGCCAAACTTTGACAGCTTCGCCAAGATTGACTTCAACGGCAATGCGATCGAGTTCGGAGTCCTGCTGACCGCAATCGTCAACTTCCTCCTCATTTCCGCGGCCATCTATTTCGTGGTGGTGATGCCCATGAACCTCATGATCGAACGCCGCAACCGCAGGCTGGGGATCGGCCAGGACGTGAAGAAGGAGTCCGCCGAGGACCCGCAGATCGCCCTTTTGACCGAGATCCGCGATGCGCTCAAGAGCCGGACTTCCTGATTCCTAAACAAAAAGAGGCCCGTTTCCGTCCGGAAATGGGCCTCTTTTTGTTGCGTCGGCTTGTTACTCGCTGACCAGTTCCAGGGCGAGCTCGGCGCGGACCACCTGGGCCAGGTGCTCAGCGATGGAGTGGGCGGTGTCTTCGTCGGCGGCCTCCACCATGACGCGCACCACGGGTTCCGTGCCGGAGGGGCGGAGCAAAACGCGGCCGGTATCGCCCAGCGCGGCTTCGGCAGCCGCAACGGCCTGGGCAAGGACCTCGTTGCTGCCCACCCTGGTGCGGTCCACGCCCTTGACGTTGATGAGGACCTGGGGAAGCTTGGTCATCACGGTGGCGAGTTCCTTGAGCGGTTTCCCTGTCAGGGCGATCTGGGCGGCGAGCTGCAGTCCCGTGAGGACGCCATCGCCCGTGGTTGCGTAGTCTGCGAAGATCACGTGGCCGGACTGTTCCCCGCCAAGGTTGAAGCCGCCGTCGCGCATTTCTTCCAGGACGTAGCGGTCCCCCACTGCCGTTTCGCGGATGCTGATGCCTGCCTGGCGGAGGGCGATCTTCAGGCCGAGGTTGCTCATGACGGTGGCCACCAGGACGTCGTCCTTGAGCTTTCCGGATTTTTTGAGCGCCACGGCGAGGATGGCCATGATCTGGTCGCCGTCCACCTCGGTGCCTTCGTGGTCCACGGCGAGGCAGCGGTCGGCGTCGCCGTCGTGGGCGATTCCGAGGTTGGCGCCGTACTTCAGCACAGCTTCCTTGAGCGGGCCAAGGTGGGTGGAGCCGACGCCGTCGTTGATGTTGTGGCCGTCCGGTTCCGCACCGATGACAATGACGTCCGCACCGGCGTCCTTGAACACCTGGGGTGAGCAGCCGCTGGCCGCACCGTGGGCGCAGTCCAGGACCACCCTGATGCCCTCCAGGTTGTGCGGGAGGGTGCCCAGGAGGTGGACGATGTAGCGGTCCTCGGCGTCGGAGAAGCGCTGGATGCGGCCCACGTCCGCGCCGACCGGGCGCACCGCCTCCTTGGACATCTGGGCCTCGATGGCGTCCTCGACGTCGTCCGGGAGCTTCTGGCCGCCGCGGGCGAAGAACTTGATGCCGTTGTCCGGCGCCGGGTTGTGGGAGGCGGAGATCATCACGCCGAAGTCCGCGTCCAGGTCAGCCACCAGGTAGGCGGCCGCGGGCGTGGGGAGGACGCCGGCGTCGTAAACGTCCACGCCTGAGCTGGAGAGCCCGGCCTCCACCGCGGCGGCGATGAACTCGCCGCTGGCGCGCGGGTCACGGGCCACCACGGCGCGCGGCCGCGTTCCGTTGGAGTTGCGGTCGTGGCCGAGCACGACGGCGGCCGCCTGGGCCAGCTGCATCGCCAGCTCCGCAGTCAACAGACCGTTCGCCAGGCCCCGGACACCATCAGTTCCAAATAATCTAGACACCGGTCAAGTCTAGAGGATGGGCAGTGGGGCGGGCTGCTAACGCTCCCTCGAGCTCGCGAGCCTAGTGCTCAAGTTTGTGATGTGGGATGAGTGCCCACGTGGTCGGAGAACGACTTGGTGAACCCCCGCCCCGTAAATCTGTTCCCAGCCGCTCTAGCCAGGCGTTGACTAGGCTTCTCAACGCTGCGAAAAAAGACCTCTGTTACAAGCAGCGTCAGAGGCACACTAAGGGCAGCGATTGTGAAGGGGTTAGTTTCCTCCAAGCAGAACGCGACGGAGACGACGATGGGTTCATGAACCAAGTAGAGGCTAAAAGACCGTGAACCCAGCCAACGGACCGTCGGAAAGGTCCCCATTCTGATAGCTGCTTTGCATTCAATGAATGCAAACAATAAGAGCGCTCCACCTATGGCTGCGGTCGCCGCGCCAACTGGCATCTGGGGGAAGATCCAACGTGAACACAAAAGCGCTGTTGAGAGGATCAATACAACCGCCCAACCTGAGCGACTTACTTTGGCAGAAAATGAGGTGATGAGGTCGCGCCTAACTGCCATCAAGACGCCAACGCCGAACATTGGAAGGCACACCAGAGCGCTGATGTGCAGGATTTCTCCGGCCGCAATCAGAAGGAATAGTCCAGAGAGACCTAGCAGCCAGACTCGCTGGAAGCGTAAGGCAATAATGACATAAAGCGGTAGAAGTAGAGAGAAGTTCATCTCCCATTGGAGAGACCACAATGGCGAGTTAAGACTGCCGGCGCCCCAAAGCAGAATAGCGTCACTCAGTACATCCGGCGCTTCGTCGTGTTGATTGATCCAAGGACTGAAGTTCGGACCAGATATCCGGGGAAATACCCAGGCTGCCCCTAACGCAAAGATCAGCGAAGCCCAGACAGGCAGATATATCCGAATGATGCGCCGCGGGAAGTAGGATCCCCAATTTGGATTCTCATTCCCGATGAATGGGAGAGCCAGTACAAACCCTGACAAGATGAAAAAGACGTAAACTGCTTCCCCGCCCGCCCAAAATAGATGCAGGGGCGTGAACGTTGCCCACCAGACCCAGGGATGCATCGGCCCATCACCGCTGCCGTTTACCGCCGAAGTGAGTAACGGCGAGACAAGGAAGCAGTGATGAATCAGTACCACCAAAGCCGCGAGCCCCCTGAGACCATCAAGTGAAGTGTAGCGATGTGTGGAAGGTCCGTTTGCGATTTTCCCCATGCCGCTAACGCTAGAGTCCACTCATGCCACTTGGCCTCGGTACTCGTTACTTGTGTCTCCTCGTCGGCCAAGATGTGGACTACTTGGTTCTTATGGTTCGGTACCTGTCTTTGCTCAAAAACCTCGCTATCCACAATCTGACGCCCCTACGATCCATGCATGACACCTAGCTATGGGGGCTTGGCGCTCGAAATTGTTGTACCGGTCTTTAATGAGGAAGCGGTACTCGAAAACAGCATCACAAGGCTCGCCGAATACTTGACGCACGAAATGCCGTCGACGTGGAAAATAACCATCGCCGATAATGCAAGCACCGATCGGACTCCGGTGATTGCCGCTCGACTCAGCGAGCACATGCCGAATGTTGAGCATCGCCGCCTTGACGTCAAAGGACGGGGATACGCCCTGAGGGATGCCTGGGGCGCTTCGGATGCGAGGGTCCTCGCTTATCTGGACGTGGACCTTTCCACAGATTTGGCTGCGCTGCTGCCTTTGGTCGCCCCGCTATTGTCCGGCCATTCCGACATCTCCATCGGCACTCGTCTCGGCCAGAGTTCCCGTGTGAGCAGGGGCCCTAAACGCGAATTCATCTCAAGGTCCTATAACTTCCTGCTCCGGCGGACGATGCAGGTGCGTTTTTCGGACGCCCAGTGCGGTTTCAAAGCCATTCGCGCTGACGTTGCGAAGCGCCTGCTCCCCCATGTGGAGGACAACGGGTGGTTTTTCGACACGGAGCTCCTAATTATCGCCGAGCGATCTGGACTGCGTATTCACGAGATTCCCGTCGATTGGGTGGATGATCCGGACAGCCGGGTGGACATCAAGCAGACTGCTCTCGACGACCTGCGGGGCATGATCCGCGTGGCCGGTTCTCTGGTGAAAGGGGTAATTCCTGTAGCGGCGATATATGCAGAGTTGGGACGTCGGCCCATCGTGCCGTCCGGCCGGCCCAGCTTCTTTGGCCAGGTTCTCCGTTTTGGACTGGTCGGGGCTGTCTCCACGCTTGCTTTCGCCTTGCTTTACCTCGTTCTCCAAGGCTCTTTTGGGGCCCAGGAAGCCAATTTCCTGGCCCTGCTCCTAACGGCCGTCGGCAATACAGCCGCTAACCGCAGGTTCACCTTCGGGATAAGTGGACCGGCGAAATTGTTCACACAACAGTTTCAGGGCTTGATTGTGTTTCTGTTGGCTTGGATCATAACGTCCTCGTCGTTGCTCATTCTCCACGCAGCGAGCCCTGACGCGGCGCCAAACCTGGAACTCCTGACGCTGACGGCAGCCAACATCTTTGCCACACTCGTGCGATTTGTCCTCCTTCGGCTCTGGGTATTCAGGGTGCGGCGCGGCGGCGATGAACAATCTGTAGTGCAGGCGCTGTGGGCGGCAGGTCAGGCCGCCCAATGATAACCACTGAAAGAAGCCGGCGCACGGCGCTGGCGAGGAATTCCTCCCGAAGCACGCCGCCGTGGGAGCACATTGGCCTGATAGTCCTTCTAGCGGGCACCGCAGGATCGTTCCTCTGGGGCTTGGAACGCAATGGATGGGCAAACCCCTACTACTCTGCAGCAGCGCAGGCTGGTTCACAGGATTGGAAGGCCTTCTTCTTCGGCTCCCTAGATGCCGGCAACCTTGTCACGATCGACAAGCCTCCGCTCAGCATCTGGATCATGTCTTTGTCTATTCGGCTGTTCGGACTCAACTCTTGGGCTATTTTGGTGCCTCAGGCCTTAATTGGCGTCGCTACAACCTGGATGGTTTACAAACTTATCCGCCGTAGCCACTCCGCGGCACCGGCTCTCTGGGGGGGACTAATATACGCCACCACGCCAGTCGTCTTCCTCATGTCGCGTTTCAACAATCCTGAACCCCTGTTGGGTCTCCTGACAGTCGCGGCGGCCTTCTTTGTGGTGCGCGCCATCGAGGACAATCGGTGGTCATGGTACTTACTTGCTGGTGCATCGCTCGGACTAGGATTTATGGCAAAACAGATTCAGGCGTTCATCATAGTTCCCGCGCTCGTGTTGACTGTTCTCCTGTTTGGTGCCGGTGCGTTGGGATCCCGTCTTCTCCGGTTGCTGGCCTCGCTCGCTGCACTAGCCACCACCGGTGGCTGGTGGATGACGATTGTTGACCTAACTCCTACTGGGAGCCGGCCCTACATAGGCGGTTCGACCACCAACAGCATGCTGGAGCTAACACTGGACTACAACGGTCTGGCACGGTTTCTCCGCTTTAGTACTGACTCGCAATCGGTGCAATCAAGTGTAGTTTCCAGGTCAGAAACCAACTACGACGGCGGTCTGCATCGCCTTTTCAACGCTAACTTTGCGCCTGAGGGCGCGTGGTTGCTGCTGACTTCAATCGCTTGCTGCCTAACCTTGGGACTGCTTTGGCGGCAGTCTGAGAGAACCCGAGGGCAGGCAGTTCTGACTACCATGGCGATCTCGTGGCTACTTACCGTCTGCACCCTGCTGAGCTTAATGGGAACCATGACGCACACCTACTACGTGTTTTCACTAGTAGTTCCCCTTGCCATCGTCGTGCCTCTGGGCCTGAATCTTCTCTGGAACAAAAGGCACGGGTGGACTGCGCGAATGATCGGCGCATTTGTGCTAGTTGGGAATGGCTACGTGGGGCTCCGGATCTTCCAGTACAGCGACGACTGGGGGCTCTGGCCGATTGGTTTTTCATGTGTGACGTTAATGGCGATTGCGGGATGGCTGTCCGCCAGCAGCCGTCTCGCTCTTCTGGTAACCGCAGCCTTCGTGGCTATCGCCACCGTGCTGGCTCCGATAGCCACCAATATCATCACACTCCAGACTCCGCAGTCCGGCACAAATCCCCTGTCCGGTCCAGTATCGAATAATCCCAACGCGCTCTCGGCACACCTTGATGCCGCACGCCGGGGCGATCCACCGCTGACTCGCCACCTCGGGTTCGGTGTGCAACCCTCAGCTCTAGTGACTGCCTTGCTACAAGCAACTCCGGACGCTGACTGGGCCGCAGCCACTTACACAGCACAGAACGCTGCTCAATATCAGCTGGCTACACAACGCCCCGTAATCGCAATCGGCGGCTGGTTGGGAACCGATCCCGCCCCCACCTTCGGAAAGTTTAAAGAGCTCGTCAGTGAAGGAAGAATCGCCTATTTCATTTGGCAGCAACCAATAGTGGACGAAGTTCCCCTTGGCCCTGACGCGCTATCCATCACTGAATGGATACGGACCAATTACAGAGGGGAAAACATTGACGGTGTCAGAGTCTACGACCTACGTCGCTAAGAAAGTCGTTGGCCGGTCCCGACAAGCTTGGAAGTGGGTCTGGAGAGGACGCACGCAGGATAACGCGCTTGAGAGACCGGTTCTTCTGGTGGTTCTATCTGTGAACATCCTCATGAACTTCTGGAATCTCGGTATAAACGACTGGGGCAACTATTACTATGCCGCTGCCGTCCAGGCCGGCACAAAAAACATGACGTCAGCCTTCTTTGGTTCATCCGATTGGGGCAATTCAATAACGGTGGACAAACCGCCTTTAAGCTTGTGGGTTATGGAGCTATCGGCGCAGATTTTTGGATTCACACCGATGAGTATCCTTGCACCCCAGGCCATAATGGGAGTCGTATCCACAGTCCTGATCTACGCCATCGTCCGCAAGCATTTCTCACCGTTTGCAGCCCTCTTGGCTGCACTCGTTTTCTGCACCACGCCAATTGTCGTGCTAATGTCCCGTTACAACAACCCCGATCCATTGATGCTGCTACTCATGCTAACGGCCATCTATTTGATGCAACGGGCTATAGCCTACTGCAGGCCAAAATATGTCATTTTGACAGCCGCCATCCTGGGTCTGGCTTTCATGACCAAGCAGCTCCAGGCACTCATGGTCCTTCCCAGTATTGCCGCTGCCTACATCTGCTGGTTTCAACGCCCGGCGCGCACGAAAGCTAAGCAGCTCCTCACTGCTTTGGGTGCGTTGGTCGTGACGGGAGGTTCTTGGATGGTGGCAGTGGACCTCATCCCATCGTCCATGCGCCCGTATGTGGGTGGCTCGCCGAAGAATAGCGTGCTGGAGCTGACACTCGCGTACAACGGAATAGATCGCGTAATTACAAAGGACGACGACACGGCGGGGAACTTAGTTCCCCAACAATTCCGTCAGGTCGAGTCAGATGCTGGACTCGCAAGGCTGCTCAACGCCAACTACGGACAGGAAATCGGATGGACGCTCGTTTGCGGCATCGTCTGCACGATTGCCATCCTTCTGGCTTGGAGATTGCTTCCGGTAACCCAGGGAGCCAGGGCCACCGCCTTTATGGCATTGAGTTGGTTTACTATCACTTTCCTCGTGCTGAGCTTCATGGGAAGCCAAATACACACGTACTACACCGCAGCCCTGGCACCGCCCCTGAGCCTCGTTATCGGCGTGGCGGCAGACATGTACGTCAGACACCTGCAGTCCTCGGTCTGGGTCCGCCTAGCAACAGCAATCGCGGTGCTGGGCGGGGCAGGCTCATCATGGCTGCTCCTCAGCAGCGTTGTTGGGTGGCCCGACTGGTTGCCAATCACTGTTCTAGCTTGTGGCATCCTCGGTGCTTCGATGCTGGCAGTTGTACCGCCAAACCGCGTTCTGCTATCCGCCGGTGGTTTGTTAGCTGTAGGCGCACTTCTTGCCGGCCCCTCCCTGACGTCCCTGCAGAACGTGAGCGAACCCCATAACGGCTCAAACCCGGTTTCAGGGATGCTCACCAAGAGCCCAGGCAGCATCAGCCGTTTCCTGGATGATATGCAGCACGGAAAGCATAGCTGGGCCCACGACATCGCATTTGGGAAGAGCCCTGGACCCAACCTGGTCGGTAAGCTCACCCACTCAGGTGGATGTACATGGGCGGCTGCCACGTACGCCTCACAGACTGCTGCAAGGCTACAGTTAGAATCCGACAGGGCGGTGATGCCGCTGGGCGGGTTTGCTGGCGCTGATCCAGCGCCCGTTCTCGCCGACTTTGTAGACAAGGTAAAAGCCGGAAATATCTGCTACTTTCTCGGCGACGAGGATTTCCTTTCCGCCCAGCCAACGGCGACCGCCGTCGTTGAGATCTCCCGATGGGTCAAAGCCAACTTCGAGTCCGAAGAGGTGGACGGGCAACAACTGTACGACCTTCGCCGTCGATCGTGATTCTTTTCCGCACACAAAAGCCCGCCCCACCAAAAGGCGGGGCGGGCTTCTGTGCGAGCGGGTTTAGCGCTTGGAGTACTGCTGGGCCTTGCGGGCCTTCTTGAGGCCGGCCTTCTTACGCTCGATGACGCGAGCGTCGCGAGACAGGTAACCGGCCTTCTTCAGGGTGGCGCGGTTGTTCTCGACGTCGATCTCGTTCAGCGAACGGGCGATGCCGAGGCGCAGGGCACCGGCCTGGCCGGAGATGCCGCCGCCGTGGATGCGGGCGATCACGTCGTAGGCGCCTTCGAGATCAAGGATCTTGAAGGGCTCGTTGACGTCCTGCTGGTGCAGCTTGTTCGGGAAGTAGTTGTCCAGCGCACGGCCATTGATGGTCCATTTGCCGGAGCCGGGCACAACGCGAACACGTGCAACGGCTTCCTTGCGGCGGCCAACAGCTGCGCCGGCAACGGTCAGGGCCGGGCGCTCCTTCTTCGGCGCAGCCGCGTCAGCAGCTGAGCTTTCAGAGGTGTAGCTGGTCAGGGTTTCCTCAGCCTCAACGGCTTCGGTGGTCTCTTCGTTCTGAGCCACGATTCTCCTTGTATAGATAAGTTGTTTGGTGGCCAGGACTACTGGGCGACCTGGGTGATTTCGAAAGTCTTGGGCTGCTGGGCGGCGTGCGGGTGCTCAGCACCGCGGTAAACCTTCAGCTTGCCCAGCTGCTGGGCAGCGAGGGAGTTCTTGGGGAGCATGCCCTTGATGGCCTTCTCAACGGCGCGGACCGGGTTGGATTCCAGGAGTTCCGCGTAGTTGACGGAGGTCAGGCCGCCCGGGTAGCCGGAGTGGCGGTATGCGCGCTTCTGCTCCAGCTTGGCGCCGGTCAGGGCAACCTTTTCAGCGTTGATGATGATGACGAAGTCGCCCATGTCCATGTGGGACGCAAAGGTGGCCTTGTGCTTGCCGCGCAGCAGGATTGCGGTCTGGCTCGCGAGACGACCAAGGACAACGTCTGTGGCGTCAATGACGTGCCACTGGCGGTTGATATCGCCGGGCTTCGGGGTGTACGTACGCACGGTGTTTGCCTCGTTCTTGTTCTGGCGTTCTTTTTTAGGTGTCACTAGCTCGTGCACCTACTATCTGCGCGCTACCGGAACAGAGGTGAGGGCTCTATGTAACCAGTCATCCTGTGGTTCCGAATGTGCACGTTGAGTAGCTATCCTGCAACCGGATTCTCAAGCGGGCACGCATCATCGGAATAGGACACGCACAACGACTCCCAAGATTAGCGCGTTAAGGGGTTCAGGGTCAAAATGGGGTAGCCGGGGTTGCCCAAGCACCTGCCGGCCTGACTGACGCAGGGGGTCGCGTGATCGCATCGGGTACAGACGCTTCCGTCGCGTGGCTGCTGGTGACCGCAGCCGCTCTCTTAGGGCTAGTTCTCTCCCCCCTCGCCGAAACCCTCATTGCCAAGCGTCTTCCCCGCCTGGGCGGCCTTCCTACTGTCCCTGTCAGAATTACGACGGCGGCAATTACCGCCGTTCTTTGTGTCGCCTTTAGTTTGCGGTTCGGCTTAGGATTTGGGCTGCCGGCTTTCCTGTTCCTGGCAATCCTCGGCGTGCAGCTGTCCCGGATCGACATCGCCCTGCATTTGCTGCCCAACCCGCTCGTGCTCATACTGCTTGCCGGCGGCTTCCTGCTATTTCTAATGCCAGGGTTTCTTAATATGCAGGCCGATGACCTGCTTCGCGCGGTATTCGGAGCCCTGATTCTGTTCGCTGGCTACCTCGTTTTGGGCCTTATCTCTCCGGGCGCCATCGGAATGGGCGACGTAAAGCTCGCCGCACCTGTCGGTCTCTACCTCGGGTACCTAGGTTGGAGCCAGCTCCTCTACGGCGGCCTTCTTGGGTTCATTCTCAACGGTGTGGTCACGGCGTTGCTTCTTAGCAGAAAAGGCCGGAAAAAAGCGTCAGAAGTGGCCCATGGGCCGTCCATGCTCGGTGCTCTCGCTGGGGCCAGCCTCTTCATTCTGTAGCCCTCTATCTAGCGCGAGTCCAGGCCCTCCCTTTGCCTGGGCGCCTCCTTCCAAGTAGTGGACGACTGTACTTGCCGGGCCACCTGAGTACCGCCCCCACCTTTCGAGTACGTACTTTTGGCGCCCCCTAAAAAAGTCGAGTACCACTACGCATTGTTGCTCTCACCACCCGAATGACAATCTCTTCTTAGCGAAGTCCAGCCGCTAAGGATTTATGGGGGCAGCTGGAAATTCGTTGAAATCAAATAAACCCATTTCACCGAATTAAAGGAAATTACAATGACTCCTCTCATGGTCTCAATGACTGCTTTCATCGCCGGCATCAAGGAGCGCTTCGAATCGGAAAAGGGCGCAACGGCGACGGAGTACTCCCTGCTCGTCGGACTTATCGCCCTCGTCCTCGTTGGCGGTGTGGGTCTCTTCGGTGGAGCTCTCGACGACTGGTTCAGCAACCTGGGAAGCACCGTCAAGGGCTGGTAACTCACTCTCAATCGGCGTTGGGGGGGGGGCGGGCGGCCGGGGCCCCCCCCCCCCCCCCCCCCCCCCCCCCCCCCCCCGCACCGATCAGCTGCTAATCGTCCAGGGGGACCCTTTGAAACGCAGGCACAGCAGTCCGCCGGATAAAGAACGAGGTGCGGTGGCCGTCGAATTCGCTCTAATCGCTCCTATACTTCTCGCTTTGATCATCGCCATCGTTGAGTTCGCAAACGCCTATAACATCCAGGTGTCGGTCACCCAGGCGTCTCGTGAAGCCGCCCGCACTATGGCCATCACTAAGGACTCCGCGAAAGCAACAGCTGCCGGCAAGGCAGGTGCTCCGTCGATTGACACAGGCCTGCTGACCTTCGACTACTCCGCAGCGAGCTGTCCGGCCGCCACGCCCACTCCTAACGCGACTGTCATCGTGACCTACACCGGCACCTCACTCACGGGGTTTTTCGGGTCCTCATTGACTCTGACAGGTAAAGGAGCCATGCAATGCGGTGGCTAAGATCAAAATATAAGTTTCCTGTACCCGATGAACAAGGCGCCGCGGGAGTGACAGTCGCTGTCATGATGGTGGTGCTCATTGGAGTCGGTGCCGTAGCCGTCGATGTTGGCCAGATATACGCCGAACGGGCGCAACTCCAGAATGGCGCCGACGCCGGGGCGCTGGCTGTTGCAGAGAGTTGCGACCCCGGGCCTTGCACAACTTCACTGGCTGGCCCTTTGGCCAACGCCAACTCCAACGACGGTCTAAGCGATGCCACAGTGGATCTTAGTGTCACCGGGCAGGTAACTGTGACTACCTCAACCAAGACCGGGTCCTCTAGCTTCCTGACAAAGTTGTTCGCCAGTGCCCTCAATGCGGGGCCGGTGACCGTCGGAGCAACCTCAACGGCTGCTTGGGGTTCTCCAGGATCCGGTCCCGCCACTCTGCCTCTGACCTTCGCGCCGTGTCAGTTCGACGTCGACGGCGCCGACCAGACCATTTTGACGCATGGTAGTACCACGTGTATCAGCGACAGCCCGTCGGGAGCTTCCATCCCCGCCGGCTTCGCCTGGCTGGCACGCGATCCCGGGAAATGTCAGGCGACCGTCCATCCTGACGATCCAAGCACAGTCGGAGTGACAGACCCATACGCAACAAGCGATCCAGGCGGCAACCTATCCACAGAGTGCAAGGCACTGATTCCAACCTACATAAATACAGTCATCTTCTTTCCAGTTTTCACACCGGCTACCGGCGTTGGTGTGAATGGAAAGTTCTATATCAAGGGCTATGCCGCATTCCTCCTCAAGGGCTATAGGTTTCCCGGGGAGTCCGCTGGCGATCTCACAGGACTCTCCGGAAGCAACTTCGGCATCCGCGGCAAATTCGTAAGTTGGGTCGCTGATCCGACGGTATATGCAGGCGGCGGATATTCCGGCGGCGGCGCCGACCTACCTCCACATCTCGTGAAGTAGAAGAAATCCAATAAGGGGAAAAAATGAAAGCACGCCTACTGGGAGGCATTGCCGCACTGGTTGTCGCAATCATAGGCACAGTCCTTCTATTCAACTATGTACAGGGCGCGGATCGCCGGGCTCTTGCAAACACAGAAACCGAAGACATCCTGGTGGTTAAGCAAGAGGTCGCCGCTGGCACACCGGCCAGCCAGCTCGGCCAGTACCTTGTGACAAAGGCTGTTCCGCGGACAGCAGTGGCCGAAGGTGTTGTTGACGACCTTGGTTCTCTTGGCTCGAAGGTAACAGCCGTTGCACTGGAGCCCGGAGAACAACTGCTTAACAGCCGTATGGTGGACGCAAACGCGTTCCTGGGACCGGCCAGGGTGGAGGTTCCTGAAGGACTCCAGGAAATCACAGTTCGCCTCAGCATCGACCGGGTCGTTGGCGGCAAAATACAAGCCGGCGACACAGTAGGGGTCTTCATTTCGCTGGGCGACGCTGACGGAACTGAAGCCGAGGGTGGCAGCGGGACACAGCTGACTTTCCACAAGGTCCTCGTGACAGCGGTCCAGTTCAGCTCAGGCCAGGCAGCGCAGACCCAAGGTGAGGCGACGCAAGCCAGCTCGCAGGGCGCCCTCAATGCAGACAGCCAGGCTAAGCAGACTTCCAGCGACTCCTACCTAATCACATTCGCCAGGAACGCCGTTGATGCCGAGAAGCTGGTGTACGCAGCAGAATTCGGGAAGATCTACCTCTCGAAAGAACCTGCAAGCGCCACCGAAGGCACCAGCGGAGTCGTCAACCAGACAAAGGTATTCCGATGAGTCGCTTCATTTTGATCTCCCCGTCCGGGGACTACGAACGCAAAGTTCGGGCGTCGGTAGCCCCACTGAGCGGATCACTCCAGTTCTTCCAAGCGGCGTATTTGCCCGAATCGCCGGAGGACATTCTTAGGCAGCAAGCCGGCGAACCACCCGAGGTTCTAATCCTCGGCCCCGGCCTGCCCCAGGATGAGGCACTGAAGTTCGCCGCCATCATGGACCTGCAGTACCCCGAAGTCAGCATCGTTTTAGCTGCGGACGACGACGGCGAGTTGGCACTGAACGCCATGCGGTCCGGTATACGAGATCTCCTTCCACCATCGGCCGACATGGACCAGGTACGGGCTTTGGTGGAACGCGCAAGCCTTGCTGCGGCGGGGCGTCGACGCGGGCTTGGTCCCAACACGGCGGAACGTCCCACTACCGAGGGGGGCAGGGTAATCGCCGTCATGTCACCCAAGGGTGGCGTTGGTAAAACAACGATTGCCAGCAATCTTGCCATCGGTCTGGGACAAATCGCTCCCATGAGCGTCGTTGTAGTGGATCTGGACCTCCAATTCGGTGACATCGCCAGTGGTCTTATGCTGGAGCCCGACTTCACCATTTCGGACGCAGTCGTCGGCGCGGCGAGCCAGGATGCCATGGTCCTGAAGACCTACTTGACCTTGCACGCCGGCAATATTTACGTCCTCTGCGCCCCCCGCAACCCTATCGACATGGACAGGATCAGCGGCGAACACATCAGCCACCTGTTGCGCCAGCTCCGCGCCGAATTCCAATACGTAGTTGTGGACACGGCGCCTGGGCTGGGTGAGCACGTCCTCGCAACCCTGGAACAGGCAACAGATGCTGTCTGGGTTTGCGGCATGGACATTCCAAGCATTCGGGGTTTGCGAACGGGTTTCCAAATTCTTTCGGAGCTTGACCTGCTCCCTGATCATCGACACGTTGTCCTCAACATGGCCGACCGCAAGACCGGCCTCACAGTTCAGGACGTGGAAGCGACTATCGGTGCTCCGGTAGATATAGTCCTTCCCCGTTCCAGGACTGTCCCCTTCTCGACCAATAAGGGCGTTCCTCTACTTCAGGACGGGAGTAGGGACCCGGCAGCGAAAGGCCTCAGGCAGCTGGTGGAGCGCTTCAAACCGAACTGGGAGGCTCCACGCAAGAAGCTCCATAGAAGGGCGGTAGTCCAGTGACTCTCTCACACCGATTCGCGAAGTTGCGCGGCGACGAAGTCAGCGGCCTCGATGTGCCGACGCCTTCAACATCATCACAACAGCCAGCTACCCTAGGCGCCATCCAGCAGGCCCAGGCGACTCAACAAGCTCAGACCCCGGCTGCGATGGAGGTGACCACCGGAAACGCAAGCGAAGCCTTGTCGGGTCTGAAAGAGCGCGCCAGCCAGGCCCTTTATGAGCGCCTTGGTTCTCGGATCACAGATTCCTCCTTGGAGGAATCTGAGCTTCATCAGTTCGTCAAGGATGAGCTCAAGGCGGTCGTCGATGAAGAACAGGTCCCCCTGTCACAGGGAGAGCGCCAGCGGCTAACCCGGGAGATAATCGACGATGTATTGGGCCACGGGCCGATGCAGCGCTATCTGGACGACCCTACGGTCACTGAAATCATGGTCAACCGAGCCGACCAGATCTATGTTGAACGTAACGGCCACCTCTTCCTGACGGACACCAAGTTCAGTTCCGAAGAGGCGTTGCGTCGAGTGATTGAACGAATAGTGACGCGCATCGGCCGCCGGATCGACGAGTCTTCACCCCTTGTGGATGCACGTTTGGCAGATGGTTCACGCGTGAACGCCATCATTCCCCCGCTCGCTGTCAATGGGGCGTCCCTCACCATCCGAAAGTTCGGTAGGGAGGCGCTGACGGTTCAAAAGCTGATCGGCTTTGGCAGTTTGTCCCCCGAGATGGCCGAACTCCTCCAAGCATGCGTCCTCGCCAAGATGAACATCATCGTGTCGGGCGGTACTGGTACTGGCAAGACGACGATGCTGAACGTTCTCTCATCCTTCATTCCGGCCACAGACCGCATCGTGACAATTGAGGACGCTGTGGAGCTGCAACTCCAACAGGACCACGTTGTTAGGTTGGAAAGCCGGCCCGCAAACATCGAGGGAAAGGGCGAAGTCTCCATCCGGGACCTGGTTCGCAACTCACTTCGTATGCGTCCTGACCGGATTGTTGTCGGCGAAGTCCGCGGTGGTGAGTCTTTGGACATGCTGCAAGCGATGAATACGGGCCATGATGGCTCGATCTCAACTGTTCACGCGAACTCTCCCAGGGATGCAGTGGCCCGACTGGAAACCCTGGTCCTCATGGCTGGCATGGACCTTCCGCTTCGAGCAATCCGGGAGCAGATCGCTTCAGCCGTAAACCTCATCGTGCATATCTCGCGGCTTCGTGATGGCTCCCGACGGGTAACGCACATCACCGAGGTGCAGGGAATGGAAGGAGACATCGTCACGCTTCAGGACGCATTTGTCTTCGACTATTCAGCTGGCATAGACGCCAACGGGCGCTTTCTGGGGAAACCGATTCCCACGGGAGTGCGGCCGCGTTTCACGGACCGATTCGAGGAGCTGGGCATTAAGATCTCTCCCGCAGTATTCGGCGCACAAGCGGTCAGGGGACGGTGATGGAGACTCCAGAGGCCCCAATGCTGATGTTGGTAGCGGGCGTGCTAATGATCTTCACCGCGATCATCACTCTGTTCGTGTTCGTCCTCAAGCCGGGAGGCGCGATACCTCTCTCGCGGCGTCGGCCGGATGTCGCCGCAGCAAGCTCAAGGCTGACTGTCCTGACCGATTCTGCCGTAGGGGTAATCAACAGGCAGCTGAAGGGCAAGAACGATTTCCTTGTTAGCCGGGAAAAGCTCGAACGGGCAGGCCTCAAAACCCAGCCCGCCGACTTCCTGCTAATGATGGGCGCCGGTGCTTTGGCGGGCAGCGTCTTCGGATTCCTCTTGGGCGGACTGTTCTTCGCGGTATTGATGATTGCCGTGGTACCCGCGGGCATGCTGGCTTACCTTTCGGTTCTAACGTCGCGCCGCAAGAGCAAGTTCGATGAGCAGCTCCCGGACACGCTGCAGATGCTAACCGGAAGTATGCGGGCAGGACACAGCCTTCTGAGAGCTATTGATGCCTCGGCCCGCGAGACCGACGCGCCTATCTCCGAGGAACTAAGCCGGATTGTCAACGAAACCAGGATTGGCAGGGATCTTGGCGAATCAATGATGGAGGTGTCTGCTCGAACCGGCAGCGAGGACTTTGCCTGGATTTCTCAGGCGATTGAGATCCATCGTGAAGTGGGCGGGGACCTTGCAGAGGTACTGGACCACGTAAACGAAACGATCCGTGACCGAAACCAAATTCGCCGGCAAGTCAAAGCACTTAGTGCTGAAGGAAGAATGTCGGCTGGTGTACTCATGGGGCTCCCTGTGGTGGTGTTCTTAGCCCTGATCGTAATCAACGACCAATATGCCACCACATTCACCAGCACTGTCCCAGGGTTCCTGATGCTCGGTACTGCCGCGGTCATGCTGACTGCCGGCGGCTTCTGGCTCAGCCGCTTGATCAAACCGAAGTACTAGGAGGGTCGACATGTCACCCATGGCACTTGGGGCGATTCTGGCCATAATTCTGCCCATCACGTACCTGGTATGGTCCGTCGCGGCGACTGACAGGGTTGCCTTGCGGAACATCCAAGCCAATCTTGGTCAGCGCGCAAGGAATGCGGCGCCGCAGAACCTCGCGGCAGAGTTCGGCGCCATTGCACGCAAAGTAACGCCAGGAGGCTACGTTGCCTGGCTGGACAAGCAGCTGGCGGCCGTTGGCCGACCAAAAGATTGGCCCCTGGAGCGGCTACTGATTGTGAAGCCAATGCTGGCGCTCGGCACCGGCATTCTTGGGCTCCTAAACTTCCTCGCCTCACCGGCGCCCGCACGCTTTGCCGTTCTTGTCGCCGCACTGGCATTCGGGTACTTCGCACCGGACCTGCTGGTACGCACCAATGCGGAGAAGCGGAGGGCCAAAATTCGCCAGGAGCTGCCGAATACCTTGGACCAGATGCTGATCTCGGTGCAGGCTGGCCTGGGATTTGAGGCCGCGATGGCCCGTACCGCGCAAAATGGCAGCGGACCGCTGGCAGATGAGATGACCCGCACTCTGCAGGATATGCAGGTGGGACGCTCCCGCAAGGAGGCCTACCTGGCAATGTCTGATCGCGTCGACGTACCCGACCTCCGTTCCTTTATCCGGGCCATTGTCCAAGCCGATGCGTACGGCATTGCCATCGCAAAGGTCCTGAAGGTTCAAGCCTACGAGATGAGGCTCAAGCGCCGGCAGCGGGCCGAGGAACACGCGATGAAGATTCCAGTGAAGATCCTCTTTCCTCTTATCTTCTTTATTTTTCCGACCCTCTTCATCATCCTGCTGGGGCCGGCCGTCATGAACATCGTCGCTGCCTTTTCCTAGGAGGAATTATGAATCGTCTGACTATGATCATGCTCCACGTATCCGCGTTGTTCACCCGCCTGCGCGACCAGGAACGCGGCGCCACTGCCACGGAGTACAGCATCCTCACTGGGTTCATAGCCATGGTGATTGTCGCCGGTGTGGGCCTGTTGGGGACCTCACTCAATTTGTTTTTCGGTTTCCTCACCACTGGCGTGAAGACTGCTCTAGGAATCCCGTAGTCTCCCCGCCACAGCGCCGCCAGGCGCCCCACATACCGGACCCCCTCGGCACCCAGAACCGAGGGGGTCCGCTTGTGTGTTCACGGACTTGCGAAATCCAGCGTTAACGCAGCGAGGACCCATCAAAAGCGCAGGAGAAATACAGCGCGTAAAGCCTTTGCGCAGGATGCTCCAAGATCCGGGTTTGAAGGCAAATCTGCTTGCTAACTTCGTTTCAGTGCTGGTGCAGGGCCAGCCATCCGTCTCGCTCAGGAGTACAGAATGCTTTCTCTTTACACCAACCTCATGATCCGCCTCCGCAACGAAGAGAAGGGCGCGACTGCTGTTGAATACGGCATCATGGTCGCCCTCATCGCCGTCGTCATCATCGCCGCTGTTAGCACGCTCGGTGGAACCCTTAACGACATGTTCACGACTGTAGAAACCAAGATCCCAGCCCCCACCACGGCTGCCACCACCGGACCGTAGTTCATCGATTAGCCAGTCTGGTTCCGGCCCCCATATAGGAACCGCACCGCCTCAAAGAAGCAGGCACAGAACACGAGTCATCCAAGAGGAGGTGCAGCAGGTGTCACACGATTCGGAACGCGGTGCAGCCGCCGTCGAATTCGCCATCCTGCTGCCCCTCCTCTTGATGCTTGTCCTGGGCACCATCGAATTCGGCCGGGCCTACAACGCCCAAATCACCCTCACCAACGCAGCGCGCGACGGCGTCCGGGTGATGGCCATCGGCAACGATCCAACCGGTGCAAAGACAGCCGCCCAGAACGCCGCAGCCTCCGTCAGCACCACCATCCCCGCCACCGACATCACGCTCAGCACCAACGCGTGCAGCACAGGCGCCCAGGTGACCCTCACCATCAAGTACAACCTGTCCACCATCACCGGCATTGCAGGCCCCTTCCCCATGACAGGCAAGGGGGTCATGCTGTGCGGCGGCTGACCACGGACAAAGCACCAAACGAGAAAGGCGCCATCAGCGTCATCGTCGCCATCCTCCTGGTGACCCTCCTCGGGTTCGTAGCGATCGCCGTCGACGTCGGGGTGATCTACTCGGAACGCGCGCAACTGCAGAACGGCGCGGACGCCTCCGCCATCGCGATGGCGCAGAAGTGCGCACGGAATGCAGCGGATCCGGTGTGTTCCACGACGTCCACCCTCGCGGCGAGCCTCGCCGACCAGAACGCCCTGGACGGCATGAGCAAGGTGCACACCATCGAGCTCGACAAAACCGCACGGAAAGTCAGTGTCACCACCTCCGCGAAAGAGGCCGGCGGCACGGACAACTCCGTCTCCCTTTTCTTCGCGGACGTCCTCGGCGTTCCCACCAAAGAAGTGGGTGCCCGCGGATCGGCCATCTGGGGCAGCCCCCAGGCCGGCCGTACAGCGTTCCCCCTGGCGTTTTCCATCTGCCAGGTCAAGGACAAAATCGGCTCGGGGCTCCAACTCCTCCAGGAACACGGAAAGAACGCCAACGCCGACTGCAACTACGGCCCGTCCGGGGCCGCAGTGCAGGGCGGTTTCGGCTGGCTGGTCCAGGACGCCGGAGCGTGCGGCGGCACCATCGACCTCGCCGTCAGCGAAGGCGGCAGCGACCCCGGCAACAACGCCCCCGGCAACTGCTCCACCGAACTGAACCGCTGGGCCAGCGACATCACCGCCGGCCGCGACGTCATCGTCCTCCTCCCGGTGTTCAACAAAGTCACCGGAACCGGCGCCGGCGCCGTCTACGGGCTTGTCTCCTTCGCGGCTTTCAAGGTCACCGGCTGGAAGTTCAGCGGAGACTCGTCCCTCCCCTACACCTTCCAAAACAGGGCGTCGACGACGACGGGCGTCACCTCCGCCACGGAATGCCGCGGCGAGTGCCGCGGCGTCATCGGCAGCTTCGTCAAATACGTTTCCCTCGCCGACGGCTACACCCTCGGGCCCGTTGACGAATACGGCGCCGTCATCGCCCGCCCCACCCTCTAGCCACCACCCCAGATATTCAGGAGCTGAAAGTGAAGTCTCGCCTGCTCGCCGGAACGGCCGCGGTTGCCCTGGCGCTCGTGGGAGCCCTCCTCATCATCTTCTACGCCAACGGCGCGGACCAGCGGGCCCTCGCCTCCACCGAACCCGTGGACGTCCTGGTGGTCAAGACCGCCATACCCGCAGGCACTCCGGTCAACGACATGGCTGCCTCCCTGGTTGTCGAGAAGGTCCCGGCAGCAGGCAAGTCAGACAGCGCCCTCAGCACCCTTGAAGGCAAGGCCAACACCGTCAGCGCCGTGGATCTCGTCCCCGGCGAGCAGCTTTTGGAGGAGCGCCTCGTGGCGCCCGCCGATGTCAAGGAACAGGGCGCCGTCGAGGTTCCCGCCGGCCTCCAGGAAGTTTCCTTCCAGCTGGAGCCGCAGCGGGTCGTCGGCGGCCGGGTCAATGTCGGAGACCACGTTGGCATCTCGTTGAACTTCGAAAACGGCGCCTACAAGGCTAGAGCAGAGGACGCCACCACCCAGCTCACCCTCCGCAAGGTTCTCGTCACCGGAGTCCAAGGGGCTGCGAGCGCCGAGACCGCCGAGGGCGAAGAGAACACTGCTCTCCCCGAAGGATCCCTCATGCTGACCGTGGCCGTCAGCGACGTTGACGCCAGCAAGATCATCTTCACGTCAATCAACGGCAGCCTGTGGCTCACCAAGGAACCCCTCGACGCCCAGGACAACGGACCCCGGATCGAACGCAAGGAAGTGGTCTACAAGTGAGCCGGTTCGTCCTCCTCTCGCCCAGCGGCGAGTTCGACCAGAAGCTGCGCGCCGCCGTCGCCCACGGCCTGCGCGGCTCCGTGCAGACCATCGCCTCGGACATCCTCCCCGCGGGCCCCGCGGAACTGTTCGCCCTCCTCAACCAGGAGCAGCCCGAAGTCCTTATCATCGGCCCGGACGTCCCCTACGAGGAGGCGCTGCGGTTCGCCAAGGTCTTCGACGTCCAGCTCCCGGGCCTCAGCCTGGTGCTGGTCAGCGACATCGAGCCGTCCTTCCTGGTCCACGCCATGCGCGCCGGTATCCGGGACATCCTCAGCCCGCAGGCCGACGCCGCCGAGATCCGCGTGCTGCTGGAGCGTGCCTGCCAGTCCTTCGCCACCCGCCACCGGAGCCCCGAGACGCAGGCGGCGGATAACGGCGGAAAGGGCCTGGTGATCGGCGTCTTCTCACCCAAGGGCGGCGTCGGCAAGACCACCTTGGCAACCAATATCGCCATCGGCCTCGGCCAGATCGCGCCCATGAGCGTGGTCATCGTGGACCTTGACCTGCAGTTCGGCGACGTAGCCTCCGGCCTGTACCTCAACCCGGAGCACACCGTCACGGACGCCGTCACGCCCGCGGCTGCCCAGGACTCACTGGTCCTCAAGGCATTCCTCACGGTCCACCCGGCCGGGATCTACGCACTGTGCGCCCCGCCGAACCCGGTGGACGCGGACCACATCACGCCGGACCAGATCACCCATCTGCTGGAACAGCTGTCCCAGGAATTCCAGTACGTGGTCCTGGACACCGCCCCCGGCATGCCCGAAATCGGCCTCGCCGCCATGGAGCAGTGCACCGACGTTGTCTGGGTCAGCGCCATGGACATCCCCAGCCTCCGCGGCCTCCGCTCAGGCCTGGAGGTGCTCCGCCAGCTGGAGATCATGCCCGAATCCCGGCACGTGGTCCTGAACATGGCCGACGCCAAGGCCGGCCTAAACGTCCGCGACGTCGAATCCACCATCGGCGCCCCGGTGGACGTCAGCGTTCCCCGGTCCCGCGCCGTGGCCCTGTCCACCAACCGTGGCATCCCCGTCCTCCAGGAATCCAAAAAGGACCCGGCCGTCAAGAGCCTCCGCCAGCTGGTGGAGCGGTTCAACCCGGCGTGGCGTACCCAGACCCAGCGGAAACTGCACCGAAGGGTGGTCATCTGATGAAACTCTCCGAACGGATCAGCGCGGTCCAGGACCGCAACCAGTCCGCCGGCAGCAGCGTTGCCGTGCTCGAACCCCCGCGTCCCGCGGCCGCCCCGGCCAGGACCCGGGAGGGCGAGCCGCGGCACCTTCCCGCCGCTCCCGCCGTCGTCATTCCAACGTCCGACGCCGGTGCCTCCCCAGTGCCGTCAGCTCCCTCAGTGCCCAAGGCGCAGTCCGTGGACGTCTTTGCTGCCATGAAGCACCGTGCGGCCACGGCGCTTTTCGAGCGGATGGGCGCGCGCTTCAACGACGCGACGGCCACCGAGCAGGAGCTGCGGAGCACGGCCAAGGAGGAGCTGACGCGGATCATCGACGCCGAGCAGGTTCCGCTGACTCCTGAGGAGCGGACCCGGCTTGTCCAGGACATTTCCGACGACGTCCTGGGCTTCGGCCCCCTCCAGCGACTGCTGGACGATCCCGCCGTCACCGAAATCATGGTCAACCGGATGGACCAGATCTATGTGGAACGCAAGGGCAAACTGACGCTGACCGAGTCCCGCTTCAGCTCCGAGGAACACCTGCGGAAGGTCATCGAACGGATTGTGTCCAAGGTGGGCCGCCGCATTGACGAGTCCTCCCCGCTGGTGGACGCCCGCCTCGAGGACGGCTCCCGTGTCAACGCCGTGATCCCGCCGCTGGCCGTGGGCGGATCCTCGCTGACCATCCGTAAATTCAGCAAGGTCCCGCTGACCGTCCGCAACCTCATCGATTTCGGCACGCTCACGCCCGAAATGGCCGAGCTGCTCAACGCCTGCGTTAAAGCGAAGCTGAACATCATCGTCTCCGGCGGTACCGGCACCGGCAAGACCACCCTCCTGAACGTCCTGTCCTCCTTCCTGCCCGCGGACGAACGGATCGTCACCATCGAGGACGCCGTGGAGCTCCAGATCCAGCAGCAGCACGTGGTCCGGCTCGAAAGCCGCCCGCCGAACACCGAGGGCAAGGGCGAGGTGACCATCCGCGAACTGCTCCGGAACTCGCTGCGTATGCGCCCGGACCGGATCGTGGTGGGCGAGGTCCGCGGCGGGGAATCACTGGACATGCTCCAGGCCATGAACACCGGCCACGACGGCTCCCTTTCAACGGTCCACTCCAACTCCCCCCGGGACGCGGTGGCCAGGCTGGAAACCCTGGTGCTGATGGCCGGCATGGACCTGCCGCTGCGCGCCATCCGCGAACAGATCGCCTCCGCCGTCAACCTCATTGTGCAGATCTCCCGGCTCCGTGACGGCTCCCGCCGCATCACCCACGTCACCGAAGTCCAGGGGATGGAAGGGGACATCGTGACCCTCCAGGACGCCTTCGTCTTTGACTACTCCGCCGGAGTGGACGCGCAGGGCCGCTTCCTGGGCAAACCCGTGGCCACCGGAATCCGGCCCCGGTTCATCGACCGGTTCGAAGACCTGGGCATCCACGTCTCCCCCGGCGTTTTCGCCGGACCCCAGGCGGCGGCGGGCCAACCCACCGCCGGCCAGAACCACGGCGGACGGTGACGGCCGCCATGATCCTTGCTGCCGGAACCGCCATCCTGCTGATAGCCGTAGCCCTGTTCGGTGCCGCTATCCTTCTGCCCAGCGCGCCGGACGTGCCGCTGGACCGCCGTCGTCCTTTTGATCCCGATCCTCAGTCCTCCCTGACGCGCGTGGCGCTCTCCGCCGTCCGCTCCTTCGAGCGGCTCCTTGCCGGCCGGAGCATCTCCCTCTTTGCCCGGCCCGAGCTCGAGAATGCCGGGCTCCGGCTCAGCCAGGCCGAATTCTTCCTGCTGGTGGGAATCGGCGCCGGCGTGGGGATGCTGGTAGGCACGGTCACGGTCGGCCCTTTGGTAGGGCTGCTCCTGGCACTGCTGGCGCCCTTCATCGGAAAACTCATCCTGGGATTCCTGGCCGGTAACCGGCGGACCACCTTCGACAGCCAGCTGGGAGACACCCTCCAGCTCCTCTCCGGCGGCCTCCGTGCCGGGCACAGCATCCTGCGCGCCATCGACGCTGCGGCAGCGGAGTCTCAGAAGCCGACGTCGGAGGAGATGCGACGCGTGATCACGGAGACCAGCCTGGGCCGCGACCTGCTGGCCGCCCTCAACGACACCGCCGACCGGATGAAGAACGAGGATTTCATCTGGATCTCGCAGGCCATCCAGATCAACCGCGAGGTGGGCGGCAACCTGGCCGATGTCCTGGACCAGGTCAACGAAACCATCCGCGAGCGCGCCGAAATCAAAGGCCACATCAAGGCCCTGGCCGCCGAAGGCAAGTTCTCCGCCTACATCCTCATCGCCATGCCGTTCGGAATCGTGGCCATGCTGCTCGCCGTCAGTCCCAACTACATGAACTCCATGTTCACCCATCCCCTGGGCTGGGCCATGATCGGGGCCTCGTTTGTCCTCATGACCATCGGCGCCCTGTGGATGCGCAAGATCATCGACCTGAAGTTCTGAGGAACCCATGAACCTGACAGTTCTCCTCTCCATCCTGCTGGTCTGCATCCCCGTGGCCGGTATGGCCTGGTCCGTCCTGACAGTGGACAGGCAGGGCCGCGTCGCCGTCAACGACCTCCTGTCCCGCGGTGCCGCACCCGTGGCCGTTGCCGACGCCGGCAAACCCGGCATGCTCGAAGGCCTCGGCCGGCGCCTCACCCTCCCGGCATATGTCGCCTTCCTTGACCGGCTGCTGGCCCTCGCCGGGCGGCCCGCCTCGATGCCGCTGGGCAAGGTCCTCGGCTCCAAGCTGGCGATAGGCCTGGCGGGCGTCACGGTAGGCATTTACCTGACGGCCATCGGAAGCACTCCGCTGATGAAACTTTCAGGCCTTTTTGTCCTCTTCCTGGGCTACTTCATCCCGGACCTCCTGCTCTACAGCAAGGGGCAGGAACGCCAGAAGGTCATGCAGCTTGAACTAGCCAACACCCTGGACCAGATGCTGATTTCCGTGGAGGCTGGCCTGGGCTTCGAAGGCGCCATGGCCCGCGCAGGGGAAAACGGCAAGGGCCCCCTCGCTGAAGAACTGGTCCGGACCCTGCAGGACATGCAGGTGGGCCGCAGCCGCCGCGAGTCCTATGTTGCCCTGGCTGAAAGGACCAACATTCCGGAGCTGCGCAGCTTCGTCCAGGCCGTGGTCCAGGCGGACACGTACGGTATTGCCATCAGCCGCGTGCTGCGGGTCCAGGCCAAGGTCATGAGGGTAAAGCGGCGCCAGCGGGCTGAGGAAAAGGCGATGAAACTCCCGGTAATGATCCTGTTTCCGCTGCTCTTCTTTATATTCCCGGTTCTCTTTATTGCCATTCTTGGACCGGCCGTCATCAATACCGTGGTTACCTTCAGCGGACAGTAAGCCAGCGCAGTCCGGGCTGAAATATGGCTCAAGGTTTCCACAGGATCACCCGAAATAGGGCAACGGAAGAATTTCAGGAAGTAGCCTTGAACAATGCACAGTCAAGATCCCGGCACCAGCCGCGAGGCCGCCGCTGCGGGCTCTCTGCAGCCAGGGATCGTTTCAGCTGCCGGAGCCGCGCTGCCACAGGAAGCGGCCGTTCTCTTGCCGCTCGTTGACGCCGCCGTCCTCGAGGAGCTGGACGACGAACTGGCCGGCTCCGGCCTCGCCCAGCGCTTCGCCCGCGACTATGCAGCCATGTGGGACCAGCGCTACACCCGGCTCGCAGCAGCCGTGGAGAACCAGGACAGCGACTCAGCCCTGGACGCCGTCATCAGCCTGAAGATCACTTCCGCCATGGTGGGCGGCCTGCGGCTGGCGAAACTCGCCGAACTGCTGGAGTCCGTGATCCGCTTGGGTGACTTCGGCCAGGGCCAGGCGCTCATGGAACGCGTGGCGGCGGACGGCGGGCAGACCGTCTCCGAACTCCAGGCCACCTACATCCTCGAAAACGACTGATTCCCGCCTACTCTTCGAACGGCCTCTTCGGAGCCAGCCGGTAGCCCACGCCGCGGACCGTTTGCAGCCAGCGGGGCGAGAGCTGGTCCTCCTTGAGCTTGCGCCGCAGGTTGCCCACATGGACTTCGACGGCGCGTTCGTCCGCTTCGCTGATGTACGTGTCCTCGTCGTAGAACTCGCCGCGCACGGCCCGCACAAGGTCAGCCCGGGTGCATACCGCGCCGCCGCCCCTAAGCAGCACATGGAGCAGGTCGAATTCACTGCGGGTGAGCCCGAGTGGTTCACCTTTGACCTCCACCGTCCGCGTGCGGTGGTTGAGGGTCAGGCCGTTGTGCTGCAAAACAGCGGAGTCGTGGCCGCCAGGCGCGGCTGCCGGGCTTGCGGATGCTCCCCAAGCCGGCGCTGGCCTCTGCCCGTTGACCTCATGCCGGGGCCGGCGCATCATGGCCGCCACCCGTGCCCGGAGCTCCCTGGGCCGGAAGGGTTTGGCAATGTAGTCATCCGCTCCGGCGTTGAGGGCGGACAACAGATCCGGCTCCTCAGTCCGGCCGGTCAGCATCACCACGTAGGCATTGCTGAAATGGCGGATCCGCCGCAGTACCTCAAACCCGTCGATATCCGGCAGCCCGATATCCAGCGTGACAACATTGGCCTGTTTGCTGCGGACCACTTCCACACCGGCTCGTCCGTCCACCGCTGTATGCACTTCAAATCCTGCCTGGGTCAGCACGCCCTCAAGGAGGTTGCGCACATCGGCATCGTCTTCAATTACTACAGCCACACCAAGTTCGTCCATTGATATCCCTGTGCCAGGCGGACATGGCCCCCCATCGGCCCAGCGCCAATGCCATACCCGCTCCAACCATTTATACGCTACTAGTAAGCCATGCTGATCACAGCCCCTTCGGCATTGATTTCGGAAAGTCAATTACTATGACAAGACGTGTGGACTATGAACTGAGAGGATACTCCGCAGTGAGCCGCAGCAATTCCAGTGCATCTACGGACCCGTCATCCGGTCCGGCCCGCGGGGTCTAAATCCCACTTATGGCTGAGCACCTGTTCCAGCGCGGACCTGCCCGCTTCTTCCGTGGCCTCGGACCACGGGCGCAGGTGGCCCTGTGCCAGCTGCCGCTGACACTGATCGTGGCGGCGTTGGCCGTGGCCACTCCCTTCGCCTGGCCAACACTGGCCCACAGCCCCATGTACCTGTCCGGCATGCTCCTTCACGGCGTCCTGTTCCTCGGCTGCCTCCTGGTGCCCTGGGAGCGCCTGGCCCACCGGCCCTATCTGCTGATCCCGGTCCTGGACTTCCTGGCCATCGGGCTGCTTCGGAACGGCGCCGCTCCCCTGCTCCCTGGACTGGCGGTCCTGGCGGTCTTCCCGGTGATCTGGCTCTCTGCCTCGGGCATGCTGGCCCGCAGCAGCCTGGTCCTAAGTTTTTTCGGCACCATGCTCATCATGGTCCCGTCCCTGGCCGGGCGTTTCCCAAACCTGACTGCCTCGGACGTCACCACAACGCTCCTCTTTCCCCTCATGATGCTCTCCGTCTCCCTCGCCATCCGCTTCGCCAGCGTGCACCTCCGGCTCCAGCAGCAGGAACTGGCGCAGAAGGACAGGGAGCTGCGGAAACTGCTGCACGAAAGCCGGGAACGGGAGAAGCTGCTCCAGACGGTCCTTGACGCAACAGACGTAGGCATTGCCGCCGTCGACCGTTACGGGCATTTCCTGGTGTCCAACAACCAGCAGCGGCATTTCCGCGCGTCCACCAAGGCGGACGGCGCCATACCGGGACAGGGGCACCAGCTGATCTTCGGGCAGGACCGGCGCACCCTGCTGCCGCCGGAGAAGCGTCCCATCAGCCGCGCCATTGCAGGAGAATCCTTCGCGGACTACCTGGTGTGGGCCGGAGAGGGAGCGGAACAGCGCGCGGTGTCGACGGCGGCACGGCCCCTGGTGGGCGACGACGGCAGCTTCAACGGCGCCGTTGTGGTGTACACGGACGTCACCGGCTGGGTGGAGGCGCTGGCAGCGAACCAGGAGCTCGTCTCCAACGTGTCCCACGAGTTCAAGACGCCCCTGAATTCCATCATCGGCAACATAGACCTGGTGCTGGACGACGCCGGCGGCCTGCCGCCGCAGCTTGCCCGCCGTTTGCGGGTGGTCCAGCGCAACGCGGAGCGGCTGCTGGCGCTGGTTGCGGACCTGTCGGCATCGGCGTCGGCTGCCTTGAATGTGCACCCGAAAAGGACGGACCTCGCCAGCCTGGTGGAAACGAGCCTGGGATCGGCCCAGGCCCAGGCCGATCGCGCGCATATCCAGCTCAACGCGGACGTTCCCTCGCCGCTCTGGGCCTACGCGGATCCGCTCCGGATCGGGCAGGCCCTGGACAACCTGGTATCCAACGCCATTAAGTACTCTCCCGACGGCGGCACGGTCAGCATCAGCGCCCGCGCCGGTGGGGACTGGGTCCAGCTCAGCGTCAGCGATACCGGAATGGGGATCTCCCGGGAGGACAGCACCAGGGTCTTCAAACGGTTCTTCCGCACGGAAGCGGCCCAGAAAGCCTCCATCTCGGGGGCGGGGCTCGGCCTCTCCATCACCAAGATGATCGTGGAAGGCCACGGCGGCACCATCAGCTGCGAGAGCGGCCAGGGGAAGGGCAGCACCTTCACCGTGACCCTTCCCGCGGACGGGCCGCCACCGTCGTTCTAGCGAATCGATTGCTCCGCAACTGCCGTTATGAACCACCTAAAACGGGATCTGGGCCCACGCCGGCGAGGGCCCCGGCCCGAGCTTGCGAGGGCTGGGAGCCGGTGGGGAGCAATCGATAGGGACTAGTGCTCCCGCAGCGCCCTGGTCAGCTCTGCCCGGGCCAGCAGCTCGTCGTCGGACGGATAAGCAACCTCTTCGAGCACCAGGGGATGCGGCGCGGCCAGCACCGATTTGGCGTCCCGCTTCTGCGCCAGGAGCCGCTCATGCAGCCAGCCGGGTTCCTCAACGCCCTCCCCCACATACAGGGCAGACCCGATCAGGGCGCGCACCATGTTGTGGCAGAAGGCGTCGGCCTGCACCGTGGCCACAATGACGCCGTCCTCCCCCCGTGCGAACTCGAAGCGCTGGAGCTCACGGATGGTGGTGGCGCCTTCGCGGGGTTTGCAGAAGGACAGGAAGTTCTGGAGCCCCAGCAGCTTGGACGCGCCCTCGTTCAGCAGCACCACATCCAGTGGGTTCTTGTGCCAGAGGGTGAAGTAGCGTTCCAGCGGGTCCCAGAGGGCGGGGCCGTCCGCGATCCGGTAGCTGTACCGCCGCCAGAGGGCCGAGAAGCGGGCATCGAAGCCCTCCGGCGCCAGCGAGATGCGGTGCACCTCCACGGCGCCTGTCAGGTCACCAAGGATCCGGCTCAGCGCGCCCCGGATGCGGCGCAGCATGGCGACGGCGGGATCGAGTTCGTGCCCCCGCGGCAGTCCCTGCCACTCGGCTTCCGTCAGGTCCAGGTGGACCACCTGCCCGCGGGCGTGCACCCCGGCGTCGGTGCGGCCGGCGACCGTCACCCGGATGGGCCGGCGGACCAGCAGGTGCAGGGCTTCCTCGAGGACCCCCTGGACGGTCCTGCGGCCCGGCTGCAGCGCCCACCCGCTGAACGGGCCGCCGTCGTAAGACATATCAAGCCGGACACGCAAAAACCCGCCGCCCCCCAATACGGGGGCCGCGGGTTTTTGGTCGTTCATAGACTCAAGTCTATGCGAAGAAAATCAGCGAATTACTTCGCGTCCTTTTCCTCGGCTGCGGGAGCCTCGGGTGCTTCCTCAGCGGCCGGGGCCTCTTCGGTTGCAGCTTCTTCAGCAGCAGGTGCCTCAGCAGCTTCGTCAGCAGCGGGGGCCTCGGCGGCCTCAGCCTCGGGAGCTTCTTCTGCAACCGGAGCAGCAGCGGCTTCCTTCTTGTCGGCGTCGCGCTTGGCAGCGGAAGTAGCCTCGGCTACAACGGCCTGCTTGGCGGAAACCGGCTCAAGCACCAGTTCGATGACGGCCATGGGAGCGTTGTCGCCCTTGCGGTTGCCGATCTTGGTGATGCGGGTGTAGCCGCCGTCGCGGTTCTCCACAGCCTGGGCGATGTCGGTGAACAGCTCGTGGACGACGCCCTTGTTGCTGATCAGGCCGAGGACCCGGCGGCGGGAAGCGAGGTCGCCACGCTTGGCGAAGGTGACCAGGCGCTCTGCGTACGGCTTCAGGCGCTTGGCCTTGGTGACCGTGGTGGTGATCCGCTTGTGCTCGAACAGGGATGCTGCCAGGTTCGCGAGCATGAGGCGCTCGTGAGCCGGGCCGCCTCCGAGGCGCGGACCCTTAGTGGGGGTAGGCATAATTGTTTCTCCTCAAATGGAAGCCGTGGGCTGTGCACACCATGGTGCCTGCCCGCCGGCCAAGGTCTGGTTTAGAGTTCGTCGTCGCCGAACGCGGCGTCGTCCTCTTCGATTGCTGCGGCGCGTGCTGCGAGGTCAAAACCGGGAGGCGAGTCCTTGAGGGACAGGCCCAGTTCAACCAGCTTTGCCTTGACCTCGTCAATGGACTTGGCACCGAAGTTGCGGATGTCCATCAGGTCAGCCTCGGAGCGGGCAACGAGTTCACCCACGGTGTGGATGCCCTCACGCTTGAGGCAGTTGTAGGAACGGACGGTGAGGTCCAGATCCTCGATCGGCAGTGCCATGTCGGCTGCCAGGGCAGCGTCGGTGGGCGACGGGCCGATCTCGATACCTTCAGCTGCGGTGTTCAGCTCACGTGCCAGACCGAAGAGCTCCACCAGGGTGGTGCCTGCGGAAGCAACGGCATCGCGCGGGGCGATGGCCTGCTTGGTCTCGACGTCGACAATCAGCTTGTCGAAGTCGGTGCGCTGCTCAACACGGGTTGCTTCCACGCGGAAAGTAACCTTCAGCACCGGCGAGTAGATGGAGTCAACCGGGATACGGCCGATCTCTGCGTCGCCGGACTTGTTCTGAGCTGCCGAAACGTAGCCGCGGCCGCGCTCGATGGTCAGTTCGAGTTCGAACTTGCCCTTCGAGTTCAGCGTGGCGATGTGCAGATCCGGGTTGTGGAATTCGACGCCGGCCGGCGGAGCGATGTCCGCGGCGGTGACGACTCCGGGGCCCTGCTTGCGCAGGTAGGCAACAACCGGCTCGTCGTGCTCGGAGGAAACCGAGAGGCTCTTGATGTTCAGGATGATCTCAGTGACATCTTCCTTGACACCCGGAACCGTGGTGAACTCGTGCAGCACGCCATCGATCCGGATGCTGGTTACGGCAGCACCGGGGATGGAGGAGAGCAGGGTACGGCGGAGGGAGTTTCCGAGGGTGTAGCCGAAGCCCGGTTCCAGCGGTTCAATGATGAAACGCGAACGGTTTTCGGAGACTACCTCTTCGGAGAGGGTGGGGCGCTGTGCAATGAGCACTTAGGTTTCCTTTCGGCGAGCATCCGCTATATGACGCAACACAGGTGGTGGAAATTTGGTCTGAAGACTTAACGCGCTGGGCTTGCCCGGACCGTCAGCGGTCCGGGCAAGCTCATGCGGCGTTGGCAGCCTTAGACGCGGCGGCGCTTCGGCGGGCGGCAGCCGTTGTGCGCAGCGGGGGTGACGTCCTGGATGGAGCCAACCTCGAGGCCTGCGGCCTGCAGCGAACGGATCGCGGTCTCGCGTCCGGAACCCGGTCCCTTGACGAAAACGTCAACCTTGCGCATGCCGTGCTCCTGCGCACGCTTGGCAGCAGCTTCGGCAGCCATCTGGGCTGCGAACGGGGTGGACTTACGCGAGCCCTTGAAGCCAACCTCACCTGAGGAAGCCCAAGAGATAACAGCGCCGCTCGGATCCGTGATGGAAACGATGGTGTTGTTAAAGGTGCTCTTGATGTGCGCCTGGCCAAGCGCGATATTCTTTTTGTCCTTCTTACGCGGCTTGCGAACCGCGCCACGAGTCTTCGGGGGCATTATTTCTCCTACAGAAAGTTATTGGGGAAAAGTCCGTTAATCCCGGCGGGGATTTTAACGGGCCTTCTTCTTGCCGGCGACGGTGCGCTTCGGGCCCTTGCGGGTACGGGCGTTGGTCTTCGTACGCTGTCCGCGTACGGGCAGGCCCTTGCGGTGGCGCAGGCCTTCGTAGCTGCCGATTTCAACCTTGCGGCGGATATCTGCTGCTACTTCGCGGCGAAGGTCACCCTCAACCTTGTAGTTGCCTTCAATGTAGTCACGCAGCTCAACCAGCTGTGCATCAGTCAGGTCCTTGACGCGAACGTCGGCGCTGATGCCAGTGGCAGCCAGGGTTTCGTGTGCACGGGTCTTGCCCACGCCGTAGATGTAAGTAAGCGCAATTTCCAGCCGCTTTTCGCGGGGAATGTCTACGCCAGCGAGACGAGCCATAGTGGCAGTACTCCTTGATAAACCGGAGGTCGTAGGCAGTACACCCGCACGTTCTGTGCGGCCCCAGCCTCCGACCGGGGGTTAGCTGCCCGGGCTCCATACGTCCCAGATCCGCTTGTGCTGCCTTTATTTACTTGCGTGGGTTAGCAACCCAGGATTTCCCGATGAAGGGAATTAGCCCTGGCGCTGCTTGTGGCGCGGGTTCTCGCAGATCACCATGACCCGGCCATTACGGCGGATCACTTTGCACTTTTCGCAGATCTGCTTGACGCTCGGCTTGACCTTCATGGCATTCCTTTGCGTGTAACAGTTGGTCAACTGGAGCGGCAGCCAGTTCGCACTGGAGCCGCCCAGCAATTTACTTGTAGCGGTAGACGATACGACCACGGGTGAGGTCGTACGGGCTCAGCTCCACCACTACGCGGTCCTCAGGGAGGATTCGGATGTAGTGCTGGCGCATCTTTCCAGAGATGTGTGCCAGAACGATGTGCTTGTTGGTGAGCTCAACGCGAAACATCGCGTTAGGCAGCGCCTCGGTCACAACGCCTTCGATCTCAATGACCCCGTCCTTCTTGGCCATACCCTCCGCTAACTGTTGTTGCCGCAGCCCCGCCGGATTGCACCGGGCATGGCCACGAACGTTTTGGTTGGATCGATTGCCGGCTCCAGACCCAAAAGGGCGTGGCAGTCCAGACAACCAACAAACAACACTACTCCGTATCGCCGGAAAAGTTAAATCGGCAATGGTAACCTACCGGGCGCCGTACACACCATAATCACCGGCGGTAGTGCTCACGGCCTCTGCGCTGGCCACGCCGTCCAGGATGGCCAAACGTACGACGTCGGCTGCCGCGCTTTGCAGGGTGATGAGGCTGAACTGCCGGGCAGCTTCGTCGCTGCGGTCGAGTGCCACGGCCTGCGTAGACAGGCAGAAGACAGTATCCCCGTCAGCCAGCGTGTGCGAAGGATTCAGAGCTCTCGCAATACCAGCATGTGAGGCAGCCGCAGTCCGCTTGCACTCGGCCACATCCAGAATGGCGTTGGTCGCCACGACAACAAGGGTGGTATTGAACGGCGGTACGTCCAAGTGGGCAGGTCCCGGTGCCCGGAAGCTCGCGTCTAAGCGAGGCACGAGCGAGCGAGCGGAGGGCGTCGGGAGCTGCCCACCGCCAGCATCCGGCAGGCCGAGAGCGTTGACGACAGCAATTGCACCCACCACCACGCCGTTCTCAAGCGTCACAGAGGCAGTCCCCACGCCGCCCTTGTAGGTCCTGGCCATGACTGCGCCGGTCCCGGCACCCACATTGCCGCGTCCGACGTCGTGCCCTTCTGCCTGTGCCGCGGCGGCGACGGCGGCCGCATAGCCCATGTCCGCCGTAGGACGTGCCGAAAAGTCCCCGCCCCTGCCAAGGTCGAAGATCGCGGCTGCCGGCACGATGGGGACCACTCCCCCGGGCACCGCGAACCCGCGGCCGTTCTCCTCGCACCACCGCTGCGCGCCGGCGGCCGAGGCCAAACCGTAGGCGCTCCCACCGGTAAGGACCACCGCGTCCACCGCGCTGACGAGCGTGGTGGGATCCAGGGCATCGGTTTCATGGGTGGCAGGTCCGCCGCCCTGCACATCCACCGACCCGCAGGTGCCCGGCGGCGGCAGGACCACCGTGACGCCAGTCAGCCAGCCGTCGTCGGACTTCTGCTGGTGCCCCACCCGCATGCCGGGTACGTCAGTGATTGCTCCCATGGCACCCATTCTCCCCTTTGGCCATCAAACGGATGAATACGGGCGGGTCCCTGCCTTTCAACCAAACTTTGTGCAAGACTGCATCCAACACAGCGTTAACGGGCAACGAAGCCTCGTCTAACAGTCCTCTGACGAGGGCAAATGCGGCTTTCTGCCTGCTGACCTTGTGGTGAAGTAATGGCTAGACTTCCCCGACCACGGCCGGCCACGAGCAGGCACGAATCCCGTGAGAGACCACATGACACGTCAACTCGCACCCCGTCCGTCCACCAAGCCCACCAGGCCCGGACCGGCAGCTATCCCACGACGCCGGCGCTGGACGCAGAGAACCCGGCGTGACTTCTTCGTGTTCCTCGCCCTCGCCTTGCCGAACCTGGTGCTGATCGCCGTCTTCACGTACCGGCCACTGATCAGCAACATCTACTACTCAACGCTGGACTGGACCCTGGGGTCACCATCCGCCACGGTGGTGGGCATCAACAACTACGTCACCTTCTTCACCAGCGACGACGCCTCCAAAGTCCTGGGCACCACGGCAATCTTCACGGTGGTGACCGTAGGCGGATCCATGATCCTCGGACTGCTCATCGCCCTGGCGCTGAACGCGAAGGTCCGGGGAACCACATTCGCCCGCTCCGCAGTGTTCGCTCCCTACGTCCTGTCCGGCGTCGGCGTGGGCCTGGTGTGGCTCTTCATTTTCGATCCCGGCTACGGCGTGCTCGCCTGGCTCCTCCGGGGCATCGGCCAACAGAGCCCGCAGTGGATCAATGATCCCCAGCTTTCCCTGGTCATGGTCATCCTGGTCTACGTCTGGAAAAACCTGGGGTACTGCGCGGTGGTGTACCTGGCAGGGCTGCAGTCCCTGCCGCAGGACGTCATGGAGGCAGCCTCGCTGGACGGTGCCAACGGGTTCCGGCGCTTCATCACCATGTCGCTGCCGCTCCTGTCCCCCACCACGTTCTTCCTGTTGATCACCAGCATGCTCAGTTCGCTGCAGGCCTTTGACCTGATCAGGATTATGACGCCGCTGGGAACCGGCACCAGCACCCTGATCTACGAGGCCTACCTCCAGGCGTTCGGGGCCTTCAACCGGGCGGGCTATTCCGCGGCCATCTCGGTGATCCTGTTCGCGATCCTCCTGGTGATCACCGTGTTCCAACTGCGCTTCGTGGAACGGAAGGTGCACTACTCGTGAGCTCCCTGTCGCCGGTCAACCCGGACCCCTCAGCCCCGCCCACGCAGGCCGCGGACCCCGCGATTCCACGGGACCGGCCCTTCTCCCGGCAGAACCTGGTGCAGGCCGTCCTGGGCGGGTACGTTCCACTGATCCTGGCCACCCTGGTGGTTTTCCTGCCGCTGCTGTGGATGGTGCTCAGCTCGTTCAAGCAGCCCGGTGAAATCATCACCATGGATCTTGAGATCCTGCCTGAAGGCCTCAACCTGCAGAACTACCAGATTGCCATGACCACGGTGCCGTTCGGCCAGTTCTTCCTCAACAGCGCCATCGTCACGGCGGCGGGCGCCAGCGTCAAGGTGGTCCTGGCCATCCTCACGGCCTACGCCCTGGTGTTCGTGCGCTTCCCGTTCAAGAACGCCATTTTCATGCTCATCCTGGTTGCGCTGATGGTGCCGCCCCAGGTGTCCATCCTGCCCAACTACATCCTCATATCGGGCATGGGCGGGAAGAACACCCTGTGGGGCATCATCCTGCCGGGCCTTGGAACCGCCTTCGGCACCTTCCTCCTCCGGCAGCACTTCCTCACCCTGCCCAACTCCATCCTTGAGTCGGCTGAAATCGATGGGGCAGGCCACTGGCGCCGCCTGTGGCGCATCGTGGTGCCCATTTCTGTTCCCTCCATCGCCACGGTGGCGCTGGTGACCATCGTCAGCGAGTGGAACGAGTACATCTGGCCGCTGATCATCACAGACCGCCCGGACACCATGACCCTGCCGGTGGGCCTGACGCTGCTCCAGAACTCAGAGAGCAACGCCTCCGGATGGGGCATCCTCATGGCCGGGGCCGTCCTGGTGATCGTCCCCATCCTCATCGTCTTCGCAGCCCTCCAGCGTTACATCGTCGCCGGGCTCACCCAGGGCAGCGTCACCGGGTAAGCCCGTGCCGCCGTCGTTCATCACAGAAGAAGCACCCAACTCCTCAATGTGGCACCCAACGAAAGGACCTGCAATGACACAGCACCTCGATCGGAGGCACTTCCTCGGACTCGCCGGGGTCACGGCGTCCGCCGCTGCCCTGGCAGCCTGCGGCGGCCCGTCCACCAGCGGCACCCCCGTGGCCAGCGAAGCCGCCGAACTCGACTTCAGCGGAGTAACGCCAGCCGCGAAAATCGATTTCTGGTCCAACCACCCCGGCAAGTCGCAGGACGTCGAAAAAGCCATTATTGAGAAGTTCCATGCCAAGTACCCGGACATCCGGGTCAATCTGGTCACGGCCGGAGCGAACTACGAGGAAATTGCGCAGAAGTTCCAGACCTCGCAGGCAGCCAAATCCGGCCTCCCGGGCGTCGTGGTGCTCTCCGATGTGTGGTGGTTCCGCTACTTCACCAACGGCAGCATCATCCCGGTGGACGCCCTCGTCAAGCAGCTGGACATCAAGCTGGACGATTTCCGGCAGTCACTCGTGGACGACTACAAGTACAACGACAAGCAGTGGGCGCTCCCCTATGGCCGCTCAACTCCCCTGTTCTACTACAACAAGGACCACTTCCAGGCCGCCGGCCTGCCGGACCGGGCTCCCAAAACCTGGCAGGAATTTGGTGAGTGGGCACCCAAGCTGAAGGCCAGCTCAGGAGCGCAGTACGCCTACATCTACCCGGCGTTGGCCGGATACGCGGGCTGGACGCTGCAGAACAACCTGTGGGGCTGGGGCGGCTCCTGGTCCAAGGAATGGGAAATCACCTGCGATTCGCCCGAAGCGGTCGAAGCGCTGCAGTGGGCCCAGGACTCCATCTACAAGAACGGCTGGGCCGGCGTCTCCTCCAAGGAAGCTGCAGACGACTTCTCCGCCGGTCTGACCTCGTCCACGATCTCCTCCACCGGGTCCCTCCTTGGCGTGCTGAAATCCGCGCCGTTCAATGTGGGCGTGGGCTTCCTTCCCGGCGGACCCAAAGCCGAGACCAACGTCTGCCCCACCGGCGGCGCGGGCCTGGGCATCCCGAGCGGCATCAGCAAGGAAGAGCAGCTGGCTGCCGGCACCTTCCTGAAGTTCATGACCGAACCGGAAAACAGCGCAGCCTTCTCGGCGGCCACCGGCTACATGCCCACCCGCGAGTCGGCGGACATGAAGGCGGTCTTGGCCCAGACACCGCAGATCCAGACCGCCGTGGACCAGCTGGCTGTCACCCGGGTCCAGGACAATGCCCGGGTGTTCCTCCCGGGCGCCGACCAGGAACTGGCCAAGGCGGCAGCTGCCATCCTCACCCAGCAGGCGGACGTGAAGGCCACCATGGCCAGCCTGAAGAAGACGCTGGAAGGCATCTACGAGAAGGACGTCAAGCCCAAGCTTGGCTAGCTTTCCCGTTACGCAAGAAGCGCCAGATGTTGTTGTGGGATCACAACGACGCCTGGCGCTTCTGTTTAGGCTGCTGGGCCGGGCCCGTGGGCCCGTAAGCCTGCCGCCCTACTGAATCTGGACTACGGGATGGGCACGGGGGTCACGCCGAGCGGCACAAGGTGCTCCGCACCGCCGTCGGGCGCTGACAGCACCCAGATGCCCTTCTCGTGGACCGCCACGGAGTGCTCCCACTGGCAGGACCGCTTGCCGTCCGTGGTGACAACTGTCCAGTCGTCCTCCAGTACCGCGGTTTCGATGCCGCCGCGCACCAGCATGGGCTCAATGGCCAGGCACAGCCCAGGTTTGATCTTCGGGCCGCGGTGCGTGGTGCGGTAGTTCAGCACGTCGGGGGCCATGTGCATTTCCGAACCGATGCCGTGGCCCACATAGTCCTCGAGGATCCCCAGCGGTTTGCCGGGAACGGACGAAACGTAATCGTCGATCGCCGCCCCGATGTCGCCGACGTGCTTTCCGGTGGCCAGCGCGGCGATGCCATGCCACATCGCCGCGCGGGTCACGTCCGAGAGGCGCTGGTCCTCCGGGTCAGCCGTGCCCACGATGACGGTCCTGGCCGAATCGGAGTGCCAGCCGTCCACGATCGCGCCGCCGTCGATCGAGATGATGTCCCCGTCATTGAGGACCCGGCTGCCCGGGATGCCGTGGACCACTTCCTCGTTGACCGAGGTGCAGATCGTGGCCGGAAACCCGTGGTAGCCAAGGAAGTTGGACTTGGCGCCCGCTTCGTTCAGGACAGCGGCGAAGACGTCGTCGAGGTGCTTGGTGGTGGCACCGGGCACTGCTGCGGCGACGGCTGCGTCCAGTGCACGGCTCAGGACCAGGCCTGCCTCGTGCATGGTGCGCATCTGGGCGTTGGTCTTGTATTCGATGCGGGGCTGGCCAAAGGCCATGGTGTTCCTTCTTTCAAATGGCTGAGGCTCCTCCCGGTTGCCGGGAGGAGCCTCGGAATACGTTCGCCTGGATCAGGCTGCCTGTGCCGCCTTGATGGCCTGCATGACGCGGTCGGTGACTTCGTCGATGCCGCCGATGCCGTCTACCTGGGTCAGGATGCCGCGCTCGGCATACTTCGCCACCACGGCTTCGGTCTGCTCGTGGTAGAGGTCAAGCCGGTGGCGGATGACGGCTTCGTTGTCGTCGCTCCGGCCCGTTTCCTTGGCCCGGCCCAGCAGGCGGTGGACCAGTTCCTCATCGTCGGCAGTCAGCTGCAGGACGACGTCGAGCTTTTCCTCACCCTTGGCGAGGATCTCGTCCAGGTAGTCCACCTGGGCGGTGGTGCGGGGGTAGCCGTCCAGCAGGAAGCCGCTTTCGACGTCGGACTCGCTGAGCCTGTCCCGCACCATCTTGTTGGTGACGCTGTCAGGGACAAAGTCGCCGTTGTCCATGTACTTCTTGGCTTCAATGCCAAGAGGCGTCTCGCCCTTCACGTTCGCGCGGAAGATGTCGCCGGTGGAGATGGCCACAACGCCGAGGCGCTCTGAAATCCGCTCCGCCTGCGTTCCTTTTCCGGAACCGGGAGGTCCAATAATCAGCATTCTCGTCATCGCAAAAGCCCTTCGTAGTGACGTTGTTGTAGCTGCGCATCAATCTGCTTGACGGTCTCCAGGCCAACGCCCACCATGATCAGGATCGAGGTCCCACCGAACGGGAAGTTCTGGTTTGCGTTGATCAGTACCAGTGCCACCAGCGGGATCAGCGCCACGAAGCCCAGGTACAAGGCTCCGGGCAGGGTGATCCTGGAGAGCACGTACTGCAGATAGTCAGCGGTCGGCTTACCCGCGCGGATACCCGGGATGAAGCCGCCGTACTTCTTCATGTTGTCCGAGACCTCTTCAGGGTTGAAGGTGATCGCGACATAGAAGTAGGTAAAGAACACGATCATGGCGAAGTACAGCACCATATAGATCGGCTGGTCGCCGCGGACCAGGTTGTTGTTGATCCATTCGACCCACGGCTGGAGCTGCTCGCCCTGCGCGGGCTGGTTGAACTGGGCAATCAGGCCCGGCAGGTAAAGCATCGAGGAAGCGAAGATCACCGGGATAACACCGGCCATGTTCACCTTGATCGGGATGTAGGTGCTGGTGCCGCCCACGGTGCGGCGGCCAATCATCCGTTTGGCGTACTGCACCGGGACCCTGCGCTGCGACTGCTCAACAAAGACAACCAGTGCCACTGTCAGCAGGCCCACCGCGAGAACAATGAAGAAGGTTCCGGGACCTTGTGCGCTCCAGATGGCGCCCAGGGACGTGGGGAACGTGGCGGCGATGGACGTAAAGATGAGCAGGGACATGCCGTTGCCCACGCCCTTCTCGGTCACGAGCTCGCCCATCCACATGATCAGGCCGGTGCCGGCCGTCAGGGTGATGATGAGCAGGATGGTGGTGATCACGCTGCTGTCCGGAATGATCGGCAGGTTGCAGCCCGGAAGCAGCTGCCCGGAGCGTGCAAGGGATACCAGCGTGGTGGCGTTGAGGAGGCCCAGCGCAATGGTGAGGTACCGGGTGTACTGGGTCAGTTTGGACTGGCCCGAAGCACCCTCTTCGTAGAGCTGCTGGAACCGGGGAATGACCACCCGGAGCAGCTGGACGATGATGCTGGCCGTGATGTACGGCATGATGCCCAGCGCGAAGATGGACACCTGGAGCAACGCGCCGCCGCTGAACAGGTTAACGAGCTGGTACAGCCCCTCGGCCGTCTGACCGTTCTGCAAGCATTGCTGGACATTCTGGTAGTTCACACCAGGCGAGGGAATGAAAGCACCCAAGCGGAAGATGGTGATGATTCCCAGCGTGAACAACAACTTGCGTCGCAGATCAGGCGTGCGAAAGGCCCGGCCAAATGCGCTAAGCAAGCGTCCTCCTGTGGTGTGAATAAGAGTGGTGTGATGGGGATCTATGAATCCCAACAACCGAGTCTAACGGGTGTATGCGCCCTGCGAACAATCCGCGGCGGCGCCGCTGCGCCGGATGGCGGCGAAAAAACGGCGGGCGGATGGAAAAAACTCCCGGCCCCGGGGCGGTAGCCCCAGGACCGGGAGTTCAACAACGGGCTTGGCGCCCACCGGCTCTAGAGAGCGGTGGTGCTTCCGCCTGCTGCGGCAATCTTTTCAGCGGCACTGGCCGAGAATGCGTGGGCGGTGACGTCAACCTTGACGGTGATGTCTCCGGTGCCCAGCACCTTGACGGGCTGGTTCTTGCGAACGGCACCCTTTTCGACCAGGTTCTCCACGGTGACTGCGCCACCTTCGGGGAACAGCTCGTTGAGCTTGTCCAGGTTTACAACCTGGAACTCAACCCGGAACGGGTTCTTGAAGCCGCGCAGCTTCGGCAGGCGCATGTGCAGCGGCAGCTGGCCGCCGGCAAAGCCAGCCTTGATCTGGTAGCGGGCTGCAGTACCCTTCGTGCCACGTCCAGCGGTCTTACCCTTGGATGCTTCACCACGACCAACACGGGTCTTGGCGGTCTTGGCACCCGGGGCGGGACGCAGGTGGTGAACCTTCAGGGCGTTCTGCTTCTCAGCAGCCTGTGCCTTGTCAGCAGTGTTCTTCTCTGCCATTTACTTCGCCTCCTCTACCTTTACCAGGTGCGGAACCGTGTTGAGCATTCCAACGGTCACGGCATCGGCGGTGCGGACAACGGTCTGTCCGATACGCTTCAGGCCGAGGGACCGGAGGGTGTCGCGCTGGTTCTGCTTGCCGCCAATGGCGGACTTGATCTGAGTGATCTCCAACTGAGCGTCGGAGGGAACCAGGTTCTTAGCCATAACTAGGCACCTGCCTTCGGGTTCAGGAGTGCCTTCACCAGGGCCGCCGGAGCGATCTCGTCGAGGGGCAGGCCGCGGCGTGCTGCCACTGCTGCCGGCTCTTCGAGGCGCTTCAGGGCATCAACGGTCGCGTGAACGATGTTGATGGCGTTGGAGGAACCGAGCGACTTGGAGAGGATGTCGTGGATACCCACGCACTCCAGTACTGCACGGACCGGGCCACCGGCGATAACACCGGTACCGGCGGAAGCCGGACGCAGCATTACGACGCCGGCTGCAGCCTCACCCTGAACGCGGTGCGGGATGGTGCTGCCAACGCGGGGAACGCGGAAGAAGGACTTCTTAGCTTCTTCAACGCCCTTCGCGATTGCGGCAGGAACTTCCTTAGCCTTGCCGTAGCCAACGCCGACCATGCCGTTGCCGTCACCAACGACGACCAGGGCGGTGAAGCTGAAGCGACGACCACCCTTGACCACCTTGGAAACGCGGTTGATGGTAACGACGCGCTCTACGAACTGGCTCTTCTCGGCTTCACGGCCGCCGTCGCGGCCGCCACGGCCACCACGGTCGCCGCGGCCCTGGCCACGGTCGCCACGCTCGCCGCGACGAGCGCCGCCACGGCGGTCGTCGGCAGCTGCGGGGGCAGTGGTCTCAGCGGCAGCTGTGGCTTCAGTAGCCTTCTGATCTGCAGACACAGTGTCCTTTTCCTTGTTTGCTTCCGTCACAGTGACAGCCCACCTTCACGTGCACCGTCAGCGACGGCGGCGATCCGGCCGTGGTACTTGTTACCACCGCGGTCGAAGACAACAGCTTCGATACCGGCAGCCTTGGCACGCTCGGCAACCAGTTCGCCAACGCGCTTGGCCTTGGCGGTCTTGTCGCCGTCGAATGCACGAAGGTCGGCTTCCAGAGTGGAGGCGCTCGCTACGGTCAGGCCCTTGGTGTCATCGACAACCTGGACGAATACGTGGCGTGCGGAACGGTTGACGACCAGACGCGGACGTACAGCCGTACCGGAGATGCGCTTACGGATACGAAGCTGGCGGCGGCTGCGCGAAGCAGACTTGCTCTTGTTCGTACGCTTCTTGTTAATTGAGATGGCCATGGTTACTTACCAGCCTTTCCGACCTTGCGGCGGATGACTTCGCCGGCGTAACGGATGCCCTTGCCCTTGTAGGGGTCCGGCTTCCGCAGCTTGCGAATGTTGGCAGCAACCTCGCCGACCTGCTGCTTGTTGATACCTGAAACAGAGAGCTTGGTCGGGGTCTCAACTGCAAAGGTGATGCCGTCCGGTGCGGTGACGTTGACCGGGTGGCTGTAACCAAGAGCGAACTCCAGGTCGGATCCCTTGGCCTGAACGCGGTAACCAGTACCGACGATTTCAAGCTTCTTCTCGTAGCCCTTGGTGACGCCCTCGATCATGTTGGAGATCAGGGTGCGGGTCAGGCCGTGGAGTGAACGGGAGGCGCGCTCGTCGTTCGGGCGGGCGACGGTCAGGGTGTCTGCATCCAGGGTGACCTCGATCGGGCTGGCCACAGTGTGGTTCAGCTCGCCCTTGGTGCCCTTGACGCTGACGACAGAGCCGTCAACCTTGACCTCAACGCCGGCAGGAACGGTGATGGGGAGACGTCCAATACGTGACATTATTCTCTTCCTTTCCCGTTACCAGACGTACGCGAGGACTTCGCCGCCCACGCCCTTCTTGCCGGCCTGCTTGTCAGTCAGGAGGCCGGAAGAGGTGGACAGGATTGCGACACCCAGGCCACCGAGCACGTGCGGCAGGTTGGTGGACTTTGCGTAAACACGCAGGCCCGGCTTGGAGATACGGCGAACGCCAGCGATTGAACGCTCGCGGTTCGGTCCGAACTTGAGCTCGATGGTCAGCTTCTTGCCAACCTCAGCGTCTTCTTCCTTCCAGCCGGCAATGAAGCCTTCAGCCTTGAGGATGTCAGCAACGCGTGCCTTGAGCTTGCTGTACGGCATAGTCACGGTGTCGTGGTATGCCGAGTTTGCATTGCGCAGACGCGTAAGCATGTCTGCGACAGGATCTGTCATTGTCATGGTGGGCTCGTGCCCTTCCTCGTAACGGTTTCCGCGGTGCTGCTTGCTGACTGGAGTCAGAAGCCGTGCCGCCGGACCTTTTACGTAGTTAGATTAGTCTTCGGCCTTGAACGGGAAACCAAGCGCCTTGAGCAGCGCGCGGCCTTCGTCATCGGTCTTGGCAGTGGTAACAACCGTGATGTCCATACCGCGGACGCGGTCGATCTTGTCCTGGTCGATTTCGTGGAACATAACCTGCTCGGTCAGACCGAAGGTGTAGTTGCCGTTGCCATCGAACTGCTTGCCGGAGAGACCGCGGAAGTCCCTAATTCGGGGCAGTGCCAGGGTGACAAGACGATCCAGGAATTCCCACATGCGGTCGCCACGCAGGGTAGCGTGTGCACCGATGGGCATGCCTTCGCGCAGCTTGAACTGTGCGATCGACTTGCGGGCCTTGGTTACCTGCGGCTTCTGGCCGGTGATCTGGGTGAGGTCGCGGACGGCGCCGTCGATCAGCTTGGAGTCCTTGGCGGCATCTCCAACACCCATGTTCACAACGACCTTCACGAGGCGGGGAACCTGGTTGACGTTCTGGTACTTGAATTCCTCAATGAGCGTGCTCTTGATGGATTCTGCGTACTTGGTCTTCAGACGAGGAACGATCTTCGTTGCCGGAGTCTCGAGAGTCTCAGTCATTAGATGTCCTTCCCTGAGCTCTTGGCCACGCGGATGCGGACTTCGCGCTTCTTGCCGTTACGCTCAACGGTTTCAGTGCGGAAGCCAACGCGGGTGGGCTTCTTGGTGGACGGGTCAACCAGAGCCACGTTGGAGATGTGGATCGGGGCTTCAACAACCTCGATGCCACCGGTCTTGGTGCCGCGCTGCGACTGACCGACCTTAGTGTGCTTGGTTACGCGGTTAATGCCTTCAACCAACACGCGGTTGGTGTCGGTGAAGACGCGCAGGACCTTGCCCTGCTTGCCGCGGTCGCCGCCGCGCTCAGCCTTGGCGCCAGTGATGACCTGAACCAGGTCACCCTTCTTGATCTTTGCAGCCATGGACTAGAGCACCTCCGGAGCCAGAGAAACGATCTTCATGAACTTCTTGTCACGGAGTTCACGACCAACCGGTCCGAAGATACGGGTACCGCGGGGGTCACCGTCACCCTTCAGGATCACAGCTGCGTTCTCGTCAAACTTGATGTAGGAACCATCCGCACGGCGGCGTTCCTTCTTGGTACGGACGATGACTGCCTTGACAACATCGCCCTTCTTTACGTTGCCGCCCGGGATTGCATCCTTGACGGTGGCGACAATGACGTCACCGATGCCTGCGTAGCGACGGCCAGATCCACCGAGAACGCGAATGGTAAGGATTTCCTTAGCACCCGTGTTGTCGGCGACCTTGAGTCGCGACTCCTGCTGAATCACTATTTACTCCTTGCGTCGCGCCGGTTCTCAGACCGAAAATCTTCCTACGGAATGAGCCTTGCGGAACGGTTGATCGGGGTGTCTCTTGACCTGCCTGGATTTTGCCAGACCAGGCCTAAACTCCCGTGCCAGAAGCAGTTGCTCCCATCCGGTCCAGGACTGCTCCTGGGCGCAAGGGGGCACTATGCCGTGGCACGCTTGTTTACGAGGTTGATGACGGCGCACGAACGGCGCCATACAAACTCAATATCCTAGCACAGTTCGGGCCAGTCCCCATATCACCGCCAGCCCTCCCCCGCAACACCGCAGGGGCGCTCCCCTGCAAGGCGTACGGCGGAGTCAGGCCCACAGGCCGCCGTCGGACGCTCTCTCACTTAAGGGGCGTTTTTCACCGACGCTCTATCACTTGTTTGAGGAAGCTGAGAGAGCGTCCTTCGAAAAGCCGCATTTAGTGAGAGCGCGTCCGGGGGGCGGACGACGGCGTCACGCACGGCAGCCCTTCGACGCACCACAGTTTCCACTCCCCCGCAACACCGCCGGGCGCTGCCCTGCAAAGCGTACGGCTGCGCCTGGCACAGAGGACTTTGAAACAGCTGCGTCTTGGCCCACGCAGGTGCCACGACACGGAGACCTGCCCCGCCGCCGTCGGACGCTCTCTCACTTAAGGGGCGTTTTTTACCGACGCTCTATCACTTGTTTGGGGAAGGTGAGAGAGCGTCCTTCGAAAAGCCGCATTTAGTGAGAGAGCGTCCCGGGGGGGCGGACGACGGCGTCACGCACGGCAGCCTCTCGGCGCACCAGGGTAACGCTCCCGCGCAATCCCGCGGCGCCGCCGTCGTACGTCATCCGAAAGGGTGCTCCCGTGACAGAGACCCGTTAACGCGAAAACCCCCGCTCCCAGTGGGAGCAGGGGTTTCCGGATACCTAAGCAGCAGGTGCTACTTGGCCTTCTCGAGGATTTCCACGAGCCGCCAGTTCTTGGTGGCGGACAGCGGACGGGTCTCGGCGATGACAACAAGGTCGCCGATGCCGGCGGTGTTGTTCTCATCATGTGCCTTGACCTTGGAGGTACGGCGGATGACCTTGCCGTACAGGGCGTGCTTCACGCGGTCCTCAACCTGGACAACGATGGTCTTTTCCATCTTGTCAGAGACCACGTAGCCGCGACGCGTCTTGCGGTAACCGCGCTGCTCAGCCGTGGCTGCGGTAGCAGTTTCCGTCACGTTCTCGTCCTTTTCACTCACTTGGCATCCTCCTCGGTCTCAACCGTTTCAGCCTTGGGGGCTTCAGCCTTGGGGGCCTTCTTGGTTGCTGCCTTCTTGGACTTCTTTTCTTCCTTGGCTTCCACAACCGGTGCGGCAACCTCGGCACGAATGCCCAGCTCGCGCTCACGGAGAACGGTGTAGATGCGGGCGATGTCCTTCTTTACCGCGCGCAGACGACCGTGGTTCTCCAGCTGTCCGGTGGCGGACTGGAAACGCAGGTTGAACAGCTCTTCCTTGGCCTTGCGGAGTTCTTCAACGAGACGCTCGTTGTCGAAACCGTCCAGCTGTGCGGGAGCCAGATCCTTGGATCCTACTGCCATTTCTATTCACCACCTTCGCGACGCAGAATGCGTGCCTTCAACGGGAGCTTGTGGATTGCCAGGCGCAGTGCCTCGCGGGCTACCGATTCCTCGACACCGGAGATCTCGAAGAGAACCCGGCCCGGCTTGACGTTTGCGACCCACCATTCCGGTGAACCCTTACCGGAACCCATGCGGGTTTCGGCAGGCTTCTTGGTCAGGGGACGGTCCGGGTAGATGTTGATCCAGACCTTGCCGCCACGCTTGATGTGGCGGGTCATCGCGATACGGGCAGACTCGATCTGACGGTTGGTGACGTATGCCGGGCTCAGGGCCTGGATGCCGTACTCACCGAAGGAGACCTTGGTGCCGCCCGTAGCAGCGCCGGAACGACCCGGGTGGTGCTGCTTACGGTGCTTGACTCGACGTGGGATAAGCATTTAAGCCTGTCCTCCTTCTACAGCTGCAGCAGGTGCAGCCTCAGCTGCCGGCGCTTCTGCAGCAGGAGCTGCGTCAGCGGCCGGGCGGTCGTTGCGACGGCGGCGGTCACCACGGTCAGCGCCACCCGGGCGGCCCGGACGGTCGCCGGAGCGTCCGCGGGACGGGGCGGAAGCGGCCTGCTGGGCCAGTTCCTTGGCGGTGACGTCACCCTTGTAGATCCAGACCTTCACGCCGATGCGGCCGAAGGTGGTCTTGGCTTCGTAGAAGCCGTAGTCGATGTTCGCGCGGAGGGTGTGCAGGGGCACACGGCCTTCGCGGTAGAACTCCGAGCGGGACATTTCAGCGCCACCCAGTCGACCGGAGCAGGCGATACGGATGCCCTTGGCACCTGCACGCTGTGCGGACTGCATGGCCTTCTTCATCGCGCGGCGGAATGCCACACGTGAAGTCAGCTGCTCAGCAACGCCCTGGGCAACAAGCTGTGCTTCCATCTCGGGGTTCTTGACCTCGAGGATGTTCAGCTGGACCTGCTTGCCGGTGAGCTTTTCGAGCTCGCCGCGGATGCGGTCTGCTTCTGCTCCACGGCGGCCGATGACGATGCCGGGACGGGCCGTGTGGATGTCCACGCGGACGCGGTCACGGGTGCGCTCGATCTCAACCTTGGCGATACCGGCGCGCTCCATGCCCGTGGACATGAGCTGGCGGATGCGGATGTCTTCGCGAACGAAGTCCTTGTACCGCTGGCCGGCCTTGGTGCTGTCAGCGAACCAGTGCGATACGTGATCGGTGGTGATGCCGAGTCGGAACCCGTGCGGGTTTACTTTCTGTCCCACTTAGCGAGCCTCCTCTTTCTCCGGGGTAGCGACTACCACGGTGATGTGGCTCGTGCGCTTCTTGATCTGAAATGCGCGACCCTGGGCACGCGGCTGGAACCGCTTCATGGTCGGGCCTTCATCAACAAACGCTTCGCTGATGATGAGGTCACCTTCGTCAAACGCCACGCCATCGCGGTCCGCGAGGACCCGGGCGTTGGAGATTGCCGACTGTACTACCTTGAATACCGGCTCTGAAGCTGCCTGGGGGGCAAACTTCAGAATTGCCAGAGCCTCATTCGCTTGCAATCCACGAACAAGGTTGACGACGCGCCGGGCCTTCATAGGCGTTACGCGGATGTGGCGCGCAATTGCCTTGGCTTCCATTGCTTTCCTTCTCTCGTCTTTGACGTAAGTGCAGGCGCCTAGCGGCGCTTGCCCTTACGGTCGTCCTTGACATGGCCGCGGAATGTCCGCGTGGGAGCGAATTCGCCGAGCTTGTGCCCGACCATCGACTCAGTGACAAACACCGGGATGTGCTTGCGTCCGTCGTGTACGGCGATCGTGTGTCCGAGCATGTCGGGGATGATCATCGAACGGCGGGACCAGGTCTTGATGACGTTCTTGGTGCCCTTTTCGTTTTCCCTGGCTACCTTCACAAAGAGGTGCTGGTCAACGAAAGGACCTTTTTTCAGGCTGCGTGGCATGTGTCCAGGCTCCTATCGCTTGTTCTTGCCAGTACGACGGCGACGAACAATAAGCTTGTCGCTCTCTTTGTTGGGGCGGCGGGTGCGGCCTTCCCGCTGACCGTTGGGGTTGACGGGGTTACGTCCACCGGACGTCTTACCCTCGCCACCACCGTGCGGGTGGTCAACCGGGTTCATGGCGACACCACGGACGGTCGGGCGGACGCCCTTCCAGCGCATACGGCCGGCCTTGCCCCAGTTGATGTTCGACTGCTCGGCGTTGCCGACCTCGCCGACGGTTGCGCGGCAGCGCACGTCAACGTTGCGGATTTCGCCGGAAGGCAGGCGCAGCTGCGCGAAACGGCCTTCCTTTGCAACGAGCTGGATCGATGCGCCGGCGGAGCGGCCCATCTTGGCGCCGCCACCCGGACGCAGTTCAACTGCGTGGATAACGGTACCTACCGGGATGTTGCGCAGGGGCAGGTTGTTGCCAGGCTTGATGTCAGCATTGGCGCCGGCCTCTACGAAGTCACCCTGGGACAGCTTGTTCGGGGCGATGATGTAACGCTTGGTGCCATCAACGTAGTGCAGGAGGGCGATGCGAGCCGTACGGTTCGGATCGTACTCAATTTCAGCAACGCGGGCGTCCACGCCGTCCTTGTCGTGACGACGGAAGTCGATCAGACGGTACTGGCGCTTGTGTCCGCCACCCTTGTGACGGGTGGTGATCTTACCGGTGTTGTTACGGCCGCCCTTTTTGGGCAGCGGACGTACCAACGACTTTTCCGGCGTCGACCGCGTGATTTCGGTGAAGTCCGCTACGCTCGAGCCACGACGGCCCGGGGTAGTCGGCTTGTATTTACGGATTCCCATAATTTATTTCCTCGTTAAAGTGGTCTCCGCTACGAGAGCGGACCGCCGAAGATGTCGATGGTGCCTTCTTTGAGGGTGACAATCGCACGCTTGGTGTTCTTGCGGGTACCCCATCCGAATTTGGTGCGCTTGCGCTTACCGGCACGGTTGATGGTGTTGATCGAGTCGACCTTGACGGAGAAGATTTTCTCCACGGCCAGCTTGATCTCGGTCTTGTTCGAACGGGGGTCCACCAGGAAGGTGTACTTGCCCTCGTCGATCAGGCCGTAGCTCTTTTCCGACACGACGGGTGCAAGCACAACGTCGCGGGGATCCTTGATGGTGGCTGCACTCACTTGGCATCCTCCTCATTCTTTGCCACTGCCTTGCCGGCAACGAATGCGTCGTAGGCAGCCTTGGTGAAGACAACGTCATCAGAGACGAGAACGTCGTAGGTGTTCAGCTGGTCTGCGTACAGAACGTGAACTCCGGCGAGGTTGCGCACGGACAGTGCAGCAACATCGTTGGCGCGCTCGATGACGACCAGCAGGTTCTTGCGGTCGGAAACACCGCGCAGTGCTGCGAGTGCAGCCTTGGCGGAGGGCTTGGTGCCTTCAACCAGCTCTGCGACGACGTGGATACGGCCGTTGCGTGCCCGGTCAGACAGAGCGCCGCGAAGTGCAGCAGCAATCATCTTCTTGGGGGTGCGCTGGCTGTAGTCACGCGGGGTGGGACCGTGGACAACGCCACCGCCGGTCATGTGAGGAGCACGGATGGAACCCTGACGGGCGCGGCCGGTGCCCTTCTGCTTGAACGGCTTGCGTCCTGCACCGGAAACTTCGGCGCGGGTCTTGGTCTTGTGGGTACCCTGGCGAGCAGCAGCGAGCTGGGCAACGACAACCTGGTGCAGCAGCGGCACGTTGGTCTGAACGTCGAAGATCTCTGCAGGCAGGTCAACCTGGACAGTGTTAGCCATTGAACTAGGCTCCCTTCACGGCGGTGCGTACGAGGACGACCTGGCCGCGGGCGCCGGGAACGGCACCCTTGATAAGGAGCAGCGACTTCTCGACGTCAACCGCGTGGACCGTGAGGTTCAGCGTGGTGTGACGAACGGCGCCCATGCGGCCGGCCATTTTCATGCCCTTGAAGACGCGGCTCGGGGTGGATGCGCCACCGATTGAACCGGGCTTACGGTGGTTCTTGTGGGCACCGTGGGAAGCTCCAACGCCGTGGAAGCCGTGACGCTTCATAACACCGGCGAAGCCCTTACCCTTGGTGGTGCCGATGACGTCGATCTTCTGGCCGGCTTCGAAGACCTCTACGGAGAGCTCCTGGCCCAGCTCGTACTCAGCAGCATCTGCGGTACGGAGTTCGACGACGTGGCGGCGAGGCGTGACGCCTGCCTTTTCAAAGTGACCAGCCAGCGGCTTGGTGACCTTGCGGGGATCGATCTGGCCGTAGCCGATCTGAACGGCGACGTAGCCATCAGCTTCTGCGTTGCGCAGCTGGGTGATGACGTTCGAATCTGCCTGGACCACAGTGACGGGGATGAGCTTGTTGTTCTCGTCCCAGACCTGGGTCATGCCGAGCTTCGTGCCCAGCAGGCCCTTTACGTTACGGGTTGCGGTCATAGTCTCTCAGCACCTCCCTACAGCTTGATTTCGATGTTCACGTCAGCCGGCAGGTCGAGACGCATAAGCGAGTCAACAGCCTTCGGCGTGGGATCGATGATGTCGATAAGACGCTTGTGCGTGCGCATTTCAAAGTGCTCGCGGCTGTCCTTGTACTTGTGCGGAGAGCGGATGACGCAGTACACGTTCTTCTCCGTAGGCAGCGGCACGGGGCCCACTACCGTTGCGCCTGCGCGCGTGACCGTCTCAACGATCTTCCGTGCTGAAACGTCAATGACCTCGTGGTCGTATGACTTCAGCCGGATGCGGATTTTTTGTCCCGCCATGTCGCCTGACTCTCTTTCAGTAAATGCTGCTCTGTTTACTTACGTGTTGTATGGCTGCCGAAGCATTTGAAGTCGTAACTACCACCCGCCGCACAAACTGAATCCGGATGAATCCGGGTTCCTCACCTTGCCGGCGCAACCGACCCCCGCGGTCGGGCGTGTCGCGCTTGGCACGCATACAAATCCGCTATTCCATGGGGAGTGGGTTATGTTTGGTCTTCCACTTGGACCCTGACACCCGGCATTATCCGGATCGGGACACGAAGAAGCGCTTGAACAACTCATCTAGTATGCCGGAATTTAGCGACAGAAGCGAATCGGTACCTCCGGCACCTCCCTGCACGTGGTCCTGCCCACCCCCATTGCCCCAGGTGATTGCCGAATGGATGATAGGGGGATGACTTTGGAAAGCACCGATTCGGCGACCGAACTGGCGGGCCGCATGCCGCCGTCGTTCACCCTGGGGGTCGCGGCCGCGGCCTTCCAGATCGAGGGAGCAGTGGCCGACGGCGGGCGCGGACCGTCAGGGTGGGATGCCTTCGCCGAGAAGCCCGGCACCATCATGGATGGTCACTCCCCCGCCGTAGCGTGCGACCATTACAACAGGCTGCCGGAGGACGTCGCACTGCTCCAGGAACTCGGCGTGGACTCCTACCGCTTCTCGCTGTCCTGGCCGCGGATTCAGCCAGACGGGCGTGGAGCCTTCAATAAGGAAGGCCTCGATTTCTACGACCGGCTGCTGGACCAGCTGCTCGCCGCCGGGGTCTCTCCCATGGCCACTCTCTACCACTGGGACACGCCGCTGCCGCTGGAACACCACGGCGGCTGGCTGAACCGGGAAACAGCCCAGCGCTTCGGCGACTACGCCAGCGCCGCCGGCGAGCGTTTTGGGGACCGTGTGGCCCAGTGGGTCACGCTCAACGAACCGGTCTCGGTAACCCTGAACGGCTACGCCCTCGGCGTCCACGCCCCGGGCCATGCGCTGATGTTCGATGCACTCCCCTCCATCCACCACCAGCTGTTGGCTCACGGCCTTGGCGCGCAGGCCCTGCGCGCTGCCGGCGTGGCCGGGGGCATCGGCGTAACCAACCTGCATGCCCCCGTCCGGCCGGCAAGCCGAAAGATTGGCGACCGGCTGGTGGCGCACCTCTATGACCTGCTCATGAACAGGATCTATGCGGATCCGGTGCTGCTGGGCCGCTATCCCGCCCTTCCGCTCTACGCCCGGCCGTGGCTCCGGTCCATCGGTAAAATTTCCGACGCCGACCTGCGCACCATCCACCAGCCCCTGGACTTCTACGGCCTCAACTACTATTTCCCGGTGAAGGTTGCCCTGGGGCGCGGCACAGCGTCAATTCCGGCGGACGTACATAAAGCCGTCGCGAGGCTGCCCTTCCATGAGGTGGGCTATCCGGAATACAGCAGCACCGGGTTCGGCTGGCCTGTGGCTCCGGATCATCTGGGGGTCCTCCTGAAGGAACTCCAGGACCGCTATGGCCAAGCTCTGCCCCCGGTGTACATCACCGAGGGCGGCGCCAGCTTCCCGGAACCGGACACGGTTTCCGGAACGTTGGCCGACGAGGAAAGGGTGACGTACCTGGCGGCGCATCTGGGGGCTGCCCTTGATGCTACTGCCCCCGGCGGGATCGCCGCGGGTGTGGACCTGCGCGGCTACTACGTGTGGACCCTGATGGACAACTTCGAATGGGCCGCCGGGTACTCCCAGCGGTTCGGGTTAATCCATGTTGACTTTGAGACGCAGGAGAGGACCCCGAAGAAGTCCTTTTACTGGTACCAGGCACTCAGCCGGGCGAGGAAAGCAAAGCGCTCGTAGCTGCGGCCTTACCGGCTGCGAGCTACAGGTTCTTGTTTGCCCGGTTGATCCGCTTGGCACGGTCGATCTCGTTGCGGAAGTGCTTCTTGGCCCAGAACACCCCGGCGACGACGGCAACTGCGATGATCAGGAAGATAAGCCAGCCCATGATGAACTCCTTTCGGTCAGGCAACAGTATCAGGGACGGGTTAACCAAAAAGAACAGCCCCGCTGCAGTAGCAGCGGGGCTGTTCTTCAGTTCAACAAGAATTACTTGATGATCTTGGTAACGCGTCCTGAACCAACGGTGCGGCCGCCTTCGCGGATTGCGAAGCCGAGGCCCTCTTCCATTGCGATCGGCTGGATGAGCGCAACGGTCATCTCAGTGTTGTCGCCGGGCATAACCATTTCCGTGCCCTCGGGCAGGGTGATAACGCCGGTTACGTCCGTGGTGCGGAAGTAGAACTGCGGGCGGTAGTTGGAGTAGAACGGGTTGTGACGTCCGCCTTCGTCCTTGGAGAGGATGTAGACGTTGGCCTCGAAGTCGGTGTGCGGGGTGATGGAACCCGGCTTGACGACAACCTGGCCACGCTCGACATCGTCGCGCTTCAGACCGCGGAGCAGGAGGCCACAGTTCTCGCCGGCCCATGCTTCGTCGAGCTGCTTGTGGAACATCTCGATACCGGTAACCGTGGTCTTCTGGACCGGGCGGATGCCGACGATCTCGACCTCGGAGTTGATGGCGAGGGTGCCACGCTCGGCGCGGCCCGTAACAACGGTGCCACGACCGGTGATGGTGAAGACGTCCTCGATCGGCATCAGGAACGGCTTGTCGCGGTCACGTACGGGGTCCGGAACGGACTCGTCGACTGCGGCCATCAGGTCCTCAACGGACTTGACCCACTCGGGGTCGCCTTCCAGAGCCTTGAGGCCGGAAACGCGAACCACGGGTGCTTCGTCACCATCGAAGCCCTGCGAGCTCAGGAGCTCACGAACTTCCATTTCAACGAGGTCCAGCAGTTCCTCATCGTCAACCATGTCGGCCTTGTTCAGGGCGACCAGCAGGTAGGGAACACCAACCTGGCGGGCGAGCAGAACGTGCTCGCGGGTCTGTGCCATGGGGCCGTCAGTAGCGGCGACCACGAGGATAGCGCCGTCCATCTGGGCAGCACCGGTGATCATGTTCTTGATGTAGTCAGCGTGACCCGGGGCGTCTACGTGTGCGTAGTGGCGCTTTTCGGTCTGGTACTCCACGTGGGAGATGTTGATGGTAATGCCACGCTGACGCTCTTCGGGAGCAGAGTCGATCGACGCGAAGTCGCGCTTCTCGTTGAGATCCGGGTACTTGTCGTACAGCACCTTGGAAATGGCGGCCGTCAGCGTCGTCTTACCGTGGTCAACGTGACCGATGGTGCCGATGTTGACGTGCGGCTTAGTCCGCTCGAACTTTGCCTTTGCCACAGGTTCCTCCTAGAACGTTTTCAAATGACATACCCTTCAGCCGCGCTTGTCGCGGCGGAAACTCAGGTAAGTCTACTTGGGGGGCTTTGGATTGGTGAAATTGCAGATTCAGGAACTAATACTAGTCCCTCGAGCCTGTTCGTGCAGATGGCCGGAACCGGCTTGGCCGGATGAATCCGGCCGGCCCGGCCACCTGCACCGGCTGTGCTTTCCGGAATCGGAAAGCGCACCCGAGGTTGTTCGCTGCGAACAGTCCGAAAGACTATTCGCCGCGGGTCTTCTGGATGATCTCGTCGGCAACTGCCTTCGGGACCTCGGCGTAGCTGTTGAACGTCATGGAGTACACAGCGCGGCCCTGGGTCTTCGAACGCAGGTCACCGATGTAGCCGAACATGCCGGACAGCGGAACGTGCGCACGGATGACCTTGACGCCCTGTGCATCTTCCATGGACTGCATCTGGCCACGGCGGGAGTTGAGGTCACCGATAACTTCACCCATGTATTCCTCAGGGGTGCGGACCTCGACATCCATCAGCGGTTCGAGCAGGACCGGGTTGGCCTTGCGTGCAGCTTCCTTGAAAGCCATACGGCCGGCGATCTTGAACGCCATTTCCGAGGAGTCAACATCGTGGTAGGCGCCGTCAACCAGCGTCGCCTTGATGCCGACAACCGGGTAACCGGCCAGGACGCCGTCGTTCAGTGCATCCTGGATACCCGCATCAACCGACGGGATGTACTCGCGGGGAACGCGGCCACCGGTGACCTTGTTCTCGAACTCGTACAGCTCGCCCTCGGCAGTGTCCAGCGGCTCGATCGCGATCTGGATCTTTGCGAACTGGCCCGAACCACCGGTCTGCTTCTTGTGCGTGTAGTCGTGGCGTTCGACGGCGCGCTTGATGGTTTCGCGGTAGGCAACCTGGGGCTTGCCCACGTTAGCCTCGACCTTGAATTCGCGGCGCATGCGGTCCACCAGGATGTCCAGGTGGAGCTCGCCCATGCCGGCGATGATGGTCTGTCCGGTGTCTTCGTTGAGGGACACCTGGAAGGTGGGGTCCTCAGCGGAGAGCTTCTGGATGGCCGTGGAGAGCTTCTCCTGGTCACCCTTGGTGTTCGGCTCGATGGCAACCGAGATCACGGGCTCCGGGAAGCTCATGGACTCGAGGACGATCTGGTTGGCGGAGTCGCACAGGGTATCGCCCGTGGTGGTGTCCTTCAGACCGATGGCTGCGTAGATGTGGCCGGCGGTAGCGCCTTCAACAGGCATTTCCTTGTTGGCGTGCATCTGGAACAGCTTGCCGATGCGCTCCTTCTTGCCCTTGGTGGAGTTGACCACCTGGGCGCCTGCTTCCACGTGACCGGAGTACACGCGGATGAAGGTGAGCTGGCCGAAGAAGGGGTGCGCGGCAATCTTGAAGGCCAGCGCGGAGAACGGCTCTTCGGAAGAAGGCTTGCGGGTCAGTTCCTTCTCTTCGTCACGAGGATCGTGGCCGACCATCGGGGGGACGTCGAGCGGGTTCGGCAGGTAGTCGACGACTGCATCGAGCATCGGCTGAACGCCACGGTTCTTGAACGCGGAGCCGCAGAAGATCGGGTAGAGCTCGGAGTTGATCGTCATCTTGCGGATGCCGGCCTTGAGCTCGTCGATCGAGATCTCTTCACCCTCGAGGTACTTCTCCATGAGTTCCTCGGACGACTCGGCGACGGTCTCAACGAGGTTCGCGCGGTACTCCTCAGCCTTTTCCTGGAGGTCAGCCGGGATCTCGCGGATCTCGTACTTCGCACCCATGGTTACGTCGCCCTTGGCATCGCCGGGCCACACCAGTGCACGCATGTAGAGCAGGTCCACGACGCCGATGAAGTCGTTCTCGGCACCGATGGGCAGCTGCATGACCAGCGGCTTGGCACCGAGGCGGCTGATGATGGTGTCTACGGTGAAGTAGAAGTCAGCGCCCAGCTTGTCCATCTTGTTGACGAAGCAGATGCGGGGAACGTTGTACTTGTCAGCCTGGCGCCAGACAGTCTCGGACTGCGGCTCAACGCCTTCCTTGCCATCGAAGACGGCAACGGCACCGTCGAGGACGCGCAGGGAGCGCTCAACCTCAACGGTGAAGTCAACGTGGCCGGGGGTGTCGATGATGTTGATCTGGTTGTTTTCCCAGAAGCAGGTCACGGCGGCAGACGTGATGGTGATGCCGCGTTCCTTCTCCTGTTCCATCCAGTCAGTGGTCGAAGCGCCGTCGTGCGTTTCGCCGATCTTGTGGTTCACACCCGTGTAGAACAGGATGCGCTCGGTGGTGGTGGTCTTGCCAGCATCAATGTGGGCCATGATGCCGATGTTGCGGACCTTACTAAGGTCGGTAAGCACGTCCTGTGCCACGGGGTCTCCTTTTGGGATTGACTACGCGTTCGCCGCCCGCTCGGTTGAGCCGGCGGCGCCCGGGAGTATTACCAGCGGTAGTGTGCGAAGGCCTTGTTGGACTCGGCCATCTTGTGGGTGTCTTCGCGACGCTTCACAGCGGCACCGAGACCGTTGGATGCATCCAGGATTTCGTTCTGGAGGCGCTCGGTCATCGTCTTTTCGCGGCGGGCCTTGGAGTAGCCAACCAGCCAGCGCAGTGCGAGGGCGGTGGAGCGGCCCGGCTTGACCTCAACCGGAACCTGGTAGGTGGCGCCACCGACGCGGCGTGAGCGGACCTCGAGGGAAGGCTTGACGTTGTCCATGGCCTTCTTGAGGGCCGCTACGGGGTCGCCGCCGGACTTGGCGCGGGCGCCTTCGAGTGCACCGTAGACGATGCGCTCTGCCGTGGACTTCTTGCCGTCAACGAGCACCTTGTTGATGAGCTGGGTGACCAGCGGGGAGCCGTAAACGGGATCTAGTACGAGCGGCCGCTTGGGGGCCGGACCCTTGCGAGGCATATTACTTCTTCTCCATCTTTGCGCCGTAGCGGCTGCGTGCCTGCTTACGGTTCTTGACACCCTGGGTATCGAGGGCGCCACGGACGATCTTGTAGCGGACACCCGGAAGGTCCTTCACACGACCACCGCGGACGAGCACAATGGAGTGCTCCTGCAGGTTGTGGCCAACACCGGGGATGTAGGCGGTTACTTCCACGCCGCCGTTGAGGCGTACACGTGCCACCTTACGCAGAGCCGAGTTCGGCTTCTTCGGGGTGGTGGTGTAGACGCGGGTGCAAACACCGCGGCGCATGGGGCTGCCCTTAAGCGCGGGAGCCTTGGTCTTTGAGACCTTAGGCGTGCGGCCCTTGCGGACCAGCTGGTTAATCGTAGGCACTCTCGTGTTCTCCGTTTTATCCGGAGTGGCCGCTTCCGGCCACTCTCCTTTGCGTTGCCCCGCCGCCTGGGCCTTGAAGAAGATCTCCAAGGCGGCGAAGGCGAAGCCTTAATAGTCGGATCGCATACGCAGGGAATGACCTGACTCGCGTCTTCAACGGTCCCTAGGCATGCAAAAATGTGGCATACGTTGCACAAGAACCCTGCAAACCGGAAACGTCGCTCTGGTTCAGCCCTAAGACTGGAACCGGCGCACTCATCCACTGCCACAATAACAATTGGTAACAAGTCTAGCATGGACGGCCCCTACCCCTTAATCGGGGCCGCACTCCCCCACCGATTGCTCCGTATCTGTCGTTATGACGGCACTAAACGACAGTTACGGAGCAGCCGATGGTTAAGCAGGGATGGTCCCCCACCTTGCGGTGAAGGACCATCCCGTGGCTAAGACTGCCTGTTACCGGAAGTCGTTGCCCAGGTCGTAGTCATCCAGCGGGATGGCGTGGAACTCAGGAGCTCCGTCCCCACCCAGGGTGTCGTACGAGAAGTCACTGAATGCGCTGGGGCCGGTGAACAGGTTGGCCTTCGCTTCCTCAGTGGGCTCGACGGTGACCTCGGTGTAGCGCGGGAGGCCCGTGCCGGCCGGGATCAGCTTACCGATGATGACGTTCTCCTTGAGGCCGAGCAGCGGGTCGCTCTTGCCTTCCATGGCCGCCTGCGTCAGGACGCGGGTGGTCTCCTGGAAGGAAGCTGCGGACAGCCAGGACTCGGTGGCCAGGGACGCCTTGGTGATGCCCATGAGCTCGGGACGTCCGGAAGCCGGAGTCTTGCCCTCGGACACAACGCGGCGGTTGGCGTCCTCGAAGCGGCTGCGCTCGGCGAGCTCGCCGGGCAGCAGGTCCGATTCGCCGGACTCGATGACCGTGACGCGGCGCAGCATCTGGCGGACGATAACCTCGACGTGCTTGTCGTGGATACCGATGCCCTGGCTGCGGTACACGCCCTGGACTTCGTCCACCAGGAACTTCTGTGCCGCACGCGGACCCATGATGCGCAGGACCTGCTTGGGATCCACCGGTCCGTTGATCAGCTTCTGGCCGACGGTGACGTGGTCGCCATCCTCGATCAGCAGGCGTGAACGGCGCAGGACCGGGTAGGCGATCTCTTCGGTTCCGTCATCGGGGGTGATGACCAGGCGCATCTGGCGCTCGGACTCTTCGATGGTGATGCGGCCGGCTGCTTCAGCAATCGGTGCGACACCCTTCGGAGTACGGGCTTCGAAGAGCTCCTGGATACGGGGCAGACCCTGGGTGATGTCGTCGCCACCGCTGGCGGAAACAGCACCACCGGTGTGGAACGTACGCATGGTCAGCTGGGTACCGGGCTCACCGATGGACTGTGCGGCGATAATGCCCACGGCCTCGCCGATGTCCACGGTCTTGCCAGTGGCCAGCGAGCGGCCGTAGCACAGTGCACAGGTACCGACGCTGGACTCACAGGTGAGTACGGAGCGGACCTTGACCTCGGTGATGCCTGCCTTGAACAGCTCGTCGATAACCACGTCACCGCAGTCGGTGCCGGCGGCTGCGAGGACCTTGCCCTCGGAGTCCACGACGTCGACGGCGAGAGTACGTGCGTATGCACTGTTCTCGACGTTCTCGTCCAGGACCAGCTCACCCTTGGAATCGGCGACGGCGATGGGCGTGACCAGGCCACGCTCGGTGCCGCAGTCCTCTTCGCGGACGATGACATCCTGGGAGACGTCCACCAGGCGGCGGGTCAGGTAACCCGAGTTGGCGGTACGCAGCGCGGTGTCAGCAAGACCCTTACGGGCACCGTGCGTGGCGATGAAGTATTCCAGAACCGACAGGCCCTCACGGTAGGAGGACTTGATGGGACGGGGAATAATTTCACCCTTCGGGTTGGCCACCAGGCCACGGATACCCGCGATCTGACGGACCTGCATCCAGTTACCACGTGCACCGGAGGACACCATGCGGTTGATGGTGTTCATCGGCGAGAGGCTGTCGCGCATTGCCTGGGCGATCTCGTTGGTTGCCTTGTTCCAGATCTCGATCAGTTCCTGGCGACGCTCGTCGTCGTCGATCAGGCCCTTGTCGTACTGGCCCTGGATCTTGGCGGCCCGCTCCTCGTACCCGGCAAGGATCTCCGGCTTGGCAGCCGGAACCTCGATGTCGGAGATGGCCACGGTGACGCCTGAACGGGTGGCCCAGTAGAAACCGGCATCCTTCAGGTTGTCCAGCGTTGCCGCGGTGACGACCTTCGGGTAGCGCTCGGCGAGGTCGTTGACGATGCGGGACAGTTCGCCCTTGTCGGCAACAGCTTCAACCCAGGGGTAGTCCTCGGGCAGGGTCTCGTTGAAGAGGACCTGGCCCAGGGAGGTCTGGACGAGCGCGGGCTGACCCTGCTCCCAGCCTTCCGGAGCTTCCCAGTCGGCGTACGGCACGAAGCCTTCGAGGCGGATCTTGACCTGCGAGTTCAGGTGCAGCTCGCGGGCGTCGAACGCCATGATGGCTTCCGAGACCGAACCGAAGATGCGGCCTTCGCCAGCTGAACCCTTGCGCTTGGTGGTCAGGTGGTAGAGGCCGATGATCATATCCTGCGAGGGCAGGGTGACCGGACGTCCGTCAGAGGGCTTCAGGATGTTGTTCGAGGACAGCATCAGGATGCGGGCCTCAGCCTGGGCTTCGGGGCTCAGCGGCAGGTGGACTGCCATCTGGTCGCCGTCGAAGTCAGCGTTGAAGGCGCCACAAACCAGCGGGTGCAGCTGGATGGCCTTGCCTTCAACAAGCTGCGGCTCGAACGCCTGGATGCCCAGGCGGTGCAGGGTAGGTGCACGGTTGAGCAGCACCGGGTGTTCGGTGATGATCTCTTCCAGCACGTCCCAGACCTGCGGACGGTAACGCTCAACCATGCGCTTGGCCGACTTGATGTTCTGGGCGTGGTTGAGGTCAACCAGGCGCTTCATCACAAACGGCTTGAAGAGCTCCAGGGCCATCTGCTTGGGCAGGCCGCACTGGTGCAGCTTCAGCTGCGGGCCGACGACGATGACCGAACGGCCGGAGTAGTCGACGCGCTTGCCGAGGAGGTTCTGGCGGAAACGGCCCTGCTTGCCCTTGAGCATGTCGCTCAGGGACTTCAGCGGACGGTTGCCCGGTCCGGTGACCGGACGGCCGCGGCGGCCGTTGTCGAAGAGGCTGTCAACAGCTTCCTGAAGCATGCGCTTCTCGTTGTTGACGATGATCTCCGGAGCACCCAGGTCAAGCAGGCGCTTGAGGCGGTTGTTGCGGTTGATCACACGGCGGTACAGGTCGTTGAGGTCGGAGGTCGCGAAGCGTCCACCGTCCAGCTGGACCATGGGGCGCAGTTCCGGCGGGATCACCGGGACGGCGTCGAGGACCATGCCAAGCGGGCTGTTGTTGGTGGTCAGGAACGCGTTGACCACCTTCAGGCGCTTGAGGGCACGGGTCTTGCGCTGGCCCTTGCCGTTGGCGATGATGTCGCGCAGCAGGTCCGACTCGGCCTGCATGTCGAAGCTCTCAAGACGCTTCTTGATGGCTTCGGCACCCATGGAGCCTTCGAAGTACATGCCGTAGCGGTCGCGCAGCTCGCGGTACAGGCCTTCATCACCTTCGAGGTCGGCGACCTTGAGGTTCTTGAATCGGTCCCAGACCTGCTCGAGGCGCTCGATGTCGGCGTCGGCACGCTTGCGCACGTTGGCCATCTGGCGGTCGGCGGAGTCGCGGGCCTTCTTCTTGTCGGCAGCCTTCGCGCCTTCACCCTCAAGGCGCGCAATTTCGCCTTCGAGGTCGCGGGCGATCGCCGCGATGTCGGAGTCGCGGTTGTCGATCAGCTGCTTCTTCTCGATGTCGTGCTCAACCTGCAGGTTGGGCAGTTCCTCGTGGCGGGCAGCTTCGTCGACGCTGGTGATCATGTAGGCAGCGAAGTAGATGACCTTTTCGAGGTCCTTCGGTGCCAGGTCAAGGAGGTAGCCCAGGCGTGAGGGAACACCCTTGAAGTACCAGATGTGCGTGACGGGAGCGGCCAGTTCGATGTGGCCCATGCGCTCACGGCGGACCTTTGCGCGGGTGACCTCAACGCCACATCGCTCACAGATGATGCCCTTGAAGCGCACGCGCTTGTACTTGCCGCAGTAGCATTCCCAGTCCCGGGACGGGCCGAAGATCTTCTCGCAGAAGAGGCCGTCCTTCTCGGGCTTGAGCGTGCGGTAGTTGATGGTTTCCGGCTTCTTAACCTCGCCGTACGACCAGCCGCGGATGTCTTCCGCGGTGGCGAGGCCGATCTGCATGAGGCCGAAGGAGGATTCGCTGGACATATGGTCCCTGTTCTCTCTTGTTCTCTAAATTCTGAAGTCTTGGGTGCGGGATGAGGGAGGGGGCGTACGACGGCGGGTAGTCACCCGCCGTCGTAAACCTCCTTCTAGACCTCTTCTACGGAACTGGGCTCTGCACGAGACAGATCGATGCCCAGTTCTTCCGCAGCCGTGAAGACTGCGTCATCAGAGTCACGCATTTCAATTGTGGTTCCGTCCGTGGAAAGAACTTCCACGTTCAGGCACAGCGACTGCATTTCCTTGATCAAGACCTTGAAGGACTCGGGAACACCCGGCTCGGGGATGTTCTCGCCCTTGACGATGGCTTCGTAAACCTTCACGCGGCCATGGATGTCATCAGACTTGATGGTGAGGAGTTCCTGGAGCGTGTAGGCGGCGCCGTAAGCTTCGAGCGCCCACACTTCCATTTCACCGAAGCGCTGGCCACCGAACTGTGCCTTACCACCCAGCGGCTGCTGCGTGATCATGGAGTACGGGCCGGTGGAGCGCGCGTGGATCTTGTCGTCCACCAGGTGGTGGAGCTTCAGGATGTACATGTAGCCGACCGAGATCGGATCCGGGAACGGCTCGCCGGAGCGGCCGTCGAACAGGCGGGTCTTGCCGGAGGAGTTGATCAGGCGTTCGCCGTCGCGGGTCACGTTGGTGGAGTCCAGCAGGCCCGTGATTTCCTCTTCGCGGGCGCCATCGAACACCGGCGTTGCAACAGTGGTCTGGCCACTTTCGCGCGGCAGGTTCGGCAGCTGCTTGACCCACTCGGGCTCGCCTTCGATCTTCCAGCCGGTCTTGGCAACCCAGCCGAGGTGCGTCTCGAGCACCTGGCCCACGTTCATACGGCCCGGGACACCCAGCGGGTTCAGGACGATATCAACGGGGGTGCCGTCGGCAAGGAAGGGCATGTCCTCAACGGGGAGGATCTTGGAGATAACACCCTTGTTGCCGTGGCGGCCGGCGAGCTTGTCGCCGTCGGTGATCTTGCGCTTGGCAGCGACGTAGACGCGGACCAGCTGGTTGACGCCCGGGGGCAGCTCGTCGTCGTTGTCGCGGTCGAAGACGCGCACGCCGATGACGGTGCCGGACTCGCCGTGGGGAACCTTCAGGGACGTGTCGCGCACTTCGCGGGACTTCTCACCGAAGATGGCGCGCAGCAGGCGCTCTTCCGGGGTCAGCTCGGTTTCACCCTTCGGGGTGACCTTTCCGACCAGGATGTCCCCTGCTTCAACCTCGGCACCGATGTGGATGATGCCTCGCTCGTCCAGGCCCGCCAGTACTTCCTCGGACACGTTGGGGATGTCACGGGTGATTTCCTCGGCACCGAGCTTGGTGTCGCGGGCATCGATCTCGTGCTCCTCGATGTGGATGGAGGAAAGAACGTCCTCGGCAACAATGCGCTGCGAGAGGATGATGGCGTCCTCGAAGTTGTGGCCTTCCCATGACATGAATGCCACGAGCAGGTTCTTGCCCAGGGCGAGCTCGCCCTGGTCCGTTGCCGGGCCGTCGGCGATGATGCCGCCAACTTCCAGGCGCTGGCCTTCGTTCACCAGGACACGGTGGTTGTAGCAGTTGCCCTGGTTGGACCGGGCGAACTTGTTGATGCGGTAGTTGGTCTCCGTGCCGTCGTCATTAAGCATGATAACGAGCTCGGCGGAAACCTCGGTGACCACACCGGCCTTCTTGGCGATGACAACGTCACCGGCGTCGACGGCTGCGGCGCGCTCCATGCCGGTGCCCACGAAGGGGGCCTCGGAACGGACCAGCGGCACGGCCTGGCGCTGCATGTTGGCACCCATGAGTGCGCGGTTTGCATCGTCATGCTCCAGGAACGGGATCAGGGCGGTAGCCACGGACACCATCTGGCGCGGTGAAACGTCCATGAACTCCACGTCCTCGGCGGGCACGAGGACAGGCTCGCCTCCACCACCGCGGGCACGGACCAGGACGGTCTCTTCAGCGAACTTCTTGTTCTCGTCCAGCGGCGCGTTGGCCTGGGCGATCAGCACCTCAGCCTCGTCGTCGGCCGTCAGGTACTGGACGTCGTCGGAAACGACGCCGTCCTTGACCAGGCGGTACGGCGTCTCGATGAAGCCGAACGGGTTGATGCGTCCGTAGGATGCCAGCGAACCGATCAGGCCAATGTTCGGGCCTTCAGGGGTTTCGATGGGGCACATACGTCCGTAGTGGGACGGGTGCACGTCACGGACTTCCATGCCGGCGCGGTCACGGGACAGACCACCCGGGCCAAGCGCGGACAGGCGGCGCTTGTGGGTCAAACCCGAGAGCGGGTTGTTCTGGTCCATGAACTGCGAGAGCTGGGACGTTCCGAAGAACTCCTTGATCGCGGCGACCACGGGGCGGATGTTGATCAGGGTCTGCGGCGTGATGGCCTCGACGTCCTGGGTGGTCATACGCTCGCGGACAACGCGCTCCATGCGGGACAGGCCGGTGCGGACCTGGTTCTCGATGAGCTCACCGACGGCGCGGATGCGGCGGTTGCCGAAGTGGTCGATGTCGTCGATTTCGACGCGCAGGTCCACTTCCTGGCCATCGCGGGTGCCCTTGATGGTCTTCTCGCCGGCGTGCAGCGCAACGAGGAACTTGATCATGGCAACGATGTCTTCAACGTGCAGGACCGAGGCCTCCTTGTCGCCAAGGGAGCGGTCGATGCCGAGCTTGCGGTTGATCTTGTAGCGGCCAACCTTGGCCAGATCGTAGCGCTTGGAGTTGAAGTACAGGTTGTCCAGCAGCGACTGGGCAGCCTCGACGGTGGGCGGCTCGCCCGGGCGCAGCTTCCGGTAGATATCCAGCAACGCGTCTTCGCGGGTCTCGGTTGCGTCCTTCTCCAGCGTTGCGCGCATGGAGTCGTACTGGCCGAACTCTTCGAGGATCTGGCCTTCGGTCCAGCCAAGGGCCTTCAGCAGGACCGTGACGGACTGCTTGCGCTTGCGGTCGAGGCGGACGCCAACCTGGTCGCGCTTGTCGATTTCGAGCTCGAACCAGGCGCCGCGGGACGGGATGATCTTCGCGGTGAAGATGTCCTTGTCGCTGGTCTTGTCGGCGGCGCGCTCAAAGTAGGCGCCCGGGGAACGGACCAGCTGGGAGACGACGACACGCTCGGTGCCGTTGACCACGAAGGTGCCCTTCTCGGTCATCAGCGGGAAGTCGCCCATGAACACGGTCTGCTGCTTGATTTCGCCCGTGTTGTTGTTCATGAACTCGGCCTTGACGTACAGCGGAGCGGAGTACGTAGCGTCCCGGTCCTTGCACTCGGCCATGGTGTACTTCGGATCAGCGAACTCCGGATCCGAGAAGCTCAGGGACATGGTGCCCTGGAAGTCCTCGATCGGGGAGATCTCTTCAAAGATGTCCGACAGGCCGGACGTCGTGGCGACGCTGAGATCGTTTTCTTCGACAGCCTTCGCTACGCGTGCCTGCCAGCGTTCGTTACCGACCAGCCAGTCAAAGCTGTCAGTCTGCAGGGCAAGCAGATTCGGAACGTCAAGAGGTTCGTGAATCTTTGCGAATGAGAGCCGGCGAGTGGCACCATCAGTGCTGTCGGCAGTGTTAGCGGTTTCGTTATTAGAGGTGCTCGAGGCGACCAAGAGGGATCCTTCCACAGACCTTCAGGCGTTTTCAGATCTCCCCCGCTGTGCACCCTGCGGAATGCTCCGCAGTGCTACCATCCGGTTCCGCTATATGACCCGGGGCCCGCGCTGACCATGCTGTGACGTTGTTGACGGCACGTTGATTGTCAGCTGCAAGGCAAAGCCCACCGCTATATGAAGGCTGAAGGTAAACAGGGAAGACGCAAATATCTACGATACGGCAAAATAACCTACATGTCTACCCCATGTCCGCCCGGAATGCAAGCACCGGTTTTGGGCAGGTACGCGACGCCGCTTCCGGGACGCCGCCCGGGTAAGGCCGTAGGCGGTGGGACTAGAGCCGCAGCGTGACTCCTGCGTCCGTGCAGGTTCCGGCGTTGGCAAAGACCGCGTCCCGGACCGCGTCCTGTGATTCCTGCGCGGGACCGCCGCCGGATCCCGCCGCACCCGAATGGTCAATGGCCAGCAGACTCAAGGAGGCGAACAGGCCGCGCAGGTCTCTGGACACCGTCTCCTTGGCCTCTTCGGCCCGCAGGTAGATGTCCTCATAGGCTTCGGAGTCGTTGGGCGGGACGGCCGCGTAGCTTTCAACCAGGGAGTTGAAGAGCTCGCACGCTGCCTTGGTGCCATTGGCAGGGGACGACGACGGCGTCCCGGCACTGCCGTCGGCCGAACCGCTGGTGCGGGCGGAGCTTGGCTCCGGCTGGGTTGGCGCCGGAGAGGGGGCTTCCTGGGCAGGCACGGATACGGAACACGCGGTAAGCGCTGCGAGGGCTGCGGCCGCCGCCGTGGCGAGGATCTTTTTCACGCTGCTGCTCCAACCATCCGGGGCAGGGACCTGCTCCCCCTGCAAAACTGTCCGCGCTCCACCCTACGCACGCCGCCGCCGTCGTGCACGTCCATGGGATGGGGACCTCTCCCCCGCCTCACCCGCCGGGAGGCTGCGGTGCCGGCCACGCTTCAGCGTGCCCGCGGAATGCACATAGCGCGCCAGGCGTTTGAATACTTAGGTGACCAGGGTCACGATAGCCTTGGTGGCACACACCGGAAAACGGAATGGAAGAGATAACCATGGGCAACTCCCGTGACAACACTGACGTTGTCATCCTCGCAGCAGTGCGCACCCCGCAGGGCCGGATCAATGGGCAGCTGGCAAGCTTTACCGCAGTGGAACTGGGTTCCCGGGCCATCAAGGGCGCCCTGGACGCCAGTGGGGTGGACGCCGGTGACGTGCAGGCTGTCATCATGGGGCAGGTTCTGCAGGCGGGTGCCGGCCAGAACCCTGCCCGGCAAAGTTCAATCGGTGCCGGCATCGGATGGGACGTCCCAGCGGTGACTATCAACAAGGTTTGCCTGTCGGGGCTCACGGCGGTGATCGATGCCGCCCGGATGATCCGCGGCGGCGAAGCGGAAGTGGTGGTGGCCGGCGGCCAGGAGTCCATGACCCGGGCACCGCACCTGCTTCCGGGCTCGCGGCAGGGCTGGACCTACGGTTCGATCCAGGCGCTGGACGTGGCGGCGCACGACGGCCTGACGGACGCCTTCGACGGCCAGTCAATGGGCCTGTCCACCGAGACCCGCAACCTGGCCTTGGGCATTGACCGCACCTCGCAGGACAACGTGGCCGCCCAGTCCCACCAGCGCGCTGCGCTGGCCGCCAAGAATGGAACCTTCGACGACGAAATCGTTCCGGTCAGCGTCAAGCAGCGCAAAGGCGATCCCATTGTGGTGTCCACTGACGAGGGCGTCCGCCCGAACACCTCGGTGGACTCCCTGGCCGGGCTCCGCGCAGCTTTCGTGACGGACGGTACCATCACGGCCGGGAACTCCTCTCCCCTGTCGGACGGGGCCGCAGCCCTGGTACTGGCGTCACGCGGCTACGCCGAGGAACACGGCCTGGAGTACCTGGCCGTCCTCGGGAAGCCCGGGCAGGTTGCAGGACCGGACAACTCACTGCACTCGCAGCCGTCCAACGCCATCAAGAATGCCCTGGGACGGGCCGGCTGGACCGTTGCCGACCTTGATTTCATTGAAATCAACGAAGCATTCGGGTCCGTGGCCGTCCAGTCGCTCAAGGACCTGGACTACCCGCTGGAAAAGTGCAACATCCACGGCGGGGCCATTGCGTTGGGCCATCCCATCGGGGCCTCGGGCGCACGGCTGGCCGTCCATGCCGCGCATGAGCTGAAGCGCCGCGGAACGGGCAAAGCCGCCGTGTCCCTCTGCGGTGGCGGCGGGCAGGGCGAAGCGCTCCTGCTCTACCGCGACTGATGGCCAGCCCATCTCTGAACGGGGCCAGCGGCACCGGACACGGACGCTTCCTGGCCGATGCCGAGGCCCGCGGCCTGGCGGTGGACATCGTGGAAAGGCCGGCTGCCAAAAGCCTTGAAGAAGCGGCCGGCATCCTGGGAATCAGCCCTGCAGACATCGTCAAGTCACTGGTGGTCAAGCACAAGGACGGTACGTTCCTGTTTGCGCTGATCCCCGGCGACCGCCAGATTTCCTGGCCCAAGCTGCGAACCCTGGTGGGGGTTAACAAGCTCTCCCTGCCTCCCGCTGGCGTGGCGCTGGAAGCAACAGGCTATGAGCGCGGAACCATCACCCCGCTGGGCAGCACCAGCAGCTGGCCGGTCTACGCGGACGCCAGCATTACCGGGCGGCGGATCTCGATGGGTGCTGGCGCCCACGGGTACAGCGCCTTCGTGGACGCGGACGCCCTGACCGCTGCCCTGGATGCGGTCGTCGCGGACATCAGCGAGCCCGGTTAAAGCAGGAAGCCCCGCCCACAAACGTGGACGGGGCTTCCTGAGGAAAAAGCGCGTTACTACTTGAGGGTAACGGTTGCGCCTGCAGCCTCGAGCTGCTCCTTGGCCTTCTCGGCAGCTTCCTTGGTAGCACCTTCGAGGACAGCCTTGGGAGCGCTGTCAACCAGGTCCTTGGCTTCCTTGAGGCCCAGGGAAGTGATGGCGCGAACTTCCTTGATCACTGCGATCTTCTTGTCGCCGGCAGCTTCGAGGACGACGTCGAAGTCGGTCTTCTCTTCAACCTCTTCAGCAGCAGCGCCGGCGGGGCCAGCAACAGCAACAGCAGCAGCGGTAACTTCGAAGGTCTCTTCGAAGAGCTTGACGAACTCGGAGAGCTCGATGATGGTCAGTTCCTTGAAAGCTTCAATGAGCTCTTCGTTGGTGAGCTTCGCCATGGTAGGCGTCCTTCCTGTTGTGGTGCTCAGCGGCACGCGGCCGTGCTTCACACCGGAGTCTGGTCTAAAAGAGAGTTAGTTCTCTTCGGTGGCTGCGGCTTCGGCCGGAGCTTCGGTCTCTGCTGCTTCTGCGGCCGGAGCTTCTTCAGCGGCGGGCGCCTCGGCAGCTGCCGGTGCACCGTTCTCTTCTTCAAGCTTGAGGCGCAGAGCGTCAATGATGCGTGCAGCGGCAGCAGCAGGGGCCTTGAGGACGCCTGCAACCTTGGCGAGCTGCAGCTCGCGGGACTCGAGAGCTGCCAGTGCGGCAACCTCGCTGGCGTTCAGTGCCTTGCCCTCGAAGTAACCGGTCTTGATGACCAGCTGCTTGTTGGTTTTGGCAAAATCCGTCAGGCTCTTGGCAGCGGCAACTGCGTCACCCTTGATGAACGCGATTGCAGTGGGGCCGGAGAGCTGGTCGTTGAATGCTTCAACGCCGGCTTCCTTGGCTGCAATGGCGGTCAGGGTGTTCTTGACGACCGCGAACTTGGTGTCCTGGCCGAGAGAAACACGCAGCTGCTTGAGCTGTGCAACGGTGAGCCCGCGGTATTCGGTCAGGACAGCGGCGTTCGATTCCTTGAAATCGTTGGTGATCTCAGCTACTGCTGAAACCTTGATAGGCGTTGCCATAACCCTCCTTCCGGGGATAGTGCCGGTATTCGACGGTCCCCGCTCGGATGAGCTAAAACTAAAAACGCCCCGCGCAGATGCACGGGGCTTGGCTCAACACGGGTATCCCATGGAGCTTTGCTTCGTTCACCTGCGCCGGCCGCCCTGCGTTGAGGGTCCTTCGTCCGGAAACCCGCTTCAATCCCCCGCGCACAACTACAGAGTTGAGCCATGTTCAAGGGAGTGGATTTCCAACAACCGACGGTCTTTGGTCATCCAAGTCTACGGGAGGTCCCGCCGCTGCGCCAAATCGGCAGTCAGCTGTTGCTGGTGCCAAGGTGCGGAAGCTCCTTTTGCCATATCCCCGTCACGCCTGCGGTCCGGAATCCCAACTGCTGGTTGACGGTCAGGAGGTACCGGTTTTCCGGGGCGTTCCAGGTGTAGATGACCCGGGCGTCCGGAAACTGCTCAGTCAGCCGCTCCATGTTCGCCACCTTGATCAGGAGCCCCAGCTTGTTGCCGCGGTGCTCCTGCAGGACGAGCGTATCGTCCTGGAAAACCACGTCCGCACGGTGTGCAAGCACCGTGATGGTGGTCAGGCCAACCAGGGCCCCGCTGGCGAGATGCTCGACGGCGGTGACCACCGTCCGCCTGCCCTGCGCAATGGCCACATCTTCGGCCTCCCGGAGGATGGCGCCGTCGAACACCATGTCCTGCTCCACCGGCACGTGGAGAGACGGATCGACGTCGGCCCCGGCCTGGTTTTCAAGGACAGCTACGGCCTCCAGCCAGCGGTCCGGGCACCGGTCCGTCCAATGGTGCAGCCGGTACCTGCCGTTGTTTGCTTCCTCCGCTTCGGCCTGCAGGTCTGCCACCAGCTTCGAGTCCAGTGGCAGCAGGCAGGAACTGAACTGCTCAATGTGCTGCAGGGTGTAGCCGGTGCGTTGGGCGAACTCCACCTCGCGGCTCTCCAGCGGCACGAAGCCCTGCCCCGATCCGGGGACCAGCTGGGCGCGCTCGAATTCGTGCAGGGATGCGCCCGGATGGTTGGTATCCACCAGGATCATGGTGCGGCCCTCATTGCGGGCCAGCTGCTCCGCGGCCTGGAGCAACCGCCTACCGACGCCCTGGCGCTGGAACTCGGGCAGGATGTCCAGCGTGAACTCCGCAAGGTCCAGGTTGTCCGTGAGGGGCAGGGCGATATCAACGGTGCCCACAATCTCCCCGTCCACCTTGGCTACGAGGATCAGCTGCCGCTCATAGGGATCCGCGAACTCAAGAAGCTTTTCCAGCGGCCCGTAGGCGAGGTCGTCACTGCCCCAGGTCTGCATGCGGACTTTGCGTCCCACTTCGACGGCGGCAAGGAAGTCCGCAGCGTCCGGGGCCTCGAGTGAATCAGGGATCCAGAGCTGCTCGATCTTCACGTCTTGTGCCATAGGCGCATCATCCCAGCCGTTTCTGCCACTCACCTTCATAACCAGCAGGCCTGAATCCAAGGGCAATATTTATGGCCAGCATATGTTGGTTTTCACTGGCGTTCCATGTCAACACAGAATGCGCCGAAGGCCATCTGGCCACGGCACGCCGCAGATTTGCAACCTTGATGAGCAAGCCGAGGCGGTGGCCCCGGTGTTGCGCCGTGACCAGGGTGTCCTGCTGGGCGATGGAGGCAGGCACTCCGGGCCGCCAGTTAAGGACCGTGTAGGCGACAAGTTCCCCGGTCGTGCTGTGCAGTGCGGCGGTCACGGCGGACTGGACGCCGCTGCGGGCCGTCGTTCTTTCCTCATCCCGCACCCGGCCGGCGTCCCAGTCCTCCCCCTCCCAGTCCATCCCGGCGATGGGAACATCCGTGCTCATCCGGGCTTTGAGAAGCGCGTACGCGTCCACCAGGTCTTCAGGACAGGCGTCGTCCCATCCGGTGATGCTGTAGTCCCCCGCCGCGGCTGCTGCCTCCCTTTCCAGCCGGTCCAGCAGTTCCGGCGCCACGGGAAGCTCCAACCGGCTGGAGCGTTCCACCTGCTCCAGCTCGTAGCCGGAAGCGGCAGCGAACGCCACTGCCGGTTCAACCACTGGAAGGCCTCCGGCACCGGACTTGGCCGGGAGCAGGGCGGAGCTATCCGCGGCGGCAAGCGGAACCTCGTGGTAGCCGTAGAGGGATGTCCTGCCCCGTGCCCTGGCAATGGATTCGGCATGCAACAGCAGCGTCCGGCCCAGCCCCTGGCGCCGGTAGGCGGACCCAACCAGGACGTCGATGCCGGCAGTGTGCGTGTTCTCCCGGAGCGGGAGTTCCACGGCGCACGTACCAACGGCCTTTCCGTTCAGTCTCGCCAGGTAGAGCTGGCGCTCCTCGTACTCGCTGCCCCGCCAGAACTCGGCAGCTTCCGGCAAGGTGGGGCAACGGTCCAGATTGCCCCACAACGCAAGGTCGTGCTCCACCCGCAGGGCGTGGCACTCCTCGAAGTCTGCTGTATATCCTGCAGAACCGGCGATGGTGCCGCTGCCCGGTTCATGCAGCACTTTAACGGCCGAAAGTGCTGGTGCGGCGGGGTTCGCCGGGAAGGTATCCGGCGTCGGGTCAGCCATTCCTACAGCTTAGGCAAAAGCTCCATCTGCGGGGATAGGCCTCGGAGCTTAAACAAAACCGCCCGGCACGGGTGCCGGGCGGTTTTGTTGCGGCGGAAGATTCCGCTGCAGGGGTTTCAAACGAGGATTTAGGCCTCGGTCAGAACCTTGGTGACGTTCGGGTCAACGGAGATGCCGGGACCGAACGTGGTGGCAACGGTGGCCTTCTGGATGTAGCGGCCCTTGGAAGCGGACGGCTTCAGGCGAAGCACCTCTTCCAGTGCTGCTGCGTAGTTCTCCGCCAGCTTGATGGCGTCAAAGGAGACCTTGCCGATGATGAAGTGCAGGTTGGAGTGCTTGTCGACGCGGAAGTCGATCTTTCCACCCTTGATGTCGTTGACGGCCTTGGTGACGTCGGGGGTCACGGTGCCCGTCTTCGGGTTCGGCATCAGGTTACGCGGACCAAGGACCTTACCGAGGCGGCCAACCTTGCCCATGAGGTCAGGGGTGGCAACGGCGGCATCGAAGTCAGTCCAGCCGGCGGCGATCTTTTCGATCAGGTCGTCGGAACCAACGAAGTCGGCGCCGGCAGCGATTGCTGCCTCAGCCTTGTCACCGGTGGCGAAAACCAGGACGCGGGCGGTCTTACCGGTGCCGTGGGGCAGGTTGACGGTGCCGCGGACCATCTGGTCAGCCTTGCGGGGGTCGACGCCGAGGCGGAATGCAACCTCAACGGTGGCGTCGAACTTGGACGGGTTGGTGTCCTTGGCGAGGGTCACTGCCTCGAACGGCGCGTAGAACTTCTCCGCGTCGATCCTGGCGGCTGCTGCCTCATATGCTTTGCTGCGCTTTGCCATGCTGCTTATTTCTCCTTGTGCAGTTGTGGTCTGCGGACCGCGCTGGGCCCTGCCACAGTTGGTCGGCGGGCTCGTTATCCGTGCCCGGTTCCCAACATCTCAGTTTTGGTGGTGCCGGTGTCCCGGCGGTGCCGCCCGTCGTCGTGATCGGTTACCCGACCCGGCGCAGGCAGCGAAGGCGATTAGCCTTCGACGGTGATGCCCATGGACCGGGCGGTGCCGGCGATGATCTTCGCTGCGCCTTCGAGGCTGGTGGCGTTGAGGTCTTCCATCTTGGTGGAGGCGATCTCGTTGACCTGGGCCTGGGTCAGCTTCGCAACCTTGACGGTGTGCGGGGTTGCTGAACCCTTGGCGACGCCTGCAGCCTTCTTGATGAGCTCTGCAGCCGGCGGGGTCTTGGTGATGAACGTGAAGGAACGGTCCTCGTAGACCGTGATTTCCACGGGGATGACGTTTCCGCGCTGGGCTTCCGTCGCAGCGTTGTACGCCTTGCAGAATTCCATGATGTTGACACCGTGCTGGCCAAGCGCAGGACCGATCGGCGGAGCCGGGTTAGCGGCACCTGCCTGGATCTGCAGCTTGATGAGGCCGGTGACCTTCTTCTTGGGAGCCAATGTAGGGTCCTTCTCTCAATAACGTCCTGGGGCACAGGAGCGTGCCTCAGGTTTGTGGCCGCCATGGCAAGGCGGCCGGCCGTTCCGGTGCTGCTAAGCGGGCAGCCCCGGGACGAATTCTTGGGTGATCAGATCTTGGTGACCTGGTTGAACGCCAGGGTAACCGGCGTTTCGCGCTCGAAGATGGACACCAGCACCACGAGGGTCTGGGATTCGACCTTGATCTCGGAAATGGTGGCCGGAAGGGTCTCGAACGGGCCCTCCTTGACGATGACGGACTCGCCAACTTCGAAGTCCACGTCCACGGGGGCCTGGTTCTGCTTGTTGACCGGCTTGCCCTTCTCGGCCTGCTCTTCCTCGAAGACCGGGGCGAGCATGGAGAAGACCTCGTCCAGGCGCAGCGGCACGGGGTTGTGGGCGTTGCCCACGAAGCCGGTGACACCCGGGGTGTGGCGGACGGCGCCCCACGAGGCGTCGGTCAGGTCCATGCGGACCAGTACGTAGCCGGGGATGCGGACGCGGTTGATGACCTTGCGCTGAGCGTTCTTGATCTCAACGACTTCTTCCATGGGCACCTGGATTTCGAAGATGTAATCTTCCATGTCCAGGGTCTGGATGCGGGTTTCCAGGTTGGCCTTCACGCGGTTCTCGTAACCGGCGTAGGAGTGGATGACGTACCAGTCACCTTCCTGGCGGCGCAGCTTGGCCTTGAACTCCTCAGCGGGGTCAACGTCTGCTTTGGCGGCGGCAGCGGCGAGGGCGTCAGTGGACTCCTCTTCGGAGCCGGCGTCTGCCTCTGCGTCAAAGTCGGAACCGGCGTCATCGGATTCGGGCGCGGAGGACTCAACCTCAGACTCGTCACCGGCTTCTGCCGTGACGTCCGCGGACTCTTCCAGCTCAGTCTCGGTTACCTCGAGCTCCTGCTCAGACACTTGGTCTCCTGCTTCCTCATTGCCTAACATGCCTATTTAAATGGCTCAATTCCGCACACCGGTGTTCCGTCCGGGAATCCCGGAGGAACACGCGGCCTGCGGACCGTGCAGCGTTAGCTGTCCGTGGTGCCGGTCCCGCCGAAGACCCAGCCGACGGCGGTTCCAAAACCGATGTCCAGCAGGCTGACGATGACCATCATGATGCCCACGAACACCAGCACCACGAGCGTGTAATTGATCAGTTCCTTGCGGGTGGGTGCAACAACCTTCTTCAGTTCGCCGATGATCTGGCGGATGAAGAGTGCAATGCGGGCGAAGAAGTTTGCCTTGGCGTCCTTCTTAGCTGGGCGGCCCTTGGAGCTGCTGGCAGCTGTTTCGGTCACCTGGTCCTCGCTCATCTTCGCAATGTTGGATTACCCGGCCCTGATCAGAACCATGGTTGCTGCGCTTGCCCCGGGTTTTCGCCCGGGGCGCTTGCGCAGGGCAGACAGGACTCGAACCTGCAACCTGCGGTTTTGGAGACCGCTGCGCTACCAATTGCGCCACTACCCTATGGAGTGAATTCCACTATCTGACCACGAAGCACCAGCTTGCACTGGGGCGCACGTCATCATCCGTGTTTTCAACACCGGTGAACCAGTCTACGCAACAACTTCGCGTTCGTCGAACCGGCCCATTTCCGGCCCTCCCCTGATGGCCTGCCTGATGTTTGACCAGGACACAGTCACAAATCAAAACCGGCAACCCGGAGGGTCCGGTGAACAGCATAGAGTAGAACTCGTCGAATCCCACATTCCAGCCCCCAGGCTGCAAGCGAAGAACGGACCTGCCATGTCTGCCGCCCGCGTTTCCCAGCGCATTTCCGCAATTGCCGAATCCGCAACCCTTGCCGTTGACGCCAAGGCGAAGGCGCTGAAGGCAGCGGGCCGGCCGGTTATTGGGTTTGGTGCCGGTGAACCTGACTTCCCCACCCCGGATTACATTGTCCAGGCTGCCATCGAGGCTGCCGGCCAGCCGAAGTACCACCGCTACTCCCCTGCGGGCGGGCTGCCGGAGCTGAAGAAGGCCATCGCGGAAAAGACGCTGCGCGACTCCGGCTATGCTGTGGACCCTTCCCAGGTGCTGGTCACCAACGGAGGCAAGCAGGCGGTCTACAACACGTTCGCCACCCTGGTTGATCCGGGCGACGAGGTTATTGTCCCCACGCCGTTCTGGACCACATATCCGGAGGCCATCCGGCTGGCCGGCGGTGTACCCGTGGAGGTGTTCGCGGGTCCTGAGCAGGACTACCTTGTGACTGTCGACCAGCTCGAAGCAGCCGTCACGGACCGGACGAAGATCCTGCTGTTCGTGTCGCCGTCGAACCCCACAGGCTCCGTCTACTCGCCTGAGCAGGTAGCGGAGATCGGCAAGTGGGCAGCAGCCAAGGGCCTTTGGGTGGTCACCGACGAGATCTACGAGCACCTGACGTACGACGGCGTGCCCTTCACCTCCATCGCCACCGCCGCACCGGAGCTGGGCGACAAAGTGGTCATCCTCAACGGCGTTGCCAAGACCTATGCCATGACCGGATGGCGGGTGGGCTGGATGATCGGTCCGGCCGACGTCATCAAGGCGGCCACCAACCTCCAGTCCCACGCCACGTCCAACGTCTCCAACATCATGCAGATCGCTGCCCTGGCCGCTGTTTCAGGCCCGCTGACCGCCGTTGACGAGATGAAGGTGGCCTTCGACCGCCGCCGCAAGGCGATCGTTGCCGGCCTGAACGCGATTGAGGGAGTGGAATGCCCGACGCCGAAGGGCGCCTTTTACGTCTACGCGGACGTCCGCGCGCTGCTGGGCAAGGAATTCCCGACGGCGTCCGGCACCGCCACGCCGCAGACCTCTGCCGAGCTTGCAGCGTTGATCCTGGACGAGGTTGAGGTGGCAGTGGTTCCGGGTGAGGCCTTCGGCCCCTCCGGCTACCTGCGCCTCTCCTACGCCCTCGGCGACGACGACCTCGCGACCGGTGTGCAGCGGCTGCAGGACTTCCTGGGCAAGGCCCAGTAGGACGCTCTCTCACTTAACGCAAGAAAATATCGGACGCTCTATCACTTAACGCCGTAAAATCGAGAACGCTCTATCACTCCCAGCGGGAGGGTGATAGAGCGTTCCGGTTTAAAGCGCATCAAGTGATAGAGCATCCGGGTTAAATGCGCATCGAATGAGAGAGCGTCCGGGGGGATGCGGCGTTAAGTGATAGAGCGTCTGGGGGAACGGGGCTAGAGGAGGCGGCGCTCGGCCGCCCACTTGGTCAGCTCATGGCGGCTGGAAAGCTGCAGCTTCCGCAGGACCGCTGAGACGTGGGTTTCCACCGTCTTGATGCTGATGAACAGTTGCTTGGCCACTTCCTTGTAGCTGTAACCGCGGGCGATGAGGCGCATGACCTCAAGTTCCCGGGCGGACAGCTTGTCCAGTTCGTCGTCGGCAATGTCCGCGGGGGCGGTACCGAAAGCGTCCAGGACGAAGCCTGCCAGCCGCGGCGAGAAGACCGCGTCCCCGCCGGCAACGCGGTACACGGCGTCGGTGATTTCCGCCCCCGAGATGGTCTTGGTGACGTAGCCGCGCGCCCCCGCCCGGATCACCGCCACAACGTCCTCGGCAGCGTCCGAGACACTGAGGGCGAGGAACTTGGTGGCAGGCAGCACGGCAGCGGAACCGGCGATGACCTCCCGGCCCCCGCCGCCAAGGCCGCCGGGCAGGTGAACGTCCAGCAGCACCACGTCCGGACGCTGCTGCGCAATGACGGCGATGGCCTGTTCCACCGTCGCCGCCTCACCCACCACCTGGATACTGGGGTCCAGGTCCGCTTTCAGGCCGGAGCGGAAGATCGCGTGGTCGTCCACAATGACCACCCGGGCCGACCTTGCGGCCGGAGCCGACCCCGGTCCCTGTGTTGCATTCATGGCTTGCCTTCCGTGCTCTCCTGGGTGGCGGCGGGGAAGCCCAGCCGCACCTCCGTGCCTTCGCTGCTGCTGGTGATTGCAGCCGTGCCGCCATGGCGGTTCATGCGTCCGATGATGGATTCCCTGACCCCGAGCCTGTCCTCCGGCACGTGCTGCAGCTCAAATCCGGGGCCGCGGTCCTTGATGAAGACCTCGGTGCGGCCGCCGGAGACCTCCAGATAGACCGAGACCGTCCCTCCCCCGTGGCGGGACGCGTTGAGCATGGCCTCCCGGCTTGCCTGGATCAGCGCTTCATGGCCTTCCGTGACGGCTGTGTCCCCCACGCATACCACCTCGACGGCGTTGCCCAGCAGGTCCTCCACCTCGGCGGCCACGGCCTTGATCCGGTCCGACAGTTGCCCGGCGTCCTTGCCGGGATCCGCGAAAAGCCAGCCCCGCAGCTCACGTTCCTGGGCACGGGCCAGCCGGAGGACATCGTGCTCATTGGCCGCCCGCCGCTGGATCAGGGCCAGCGTCTGCAGCACCGAGTCATGAAGGTGGGCGGCAATCTCGGCCCGTTCGGTTTCCCGGATCCTGCCGGCCCGCTCGGTTTCCAGGTCCCGCCAGAACTTCAGCGCCCACGGCAGCAGGACCAGCACCACCCCGCCGAGGACAGCCACAGAGGCCAGCAGCGCCAGCCAGGTCTGCTCCCAGGAACCGGAGCCGGAGACCATCACCAGGACGCCGGCCACCACGAGCGCCAGGCCCGCCGCAAGCCGGGCCCAGCCCCCTGCCTGGTCCGCCTTGGTTTTGTCCACCAGCCCCGCCCGCCGGGTTTCGTCCAGCTGCATCCACGCAATGGAGGCACCGCCAAGCACTGCAGCTGCCGGTATGAGTGTCCCCAGTGGCACATTTACGCCCAGCAGTTGGGCGATCAGGATGCCTGCCACCAGCAGCAGCCCGGCCCCAAGCAAAATTTCCTTGCCGTACCGCATCTCCCGAAACCGGAACCAGGGCGGCCGCACGGCCTCGGACAGGGGCATTCCGGCGTCCGCCGGCGCGGGGTATTCACGGCCTCCCGGAGCGGCAGTATCTGCGCGAGGGCCGTCGCCGGGAACGGCGGGCGCAGCGGTGACGGACGGAGCCATTACGCCGCCGGACGGGCCCGCGGACCAGGGAACTGCGGCCGGCACACCCTCACGGCTGACGGCCGGTGCAATGGGCGACGGCGGCCGGCGCGCCTGCCGCCGTTCGCTTTCGTCAGCAGTGGGGACCATGATCCACAACCAGGCGTAGAAGACGACGCCGGCCCCGCCAGCCAGCGAGGCCAGGACCATTGCCACCCGCACGTGAACCACCGGCACCCCGAGGTGGGCGGCAAGACCTGAGCACACGCCTGCAATGAAGCGGTCGCTGCGGCGGACCAGCGGGAGGCGGGCGGGGACGGTTGTCATGGATCAATCCAAGCACGGATCAGGGTTCCCAAGCCCGCATTCCGCCCGGATCCGGGGTCCGCTCAGGGGCCGTTCAGGGTGTCCCCCAGTAGAGCCGAAGCCCCGCAGGCGGAAGGATCGAAGCATGAACTCGCAAACCCCCACCCCTGACGACGGCCACCCAACCGAGCCCATCCCCAAGCGGGAAAACGAAAACCCCACGTTGCCCCTCCTGCCGCCTGATCAGCAGGCGCCTTCCGGCTCACCGGATCCCGCATCGGCGTCGGGCGCGGCCCCGGAAGAGGAACAGAAGCACGAACAGGAGCAGGAAGACCAGGACGGCTCCAGCCACGGATCCACTCGGGACCACGCGCCGCAGGACAGCGCCGGCGCGGCTTATGCCGGGCAGCCGGCCGGATACTTCCCGGGCCAGGACAATCCCGGTGGCGGCAATCCTGGCCAGGGCTCCCGCGGCTACCCCTATGCCGATGCACCCAACCAACAGTCCGACTTTTTCCGCTGGGTGCGCAGCCATGGGATCACCCGCGGCCAGGACCGCTGGATCGGCGGCGTCTCGAGCGGCATCGCGCAGCGCCTGGGCATCGACCCGCTGATCGTCCGCGGCGTCTTCCTCGTGATGACGCTGTTCGCTGGCATCGGTGTACTTTTCTATGGCCTGGCGTGGGCCTTCCTGCCAGAGCCCGATGGAAGGATCCATGTCCAGGAAGCCGGCGCAGGGCGCTGGACCAGCGGCATGACCGGTTCCCTGGTCGCCGTAATCCTCGGCTTCAGCGGACTGGGAGGCGATTTTTGGGGCTGGAGCAACCACGGCTTCGGCGCCTTCCTCTGGACCCTCTTCTGGGTTGGCGGTGCCATCTATCTGGTCTACTACCTCGCGCAGCGTAACAAAGCAGCGGTTGGAACACCGGCGGGCGCAGCGGCATCAGGGACCACGTCCTATGCGGGCACCACCTATCCCGGCACCACCACGCACTCTGCCGCACCCTCTGCTGCAACCGCTCCCCCGTACTCGGACGTGGCAGGGACCGGGCCGTTCACTGGCAGCCCGTACGGTGCCGCCGGATCCGGCAGCGGCGGATGGGACTACAAAGGCACCGGCAGCACTTGGCAACCACAGGGACCGCCACCGGCACCCAAGGTGCGCCCCGCAGGTCCCGGCGCCCCCGCCGTCGCCATCGCTGCCGGCAGCGCACTGATTGTCGGCGCCGGACTGAAAGCCCTGGACGTCACCAACATCATCGACCTTGGTGACTCCACAAACGCCATCGCCTGGGCCAGCGCGGCAGCAGTCCTGGGCCTCGGAATCCTCATCCTGGGCTTCCGCGGCCGGACCTCGGGCATCCTGTCGTTCTTTGCGGTGGCAGCCCTCGTCACGGGAGGAATCTTCAACGTGGTGGGCAACAACGGCGAGCGTGTCCGCTTCCAGGAAGTCGACTGGGCACCCACCAGCATCCAGCAGGCAAGCGAAGGGCTGAACATCACGGCAGGACGCGGCACGGTTGACCTCACCGCGCTCGACCTGGACGCACCCCTTGAGTCCGAGGTGCTGGTCCCCCTTGATTTCACCGCCAGCAACGTCACGGTGGTCATCCCTGACTCCGTCCCCGTGGACATCCGCGCCGACATGACCCTGGGCAACCTCGCGGAAGGCGGCAGCCAGCGCGGCGGGACAACCACACGCGAAAGCAGCTACAACACCGACAAGCCCGGCAGCCACCTGGTCATCGAGATCGACGGCACCGTCAGCAACGTCACCATTGAGGAAGGTAACTGACATGAGCAGCCAGACACCGGCACCGGACCCGTACATTCCGGGAAGCACCACGGCCGCGCACACCGGCTCCGTCCCTCCCACGGGGGCGCGGGTGGGAACCATCGTTTGGGGCCTGATCGTGGTGGCCCTCGCAGCCCTGATCATCATCGCCCAGCTCGGAATCGTCACCCTCAACGGGACCTACGTCCTGATCGGGCTCATGATCGGGGCGGGTGCGGCCCTGGTGGTCGGAGGACTCCTTTCCGCCCGGAAAGGTGACAACAGCACCGCAACACGGAAGTCTTGAACCATGGATAAATTCTTCAGCATTGTCAGGGGCCTGGGCCTGAAACGCGGACCCCAGCGCATCCTCGGAGGCGTGCTGGGAGGGATCGCAGCAAAGCTCAACGTGGACGTCGCCTACGTCCGGATTGCCTTCCTCCTTTTTGCGCTCCTCCCCGGCCCGGCCTTCGTTTTCTACCTTGTGGCCTGGGTAATCCTGCCGGACCAGCGGAACGTCATCCCGCTGCAGGCGTTCCTCGACAGGCGGTCACTGAACCGCCCGTAAACACCGCCGCACAGGGCCCCGTTCCTCCACTGAGGAACGGGGCCCTTCGTGTAACCAGTTTGTGTCGTACCGCACACACCGCACTAGACTCTATGTGAGCTCAGCGTGGCGCTCTGCCTGTAAACCCTCTCCCCAGGATTTGAGCGAGACATGAAAATTGGAATCCTTACCAGCGGTGGCGACTGCCCCGGACTGAATGCGGTTATCCGCGGTGCAGTCCTTAAAGGAATTGCCATCCACGGCCACGAGTTCGTCGGTTTCCTCGACGGCTGGCGCGGCGTTGTTGAGGGCGACATCATCGACATCCCCCGGACCATGGTCCGCGGCATTGCCAAGCAGGGCGGCACCATCCTGGGTACCTCCCGCACCAACCCGTTCGAAAATGGCGGCGGCCCCGACGTCATCAAGGCCCACATGGAGCGCCTGGGCATCGATGCCATCATCGCGATCGGCGGCGAGGGCACGCTCGCGGCGGCCAAGCGGCTCACCGACGCAGGGCTGAAGATCGTCGGCGTTCCCAAGACCGTTGACAACGACCTCGACGCCACCGACTACACCTTCGGTTTCGACACCGCCGTGCAGATCGCCACCGAGGCAATCGACAGGCTCCGGACCACCGGGGAATCGCACCACCGCTGCATGATTGCCGAAGTCATGGGCCGGCACGTCGGCTGGATCGCCCTGCACGCCGGCATGGCCGCAGGCGCCCACGCCATCCTCATTCCGGAACAGAAAGTCAGCATCGAACAGATCACCGAATGGGTGAACGAGGCCCACGCCCGCGGCCGCGCGCCCCTGGTGGTCGTGGCTGAAGGGTTCGTGCCCGAGCACATGGAAACCCCGCACTCAGAGCGCGGACTGGACACCTTCGGCCGGCCCCGCCTGGGCGGCATCGCAGACCAGCTCGCCCCGGAGCTTGAAGCCCGGACCGGCATTGAAACCCGCGCCACCATCCTGGGCCACATCCAGCGCGGCGGCGTGCCGTCCGCCTTCGACCGTGTCCTGGCCACCCGGCTGGGCATGGCAGCCATCGACTCGGTGGTGGAGGGCTACTGGGGCACCATGGTGGCGCTCAAGGGAACGGACATCGAGCACGTGGGCTTCCAGGAAGCCCTGGGCAAGTTGAAGACCGTCCCCCAGAACCGCTACGACGAAGCTGCGGTCCTGTTCGGCTAAGCCGTTCCCCTGAAGTGTGCTGGCCGCCGAAGTGTCCTGTCCGGCTGGACCGGCTGCCCGTCCTAGGCTGGGAGCATGACACTCGACCCCGGTTCGGCCGCCATCATCCAGCTTGCATGGGCCCGGCGCCTGGGACTGGATGATGGCGCCTTCAGTTCCGCCCTTGCCTCCGGGGAACGCATCGTGCCCCCCCCCCCGGGCGGGGCGGCCCGCGCGGTTGGGGGGGGGGTGGGGCCCCGGGGG
>NZ_JAJOMC010000090.1 GCF_021129155.1 Arthrobacter sp. AK04
CCCCCTCCCCCCCCCCCGGCCCCCCGGGCCCCCCCCGGGGGCCGCCCTTTCGCTTGCCTGCGATGCCGTGCTTAGCCGGCCTGCGCGCGGGCGCTGGACACGTCCGCAGCCTGTTCCGGGTCGAGGAACTCGATGCCCGTCTGGCGTACAAGCACCACCCGGGCTGTGGCGATGTCATAGAAGAGGCCTGTTGCCTGGACCCGTCCGTAGGCGAGGGCGGGACCTGCCAGCGGATGGCTTTCCAGCTTGGCGAGCTGGACGGCCACGTTCACCATGCCCAACTGGTCCACCGCGGAATAGCCGGCGGCAGCAGCGGCGGCCGCCACGGGATGATGGCCCAGGAGTCTGTCGTAGCTTGGCCTGGCGTGGTCCAGCCAGGCGTCGAAGCCAGCGCCCAGCGCGCCGGCCCCCTTGCCCTCCGCGTCCTCCATCAGGGCCTTCATGGCCCCGCAGTTGGAGTGCCCGCAAATAACGATGGAGTCCACCTCCAGGCCTTTCAGGGCAAAGGCGAGGGCAGAGTCGATCGAGGCGTCCTGGCCGTCATGGCAGACGACGTTGCCGATGTTGCGCAACGTCAGCAGGTCGCCTGGACCACTGCTGGTAATCAGGTTGGGGTTCACGCGCGAGTCCACGCAGGCCACGAACAGGGTGTCCGGGTTCTGCCCCTCCGCCAGGTCCTGGACCAGGGGCCGGACCTTGTCCGCGAAGCGGCGGTGGTACTTGTTGATGCCCAGCAGGACCGGCGACGGCGGCCGCTTGCTTTGCCCTGCAATTCCCACCTTCAGTTCGTCCTGGGCGGGCTGCCACGAGGTCCGCGGCGGCAGCGGAAGCTCCTGGGATTCCTGCCGTTTTGGCGCCTGGTCCGCCGCGTCCCGGAACAGCGTGTTCCCGTGATGTTCAAGGACCACCGTACCGCCGGCGGCCTGGTACTGCCGCTGCCAGGCGATCAGCGCCTCCCGGAACGCGTGGTCCACGTAGTCCGCGTTGAGCTCCACAAGCACGTGCTTGCCGGCCGGTACCGAGTGCAGCACGCGGTTAAGCCGCGGCAGGGCGAAGAAGCTGCACGATCCTTCTATGCCGACCCGCCAGGATCCGGACGGCAGCACAGGTGCCTGGGCGTGGACTGTTGCCCGCAGGACACGCCACAGTACGCTGGCCGCTGCGAAGGCAAGGCCGATCATGACGCCCTCGAGCAGGTTCAGGAAGACCACACAGAGCAGGGTTACTGCGTAGATCGGCAACTCACCGGTCCGGAGGCTGGTCCGGATATCGGCCACCTTGATCAGGCGTGCGCCAATGACCACCAGGAGTCCGGCAAGGACGGACAGGGGAATCAGCTGGATCAGGCCTGCGAAAAGGGCGGAGAAGGCCAGAACCCAAATACCGTGCAGCACGGCGGAGGCCCGGGTCACAGCCCCGGCCTCCACATTGGTGGCACTGCGCACAATCACTCCGGTGACGGGCAGCCCGCCCAGCGACCCGGAAACGATGTTGGCAGCACCCTGCCCCACGAGTTCACGGTTCAGGTTGGTTCGCGGCCCGTTCTGCATTTTGTCCACGGCCACGGCGGACAAGAGGGATTCAATGCTGGCGATCAGAGCCATCGTCAGCACGGCAAATGCTGCTGCCCGCCAGCTGCCGTCCGGCAGCTGCGGCAGGGTGACGGCATCGAGTATCGAGCCGGTGAAGGAGATGCGTTCGACGTTGGGGGCGAACGCCGCCGAGAGTGCCGTTCCGGCAGCGACGGCGGCCAGCGGTCCCGGGACACGGCGCACCGCGGCGGGCAGGTACTTCCAGCCGAGGAGGATGACGACGACGGTAAGGCCCAGCAGCGCGGCGTGCAGTTCAACTCCCGTGATGGCTGCCGGCAGGGCTCCAAGGTTCTCGAGGGCCGGGCCGGCTGCCTGCGATCCGAGCAGGACGTGGAGCTGCTGAAGGATGATGGTGACGCCGATGCCGGCCAGCATGGCTTTCACCACCACAGGCGAGACGGCAAGGGCGGCGCGTCCCACGCGGCTGATGCCCAGCAGGAGCTGGACCAGACCGGCAGCCGCGGTGATCGCGCAGGTCACCTGCCAGCCGAACTCCTGGACAATGCCGGCGACGACGACGGTCAGCCCGGCCGCCGGTCCGCTCACCTGCAGGGGTGATCCGCCCAGGCTTCCCGCCACGATGCCGCCAACCGCCGCAGCGATGAGGCCGGCCATGACGGGGGCCCCGGATGCTGCGGCGATGCCCAGGGACAGGGGCAGTGCAACGAGGAACACCACCAGTGAGGCAGGGACGTCGGCCCCGAGATGCGACAGGAAGCCCGGCCGGCGGAACCCGGAGCTGTTGTTGCCGCCCGCCCTGGGCGGGCTGTGGCTCGGGACCGTATGGATGGGTGCGTGGGGCGGCTGCGGCATTGACATTCCTCTGATCGGGAGCAGGTCCAGACCCACCGTAACCACACCTTCACGTTGCATGACAGATCAAAGTGACCAATATGACAGACTTGTCACACACTCGCCTTCATGAATGGTTGGCTGACGTTCCGTCATGTGGCGCTCAACGAAAAACCTCCCCCGGCCACGGCCAGGGGAGGTTCAGGAAATCGATGGTGTGAGGGTCAGCCTGCCATGACGGCGGGCCCGATGAACGGGTCGACGGCCAGGGCGATAAACAGGAGGGTGAGGTAGCTGATGGAGCCGTGGAAGACCTTCATGGCCCGCTTGTCCGAGATGTCCTCACGCTGCGCCCTGTTGTAGAGCGCGTGCGATTCGTAGAGGAACCAGGCGCCGGCGAGGACTGCGGTGACGGTGTAGACCCAACCCGCTCCGCCGGCAGGAACCATCAGCAGGGAGCAGGCCACCATGGCCCAGGCGTAGAGGACCACCTGCACCGAGACCACCTTGGCGCCGGCGATGGCGCCGAGCATGGGGACCTTGGCGTTGCGGTAGTCCTCGCCGTAGCGCATGGACAGCGGCCAGTAGTGCGGGGGCGTCCAGAGGAAAATCACCATGAAGAGAATGACGGCCGGCCATTCCACCGAGTTGGTGACCGCCGCCCAGGCAATCAGCACCGGGAAGCAGCCGGCGGCGCCGCCCCACACGATGTTCTGGGCAGTCCGGCGCTTGAGGATGATCGTGTAGATCACCACGTAGAAGAAGATTGCACCCAAGCCGAGCCAGGCGGACAGGGGGTTGGCGCCGAACCAGAGGATCGCAATGGCGGCGGCACCCAGGAGCCAGGAGAAGACCAGTGCTTCACGCGGCGTGACTTCACCGGTAACCAGCGGGCGGTTCTCGGTACGGTGCATCAGTTTGTCGATGTCCCGGTCGATGTAGCAGTTGAAGGCTCCGGCACTGCCTGCGGCGAAGGCGCCGCCAACCAGGGTGGCAAGGATGAGCCCGATGGACGGAAAACCGCGCTCTGCGTAAATCATGGTGGGCAGCGTGCTGACCAGGAGCAGTTCGATGACCCGGGGCTTGGTGAGGGCGAGATACGCCTTTGCCTTACGGGCGATCCCGGGCCGCGAAGCCCGTGATGCGTTCAGCGTCGTACCTGTTGTGCTCACGGTGGCAGTCACCCGTTCTGTTGGCAGTTCTGTCTGGCTGTCCAGCTATGTCATCCGGCCCCGCCCTGAACCGGGCGCCCGCGGAACAGTGATCCACGCAACAGCGGGAGTCCGGGCGGCTGGCACGTGTCCCCCAGCCCGGCGCTGGCCTCCGAATATCATACCGCGCCGGCTTCCCCGCCACGGCCGTCCCGAGACCCGGCCGCCCGGTCCCGCCCCGGCCGCCTGTTGGTGCTGATGATCGCTCGCGCGCCAATTCGAGCAGATTAACTCAACCTCACTTCAGACGCATTCACATAAGCGGAAATTGCGTCCAAAACGTGAGATTTGGGCCGCCCGGAGAATGGAATGGAGCTAAGCTGTCACCAGATCAGCACGCAGCAGGAAAGCGGTGGAAACCGCATTCCCAACTGCCAGTGGCTGAGTGAAAGATCAACGTTTCGATGGTGAACGGCTGGTACACACCGCAGCGGGCGCCACACAGCGTGCCTTCATGCGGACCAGGTGTGCCACCTGCCATCAGCACAGAGAGGGGCCCGGTTTTCGTGCCACATTTGGAAGAGCAAGAACTGTCCTGGACCAGCCTGGACCAGCGTGCGGTGGACACTGTCCGCGTGCTGGCCGCGGACGCGGTGGAGAAGGTTGGCAACGGCCACCCCGGAACGGCCATGAGCCTGGCGCCGGCCGCGTACCTTCTTTTCCAGAAGCTGATGCGCCATGACCCGCGGAATCCGGACTGGCTGGGCCGCGACCGCTTTATCCTGTCCCCGGGCCACACTTCCCTCACGCTGTACATCCAGCTGTTCCTTTCCGGCTACGGCCTGGAACTGAAGGACCTCGAGGCCCTGCGCACCTGGGGATCGCTGACCCCCGGCCACCCCGAGTACAAGCACACCGCCGGCGTCGAGATCACCACCGGCCCGCTGGGCCAGGGCCTGGCGTCGTCCGTTGGGTTCGCCTACTCCCAGCGCCGCCAGCGCGGCCTGTTCGACGCAGATGCCGCGCCGGGCACCAGCCCCTTTGACCACACCATCTGGGTCATCGCATCCGACGGCGACCTCCAGGAAGGCGTCACGGCTGAGGCTTCCTCGCTTGCCGGCCACCAGGAACTCGGCAACCTCGTGGTGATCTACGACGAGAACCACATCTCCATCGAGGACGACACCGACATCGCCTTCACCGAGGATGTCCTCAAGCGCTACGAGGCCTACGGCTGGCACGTCCAGCGCGTTGACTGGACCAAGACCGGCGAATACAAGGAAGACGTCCAGGAGCTCTACTCGGCGCTCCTCGCTGCCAAGGCTGAGACGTCCAAGCCCTCCATCGTCTCGCTGCGCACCATCATCGGCTACCCGGCGCCCAAGAAGCAGAACACCGGCAAGATCCACGGTTCAGCCTTGGGGGCCGAGGAAGTGGCAGCCCTTAAGGAAGTCCTGGGCTTCGACCCCGCCAAGTCTTTCGACGTGGACCAGGATGTCCTGGCGCACGCCCGTGCCGTGGTGGACCGCGGCGCTGCCGCCCGGAAGGAGTGGGAGGAATCCTTCAACGCCTGGCAGGCCGCCAACCCCGCAGGCGCAGAGCTGCTGCAGCGCATCGAGGCCAAGGAACTGCCCGAGGGCCTCGACGCAGCCCTTCCGGTCTTCCCGGCCGGCAAGGACGTCTCCACCCGCGCAGCCTCCGGCAAGGTCCTGAACGCCCTGGGCCCGGTCCTCCCCGAACTCTGGGGCGGCTCGGCGGACCTCGCGGAGTCCAACAACACCACCATCGAAGGCTCGCCGTCCTTCGTTCCTGCCTCCAAGCAGACCGACGCCTGGTCCGGCAACCCGTACGGCCGCGTGCTGCACTTCGGCATCCGCGAGCACGCCGCGGCGTCGATCGTGAACGGCATCAGCCTGCACGGACGCACCCGCGCATTCTCCGGCACGTTCCTGATCTTCAGCGACTACCAGCGCCCCGCCATCCGCCTCGGCGCCCTGATGGGTGTTCCGTCGCTGTACGTCTGGACGCACGATTCCATCGGCCTCGGCGAAGACGGCCCCACCCACCAGCCGGTGGAACAGCTCGCATCCCTGCGCGCCATCGTGGGCCTGGACGTTGTCCGCCCCGGTGACGCCAACGAGGTAGCGGTCGCCTGGAAGACCATGCTGGAGAACCACAGCAACCCCGCTGGTATCGTGCTGACCCGCCAGAACATCCCCACCTGGGAGCGCGGCGACGCCGAGGCCGACGGCGACACCTTCGGTTCCGTTGCCGGCGTCGCCAAGGGCGGCTACGTCCTTGCCGAAGCATCCAAGGACGGCGCCACCGTCCCGGCGGACGTAATCCTCATCGGCACCGGATCCGAGGTCCAGCTGGCCGTCCAGGCCCGCGAGGCCCTGCAGGCCGAAGGCATCGCCGCCCGCGTTGTCTCCATGCCCTGCGTTGAATGGTTCTACAAGCAGGACGCCGCCTACCGCGAATCCGTGCTGCCCGCAGCCGTCAAGGCCCGCGTATCGGTCGAAGCAGGACTTGCCCTCGGCTGGAAGGAATTCGTCGGTGACGCCGGCCGTTCCATCAGCCTTGAGCACTATGGCGCTTCCGCAGACTACAAGCGCCTCTTCCAGGAGTTCGGCATCACCGCAGAGGCCGTCGCCGCTGCCGCCAAGGACTCCCTCGCAGGCCTCCAGGCCTAACCAACGATTTCCAGGAGATACAGAACTATGACTACTCCCACCAAGCAGCTCTCCGACGCCGGAGTTTCCATCTGGCTCGATGACCTTTCCCGCGGACGCCTGGACACCGGCACCCTGGCCAAGCTCATCGAAGAGAAGAACGTGGTTGGCGTAACCACCAACCCGTCCATCTTCCACGCCGCCATCACCGCAGGCACTGACTACGACGCCACCATCGCCAAGCAGGCGGCAGCCGGGGCCAGCGTCGAGGACACCATCTTCGAGATCACCACCACCGACGTCGCCGATGCCTGCGACCTGTTCGCACCGGTGGCCGCAGCCACCAACGGCGTGGACGGACGCGTTTCCATCGAAGTTGACCCGCGCCTTGCCTGGGACACGGCCGGCACCATCGCCGAGGCCAAGCACCTGTACAAGCGGGTGAACAAGGACAACGTGCTCATCAAGATCCCGGCCACGCTCGAGGGCCTCGAGGCCATCACCGCCACCCTTGCCGAGGGAATCAGCGTCAACGTGACCCTGATCTTCTCCCTGGAGCGCTACCGCGCCGTCATCAACGCCTTCCAGTCCGGCCTGGAGCAGGCCAAGGAGAACGGCCACGACCTGTCAAAGATCCACTCCGTTGCCTCGTTCTTCGTTTCCCGCGTGGACTCCGAAATCGACAAGCGCCTCGACGCCATCGGCACCGAGGAAGCCAAGGCACTCAAGGGCAAGGCCGGCCTGGCCAACGCCCGCCTGGCCTACCAGGTTTCCGAGGAACTTTTCGCCACCGAGCGCTGGGCCCTGCTGGCTGAAGCCGGCGCACTCCCCCAGCGTCCGCTGTGGGCCTCCACCGGCGTGAAGGACCCGGCCTACCCGGACACCCTCTACGTCACCGAACTCGTTGCCCCGGGCGTCGTGAACACCATGCCTGAGAAGACCCTTGACGCCACCTTCGACCACGGCGTGGTCACCGGGGACACCGTCACCGGCACCTACGCCGAAGCCAACGCCACCCTCGACGCGCTGGAGAAGCTCGGCATCTCCTACAACGACGTCGTGGCAATCCTCGAATCCGAAGGCCTGGACAAGTTCGTGGCCAGCTGGAAGGAACTGCTGGCCGACGTCGAGGGCGCCCTCGCCTCTGCACGGAAGGCTTCCTAACCCGCTATGACCACTCTCAGCTACGACGCCACCGGTGCCGCACAGCAGGCATTGGAACTGCACCTCCCGGTCCTCGTGGAGGACCGTATTGCCACCCGCATCTTCGCCAAGGACCACACCCTGTGGGGTCCCGATGCGGAGGCCGAGTCGGCAGTCCGCCTCGGGTGGGTGGAGGCGGCCACTGTCTCCCCGCCGCTGGTGAAGGACATCCTGGAACTCCGCGACGCCCTGAAGTCGGAAGGCGTTACCCGCATCGTGCTGTGCGGCATGGGCGGCTCCTCGCTGGCTCCAGAGGTTATTGCCGGCACCGCCGGCGTCGAGCTGACAGTGTTGGACAGCACGGACCCCGACCAGGTCCGCGCCGCCCTCGCAGACCGGCTGGACGGGACCGCGATCGTGGTCTCGTCCAAGTCCGGCTCAACCGTTGAAACGGACTCCCAGCGGCGGGTGTTCGAGAAGGCGTTCAACGACGCCGGAATCGATGCCAGGAGCCGGATCATCATCGTCACCGATCCCGGTTCCCCGCTGGACAAGGCATCCCGCGAGGCCGGCTACCGTGCAGTCTTCAACGCCGACCCCAACGTCGGTGGCCGCTTCTCCGCGCTGACCGCCTTCGGTCTCGTGCCCTCCGGCCTGGCCGGGGTGGACATCCAGGCCTTCCTGGATGAGGCCGAGGAGGCAGCCGAGATCCTGAACGATGACGCGCCGGAAAACATCGGCCTGGCACTCGGAACCGCCCTTGGCGGAACCAGCCCCCTGCGCAACAAGATCGTCATCGCCGAGGACGGCTCGGGCATTGTGGGCTTCGCCGACTGGGCTGAGCAGCTCATCGCAGAGTCCACGGGCAAGCTGGGTACCGGTGTGCTTCCGGTAGTTGCCGGGCCCAACTCACCCGAGGCCACCATCGGCGCGCCGGACGTCCTGGTGGTGCGGCTGGTGGCAGCCGATGCCGACGTAGAACTCGGTGAGAACGAGGTCGCCATCGCCGGCGGACTGCCCACCCAGATGATGGTCTGGGAGTTCGCCACAGCCGTGGCCGGACGCCTGCTGGGCATCAACCCCTTCGACCAGCCCGACGTCGAGGCCGCCAAGGTGGCCGCGCGCGGACTGCTGGACGCCCAGCCCGAGCCCACTCCGGCAGCGTTTGTTGACGGATCCATCGAGGTCCGCGCCGGTGACTGGCTCGGTGATGCCCGTACGGCCGAGGACGCCGTGAAGGCACTGCTGGACACGCTGGAGAGCGACAGCTACCTCAGCGTCCAGGCCTACTTCGACCGGCTGGCGTTCGCACAGCTCGAAGGCATCCGCGACGAACTGGCCGCCGTGTCCGGCCGTCCCGTGACGTTTGGCTGGGGCCCGCGGTTCCTCCACTCGACGGGCCAGTTCCACAAGGGCGGCCCTGGCATCGGGGTGTTCCTCCAGGTCACGGCCGCATCCGCGGAGGACCTTGCCATCCCGGAGCGTCCCTTCACGTTCGGGGAACTGATTGCCGCCCAGGCTGCCGGCGATGCCCAGGTCCTGACCGACCACGGCCGTCCCGTGCTTCGCCTGCACCTCACTGACCGGGCCGCCGGTGTGGCACAGTTGCAGGACATCATTGCTGCGCTGTCCGCCAGGTCAGCCTCCGTTACTGAAAGCTAAGGCACAAAAAGCACCATGCCAGAAACTGAATACGGCAGGAAGTCTGCTGGCCGTGGGCGGAATCCGCTCCGCGACCCGCGTGACCGCCGCCTGAACCGGATCGCCGGTCCGTCATCACTGGTCCTCTTCGGAGTGACCGGCGACCTTGCCCGCAAAAAGCTCATGCCCGCCGTGTACGACCTCGCCAACCGTGGCCTGCTGCCCCCCAGCTTTGCCCTGGTGGGTTTCGCCCGGCGCCAATGGGACAAGGAGGACTTCGCCGCCGAGGTGAAGGCCTCCGTGCAGGCCTACGCCCGCACCCCCTTCGATGAAGCAGTGTGGAACCAGCTCTCCGAGGGCATCCGGTTTGTGCAGGGGGAGTTCGACGACGACGACGCCTTTGAGCGGTTGGGTGAAGTCATCGACGAGCTTGATGAGTTGCGCGGCACCCGCGGGAACCATGCGTTCTACCTCTCCATCCCGCCCAAGGCGTTTGAGCAGGTCTGCCGGCAGCTGTCCAAGCACGGCCTGGCACAGGCCGAGGGCGACAAGTGGCGCCGCGTGGTGATCGAGAAGCCGTTCGGGCACGACCTGGATTCCGCCCGGCAGCTCAATGACATCGTCGAATCCGTCTTCCCGCCGGACGCGGTGTTCCGGATCGACCACTACCTGGGCAAGGAAACAGTCCAGAACATCCTGGCGCTGCGTTTCGCGAACCAGCTGTTCGAGCCGTTGTGGAACGCCAACTACGTGGACCACGTCCAGATCACCATGGCCGAGGACATCGGCACGGGTGGCCGGGCAGGGTACTACGACGGCGTGGGCGCGGCCCGCGACGTGATCCAGAACCACCTGCTCCAGCTGCTGGCCCTGACGGCGATGGAGGAGCCCATCTCCTTCAACGCCGACGACCTGCGCGCGGAGAAGGAAAAGGTGCTCGCCGCCGTCAAGCTCCCCGAAGACCTTTCCACGCACTCGGCGCGCGGTCAGTTCACCGGCGGCTGGCAGGGCGGCGAACAGGTCCAGGGCTACCTGGAAGAGGAAGGCATCCCCGCCGATTCCACCACCGAAACCTTCGCCGCCATCCGGGTGGACATCCACACCCGCCGCTGGTCCGGGGTGCCGTTCTACCTGCGCGCCGGCAAGCGCCTGGGACGGCGCGTGACGGAAATCGCCGTCGTGTTCAAGCGGGCACCCAACCTGTTGTTCCGCGACCATGCCGAGGACGACTTTGGCCAGAACGCCGTGGTGATCCGTGTCCAGCCGGACGAGGGCGTCACCATCCGGTTCGGTTCCAAGGTCCCGGGCACGCAGATGGAAGTCCGGGACGTGACCATGGACTTCGGGTACGGGCATTCGTTCACCGAATCCTCCCCGGAGGCGTACGAGCGGCTGATCCTGGACGTGCTCCTGGGCGAGCCGCCGCTGTTCCCCCGGCACGAGGAAGTGGAGCTGTCCTGGAAGATCCTGGACCCGTTCGAGGAATACTGGGCGCAGCTGAACGAGCAGCCCGAGCCCTATGCCCCGGGCAGCTGGGGCCCCGCGTCGGCTGACGAGCTGCTGGCACGCGACGGACGAACCTGGAGAAGGCCATGATTGTAGACCTGCCGGACACCACGACTTCAACGGTTTCCAAGAAGATAATGTCCCTGCGCGAGCAGGGCGGCGTCATTGCGCTGGGCAGGGTACTCACCCTCGTGGTGGTCACCAAGTCCGGGCTGGAGGAGGAGGCCATCGAGGCCGCCAACGAGGCCAGCCGTGAACACCCCTGCCGGATCATCGTCCTGGCCGACGCCGGAGCTACGGCCCCGGACCGGCTGGACGCCCAGATCCGCGTCGGCGGTGACGCCGGGGCCTCCGAGGTAATCGTGCTGCGCGGCTACGGACAGCTCTCTCACGAGAGCGAATCCCTGGTGGCCGCGCTGCTGCTCCCGGACGCACCGATCGTGGCCTGGTGGCCGCACGGCGCCCCGGAGAACGCCTGCGAGACCTCCATCGGGAGGATAGCCCACCGCCGCATCACCGATTCCGCCAACGAACCCGACCCGCAGCGTGCCCTGGAGAACATCCGGTCAACGTACAAAGCCGGGGACACCGACCTCGCCTGGACCCGGTTGACCAACTGGCGCATCCAGCTTGCCGCCGTCCTTGACCAGGTGGACTCCTCCCCCGTCACGTCCGTGGCCGTCGAGGGTGCCTCGGATTCCCCGAGCACCATCCTCCTCGCGGCCTGGCTGACGCTCACCCTGGACGCTCCGGTGACCATCGTCGCCGACCCTGCCGGGACGGGCATCCGCCGGGTCCGGCTGACGCGGCCCGGCGGGGACATCCAGCTCTTCCGGCCCGGTTTGTCAGTGGCCGAGCTGACCCAGCCCGGCCAGCCGGCGCAGCGGATTTCGCTTCCGCGCCGCAGCCTGCGGGACTGCCTCGCCGAGGAGCTCCGCCGCCTGGACCCCGACGAGGTGTTTGGGGAAGTGATTACTATTGGACTGCCACGTACCAATCTAAGGAGCGTCCGACCCAGTGAGCGTTGACCCAAGAGTAAGCATTCATCCTGACTCGTCCGTCCTGATGGCCGCCATCGCCGCCCGCCTGATCACAAAGCTTGTTGATGTGCAGGATAAATTCGGCGAGGCCACCGTGGTGCTCACCGGCGGAACCGTGGGTATCGGCACGCTCAAGGCTGTTGCGGACTCCCCGGCGGCTCCCGCCGTCGACTGGTCCAAGGTGAATTTCTGGTGGGGCGACGAACGCTTCCTTCCCGCCGGTGACCCCGACCGGAATACCACCCAGGCGTTCGAGGCCCTGCTCTCGCACATCCCGGTGGACCCTGAACGGATCCACGAGCCCGGAACCGCGGATGACTTCGGCAGCCCCGAAGAGGCGGCCGAGGACTACGCCCAGAGGCTTCGGCAGGCTGCGTCGGCCGAGCACGCTGCGGACATGTCCGATGACCGGCCGGAGGAACCGGCCGCGCTCCCCCGTCTGGACGTTGTACTGCTGGGTGTGGGCCCCGACGCGCACATCGCCTCGCTCTTTCCTGAGCAGGGCGGCGTCCGCGAAAAGGAACGCACCGTGGTGGGTGTCCGGAATTCCCCCAAGCCGCCGCCGCTGCGGGTTTCCCTGACCCTGCCGGCCATCAACACCGCTTCTGAAGTGTGGATGGTGGTGGCGGGAGAGGACAAGGCAGGCGCCGTAGGGCTGGCGCTGGCCGGCGCCAATCCGGTGCAGGTTCCGGCAGCCGGGCCGCGGGGCACGTCCCGGACCCTGTGGCTGATTGACGAGAACGCCGCTTCACGTGTCCCGCAGCAGCTCGTCCGGAAGGACGCCGCGGGAGCGTAACTTTTCCAGGGCCGGGGGGCCCCGGCGGGCGGGGGGGGGGGGGGGGGGGCGCCCCGCGGTTGGCGTTAAATCACCCCGGGGGGGGTTAACCCTCCAAACCAAACGAACCCCCCCCGTCGTCGTACTTTTGCGTCCTACACCTTTGCCC
>NZ_JAJOMC010000091.1 GCF_021129155.1 Arthrobacter sp. AK04
GTCTTTGAGGAGCGCGTCATGGGTGCGGCGGCGTGGGGGTTGTGCGGGGTGAACCGGTGGGGCGGGGGGGTGGGGTAAGTGCGGGGGGGGGGGGGGGGGGGGGGGGGGGGGGGGGGGGGGGGGGGCGGGGGCGGCGGGGGGGGCGGGGGTTGTGCCGGCGGGGCGGGGGGGGCGCCCCCCCCCCCCCCCCCCCCCCCCACGCCGTACTGATTGGGCGGGACGCTAGGGCAGCATCCAGCCAAGGATTGGGGTGGACTGGAGGTAGGAGAGCGTGCAGAGCACGAGTAGCAGCGCCACACTCCATCCCACTACTTTACGCAGGATCACCGACTCCTTGCCTTCAAGGTTGACCGCGGACGCCGCGATAGCGAGGTTCTGCGGGCTGATCAGCTTACCCACGACACCGCCGGAGGTATTACCGGCCACCAGCAGGTTGGGATCGATGCCCGCTTTGAGGCCGGCGGTCTGCTGGAGTTTGGCGAACAGGGCGTTGGCTGAGGTGTCGGATCCAGTAACAGCCGTGCCAATCCAGCCAAGAACCGGTGAGAGGAACGCGAAGAAGGTACCGGTACCGGCCAGCCAGGTGCCGATGGAAATCGTCTGCCCGGAGAAGTTCATGACGTAGGCAAGCGCGAGGACGGTGATGATCGTCAAACCTGCCCAGCGCATCCGGTAAATGGTGTTCCAAATTTCTTTTACCGCGTCTCCGATTGTGATGCGGTAGCGGCCGCCGTCGTTGTACTTGGAATACACAGCGGCGACGATCAGGCCGGTCAGCAGCAGCAGGGTGCCCGGGGTGGAGAGCCACTGGAATGAGTAGATGGTGGAAGAGACAGGCTTGCCCTCGGCGTTGACAAGGGCGTCGTGCAGGATCGGCCACGGGATCTTGATATCAGTCGAGGCGAGGAATGCGGGGACGTTCACGCCAAGCTTCCACAGCTTTGCGATGCCGAAGACGACGATCACGAGGAAGTACGGGAACAGGGCCAGCCAGGTGCGCATGGGCGTCAGGCGGTCTTCGGCGGTATCAGCGGTAGCGACTGCAGAAGCCCTGTGTGAGCCGCCGCCTGCCGTGGCGGATGCCTTCTCGGCTGCCTCAGAGAGCACGCCGAGGCGTTCGCGTGCCGCGATGCTGCCCTTGGGAGTCCAGATGCGGAAGAACAGCACTGCCGCGCCGAGTCCGGCGAGAGAAGCGACGATGTCAGTGAGTTCGTACGAGAAGTAGTTCGAGCAGAGGAACTGGGCAACGGCGAAGGAGAAGCCGACGACGAGTGCGGCGGGCCAGCAGTCTTTCAGGCCCTTGCGGCCGTCGAGGATAAAGAGCAGGATCAGCGGCACGATGGTGGCCAGCAGTGGAGCCTGACGGCCAACGATGGAGGCAATGTCCGTGGCCTGAAGGCCGGTAAGCCCGGCGGCGGTCGTAATCGGAATGGCCATGGCGCCGAAGGCCACCGGGGCGGTGTTGGCCACCAGCACAGCGGCCGCGGCACGCAGCGGCGGCAGCCCGAGAGCGAGCAGCATGGTGGCGGTGATCGCAACCGGTGCGCCGAACCCTGCGAGGGCCTCCAGCAGCCCGCCGAAGCAGAACGCGATCAGGACCGCCTGCAGGCGCACGTCACCTTTACCGATCACGTCAAAGACGCGGCGGAGGTCCTCGAAGCGCCCGCTGAGAACTGTGACCTGGTACAGCCAGACGGCCATGATGACGATCCACAGCACGGGGAAGGCGCCGAAGACTCCGCCCTGGGTCGCGGACAGCAGTGCAAGGCCGGCCGGCATCTGGAACGCCACGATGCCGACGAGGAGGGCCGCTAGCAGGGCGAAGGCCCCGGCAACATGGGCCCTGGTCTTGACGACGGCGAGCAGGATGAAGAACGTCAGCAGCGGCAGCAGGGCGACGATGGCCGACCACATGACGCTGTTGAGCACCGGGTCGGTGCTGGGGGTGAACTGGTCCACGGAGTTCCTCCACATTGAGGGGACGACAGGGGGAGTATGGTCTGACCACTGTGGTCGGACCAGTAGAGTGTAGCGTACATCTCCCCTGTTTGTGAGCCCCTTCACGCGCACCACGGTGGTTGCCAGTGGCGCCGGTCACGTGATCTACTATGGTCAGACCACAACCCCTTAGCCCGAAAGGCTGCCATGCGAATCGCTTTGTTCGCTACGTGCATCGTGGATGCGATGTACCCCGCCACGGCGCGGGCCACCGTAAAGATTCTGGAGCGGCTGGGCCACGAGGTCGTGTTCCCGTCCGGCCAGGCCTGCTGCGGGCAGATGCACGTCAACAGCGGCTACATCAAAGAAGCCGTCCCCGTTATCGCCAACCACGTGAATGCCTTCGACACGGAGGATTACGACGTTGCCGTCGCTCCCTCGGGGTCCTGCGTCGCGTCCGTGAAGCACCAGCACCCCATGGTCGCGCGCGCCTGCGGCGACAAGGACCTGGAAGCCCGTGCCACCGCCGTAGGCGCCAAAACCTACGAACTTTCAGAGCTCCTGGTGGACGTCTTGGGCGTCACCGATGCCGGCGCGCAGCTGGGCTCCTACTTCCCGCACCGGGTCACGTACCACCCAAGCTGCCACGGCATGCGCCTGCTGCGGCTGGGTGACCGGCAATCACGGCTGCTGGCCACCGTACAGGGAATCGACATGGCCGAGCTGCCCGAAGCAGACCAGTGCTGCGGATTCGGCGGCACGTTCTCAATGAAGAACGCCGATGTCTCCTCGGCCATGCTGGAGGACAAGACGGCCAACATCGCCTCCACCGGCGCCAGCCTGTGCGCCGGCGGGGACGCCTCCTGCCTGATGCACATCGGCGGCGGCCTCTCCCGGCAGGGCAGCGACGTCACCACCCTGCACCTGGCCGAAATCCTTGCAAGCACCGTGGAGGAGCCCGCGTCCGTTAGCGGCGATGTGCTCGTTTCCACCGGAAAGGCAACACGATGAGCACCTTCCTTGGCATGCCCTCCCTGCCCGTCTACGGCACAGGCAACCTCCACGCCTCCGAGTCCTTCCCAAAGGCGGCCCACCGGGAGCTTGGCAACGCCCAGCTCCGGGCCAACCTTGGCCACGCCACCCACACCATCAGGGACAAACGGCTCAACGTGGTTTCTGAACTGCCTGACTGGGAAGACCTGCGCGACGCCGGCTCCGCCATCAAGGAATCTGTGATGGCCCGCCTGCCCGAGCTCCTGGAACAGTTCGAGGCGAACTTCACCGCCCGCGGCGGCGTGATCCACTGGGCCAGGGACGCCGATGAGGCGAACGAGATCGTGGCCGGGCTGATCCGGGCGACCGGGGAAACCGAAGCAGTCAAGATCAAGTCCATGGCCACCCAGGAGATCGGCCTCAACGAGTACCTCGAAGAACAGGGCATCGCCGCCTATGAGACCGACCTCGCCGAGCTGATCGTCCAGCTGGACCACGACAAACCCAGCCATATCCTGGTCCCGGCGATCCACAAAAACCGCACCCAGGTCCGGGACATTTTCCTGCGCGAAATGGAGGGCGTGGACCCTGATTTGACCAACGACCCGGCACGCCTTGCCGGCGCGGCAAGGGCGCACCTGCGCCGGAAATTCCTCACTGCCAAGGTCGCCGTCTCCGGCGCCAACTTCGCCCTGGCAGATTCCGGTACCCTCGCCGTGGTTGAATCCGAAGGTAACGGCCGGATGTGCCTGACCCTGCCCGAGACTCTGATCACGGTGATGGGCGTGGAGAAGCTCCTGCCCACCTGGCAGGACCTGGAAGTGTTCATGCAGCTCCTCCCGCGGTCCTCAACCGGTGAGCGGATGAACCCCTACACCTCCCTCTGGACCGGCGTCACCGAAGGAGACGGGCCCCAGAACGTGCACCTGGTATTGCTGGATAACGGCCGCAGCGCTGCCCTGGCCGATGAGATGGGCCGCTCCGCACTGCACTGCATCCGGTGCAGCGCCTGTATGAACGTCTGCCCCGTCTACGAACGCACCGGCGGCCACGCCTACGGGTCAACCTATCCAGGCCCGATCGGGGCGATCCTCTCACCCCTGATGACCGGCATCCAGGCCGAGGAGAACAACTCGCTGCCCTACGCGTCCTCACTGTGCGGGGCCTGCTACGACGCCTGCCCGGTGAAGATCAACATCCCGGACATCCTGGTGCATCTGCGCAGCGCGGACGTGGACAGCAAACGCGGGAAAAAGAAAATCCCCACCCAAATGGACATCGGCATGAACGCTGCCTCCTGGGCGTTGTCCTCCGGCAAGCGGCTGGGCATGCTTGAAAAAGGACTGCCACTGGGACGCCTGGCGGCCGGCCCCGACAAGAAAATCACCAAACTGCCCGGCATAGCCGCCGGCTGGACGCAAAGCCGCGACATCCCGGCCCCGCCCAAGCAATCCTTCCGCGACTGGTGGAAGAAGGAACACCACGCCCCGGACACCGCCCCCGCCGCAGCCCACGACCAGGAAGACCAGCCATGAGCGCCCGCGAAGAGATCCTCGACCGGATCCGCACCGCCCTGAAAGACGCCCCCGAGGTTCCCGTTATCCCCCGTGGGTACCGGGCCTCGAGCCAGCTGGACGAAGCCGTACTGATCGAGCTGCTGGTGGACCGCCTGATCGACTACAAAGCCCGGGTCTCCATCGTGGACACCGCGGACGTTCCTGCCAAGATTGCAGAGGTCCTCGCCGGGGCCGGCAGCTACGTTGTGCCAGCCGGGCTGGACGCCGGCTGGCTTACCGGACTGGAACTCGAACAGGACAGCCGGCGGCGCCTGGACTCGGTGACCGCGCCACTGAGCGTCGCCGAGCTCGATGGGGTCGACGCCGTCGTGACGGGAAGCGCCGTGGCCGTCGCCGAGACCGGGACCATCATCCTGGACGGCGGCCCCAACCAGGGCCGCCGCGCGATCACCCTCGTCCCGGACCACCACATCTGTGTTGTGGAAGTCGCCGACATCGCCGGGATCCTGCCCGAGGCCCTGCGCCGGATCGACGGCACCCGGCCTTTGACCATGATCAGTGGGCCCAGCGCCACCAGCGACATCGAACTGGAACGGGTTGAGGGAGTTCACGGCCCCCGCACACTCGACGTCATCATCGCCCGCTAAGACTCACGGACGACGGGGGCATGGCCGCGATCCAGGTCGTGCCCCCCGCAGTGCCGGCGCCCACCCGTTCCCCACCGCCGCTGAACGAAAGGCAACCCATGCCCGTCTACCGCCATGACACCTGGAACACTCTCCGCGGCGCCGTCGTGGAAGTCCGAAAAAACGGGACCACTATCCGCACAGGGCTCGTCGAAGACGTCATGCCCGATTCCTCCGCCCTGTGGATCGCCGCCGATGGGCTGACAGGCCGCGTACTCATCGAAGTCGTGGAAGGACACGAGGTGTGGGTGGAACCAAAGCAACTAAAAGGTACCCGCGCCTACCGTATGACCTGGTCCGCGCTCCACACCGGACATGACCGGTACCGGAGTGAAGACGCCACCCACGGACGGATGCGGTACCGCATCCGCACAGCAGTAACGGAAAGAGCATGACCAGCGGGGACCTCCGGCCTGTCTACTTCCTCTCCGACAGCACCGGCATCACTGCGGAAACCCTCGGCAACACTTTGTTGACCCAGTTTCCCGTCAATAACTTTGACCGCATCACCATCCCCTTCATCACCACCGCACGGCAGGCGCGCTCCGTCGTCGAAACCATCGACAGCCACACCGCTACCGGTCTGCAGCCCATCGTGTTTTCCACCGCAGTAAACAGCGAAATCCGGCAGATTCTTGCCACGTGCAAGGGGATCGTCGTGGACCTCATCGGAACCCATATCGGAGTTCTCGAACAGGGGCTCGGCACGTTGGCCAGCGGGGAGCCCGGCCGGGCACACGGACTCGGGAACGCCGCCCGGTACCAGTCCAGGATGGCCGCGGTCGAGTACGCCATGGAACACGACGACGGCCAGAGCCTCCGGGCCCTGGAGAAGGCCCAGGTGATCCTGGTGGCCCCGTCCCGCTGCGGCAAGACACCCACCACCATGTACCTGGCACTGCAGCACGGGATCTTCGCCGCCAACTTTCCCTTGGTGGACGAGGACTTTGAACGCGAAGGACTTCCCCAACCGCTCAGGCCCTTCGTGTCGAAGTGTTTCGGCCTGACCACCAACCCGCTGCGCCTGAGCCAGGTCCGCACCGAACGGCGCCGCGGTTCACCCTACGCATCACTTCGCCAATGTGGCTTCGAACTGCGCAGCGCAGAGCGGTTATACGAGTCCTACGGGATCCCGTACCTCAATTCGGCCAGCGTCTCGATCGAGGAAATGGCCGCGACCATCCTGCAAAAAATGAACCTCAAACACTAGAAAGACCCACCCTGAATGTGGCGTAGATCATGTGGCAAGGCCTCCGCCGACCTGCCACTGTAAACAGGTCCTGCCCGCTTACCGACAACCATTCAACGACCGGGCACGCCCCTGCACACCACCCTCTGCAAAGGAGCAGTACATAATGACAACGGACATCCTGTGGTTCTCGGAACTCGGACTCAAGGACCTGGACCGGGTGGGCGGCAAGAACGCCTCCCTCGGGGAGATGGTGCAGAACCTGACCTCTGCCGGCGTCCAGGTGCCGGACGGTTTCGCCACCACTGCCGATGCCTACCGCCATTTTCTGGCCGATTCCGGACTGGACCAGCAGATCGCCGACCGGCTGGTGGGCCTGGACACCGATGACGTGACGGCCCTGGCCGCTGCCGGGCAGGAGATCCGGACCCTGGTGCGCCAGACGCCCTTCCTGCCGGACTTCGAAGAGCAGCTTCGGAACGCCTACCGGGAACTCGTGGAAAAGCACGGCGGCTCCGATGACCTCTCCTGGGCCGTGCGGTCCAGTGCGACGGCGGAAGACCTGCCCGACGCGTCCTTCGCCGGGCAGCAGGAGACGTTCCTGAACGTCCGCGGGATCGAGAACATTTTGGCAGCCATCAAGGACGTCTTCGCGTCGCTCTACAACGACCGTGCCATCGCCTACCGGGTGCACCACAAGTTCGAACACGCGGACGTGGCACTCTCGGCGGGGATCCAGCGGATGGTGCGCTCCGACGTCGGGGCCTCCGGCGTCATGTTCACCATGGACACCGAATCGGGCTTCCAGGACGCCGTGTTCGTCACCTCCTCCTACGGGCTCGGCGAGGCCGTGGTCCAGGGCGCCGTGAACCCGGACGAGTTCTACGTCTACAAGCCGGCACTGCAGGCCGGCCGGCCCGCCATCCTCAAGCGGGGACTGGGCGAGAAGGCCCTGCAGATGACCTACACGGCCAGTCAGGAGATCGGCCGCACCATCGACTTCGTGCCGGTGGAGGCGTCCCTGCGGAACCGCTTCAGCCTCAGCGATGAGGACGTGGAGCAGCTCGCCCGCCACGCGGTGGCCATCGAGAACCACTACGGCCGTCCCATGGACATCGAGTGGGGCAAGGACGGGATCGACGGCGGCCTGTACATCCTGCAGGCACGCCCGGAAACCGTGCAGTCCCGCCGCGCCCCCGGCAGCCAGAGCCGTTTCCGCCTCAACGAAACCGGCCCCGTGCTGGCCGAGGGCCGCGCGATCGGCCAGCGGATCGGCGCCGGCAGCGTCCGCATCCTCACCGCCATCGACCAGATGGCCGCGTTCCAGACCGGCGACGTCCTCGTGGCGGACATGACCGATCCCGACTGGGAACCGATCATGAAGCGTGCTTCCGCGATCGTCACCAACCGCGGCGGACGGACCTGCCACGCGGCCATCATCGCCCGGGAACTGGGGATCCCCGCCGTCGTCGGAACCGGCACCGCCACGGACTCCCTGTCCGACGGGCAGGACGTCACCGTCTCCTGCGCCGACGGCGAGACCGGCACCATCTACGCAGGCCTGCTGGACTTCACCGTGGAGGAAACCGGGATCACCAAGATGCCCGACGCCCCGGTGAAGGTCATGATGAACGTGGGCACCCCGGAACAGGCGTTCACCTTCGCCCAGCTGCCCAACCACGGTGTGGGCCTGGCCCGGCTCGAGTTCATCATCAACCGCCAGATCGGCATCCACCCCAAGGCCCTGCTGAACCTGGACAGCCAGCCGGAGGACGTCCAGGCGGAGATCCGGGAACGGATCGCGGCGTACAGCAACCCGCGCGAGTACTACATCAAGCGCCTGGCTGAGGGCGTGTCCACCATCGCGGCGGCGTTCGCGCCGGAACCGGTGATTGTGCGCATGTCCGACTTCAAGTCCAACGAGTACGCCAACCTCCTGGGCGGGCCGGCGTACGAGCCACACGAGGAAAACCCAATGCTCGGCTTCCGCGGCGCATCGCGCTACCTGGAGCCATCATTCCGTGACTGCTTCGACCTCGAGTGCGAGGCCCTGTCCTTCGTCCGCAACGAGATGGGCCTGACCAACGTCAAACTGATGATCCCGTTCGTGCGGACCCTGGATGAGGCCCGCGGCGTTATTGAGCTGCTCGCCGAGAACGGCCTGCGCCGCGGCGAGAACGGCCTGGAGGTGATCATGATGTGCGAGCTTCCCTCCAACGCGCTGCTCGCCGACGAATTCCTCGACTACTTCGACGGCTTCTCCATCGGCTCCAACGACATGACCCAGCTGGCCCTCGGCCTGGACCGGGACTCAGCGATCGTGTCCGGCGGCTTCGACGAACGGGACCCTGCGGTCAAGAAGCTCCTCAGCATGGCCATCAAGGCCTGCCGGGACCGCGGCAAGTATGTGGGAATCTGCGGGCAGGGCCCCAGCGACCACCCGGACCTCGCCGAGTGGCTGGTCCAGGAAGGCATCGAATCCGTTTCACTGAACCCGGACACCGTCGTGGACACCTGGCTCCGGCTGTCCACCACAGTCGCCGCGAAATAGCCACCTGGCAGAAGAACGAAGGCAGAAGGCAGCCACGGCAGCACAGATGGGGCACCCCACGAGCGCTGCCGTGGCACCCTCAATAGCGGGCACACTGCCACCGGTCTGGCAGACAAACGCCTCATCCTTCGCATGCAGCACTTCTACACCTTCCAGTGCGACGGGCGGGTTTGCGTCGCAGTACTGCCCGAGCAGATCCTAAGACCTGGTAAAGGCTGCGGCCACGGTCGCCGGAGCGGCAGTTCCGCCGCCGTCTTGGATCAGGGCGGTGAGGGCTTCCCCGGGGCGTCGAAGGGTGGGCGGCCCGTCGGGACCGCCCCGGCGCCCCTGGCACTGTTCACCCAGGATTTCTTCCTGGATCTTCGAGCCTGCGCGCTGGAGGACTGTCGTTGTCAGCAGGCGGCGGGAGCCCAGGGGGAGCCGGTGCAGCCAGTTGTCGCCGAAGTCGTGTTCGTAGAGCGCTCCGCTGGAGCCCAGTGCGAGCAGCTGTTCCAGAGGCAATCCTCATCAGGCCGGAACACCGACGGGACGGTTCAGCGCCAGTAACGCCCGGGATAGCACCCGAGGCGTCCGCAGCACGGTCCGGCAGGAACGCAACCAGCTAGTACTGAGGTGCCCCCAGGCGTCCCAGCCTTGCGTTGCGGGTCGCAACATTTAGGGCAAACCTGACAAGGTAATCATTGAGCTGTATGGATGCCTGCTGGGCGGCTTCTGCGTCCCGGGCCAGGATTGCGCGCAGCAGCTGCAGGTGCATTCCTTTCCCTGCCCGCACTTCTTCAGCGGCATCAACAACATGGGCCAGCCAGAACCGCCTGGACAGCCCCTGGAGCGGGGTCATGGCATCACCCAGGTACTCGTTGTGCGCTGCTTCACAAAGCATGCGGTGTGTCGCCCGGACGGCCCGGACGTAATCCTCGAGGTCGTGGATGTCTGCCAGCTCCTCGGTGAGTGCCTCAATGCCGGCGAGTTGGGCGGTGGTCGCCCTTTCACAGGCCAGCGCCACCGCAAGGGCCTCCATGGCCCTGCGGACTTCGAGCCGCCGGAGTTGTTCATCTACCGAATTCGCCGGGATCTCGATCCCCCGGCCGGGTCTGATGCGGACCAAATGGTCCCGATCCAGACGCTGGAGAGCTTCACGCAGGGGCGTCCGTCCCAGCCCGACCTCCTCTACCAGACCGGCCTCTGTATGGAAGGTCCCCGGTTGCAGCCGTCCGGTCTCGATCATTTCGGCAAGCAATAGGTACGCGTCGTCAGCCTTCGTCATCCCACTTCCTTTCCCCTACAGGCTACACAATAGACGCGCGCATACTCTTGATATATTCCGAATATATACTCTAGGCTGAGGGTGTAGCAGTGATCCCCACCACATGGAGAATGTCGTGAAGTACAACCCGGCCACCGAGCCCAGCCCCTTGCCTTACTCCCCTTTCAAGAGCTGCACTGTCCCCCGTCCCATCGGCTGGCTCTCCAGCGTGAGCACGACCGGCGTGGAGAACATCGCGCCCTACAGCCAGTGGCAGAACCTGACCTTCGACCCGCCGATGGTGATGTTCTCAGCCAACCAATACCCGGACGGGCGCCGGAAAGACACAGTCATCAACGCTGAGAGCACCGGCTGGTTCGTCTGGAACATGGCGACCTACCCGCTGCGTGAAGCTGTGAACAAGTCCGCCATGGCCCTCGGTCCTGAGGAAAGCGAATTTGAACATCTGGGACTGACGCGGACCTATGCAGAGAACTTCCCGGTCCCGATGGTGCAGGAGAGCCCCGTTAAGTTCGAATGCAAGTACCACTCCACCCACCGCATCCCCGGAGCCTCCGCGGTCGGAACGGTCGATATTGTCTTCGCCACTGTCGAAACGGTGCATATCGATGATGAAGTCATCACGGTTGACGGCAGGCTGGACATCAAAAAAATTGAGCCCATCGCCCGTCTGGGATACTTCGATTACACCGTGGTGCGCGAGACCTTTGAGATGCGGGTACCCGGAGCGGACCAGGACGCCCAAATGGGTCTGGAAGGACGGGCAGCATGAGCAACCAAAGCAGCTCCACCCGGGCGGCTGCAGTGCCGGCGCCTGAGACCACCGCAGGGGACAAGAGCAAAAGGTTCAGGGACCTGATCGCCGTCAACTTCGGCAACACCCTGGAATGGTACGACTGGACGATCTATTCGATCTTCGCCCCCTATTTCGCCGTCCAGTTCTTCCAGCCCGACAACCCCACCTCCGCGCTGCTGTCGACACTTGCCGTGTTCGCCGTCGGCTTCGTGACCCGGCCCCTGGGCGGGTTCCTCTTCGGCGCGTATGCCGACCGCGCCGGCCGACGTAAGAGCCTGACCGTCGCCATGATGCTCACAGCTTTCGGCAGCATTGCCATCGCCATCGCACCAACCTACGGCTCCGTTGGGGTCCTGGCGTCCGTGCTCCTGCTCGTCGCCCGTCTTCTGCAAGGCTTGGCGCACGGCGGCGAAATGGGCACTTCCGTGACCTATCTGGTTGAACGCGCCCCCCAGGGGCGGCGCGCACTTTTCGGCAGCACGTCCTGGGTCAGCGTCGTCCTCGGAACCATACTCGCCACCATCACCGGCCTGATTTTGAACTCCAGCCTCCCCCAGGACGACATGAAGGCCTGGGGCTGGCGGATCGCCTTCGCCATTGGTGGCGTGCTCGGTCTTTACGCCCTTTACCTCCGCCGGCGGCTGACCGAGACCGACGCATTCGAGAAAGCCTCGCACTCCGACGGAAACCAGCCCGCTGCCGAGTCACTCCTGCCCGGCCAATCAGGTTCGGCCGGGCAGGTAAAGCGCGGCCTGTTTCACTACTGGCGTTCAATCCTCATCGTCTTCGGCCTGTCAGCAGGCGGCTCAGTTATGTTCTACACCTGGCTGATCTACATGCCTACCTACGCTCAAGTTCACTACAAACAGGATGCTTCCAGCGCACTGGTCGCAAGCCTCATCGCCCAGGTATTCTTCCTCGGGGCCGTCCTGGGCGCAGGGTGGCTCGGAGACCGCATCGGACGCAAACCCCTGGTCATCGCCTTCGGCGCAGCGTTCGTCCTGCTGACCATTCCGATCTACAACCTCGTTGACGGGACCTTCGGAACCCTGCTCCTGGCCATGCTGGCATCGCTGACAGCCATGGCCCTGCTCTTCGGAGTCAACGGCGCAGTTTGGGCAGAAGTATTCCCCACTAAAATCCGCGCCGCCGGAGTCGCGGGTCCCCTTTCCTTCGCCACAGCCATATTCGGCGGAACCGCGCCCTACGTGAACACGGCACTCGGTCAGGCAGGCCACCAGGACTGGTTCCTCTTCTACCTCGTAGGAGTGGCCGCCATCACCCTGATCACCGGCCTACTGATGCGCGAAACCAAAAACAACAGCCTCGTCCGCGGGGCATAACACAGTCCCCAAACCTGCCCTTCCGGAAAGGGGGGGGGGGGGGGGGGGGGCCCCCCCCCCCCCGCCCCACCACACACCCACCCCGGGACACACAAACAAAGGGGGGGCGGCGGGTGTGTGGGGACCCCCCAAAAGAACGGGCCCACCAAA
>NZ_JAJOMC010000092.1 GCF_021129155.1 Arthrobacter sp. AK04
CTCCCCCCCGGCCCACACCCCCCCCCCCCCCCCCCCCCCCCACCCCCCGCCACCCACCCCCCGGCCCGCCGCGAGCCCCCCCCACAACGGCCCCCCCCTCCCCCCCCCTCGGCCCCCCCCCCCCCCCCCCCCCCCGCCCTGCTTTCGAAGCGCCCGTCTCCGTCCGGCGTGCGGGGAATCCCGAAGCTCTGGACACAGGCAGCCGCCGGATTTATGGTGCAAAGGTGGCGGCTGCCTGACCGGCAGGATGGCAAGCTCTGCCGGTCCGCCGTTGCGGCCGTCCTTCATGAGGAGGAAGCAGATGGAACGCGTTGAACAGACCGTTGAAGTCGATGTCCCGGTGCGGACCGCGTACAACCAGTGGACCCAGTTCGAATCCTTTCCGCAGTTCATGTCCGGTGTGGAATCCGTAACCCAGCTGACTGACACCACCAACCACTGGGTGACCAATGTGGGTGGCGTCCACCGGGAATTCGATACCGAGATCGTCGACCAGGAGCCTGACGACAGGATTGCCTGGCGCAGCACCGACGGCAAGTCCCATGCCGGCATCATCAGGTTCACGCCGCTGGATGCCAACCACACGAAGGTCAAAGTCCATTTCGAGTGGGCACCGGAAACCGTCACTGAAAAGGCAGGCGCGGCGCTGAAGATCGACGAGATGCAGGTCAGGGCCGACATGCGGAAGTTCAAGGACTTCATCGAATCGCGCGGGTCCGAAACGGGCGGCTGGCGTGGCGAAGTCAAGGACAGCGGCCCCACCGGGCAGCTCTAGCAAACAGAAGCGGGCGACGGCGGGTGCCTCCCGCCGCCGCAGCCAGTCATGCGACATCACACAGTGGAAACATCCGACGGCGGCCACCTTCGCGTTTTCAGCTTCGGGGACGGACCGGGTGTGGTGCTTGTGTGCGGGACGAATACCGTTGCGCCAACCTACTTCAGAACCGCGAGGCGGCTCAGCAAGGGCCTGCCCGTCCACGTGTACGACCGCCGGGGCAGGCCTGGATCCAGCCTGCAGCCGCACGACTACTCCATGAACTCCGAGGTGGCTGACCTCGGGCGCGTCCTGGACGCCACCGGCAGCACCATGGTTTTCGGTCATAGCTATGGCGGTGCAGTTGCTCTCGAAGCCGGGCTTCAGCTGCCCGTCCGGCGGATCGCCGTCTACGATGCCGTTCCCAACATCGGCGGTGCAGTGCCAACCCATTTCCTGCCCGAGTTCGAATCGGCGGTGCAACGAGGTGACGTGCACCGGGCTGTGTCAATCCTGGGGAAGGGTATATCCGCCAAGCTCAACGCAAGCCCGCTTCCGGAACCTGCCTTCCAAGCGGTGGTCCGCTTGCTGGCAATTGCCACACGAAAAGGCCGGGCGTGGAAAGGAACGGTGCACAGTGCGGTCAATGAACTGGCATTCCTTGAGGGCAACCGGCCTCCCGCAGAGCGCTACGCCGGCATTCCGGTTCCCGTGCTTGTGCTCTTCGGTTCCAGTAGCGATGAGTTCTACCGGGTGATAGCCCAAGCGCTTTCCGCCCAGTTGCTGCACGGACGCTGCACGGCTGTGCCTGGAGCGGATCACGGTGCGCTGGATCGGGCACCTGGCGTGCTCATTAGAGAGCTTTCGGGTTTCCTGGCCGCAAGGGAGCACTAGCCCAGACCGGTGGTTCAGATGTTCCGGGCGAAGGCGGGTTACTCCCGTCCCAGCCGGACCGTTCGCTTCCAGTTGGTCCCGTACTTCTGCATGTGTACCCGGGTGCGGTCTGCCCGGAAGAAATCGTGGGCATACTCCACCGGCGCGCCCTGCAGGTCCCATGCCAGCCGCCGGATCTCCAGCAGCGCCGACCCCGGCGCCACGCCCAGGACCTCTGACTGGTGTTCCGTGGCAGGAACGGCCTCCACCGTCTCGTCAGCCCTGTCCAGCTCCAGGCCGTACTCGGATGTTAGGAGGTGGTAGAGCGAACCCGTCAACGGGTGGCTGAGCAGGCCGGGAAACCGCGCGGCCGGCAGCACGGAGAGGTCCAGGGACCAGGAGACGCCGTCCACCAGGCGAAGCCGCTGGATCCGCAGCACGGCATCCCCGCCGCCCAGTTGAAGGTTCCGCCGCTCATCCGGCTGCGGCAGTCCCATGTCCGCCCGGAGCACGCGGGTGGCGATGGACCGGCCCTGGTGCAGCACCATCTGGGGTACGCCCTCAACGGTGTTGAGGTGCCGCTGGATCCGCCCGTCGTTGAAAAACACTCCGCCCGAACGGCCCAGCACGCGGCGCACAGTTCCCTCGGATTCCATCCGGTCGATCGCCTGGCGCAGGACGGCACGGCCGATTCCCAGGCGCTCGGCCAACGCCCGTTCACTGCCCATGAGTTCGCCCGGGTGGAACATCTCCGCCCGGGCGAATCGAAGAAGGGCGGCATAGGCAGCCTGTGCCGGGGTCACTGCCTCCGGTTCCCCGCCCATGCCTGTTGCCATCGTTCCAATATACGGATCACGCGTAGAGTGCCGTCAGCGAGTCATCGAGGGCACCCACGAGCCAGTCGATGTCGGCGGGCTGGAAGGCCAGCGGCGGGCGCAGCTTGAGGACGTTGCCGTGCGGGCCCGCCACGGATGTGAGCACCCCGTGTTCCCTCAGCTGTTCAAGGACAGCCAGCGCCAGCTCCCGGTGGGGCTCCCTGGTGGCGCGGTCCTTGACCAGCTCGAAACCGATGAACAGGCCGGCACCGCGGACGTCGCCCACGGACTCATGGGTGTCCGCCAAACCGCGCAGGGCAGCCAACAGCGACCCGCCCACCAAGCGGCTGTGCTCCTGCAGGCCCTCCGCATGGATGGTGGAGAGCACGGCCTGGGCGGCGGCCATGGACACGGGATTGCCGCCGAAGGTGTTGAAGTAGGGGATTGTGTCGCTGAAAGCGGCCAGGACGTCTGCCTTGGCCACCAGCCCGGACACCGGAATCCCGTTGCCCATCGGCTTGCCGAGTGTCACGACGTCGGGCACGATTCCGTGGCGCTGGAAGCCCCAGAACGCGTCCCCGGTGCGGCCAAAGCCCGGCTGCACCTCGTCGGCGATGATGATGCCGCCGGCGCGGTGGATGACCTCCGCCGCTTCCCGCAGGTACCCCGCAGGACCCGGCAGCACACCGTCGGACGAAAAGATCGAATCGGCAATGAACCCGGAAAAGCGGATGCCGTGCGCTTCCATATCGGCAATCGCTGCCCTGATCCGGTTGGCAAACCACGTGCCGAGTTCCGCACCGCCAGCCCCGGCGGCGGCACCCAGCCGGTACGCATCCGGCGCCTCAACCAGCCGTGCTGTCGGCGCCAGCGGCTGGCCGGTACCCAGCGCGGGCGAGACACCTGACGTGAGTTCACTGGTGCCGTGATACGCCTCGGTGGTGGCAATGATCCCCTCGCCGCCGCTGTAGGCCTTCGCCACCCGGATGGCGAGATCGTTGGCCTCCGAGCCGGTGCACATATACATCGCCTTGTTGAGCTCGGCAGGCATGGTGGAGAGGAGGTCGTCGGTGTAGTTGAGGATGTTCTCGTGCAGGTAGCGCGTGTGCGTGTTCAGTTGCTGCATCTGCGCGGTCACGGCCGCCGTGACGGCGGGGTGGCAGTGGCCCAGGCTGGCCACGTTGTTGTAGGCGTCCAGGTACTTCCGGCCCGAGGCGTCCCAGAGGTACTGCCCTTCACCGCGGACCAGGTGCACAGGGTTCCGGTAGAAAAGCCGGTAAGACGCTCCCAGGACGGTGTCGCGGCGCTCCGTCAGGCGGCGGGTATCAGGATCAAGCCCGGCGGCGTGCTCGGCCCGGAAGCTGTTGGTGTCCATGATGGTGGAACGGATGACCATGGTGGGGTTCCTTGCTGTTTGATGCAGTGCGGCTTCGTCCAGGCGGGCCCAACCCTCTGATCGATTTCTGTACTTCAAGTATGTTTTGCCGTCCACGGCACAACCGGTCCGGACGTGAATCCGGCGTTACGAAAAGCGGTTCGAATTTGAACGGTTTGTTTCCGAGTCGCGGATTTGTTTCGAGGCCGTAAATTCCTCCAGCCCAAGGCCGGTTGAGCTGAAATGCCGTGCCATACTCGCTACCGGAGCCCAACCCTCCTCGCCTCCGAGGAGCATCCATGAACACCATGACAGATACTTCCCCGCTCGCCGTCTTCAACGGCCTCCGCCGCGGGGAACCGGCACCCGGCTGGATCGCCGAGGCCGTCACCCGGGCCTGGAACCTTGATCCCGGCCGGACTCTCATCACCCTCATCGCCGTCTCGGAGAATGCGACGTTCCGCATCGAAGTGGACGGCGTGCCCATCTCCGTCCTGCGCGTCCACCGCCCCGGCCATGTGGGGGACAGCCGCCAGATCGCCGGCGAACTCGCTTGGGTACGCCGCCTCGCGGAAGAAGCAGTGGTCCGCGTCCCGGACGTTGTCCCCACAGCTTCAGGTGACCTGCTGCAGACCTTCGCCGACCCCTCCGGCAGCACCTGGTACTGCGTCGCCTTCGCATTCGTCGCCGGTGACATCCTTGAGGACTTTGCCGATCCGCGGCCCTACTACGCCGAGATCGGTGCCACCACCGCCCGCCTGCACCGGCAAGTACAGGGCTGGCAACTGCCGGACGGTTTCACCCGGTTCTCCTGGCACCTGGGCGACATGCTCGGTGAAACGAGCCGGTGGGGGGACTGGCGGCGCGCAGACCTCAAGCCCGACCAGGCGGAGGTGCTGGCCCGCGCCGAATTCGCCGCCGTCGCCGCATTGGACAGCCTTCCCGTATCCGGCGACAGCTGGGGCCTGGTGCACGCGGACCTCCGGCCCTCCAACATCATGATCGACGGCGGTGCCCTCACCGTCATCGACTTCGACGACTGCGGCTTTTCCTGGCTCCTCTACGATTTTGCGTCCGCGCTGTCCTTCATAGAGCACGAACCCTACGCTCCTGACATCGCCAAGAGTTGGGTGGCCGGCTACCGCACCGTCCGCCCGCTCACTGACACAGACCTGACCCATGCCGCCGCGCTCAGCATGATCCGGCGGCTCACCATGCTCGGCTGGACCACCACCCATCGTGCGGACGCCCTGCCCGCCGAACTCTGGAACGCGCAGGTCCCCGGAACTGTGGCCGTCGCCGAACGCTACCTCGCGTCACCCACCTGGCTGTTCGACTGAGCCTCAGGCTGCCCCGCCTGCACGCGCTTCACCTGCCCCGGGCCATACTTCCCTCCCCACCTTCCTGGAGATTCCCATGACTGACACACTTCCGGCCGCCCAGCAGCGCGCCGTCGACAAGGCCTATTTCGAACAGCGGACGCTCCGGCGCGGCGCCGCCGGCTGGCTGCTCCTCGCAGGCCTCGGCATTTCCTACGTGATATCCGGAGACTTCTCGGGCTGGAACTTCGGCCTCGAGGCTGGCGGCTGGGGCGGACTCCTGGTCGCCTTCGTCCTGATGGGCGCGATGTACGCCTGCATGGTCTTCGGCCTGGCAGAAATGTCCTCGGCACTTCCGGTGGCCGGTGCCGGATACGGCTTCGCCCGGCGCGCACTGGGCAGGCTGGGCGGCTTCGCCACCGGGCTGGCAATCCTCATTGAATACTCGATCGCCCCCGCTGCGATCGCCGTCTTCATCGGCGGCTACGTTGAGAGCCTGGGGCTGTTCGGCATCACGGACGGCTGGCCGGTGTACCTGGCCTGTTTCGCGCTGTTCATCGGCATCCACCTCATCGGTGTTGGCGAGGCACTCAAGGCCATGTTCGCCATCACGGCAATCGCTGTGGTGGCGCTGATCGCCTTCGTCATCGGAATGGTGCCGCACTTCGATGCCGCGAACCTTTTCGACATTCCCGCGGGCGCGGCCGCCGGGGCCAGCGCCTTTCTGCCCAACGGCTACGGCGGAATCGTGGCTGCGCTGGTCTTTGCCATCTGGTTCTTCCTGGCGGTGGAAGGTGTCCCGCTGGCCGCCGAGGAGGCGGACAACCCGCAGCGGGACATGCCGCGCGCCATCATCGTCGCCATGTCCGTCCTCACGCTCACCGCATTGTCGGTACTGGTGCTCGCTCCCGGCGGCGCGGGCAGCGCCCTGATGAGCGCCTCCGCGAGCCCGCTGCCGGACGCGCTGCGCGCCGTCGGCAACGATGGCCTTGCTGTCTTCGTGAACTATGCCGGCCTCGCCGGCCTGGTGGCCAGCTTCTTCTCCATCGTCTACGCCTACTCACGCCAGCTTTTCGCACTCTCCCGCGCCGGCTACCTGCCCACCTGGCTCAGCCGCACCAACTCCCGGAAGACGCCCACCTGGGCGCTGATCGTGCCGGGCGTTATCGGGTTCATCCTGGCCGCGGCGGTTGGCGACGGGGACAAGCTCATCAACATCGCGGTCTTCGGTGCCGCCGTGTCCTACGTGCTGCTCAACCTTTCCCACATCGTGCTCCGCAAGCGCGAGCCGGAACTGCACCGCCCGTACCGGACGCCGGGAGGCATCGTGACCACCGGCATCGGCCTGGTCCTTGCGGTGGTTGCCGTTGTGGCAACCTTCTTCGTCGACATCCAGGCTGCCGCGATTACCGCCGGCATCTTCCTGGCCGGCCTGCTCTACTTCGCCCTCCACAGCCGTCACCACCTCGTGGCCGGCGCGCCGGAGGAGGAATTCGCACGGCTCCGCGAGTCGGAGGCTGAGCTGCGGTAACGGCCGCTCGCCGGCGCTGTCCTTCGAAGAACTAAGAGAAGCCGAACGGAAGCTTACGACGGCGGGAGCCTCCCGCCGTGGTAAGCGAACCGTGATGTCGCCTCTACAGCATCTCGCCCGGCCTCGCAGCCCTTTCCAGGAAGTCTTCCGTGAACCGCTTTACGCCGTCCCATTCGGTGTACACGTAGTCCTGCGACGTGTCTGTGTCCAGAGAGCCCTTGCTGCCGGCAATCCTTTTCATCACCAGGCGCTTGATAAATCCGTACTGCGAGTAGGCCAGAGCCCCGCTGAAGAGCCCGACCTGGGCTGGCCGCCAGCCTGTCGCTTTCTCGAACTCCTCCACGTAGCCCTCCGCGCTCTCCGTGTCCCCGTGCGCGGAGAGGCTGACCGAAAAGAACGCGGACGGCACGCTCTCCAGGACGGCTTTGTTCTTCTGCACGAACTCCAGGAGGTAGTCCTCGTGCTTGCCCTTATGGATGGACCCGCCGACAATCACCGCGTCATACCAGTCGGGAATGAAGTTCCCGGCCTGCTTGATGTCCGCCGTCTGCGCCTTGTGGCCGTGCGCGTGGATAACATCCGAGATGAACTCTGCGATCTTGGCGGCCTGGCCCTCCGTGGTTCCGTAAGGAATGTAGATAACGGCCATGGTGGGGGTCCTTGCTCTGTCGGTTGCCGGCCCTCGCCAGTCTGCCAGCTCTTTGCATCCGGACGTAGGGCCCAACGTCCCGGAGTGGGAGGTCGGTCCTCTGGAGCGCAACGCTTTCCCGCAGGGACTTAAAAATTCCGTGTTTGTTTAGACGGAAATCCCTGGATGGCGGAAGTGGCCTGCGGGAACCTTTTCGAGTCCAAATAAAAAAACCCGATCTGGCGGTTTTGATCAAGCCCGCGGACGGGACCGAAGGGACTTTCAAGCCCGGAACTCCGGGATTTTTGGCGGACTGGCTTAAAAAATAAAAGTGGGTATGGTACTGGGTAACGCAAAGCATAGAAAGGCGTGATTCCGATGTCCGGAAAATCCCCGAAAAGCGGCGCCATAAAAAAGGCGGGCAAGACAATTCTCGAAAAACGTGTCGATAAAAGGGCAAAAAACGAGAACAGCGAACTGAATTTCGCAAAGCCGCGCAAGAACCAGCGCTGACAAGCCCGCGGGCAGCCGGGAACGGAACTCCTAGCCCGCCCGGCTGCCCGCGCTCCATCCCTGTTGCATATCCTCGTGCTCAGTTCCAAGGACACACCATGAACATTTCCTGCAACGCCCTGGTGGTTCCGGCCCGGCTGTCCCACCCGGTGCACCTCAAACCCCTTGACCTGGACGCCACAGCACTCCAGCGGGTGGCCGCCGGAGAAATCGGGTACATCGCCGGCCGCGGCTGGCGCGCCTACCTGAACAATGACGGAAGCCGGTCCTTCCCCAACCTGCGGGCGGAAGTGCTTATCCGGGAAGCCGGCGTAGAGCTGGACCAGCCCATCCACGGAACGGCCCTGTTGCTGGGCTATATGGACCCGGGCGAAGAGACGGACGCGCCCCACCACCTCATCAGCCTCGCGGAGCAGCTGTTCGACATGCCGCTGGCTGCGTAGCCATCCAACAGCGCGTGACCGGCCTAACAAGAAGACAGCCAAGCGGACGACGGCGGGAGGTCCCGCAGTCGTCCGTCCCACCTTCCCGCTAAACGCGCTGGGTGGTGAAAGCCGTCAGCGCCGTCAGTTTCGCCTCTCCAATCGGCTCTTCCGGCAGCAGGGGGATCAGGGCAACCCGCTCCGCCATGGCCCGCACTTTCGTAATCTGGTCCGCCTCTTGGTCCGCGCGGGCACGAAGGAACGGCGAGCGCGGGTGGGCGGCGGCGATGGAGTTGTTGATGACCCAGGCCCACGGATGGATCCCGGCCCGCTCCAGGTCAACCTTGAGTTCCTCCGCCTCCAGCACCGGCGTGGTCTCGGCCAGCGTCACCAGGATGACCTTCGTCCCCACCGGATCCTGGAGGCGCATCAGCGGAGTCACGAATCCCATCGAGCCCCCCACCTGCCGGGAGATCTCCCGGTGGTAGGAGCCCGTGGCATCCAGCAGCAGGAGGGTATGTCCGGTGGGAGCGGTGTCCATCACCACGAAGTGCCGCCGGGACTCCTGGACAACCCGGGAGAACTGCCGGAACACCGCAACCTCGTCCGTGCAGGGCGACATCAAGTCTTCCGCCAGCGCAGCCCGGCCTTCATCGTCCATGCTCCGGCCCTTGGTGTCCATCACGTGGGCCCGGTATTCCTGGATGGCCGCCGCCGGGTCAATGCGGGACACTGTCAGCCCCGCGACGGACCCGTGCAGCGTCTCGGACAAGTGCGCCGCCGGATCGGTGGTGGTGAGGTGGACGGCGTGCCCCCGCCTGGCCAGGGCAACCGCAATCGCCGCAGCCACCGTCGTCTTTCCCACGCCGCCCTTGCCCATGCACATCACCAGCCCGTGTCCGTCGGCCTCAATGCCGTCCACCAGTGCGGCAAGCGGGGCGTCCTCGACGTCAGGGAACGACGGCGGTCCCTCCGCAGCATCCGCGCCCGACGCGGGAGCAAACAGGGATTCGAGCGCCGGAATCCCCACCATGTTGCCGGGCTTGAGCTCGAGCACGTCGCGGGGGAGCCCGGCAACCGCCCCGGGGACTGCCGCCATGGCCGCAGCCTCCCGGGCACGCAGGGCCTTCGCAAGCTCCTCCCCGCCGGCTGCCTCGGGCAGTACACCATTAACCACCAGGTACCCGCCGCTGATGCCGATCTGGTTCAGCTCGAGGTAGGTCCGCTCCACCTCCTTCAGGGATGACGGCTGGGCCCGGGTCACCAGGACAAGCCGGGTACGCAGCGGATCGGCGAGGGCCTGGACCGCCCTGGCATACACCTCCTTGTGCTTGTCCAGCCCGGACAGCGGACCCAGGCAGGACGGTTCCCCCGCGCCGGTGGCAAGGAAATCCGTCCACGAGCCGGGCAGCTGCAGCAGGCGGATGGTGTGGCCGGTCGGGGCGGTGTCAAAGATGATGTGGTCATACTCGGCATAGGAAGCACCATCCCCGAGCAAGCTGGTGAACTCGTCGAAGGACGCCACCTCCGTGGTGCAGGAACCGGAAAGGCTCTCAGCGATGCCGGCCAGTTCGGTTTCCGGCAGGACTCCGCGGACTGGGGTGAGGATCCGCTCCCGGTAGGCCTCGGCGGCCTGCTCCGGGTCGATTTCCAGGGCAGCGAAGCCCGGTACTTCCGGAATTGCGGTGACGGTATTTCCAACAGTGAGGCCGAAGACCTGCCCGATATTGGACGCGGGGTCCGTGCTGACCAGCAGCACCTTCCGGCCGACCCGCGCCAGGGAGAGCGCCGACGCGCACGCCACCGACGTCTTGCCCACACCGCCTTTGCCCGTGAAGAACAGGAACCGGGGCGGGGCGTCAAGGAACTTCATGCAAGCCAGTCTTGCAACCGGCCGGGGACGGGTCCAGAGCCAAACGTCCCGGCGCCGGGCCGTCCAGGAACCCGACGCTTGGATACGGTGCCGCAGTTCGCCGTCGTCCGCCTAAGCCTGTCCGTTCTCCAGCAGCCCGCCGCTCGCCCAGCGCCGCACCGCAAGCTTCTCGCCGGCGTCGAACTCCAGCAGCGCCACCCGGCAGAGTTCCTCCACGTTCGCCGTCCATGCTGCCGCCAGTTCGGCCGCCGTCGACTTGTCGCTGAGCTGGAAGTTGGCGTAGGCGAGGCCCTGCAGCACAAAGCTCACCGCATTCCGGGAGACCGGCTGGCCCGCGCTGACGCAGTCATCCCGGACCTGGCGGGACAGTTCGGTGCGGTTGAGCGGCGGGTGTTCCCGGAGCCGCGCCGCCATGGACTGGAATATCTGCCGGAACTGGGCAGTGGACAATGCCGGCACGTCCGTCACCCGGGTGACCTGCTCCTCGATGCGCGGCTGGAGGTCCGCAGGCAGGGGAAGATCCTCGGTTGAAAACCGCTTCGCGTCCCAGACCCAGCCGCCCTGCGCTGCCGAATATTCCACGTCCTTGCCGATCTGGGAGACCCACGTCCCGAACTTTCCGAACCCGCCCCAGTCCGTCTTCAGCGAGGGGTCGGCCGTGAGCGCCCGGTGCGCCACCATCGCGCCCACCACAGGTCCCGGCGCGGACCGGACGAAGTCCAGTACTTCGCGGATGGCAGGGGAGCTGGCTTTGGTTTTCGGTTTGGCCGCGGCAGGGGCCTGCGGCTGCTTCGCGGCCGCCCCAGCGTGGAGGGGCTCGGCGGTGGTGCCGTGGAGGATGGCCACGAAGTCGTGCGACTCCACCACGTGGTCCGCCATTTCCCGGTAGGCGAAGGCCACGGCGCCGGCCGCGATCACGGTGGTCATCCGGTCGGCGGCCCGGAACCGCTGGATCAGGGACGTAAAGTCGGCATCGGCCGAGGCGATGAAGAATTCCTCGATGCCGCCGCTGCCGGACAGGGCGTCCATCGCGTCAAGCACCAGGTTGATGTCCGTGCTGCTCTTGCCCCGCTGCGTCAGCGACGGGCAGTCGATCACACGGAAACCGGCGCGGGTCCAGTAGGTCCGGTACTTCGAGTACACCATGGGGTTCAGGTAGCAGTTGCGGATCAGGAAGCGGCGGGCTCCCTCCCCGGATCCTCCCGCTGACAAGGCGTCCGCCCAATGCTTGGGGTCCTCGGCAAACCGCTTGGCGGCCAGGGGGTCCAGGGCCTGCAGGCCTGTGAACACGTTGTCGAAATCCACAAACATCGCTGCCCGGATGCCGGGCCGGCGGGAGGGGGAGAGTGCCTCGTTCATTGGCCCAGTGTGCCAGCATCGCAGCGGGGCGGGCAGCCCCTCCGGGTGCGACACGCAAGCGGGGGGCCGCGCGGGCGGGGCCCCCGCGCGGGCGGGGCCCCGCGCGGGGGGGGGGGGGGGGTGGTGGGGGGGGGGGGGGGGGGGGGGGGGGGGGGG
>NZ_JAJOMC010000093.1 GCF_021129155.1 Arthrobacter sp. AK04
GATACTTGGCCGTGGCCTAGAAGTCTCCGCCGCCGCCGGAGTCTCCGCCCCAGCCACCCATGTCGCCGCCGCCTCCGTTAAGGATCGAGTTGATGAGGATGCCGCCCAGGATGGCGCCGCCGAGGCCTCCGCCGCCGCCGCCTCCAAACATCCCGCCGCGGCCGTAGCCCTGGTTGGCGTAGCCGCCAAAGTGGTCCACGTCCGCCTGCGCCAGCTGGGCGGCCTGTGCGGCCAGGGCGTGGGCCTGCTGTGCGTAGGTCAGGGCCGTCACAGGATCGGTGCGTGCAATGGACAGGGCGTAGTCAAGGTTCCGCTGCGACTCGGCCAGCCGCGTGCGTGCCTCTGTGCCCACACCGCCACGGCGGGCAGTAATGTAGTCCGACGTCGCGCTGATCTGCGCCTGGGCCGACATGATGGTCTGCTGGAGAGAGGCCTGCGCCCGGCGGGATTGTTCCTGCTGATCCCGGATGCCACTGAGGGCCTGGTCCAGCGACTGGTGGGCAGTTTCAACGCGCTGGAGGGTGGCAATGGGGTCGATCTTGCCGCCCTGGATTTCTGCCTTGACCTGCGCGAGGGCGTTTTCGACTCCGGCTACCGGACCAGCCAGTTCGGGGTGGGCGCCCGACTGGATCATGGCCCGTGCCTGCGCGAGGTCCTGGGAGGTGTCCACGACTGCACTTTCGAGGCTGCTCCGGGCTTCATCCAGGTTGGAGGAAACCTTGGCGATGGCGTCCAGGAGGACGTTGGTCTGGTGCAGGCTCTCTTCGGCTGCGCGGACTGCTACAGCGGCGAGGCTGCCTTCTCCCTCAGCCAGCTTCTGCTGGGCGGTGGCGGTGGCGTTCTGTACGAATGCCAGGCGTTCCTTTGCCTGCAGGATGTTGTCGGAAACCTGGGTCAGGGCACTTTCCGAATACTTCGAACGGAGTGAGGTGAGGGACTCCTCCGCGCTGGAGATCTTCGAGTCAGCTTCGCGCGCACCGGCGTTGACAGCTGCAAGCGCCTGCGGTGCGTTCTTCTCAAGTTCACGCAGGGAGTCGAAGTCCGCCTTCTGCTCCTGGAGGGACGCCAGCGCGGCTTCGGACCGGCGGATGATCTCGCCGAGCCACGTCCGCTGCTGCTCTTCGGTGTCCGGGATGTGGTCGTCCAGCTGCTGCTGCAGCTTGAAGGATTCGCTCAGGTGGGCCTTGGCTTCGTTCAGCGCTTTGGTGAAATTGCCGACGGCGGAATCACCGTACTGAGCCTGGGCGAACATGAGTTCCTGCTCGCTGGACTTGATGGCATCGTCCGCCTCGATCAGCAGGGAGCCGCCCTTGCGGCGGAGTTCCTCGACGCTCAGCGACGCCAGCGGATCGAGCTCAGCGCCCTGCGGGCCATAGCTGGCGTTGGCTGCCTGCCCGGCTGCCTTCTTGCGCTTGTTGCGGAAGTAGAGGTACGCGCCGGCACCACCGGCAGCCACAACACCCGCCCCCACAAGAACTCCGGCCCCGGAACCGTCGCCGGGGACATTGCCGCTGCCGCCGCCGGCAGCATCACCGATTGCTGCTGCGGCGTTGATTGCCGCCTGCGCATAGTTGTCGTTCGCGAGCTGCGGACCGATGGCCTTGCTCTTAATATTCTCGATTTGGGCAGCCGTGATCTTGCTGCCGCCCTTGTTCAGGACGTACTGCCTCGTCTCAGTAGCTACCGCAAAGATCAAAGCGTTGGAACCGAGGTTGGCCTTTTCGGCAACCTCGTCTGACCAGGCTTCCCGGTCTGCCGGGTTTTCAAATCTCTTGACGGTGACGACGTGCAGTACAGTGGCGTGGTCCGCACCGAGCTTCTTGATGGCGTCCTGGACCTCGCCCTTCTGCGAGCCAAGGACTCCAGCAGCATCCACAATTTTGGTTGCAGGGTCCAGAGTGACCGGCGGCTCGGCCCAGGCCGCGCCAGCTGGCATCGCCAGGAAGGCGGTAAGGCCGATCACGGCGAATATACGTTTGAACTTTGACCGCATGTGCAACCCTTCAGCACGCCTGACACCAATTCGGGACGAATCAGTCGTCTCAGAATCCAGCAGCGCCCCCACGCTTGGTGTGAAGCCGCAGGTCGCTGTGGCAATTCATCTTGATTCTATGGTGCACCCCACAGCCAGTCCATCGGCCCGAATATGCCAGCAGCGAAACGCCAACCCCACGCCAGTCAGGAGCGGGACGGCCCTTCAGGAAGCTCTCAGCAAACATCCGAGCTTGTTCCAGCCAGGGAGTCCATAGTTAATGCAGACGAGGATGAAAGGAAGTCCCATGACTGAGAACCAGACACCGGGTCCCGCCCCGAGGAACACCGGTCAGGACCCGCAGGATCCCTGGGGGCAGCACGCCGAACACACGCAGGAACCCGCTGCCGGAGAGCAGCCCGCAGGTGAACCCGGCGTGAGCGGGTCTGGCTCCCGCCAGTACCCCACTGAGCGGCTGGAACAGCAGGGCGGCAACCCCACACAGGAACTTCCCGGAACCCAGCGTCCCGTCTACCCCCAGCGGCAGCCCTTTTACGGCGGGCAGCACACCGCTGGCCAGGAGCCCTCCGCGCCCCAGGGGCCCGGCCAGTTCCAGGCGCCCCACCCCGGTTACGGCTACGCCAGCCAGGACCGCCAGTACGCGGGCCAGGACCACGGAGCAACCAACCTCGGCGCCGGCAGCGCCCACAGCGGCAACTCCTTCGCCCCCAATCCCAAGGATGCCCCGCGGCGGAAAGCGACGTTCGGCGTGGGTACCCTCGTAGCCAGCATCCTGGCAGCCGGGCTGGTGGGAGGGGGAGTGGCCACTGTTGGTTCCGCGGAACTGTCCAGCAACGCCGGTTCCGGTGCTGCCGTGACCAGCAACAGCCAGCCCGGCACAGTCATCGTCAACAACAAGGACAACGTAAACGCCATTACGGCAGCTGCCCTGAAGGCGTCGCCCAGCGTTGTGACCATCAGTGCAGCAGCCGGCGGCTCGGGCGGTACGGGCTCGGGCATCATCCTGGACGACCAGGGACACATCCTCACCAACACGCACGTGGTCACACTCGACGGCCAGACGGCCGACGCTGCCCTTGAGGTACGCACCAGTGACGGCAGGGTCCTCACGGCCAAACTTGTTGGCACAGATCCGTTGTCCGATCTTGCAGTCATCAAGGTGGACAACGCCTCCGGCCTTACCCCCGCCACCCTGGGCGACTCCGGGAAACTCAACGTAGGGGACACCGCCATCGCCATCGGTTCGCCGCTGGGCCTGACCGGCACGGTGACGGACGGAATCGTCTCAACGCTCAACCGGACCATCAGTGTTGCCTCGGCCGCAGCCCCGGAGGAAGGGGACAACGCCGAGGGCGACGACGAAGGCGGATTCCAGTTCGCGCCTCCGGGCGGGGGCCAGAGCCAGCAGACGGCGGACCAGGGCGAGATCTCCATCAATGTCATCCAGACTGACGCCGCCATCAACCCGGGAAATTCCGGCGGTGCCCTGGTCAACAGCAGCGGCGAGGTTATCGGCGTCAACGTGGCCATCGCATCCGCGGGATCCAGCGCATCCTCAACCAGCGGAAACATCGGAGTCGGCTTCAGCATCCCGATCAACCATGCCAAGCGGGTGGCGCAGGAAATTATTGACACCGGCAAGGCCTCGCACGGCCAGCTGGGTGTCAGCGTGAAGAAGAAAACTGCCTCCAGTGCCGCTTCAGGGTTCTCGATTGGCGCGGATGTTGCCACCGTGGAGGCCGATTCCGCAGCCGGCAAGGCAGGGATCAAGGTGGGCGACGTAATCACCAAATTCAACGATCTCGCCATTGGTGAACCGGAACAGCTGACCGCTGCAGTGCGGGAACAGCCCGCCGGGTCCAGCGTCAAGATCACCGTCCTTCGGAACGGCAAGGAACAGACGTTCGACGTCACCCTGGGTGCCGCAGCAAGCTAGCAAGGGGCCGGCAAGGCAACAGGCAAGGACAGACGGCGGTGCCCCCACGTGGCGGGCGCCGCCGTCGTTATGCATCCGCCGTGAACGGCAGCCGGGGGAGCGCTGACACAGGCGTTAACGGAAGAGGGCGCCGGAGTGCGCCTATATGGTTAGCTAGGAGCTACCCGCATGCCGGGCATTCCGCGGCCATGACCTCACCCGGCTGGCTGTCCACAAGCATGGAAGGCTGCTGTAAACACAGTGGAAGATACATTGAAGATCATCGTCCTGGTCAAGCATGTACCGGACGCCCAGTTTGACCGCCACCTCACCGGTGAGGGCTACACGACTGACCGCGACGAGAGCATCCTGTCCGAGCTTGACGAATACGCCCTGGAGGCAGCGCTGCAGCTGGCCGAAGCCCGCGGCGGAGCCAAGGCAGGAAACCAGGTCATCGCCCTGAGCATGGGCCCCTCGGGTGCAGTGAACGCCATCAAGAAGGCACTGCAGATCGGTGCAACCGAAGGTGTGCACCTCACCGATGATGCCCTTGCAGGTTCGGACGCCGCGGCCACCTCGCTGGCGCTGGCTGCGGCCATCAGGCACCTGGGCACTGGCGCGCCCGTGGACCTGGTCCTCACCGGCATGGCCTCAACCGACGGGGAGACCTCGCTGGTTCCTGCACAGCTCGCGGAGCGCCTGGGACTCCCGCAGGTCACCTTCGCGTCCTCGCTGGACGTCGACGGCGGCCGCCTCACCGCACGCCGCGACGCCGACACGTCCTCCGAGACAGTCGAAGCCCCCCTCCCCGCTGTCGTCTCGGTGACAGACCAGATCAACGAGCCGCGCTACCCCAACTTCAAGGGGATTATCGCTGCCAAGCGCAAGAGCATCACCACCCTCTCCCTGGCTGACATCGGGGTGGGCCCGGCGCAGGTTGGACACACAGGTTCCTGGACCAGCGTGCTCAGCGCCGAGGAGCGTCCGCCCCGGACCGCCGGCACCATCATCACCGACGAAGGCGATGCCGGCATCAAGCTCGTTGACTTCCTGGCCGCCCAGAAGCTGCTCTAAGAGGGACCACAGACATGGCAAAAGTACTTGTATTCATTGACAACCCCGGCACGTCGCTCAAGAAGAGCAGCCTTGAGCTGCTCACCCTGGGCCGGTCGCTCGGGGAAACCGCGGTTGCCCTTAACGGAAAGCTGCACGACGACGTCGCCGCCAGCTTTGCGGAGTACGGCGTCAGCACGGTGCTGCTCCCCTCTGCCGAGGACCTGGATGATTTCCTGGTGGCGCCCAAGGCGGCCTACGTGGCCGCTGCCGCTGAACAGGCCGGGGCCTCGATAGTCCTGCTGGACAACTCGCCGGAAGGCAAGGAGATCGCAGCCAGGGCGGGAATCCGCCTCAGCGCTGGAGTCATCACTGACGTCGTCGCCGTGGATGCGGACGGCACCGCGCACAAGTCAGTCCTGGCCGGTTCCTACAACACGGCCTGCAAGGCCGGCACGGCGGTCAGCGTGCTGACCGTCAAGGCGAACAATGTGGTCCCCGAACCTGCTGCGGCCCCGGTTGCGCTGGAGACCGTCACGGTCGAGGTGCCCGCCGTCAGCGCCGCGGCCCGGATAACGGCCAGGGAGCAGAAGGTTGCCAGCGGCCGGCCCGACCTTACCGATGCCCGCATCGTCGTAGCCGGCGGACGCGGCCTGGACGGCGACTTCGGGCCGGTGGAGGAACTGGCCGATGCCCTCGGAGCCGCAGTTGGCGCCTCCCGTGCGGCCACCGACGCCGGCTGGATCAGCCACGACGCGCAGGTGGGGCAGACCGGAAAAACCGTGTCCCCGCAGCTTTATATTTCGGCGGGCATTTCCGGAGCCATCCAGCAGAAAGCCGGGATGCAGACGGCAAAGGTCATTGTTGCCGTGAACAAGGATGCCGAATCTCCGGTGTTCGAGATCGCGGACTTCGGCATCGTGGGTGACCTCTTCGACGTCCTCCCGCAGGCCACCGCGGAGATCAAGAAGCGAAAAGGCTGACTCTTTGACTGCCTTTCCCCAGCAGGCGCAGAGCCCGTTCAACCCGGACGTACACCGGGTTGGGCGGGTGCTCTGTTTTGCGGCGCACCCGGATGACATTGATTTCGGTGCTGCCGGCACCATCGCCGCCTGGACGGCCGCCGGCGTCCAGGTCAGCTACTGCATCATGACCGACGGCGACGCAGGCGGCTTCGATCCGGCGCACCGGCCCGGCATCATCGCCCTCCGCGACGCTGAGCAGCGCCGCGCCGCGGAGCTGGTGGGGGTTACCGATATCCACTACCTCCACCAGCGGGATGGCTTCCTTGAACCCTCGCACGAGGTGATGAAGGGCGTGGTGAAGCTGATTCGGGAAATCCGTCCCGACGTCGTGCTTTCCATGCACCCGGAACGGAACTGGAAGCGCATCCAGAAAAGCCACCCGGACCATCTCGCGGTGGGGGAGGCCGTAACCCGCGCCGTGTACCCGGCCGTGGAAAACCCCTTCGCCTACCCGGAGCTGGCAGGGGCCGGGCTGGAGGCCTACAAGCTCCCGTGGCTGTGGCTCTATGCCGGGCCGGAGGAGCGGGAGAACCACTTTGTGGATGTCACCGACCACGTGGAGTCCAAGCTCGGGGCGATCCATGTCCACGTCAGCCAGCACCCTGATGTGGAAGCCATGGAGGCAACAGTCCGGCAGGGCATGAGGGTGAACGCTGCCAGGGCGGGACTTGCGGACGGGCGCAGTGCCGAGGCCTTCCACGTGGTGGCGGTCAACGGGCCAGGAACCATCGCCGGCTTCTGATAAGTACAGGCAAAAGCGCCCCGATCCTTCCCTTGACGGAATGGAATGGGGCGCTTTTGGCGTCCTGGCTGGTGCCTCAGGCCCCCAGCGGGGCGGCGGCAACCGTGGGCAGGGTGGGGGACTGGGATCCGCCCGCCGGCTCCACTGTTATGCCGAGCGCTGCGGCGGAGGAAATCCCCTCCACCACTGCGGGCTTGGACAGAGCTTCCTCATCCATCAAACCTTGGGACACCGGCGCCGAGCCGTCCTTGGGGATCAGCCACATCTGGTAGACCTTTCCCTCCGGCGGGGCGGGAACGCCGTTCATTTTGACGACGGCGGCATCCTCTGATGAGGAGATCAGGAGGGTCGCCGTACCGCCGCCCGCCACGTCCACCGAGGCTTCGCGCAGGTCTCCGGCACGCACCACCTGGTTCATTGGGTCATTCTGGTCAGCCAGGTAGGACCCCACACCTACACCGCCCAGGGCTATGGCGGCGGCAGCCGCGACGCCTGCGAGCCAACGGCGCGGGCCTCCAGGACGGCGCCGTTCCTCGCGCCGCTGCCGGGCCCTGGCAAGTTCGTCACCACCGGCGGGCTGGGCTTGTCCTGTTGCCGGGTGCCCCGGTGCGGACTGACCCGCCGCAATTTGTCCTGGGGCAGGAGGAGCCGGGTTGCCGGCGTCCGGGCTGCTGCCCTGGACCGGCAGCTGGGCAACGATACGGTCGAAAAGATCAGCCGGCGGCTGATCCTCCACGCGGAAGGTCCGTGCCAGGGTTTCCCTCGCCTGGCGCACCCGGTCGAAGAATTCGGTCCTTTCCGCCGCAGGGGCGGCAGACATGTACTGTTCGATTGCCTGGCGTTCCCCATCAGTCACAGCATCCAGTGCATAGAGCTCGGCCAGGTCCACAGCGCGGCCCGAAGCCAGGTCCATGGCAACGGTGTCGCCAAAGGAACCGGAACGGCCATTGCGGCCATTGTTGGTTTCAGTCATCTCAACTCACCCCCAGACAGGTCTTCAGTCGGATCAATCCATCGCGGATGCGGGATTTTATGGTGGGAACTGCGGCGTTCAGGCGTTCGGCAACTTCCCGGTAGGTGAGACCGCCGTAGTACGCCAGGCGCACGGACTCCTGCTGCGTTTCGGTCAGTGTCTCCAAACACCGCACCACGGCCTCCGCCTCCAGCCTGCTTCCCACCTGGTCCGCCACGGAGTCGTGGTCGATGTCCTGGGTGCTGGCGCCGTACTTGGCCTCGCGATCCGTGGAGGACTGCGAGGACCGGACCTTGTCCACGGCCCGGCGATGCGAGATCGTCATCAGCCAGGAGAGCGGGCTCCCGGCTTTGGGATCGAACTTGGAGGCGTTCTGCCACACCTGGAGGAAGACCTCCTGCGTAGTGTCCTCGCTGAGTTCGGGATCGATCAGGACCCTGCGGGCCATGCCAAAGACGCGGCGGGACGTGAGCTGGTAGAACTCGGCGAAGGCCGCCTGGTCACCCCGGCCTATGCCTTCCAGCAGGACTGAAAGCCGGTGGCTGAGGTCGGCCGGGGGGTCTGTCACCGCGGCGTGGGCCTCGGAATGTGGCGCGTTGGGGGTTTCCATCACTACCAAGCATAAGTCTCCCGGCCGTGAATCCTCAGCAGTAGCGCCGTGGCTGCTGCGGGAGGTCCTGGATCTTGACTCCAGCAATGTCACCTGCAGCTCCTCGAACGCCTGGGAATGTTGTCGGGAGTGATTCGGAGCAGCCGCCAGGATGGATGGGCCGGACGCGCAAAGAAGTTGCCGGCTTCTGCGGTGTCAGATTTTGGCGCCGGCAAAGCCCTGCTGGCGCCAGGCCTCGTACACGGCGATGGAGGCGGCGTTGGCAAGGTTCAGGGAACGCAGGGCCGGAAGCATGGGCAGCCGCACCGTGGCGGTCACATGGGGATCCGCCTTCAGTTCCGGCGGCAGTCCCACGGACTCCCGGCCAAACATGAGGACGTCGCCCGGCTGGTAGGAGATATCGGTATAGCTGGCGGCACCGTCGGAGGTGAAGGCGTAGACCCGCTCCGGTTGCAGGTGCTGCCACGCCTCCTCGATGCCGGCGTGCACTGTAACGACGGCGAGGTCGTGGTAATCCAGCCCGGCACGGCGGAGCTTTGCATCCGAGAAGTCGAACCCCAGCGGTTCCACGAGGTGCAGTTCGGCACCCGTGATGGCCGCGAGCCTGATGGCATTGCCGGTATTGCCGGGGATTTCGGGGGCGTGGAAAAGGATGCGGAACACCGTTCCATCCTAGCCACCGTTGTCAGTGCATGCCGCGCAGCAGCCTGGCCAGCACCGGAACATTGACCGTATTGGGCGCGGGCCCGGCCGCAAGGAATTCCTTCAGCCCACGCACCATCCCCGCCGCGTTGACAACCTGGACCGCCTCGAGGGCGCCGGCTGAACGGCGGTGGTTGTCTATGACGGGCTCGTGGAGGTTGCCGCCAGGGTTGAGCACCACAGTCCAGCCCGTGACGTTCAGCTCCGGGAAGATGTCCTGCATGGCCCGGACAACGTGCGTGAGCTGCGGCGGGGCGATGGCGCGGCCTCCGTGGTTCAACGTGCGCCCGTCCCAGGCATAGGCGCCCTTAGGCAGGAGCATCGAGCCGATCAGTGCGAGCCGGTACCCGGACAGGACTGCGTGGTCGATGTGGCTGTTGTCGGCAGGGGACTGGAGACCGTTGATCAGGCGTGCGGCCGGGATGGCCGGCAGGACCTGGCGGGTCAGGAGCTGGACGGTGCGCATCTCCCGCTGGATGCGGGCCTCGGCCCCGAAAATACCGCGTTTGCGGGGCATGCCGTGCACCTGCTGGCTGGCGACCGAAAGGGGAACCAGGGGAACCCCTCCGGACGGGGTGTCCTCATATGGCGGGACGTAGACCGGGGGATCCCCGGCCGTGTTGCGGACATTGGCCTGCCTGTGCACGGTGGCCGAAGCGCGGCTGCCCGCCGGAGGCGCGTCGAAATGCGCCTCCCCGTCCGAGTCCTCGTTGCGGAGCGTGCCGGCTGCGTAGGAGCGGTCGTAGGCTTTCCTGCGGGTGGGGTCGATGAGGGTCTCGTAGGCACGTGTCACCTGCCGGAACGCGGCGGCGTCTCCGCCGTGATCGGGATGCGCCGTCCGGGCGGCCCTGCGGTAGGCCACCTTGATCTCCTTCTCCGTGGCAGTTACCGCCACGCGAAGTACCTGGTAATAGGAGCTGCTGCTCTCGGTCAAGCCCTCATCCTTCTGTTGGTATGGCCAGTCTTCGCAGGTAGCCCGGTCCGCACAGTTTAACGGCCTGTCTTGAACAACGACGCTCCAGCCCCGCAAGGTTCCCCCGCGGGCCACGACCCGGTGCGGGCGGCCCGGGCAGGTGCATTTAGACTCGTGCATGCGTGGCTGTCCTGGCCGCGGCGGAACGTATTGGGGCAGGGATGGATATGCCGACGACGGCGGGATTGGCCGGCGGGGCCAGGCGGCGGGTGGTGCCGGTGCTGGCAGCCGCCCTTGGAGCTGTGCTGGCCGGCGGCTGCAGCGTGGACGTGCGTGACCCTGCGGCTCCGCAACCTGCCGCCAGTACGCCGGTGCCGGCCACGCCCACCATTACCCCCGGCCATGACGCTGCTGCGGGGGCCGCGCAGGACCTTCCCTTTGCCGCCGGCGGCAGCCTGGCCCCCGGCAAGCCCATAGGCATCGCGGACGGGCTGAAGGAGGCGCCGGGATGGAAGGCCGCCGGCGGCAGCGTGGCCGGTGAAGCCCGGTACGTGAAGGGGGACGGTTGCCTTGTGGCGGCGAAGGTGCGCACCAACCAGGCCGCCCTGGTCCGGGGTGACGACAGGGAATCCACCGTTGCACTTTTTGAGTATCTGGACCCGTCCATCCTGCCCGGCTACCTGAAGGCGGAGACCCTGCGGTGGGGCGGGGACCCGGAAGGGCCCGGCAGGACTGTTGAGGTCCTGGCCCTGGAGCAGGCAGCCCAGCCGGCAGGAAGGGCAACTGCAGTGCTGGCCCGGCTGTTCGGCACGGCCGGTTCGTCCGTCTATATCTCCCTCTCGTGCCCCGACGCTGCCGCGCTCGCAGCGGCGAGGGCCGACGTCGCCCGTTTCCTGCCGCTGATCCCGCCGTCCGCCTAGCAGCAGGACGGCATCAGCCCGGGAGGGCGGGCCGGTAGAATTGTGGCGTGCCCGTTTACCTCGATCATGCAGCAACCACCCCCCTTGCACCTGAGGCGCTGGCCGCGCTGACCCGTGAACTGGCCCGCACCGGCAACCCGTCATCGCTGCACGGTTCCGGCCGGCGGGCCCGCCGTGCCGTGGAGGATGCCCGGGAGGCTGTTGCTGCCGCCGCTGGGGCCCATCCGTCGGAAGTCATTTTCACGTCGGGTGGCACGGAGTCGGACAACCTGGCCGTAAAGGGGCTGTACTGGTCCCGCGTGGCAGGGATGCCCGCACGGCGCCGCATCCTGTGCTCCGCCGTCGAACACCACGCGGTCCTGGACACGGTGGAATGGCTGGAACGGCACGAAGGCGCGGAGGTCGTATGGCTGCCGGTGGACAGCACCGGAGTGGTGGACCTCGCTGTCCTTGAAAAAGAACTGTCCCGTGAGCCGGACACCATTGCCCTGGTCACTGTCATGTGGGCCAACAACGAGGTAGGCACTGTCCAGCCCATCACCAGGATCGTGGAGCTGGCGCACGCCGCCGGCGTCCCCGTGCACTCGGACGCGGTTCAGGCGTTCGGCTCGCTCCCCGTGGATTTCAAAGCCTCAGGGCTGGACGCCATGTCCATTTCCGGCCACAAGATCGGCGGACCGGTGGGGGTGGGCGCACTCCTGCTGGGGCG
>NZ_JAJOMC010000094.1 GCF_021129155.1 Arthrobacter sp. AK04
CCCCCTTTTGGGTTTTGTTGTCCCCCCCCCCCCCCACCCCCCCCCCCCCCCACCCACAAAACAAAACAAAAAACCGCCCCCGCGCCCCCCCCCCCCCGCCCCCCCCCCCCCCCCCCCCCCCCCCCCCCCGGCGCTTTTGTGTAGTTGTCGCTTTCTGTACCGTGGGCCGCTGCTTAGACGGGGTTGTTGCCGTCGGGCTCGGCCTCGGGATCCAGGTTTTTGCCGTAGCCGCTGGCCGAGGCGAGCCCGCCCACCTGCTGGCCCGCGTTAGTCTGTCCGGGCGTAAAGCCGCTGTCCGGTGCATCCTGGGGCTCTCCCCCGGATTCCGGTGCGACATCCTGCCGCAGGTGCTCGTCTGAAGGAACGTTCTTGGAAACTTCTTCGTCAGCCATTCCTCCAGCCAAGCACCAGGAGCAGGACGAGGCAAGGTTATGCCGCCGGACACCCAGGACCGCAGCCGCCAGATCTACCCCGCGAGATGGCACTTAATGGCAATGTCCGGCGCCGGGATTACCGTCAAATGCCATCTCGCCGGGGGTAGGAAGCGCTAGCCGCGGAGGCGCTCCATGCCCGGATCGAACAGCGGCTCAGCCGAGACCGTGGCGGCGATGCGCTTCCCGAAGTACTCGATCTCCACGGAATCACCGATAGACACCGAAGCCGGCAGCCACGCGTAGGCGATCGGCTTCCGCACGGAGTACCCGTAAGCGGCGCTCGTGACGTAACCGGCTGCGGAACCGTCCACGTACACAGGTTCCTTGCCCAGCACGATGGACGTTCCGTCGTCGACCGTCAGGCACCGCAGGGCACGGGTGGCGGGCTGCTCCTTGCGGGCAGCAAGAGCCTCACAACCCACAAACCCGGTCTTGTCCTTGGCCACGGAGAAGCCCAGGCCGGACTCGTACGGGTGGTGCTCGGAGGTCATGTCCGTGCCCCACAGCCGGTAGCCCTTCTCCAGCCGCATGCTGTTGAACGCGCCGCGGCCGGCCGCGATGATGCCGTGTTCCCGGCCCGCCTCGAACAGCAGGTCCCACAGCTTCAACCCGTATTCGGCGGTGGTGTACAGCTCCCAGCCGAGCTCGCCCACGTAGGAGAGCCGCATGGCCGTGACCGGGATGCCCCCAACGGAGATTTCCTTGGTGCGGAAGTACCTCAGGCCGTCGTTGGTCAGGTCGTCGGCGCTGACCTTGCCGATCACCTCGCGCGCCAGCGGCCCCCACAGCCCGATGCAGCAGGTGCTGCCGGTGATGTCGGAAACGTGCACCCACTGGGCCGGATCCGCGGCCGACTGCTTCCGGGCCTCCACCCGGAAGTAGTCGAAGTCCACGTTGCTGTTAACGCCCAGCTGGAAGTCTTCCTCCGCCAGCCGTGCGACGGTCACGTCACTGCGGATGCCGCCGTCGTGCTCCAGCAGCAGACAGTACGTCACGGCACCAGGCTTCTTGGCAATGTTGCCCGTGCTGAGCCGGTGCAGCAGCGCCTGCGCGCCGGGACCCACGACGGACAGCCGCTTCAGCGGAGTCATGTCGAAAAGTCCGACGGCGGTACGCGTCTTCCACGCTTCGGCGGCGGAGATGGGGGAAGAGAACATGGCGGACCACTCGTCCCGCTCCGGCGTCTGCCACTCTGCCGGCAGCTCCTCAAGCAGGCCGCGGTTGGCCTCGAACCAGTGCGGGCGCTCCCAGCCGGCGGACTCCAGGAAGAAGGCCCCGAGCTCCTTCTGCCTGACGTTGAACGGGCTGACGCGCAGGTCCCGCGGGGATTCCCTGGGCTGCAGCGGGTGCATCACGTCGTAGATTTCCACGAAGTTCTGCTGGGACGTTTCGCTGACGTAGGCGTCGGAGGTCTGCACCTTTTCGAAACGGGTGAGCTCGCAGCCGTGCAGGTCGGTGCGTGACCGGCCTTCCACCAGCAGCTCAGCCATTGCCTTGGCCACACCGGCCGAGTGCGTCACCCACACCGCCTCAGCCACGAAGAGGCCTTGGAGGTCCGGGGCCTCGCCCATGAGCGGGCCGCCGTCCGGCGTAAAGGAGAAGATGCCGTTGAAGCCGTCCTGGATCGCGGAACCGCGGAGCGCCGGCAGCAGGTCCTGGCTGTCCTCCCACGCGGGCAGGAAGTCTTCCAGGGTGAACTCCAGGCGGGAGGGCATGCGGTGGTCCGACATTTCCTCTGCGGAGACCTTCGGCAAGGCGGACATGTCCACCGGCATGGGGCGGTGGGCGTAGCTGCCGATGCCAATGCGGTCGCCCCATTCGCGGTAGTACAGGTCCCTGTCCTGGTAGCGCAGGATGGGCTTGCTGGCACCCTTGGGGAGCTCGTTGTCGCCCTCGAGTTCGGGCAGCGGGGTGCTGATGGCGTACTGGTGGGCCAGCGGCAGCAGCGGGACTTCCAGCCCCACCATCTTGCCGAGTTCACGGCCCCAGAAACCTGCACATGACACCACGATGTCCGCCGGGATCAGTCCGTTGTCGGTTTCGACGCCGGTCACCCTGCCGCCCTCCTGGGCGATGCCGGTCACGGTGGTGTTGCCCTGGTACGTTACGCCCGCCTCGCTGGAGCGCTCCATCAGCAGCTGTACCGCACGGGCGGCCAGGGCCAGGCCGTCGGTGGGGATGAGCAGGCCGCCCAGGACCTCGCGGCCGCCGGTGAGCTTTCCGGTGTTCAGGAGGGGGTAGATCTTTTCGCATTCGTCAGCGTCGACGATCCGGCTTTCGACGCCCCACGAGGTCATCACGCCCATTTTGCGCTTGAGGTCGGCCAGGCGCTCGGGGGTGGTTGCCAGCTCAAGGCCACCCACCTGGTTGAAGCAGGACTCGCCGTCCTTACTCAGGGCGAGCAGCTTGTTCACCGTGTAGGTGGCGAATTCGGTCATGGTCCGTGACGGGTTGTTCTGGAACACCAGGCCGGGCGCATGCGAGGTGGAGCCGCCGGCAAGTTCCAGCGGGCCCTGTTCCACCACCGTGATGTTGGTCCAGCCCCGGGTGGCGAGTTCGTCGGCAAGGTTGGTTCCGACAATGCCGGCGCCGATGATGACAACGCGTGGTGATGAGCTCATGGGTGTTGTTTCTCCTGTTGGCTTGGTGTTCGCGTTAGCGGAAGACGACGGTGCGGGTGTTGTTGAGCAGGACCCGGTGCTGGCAGTGCCATTTCACGGCCCGGGCCAGCGCCTGTGTTTCCGCGTCCCGGCCCACGGTTACCAGGGCGTCCGCATCCAGGCTGTGGTCCACGCGGAAGACCTCCTGCTCGATGATGGGACCCTCGTCCAGGTCCGCCGTCACATAGTGGGCAGTGGCGCCGACGAGCTTCACGCCGCGGTCGTAGGCCTGGTGGTACGGCTTGGCACCCTTGAAGCCGGGCAGGAACGAGTGGTGGATGTTGATGGCACGGCCGCGCAGGTTTCCGCAGAGCTCGTTGGACAGCACCTGCATGTAGCGGGCCAGGACAACGAGGTCCGCGTCGTACTCCGCCACCAGCTCCAGCAGCCGGGCTTCGGCCTGGGGCTTGGTTTCGGCGGTGACCGGAACGTGGATGAAGGGCAGCCCTGCAGCCTCAGCCATGGGGCGGAGGGTTTCATGATTGGAAACCACGACGGCGATTTCGGCGCCAAGGCTGCCGGCCTGCCACCGGAAGATGAGGTCGTTGAGGCAGTGCCCGAACTTCGAGACCATCACCAGCAGGCGCTGCGGCCTGCCGTCGTGGATGGTGAAGTTCATTCCGAAGTCCTCGCCGATTGGCTGGAACGCTTCCGTGAGAACTTCGACAGTGTCCGGGACGTCAGTGTCTGCCGGCGCTCCTGCCGTGAAGGCGGTACGGAGGTAGAGATTGCCGCTGACGTGGTCATCGAACTGCTTGTGCTCCACGATGTCGAAGCCTCGGTCAGCCAGGAACGTCGTAACGGCCCTGACGATGCCTGGCTTGTCCGGGCAGGACAGGGTCAGGACGAATTCGGCCTTGCGGGTTGCGGCGGTTGCGGCACCCGCCGCGGCAGTCGCACTGCCAGGTGAGCGGCTTTCAAGAACAATGGTCAAGGTTTACTCCTGGGTGCTGGTGTCGGGCTTGGATTTGGTGGAAACAACGGGCGTTTGGCCTGTGGAGTCTCCAGGGCAGCGCGTGGTGTCCGCGCAGTGGTCGTCACACTCATGCTTTGTCACAAGATCGAACTGGACACCGCCGTGCTCATCGACGCCGGCACGGATAGCGCGGTCAACGACAGACTCCGCCAGACGGTGCCGTAGGGAAATGGGGTCACGCCGGAGATCCCGAACCAACGCGAAACACAGCAGGAACATGACTATGGCGAAGGGAAGTGCGGAGACGATGGTGATGTTTTTCAACCCGTTGAGCGCCGCACTTGGGTCGTCCCCGCCTGCCAGCAGCATGACAGCGGCAATGGCTCCGGTCAGGACCCCCCAGAAAACAAGCACCCTCTTTGACGGTTCCAACTGTCCGTTGGAGCTGAGTGACCCCATGACGATGGAGGCCGAGTCAGCGCTGGTGACAAAGAATATTCCGATCAGGACCATGGCGAGCAGTGCGATGCCAATGCCGACCGCTGCCGGAACTTCCAGGTTCCGGATCAAGTCAAACAACGCGCCCTGGAACGAGATACTTGGTGCGCCATCAACGATGTCGACCAGGCCGTCGGTGCTGTCCGGCGTCGCATCAGCACGTTGCTGGATGTCAAAAGCGGTGCCGCCGAAAATGGAGAACCAGATGACGCTCACGACGCTGGGCACCAGGAGGACGCCGGTGACGAACTGGCGGATGGTACGTCCGCGACTGATGCGTGCGATGAAGATACCGACAAAGGGTGCCCACGACACCCACCAGGCCCAGTAGAAGATGGTCCAGCCGGACATCCATTCACGGAGCGCCTCGTCCCCCACGGCCTCCGTACGGGAAGCCATGGTCGGCAAATCCCGCACAAAATCGCCGACGGCTGAGGGAATCAGGTTAAGGATGAACAGAGTGGGACCGACAAGGAAGACGATTGCCGCCAGGGCCAGGGCAAGCACCATGTTGATGTTGGAAAGCCACTGGATACCCCGGGCGATGCCTGAGGCTGCCGAGATCACGAAGAGGACGGTCAGCGCGGTGATGATCAGGACCAGTACAGGGGATCCGATCTCACCAACCCAGCCGTTGAACTGCAGGCCGCTGGCGATCTGCAGGGCTCCGAGGCCCAGGGAAGCAGCCGTTCCGAAAAGGGTGGCGAAGATAGCCAGCATATTGATGACCTTGCCCGCCGGCCCTTCTGCCCGCTTCCCGAAGAGAGAAGTGAATGCCGAGGAGATGAGCTGGCGCCGGCCAAGCCGGAAAGTGCTGTATGCCATCGCGATGCCAACCACCGCGAACATCGCCCAGGGATGGATGCTCCAGTGGAAGATCGAGGTTGCCATGGCAGTTTGTATGGCTTCGGGGCTAACCCCCTGTACTGTTCCGGGCGGCGGAGCGACGTAGTGGTAAAGCGGCTCAGCAACGCCGTAGAAGACAAGGCCAATACCCATGCCTGCGCTGAACATCATCGCGATCCAGGACATGGTCCGAAACTCGGGTTTCTCACCATCCCTGCCAAGCGGAATAGTGCCGAAGCGCCCCAAGGCCAGCCACAGGACGAAGATAACAAAAAGGGATGCCAGGCTGACAAAGATCCAGCCAGTGTTCTCGATGACCCATCCGAGTGCGGCGGTGGAGGCCGTGCCCAGAGATGCGGAATCTGCGAAACCCCAAACAACGAAGGCCAGCGCAAGTGCACCCGTTACACCGAACGTAACCTTGTCAAGCCCCTCGAGCGAGCGACGGGGGCGTCGTCCGGCGGAAAGATCCGTCTCACTCTCACGCAGCTCCTGAAGCAGCTGCCCATCGTTTTCGTGCAGCACTTCGGGCTCTACTACCTTGCTGTCATCGTCGACAGCGGGATCGTTGGTGCCATCCTGGATGGCGGTACCGGTATTTAGTGCCATGTCTAAGTCCTTAATTCGGATACATCGGCGTTGTAATCCGGCGTCCCCGTGCCGGTCGGAATGTTGAAGTTTCGTCCTCAGAGTGGGTTTGGCTTTGCGCGGCATTTGTTCCGCAAAGATCAACACGTCTCGCAATAAGCAACAGCGTGGCTTGGGCCACACTCGCATGTCAAGGTTTTTTCGCTTTCTTAAGCCCTATGTCGGGGATTTCGGCTGTCCCTTGGCGATGGGCCGGAACTGGGGTCAGGCATCGATCACCAAGTCCGTCTGCGCAACGGAGCAGCAGGGCAGGAACTTGCCGGCAGAGATTTCCCGTGCCCGGATGCCGCCCTGGTGGTTCATCTCGATCTCCCCTGAAAGTTTGACGACCTTACAGGAGCCGCACATGCCTTCCTTGCAGTTCGCGCCAATCCGGACACCCGCACGCTGGGCCGCCTCGAGGATGTGCTCGGTGGGGTCGATCCGCACATTGATGCCGGTACGCATGAAGGACATGGTGAGGCTGCCTGTTCCCACGGTGTCGAAGCTCGAGGCGTCAGGGGAACCGGCGTCCGGCTCCCCGCTTTGGGTGTCGGCGGAGGGGTCGGTGCCGGCTACGTCCGGGTTGCTGACTTCCAGCGGCAGCCCCGAGGCCTGCAGTGTCCCGTCGGCGTCGTAGCCGGGCTCGTAGAGCCCGAACGCGGCGGGCTGGCTTTCAAAGTAGTCCTCGGCGGATTCGGCGATCTCCTCGGCGATCTCCTCCGCGACGTCAGCTGCAAATGCCACCTCCGCCTGGTATTCAAGGAGCGTCTGGCGGTCTCCGGAGAAGAACTCCATGTAGATGGAGGTGTCGTCGACACCGACCTTTTTGAGGAGCTCGGTGGCGGTGTTCAGGTAACCCTCAGGACCACAGGCGTACACCTGGCGGCCGTTGGCGTCTGGGGCCACCTCCTCGAGCATGGCCGCCGTCAGCCTTCCGCTGAGTCCTTCCCACCCCTCGGGTAGACTGCGGTCGCCCAGGGAGTAGTAGACCTTGACGCGTGAGTCCACGGAGGCGATATAGGCCAGTTCCCGGTGGAAGGCAAAGCCTCCAGCATCCGAGCCGTGGTAGAGCACCACAACGTCGGCGTGTCCGGGCAGGGAGTGGATGGTGCGCACCATGGACATGATGGGAGTGATGCCTGCGCCGGCGGCAAGCAAGAGATATCGTGCCCGCCGGTCCGCATCGGGCAGGTGGAATGCTCCAACCGGTCCCAGCATCTCAAGAACGGTGCCGGGTTTGACGTTCTCGTGCACCCATGGCGAGACCAGTCCCGTGGGGTCGCACTTGACTGTGATGCTGAAGGTCCACGGCTGGGTGGGCGAACTGGACAGCGAGTAGCTGCGGTCCACCGGTTCCTGGTCCTCGCCATTCACGGGAAACGCGACATTCACGTACTGGCCCGCGCGGAACGCCAGGGGCGCACCGTCGCAGCGGCGGAACACGAAGGTCATCATGGCGCCGGCCTCGGGAACGGTCTCGATGCATTCGGCCGTGAACTCCTGCGGATGCCATGGGCCCAAAGCACGGGCTGCCCGGGCGGGCGTCTCGGTGCTTCCCATCACCCTGTTCCACGGCATCTCAAGACCGCGGATACGCTGTGGTTCCTGGATTGCCGTTTCAGTGAGGAGTTCGGTCATGCCAAGTGCTCCTGGACGCGCTGCACGTACCAGTTGATGAAGGCCTCGACCTGGTATTCGCTCTTCATGTAGGGACCGGGCTCGTAGGCAGGGCTGTTGGCACCCTGCTGGCAGAGTTCCACGAACGCTTTGTCCTGCAGGTTTGTCTGCTTCCAGGTGTAGGTGAGCTTTTCCAGGTCGTAGTCGACGCCTTCCACGGCATCGTCAGCCACCAGCCACGTGGTGCGTACCAGGCTCTGGTGTTCGTTGATGGGGAAGACACCGAACGTGATGACGTGGTCGCCGAGGAAATGGAACCAGCTGTTGGGCTGCAGGTGCATCGAGCAGCGGCCCAGGCGGAAGTCGCGCAAGTCGCCGAGCAGCTTCTTGGAAAGCCTGCGCCCGTCGGCGGAGAATGATTCACCCTCTCCATCGAGCGATTCCCGTGAGATCCTGATTCCCGCGATGCGCGTGTCAAGCTGCTCGACCACTTCGTAGGGAAGGCCGTAGCGGCGGCAACGCTCCTCGAGGGAGGCCTGGGCCGCCTTGTTCCGGTCCCACACTTCCTCAAGATGGGTCGGGACCAGGCCCTCCGTCAGGCCCCAGGTGGGAAAGAGGGAGCAGGCGAGCTCAGGATGGCCGTCGCAGTGGTAGCACTCACGGTTGTTCTCCATGACGAGCTTCCAGTTGCCCTCTTCGATGATGTTCTGCTGGTAGGCGATCTTTGTCTTCGAGAGATCGTGGGGCGCCAGGTAGGGCTCAAAGATCTTTGCGGTTTCGTCGAAGTCCGCCGGCGGTTCATCCGCAATGCAGACGAAAATCAGTCCGGCGACCTCACGGCCGTGGGCGCGCTTGAGGCCGAAGCAGCTCTTGTCGAACTTCGTTTCCCCCGGCGCGGAGGCATGGATCAGGTTGCCCTCCGGGGAGTAGGTCCAGGAGTGGTAGCCGCAGACCAGGTTTCCGGTTGAGCCTGCAGCTTCGGTGAGGACGCGGGCGCCGCGGTGGCGGCATACGTTATGCAGGACGTTCACGGCGCCGTCGTCGTTCCGCAGCACAATCAGGGAGTAGGGCCCGTAGTCAACGGTGACGTAGTCGCCCGGCTCCGGGAGCTCCGCGGTGCTGGCGGCAAAGATCCAGTGCCGGCCGAAAATTGCCTCCATGTCGATGTTGAAGATCGAGCGATCGGTGTAGAAGGGTGCATCGAGGGAGTAGCCGGTGCGCCGGAACTCAAACAACGCGGCAATTTCTGCCAGCTGCTCGGCAGGCAATGATGCAGCGAGTTTTCCGCGTGAATTGAGGGGCACGTTCACTGAAGCAGTCATGGGTTTTCTCCCGGGAGGCATGGGTAGCGGGTGTTGCGTGTCAACCACGGGGTCGCGGGTGCCAGCGGCGTGGTCGAAGACCTTGTAGTGATGAGATTAGGGACACATGAACTGCAACAAAAGCGCAAGATTTTGAAGATAACCATGCAGAATAGGTGCATGATTGATCCGAGGCTCATCACCCTCCGCGTGTTCGCCCGGTGCGGCACCATAGGCGCGACCGCGGAGCTCACGGGCTATTCCCCCTCTGCCGTCTCCGCGCAATTGCGGGAGCTCCAGCGCGTGCTTGGAATGCAGCTGCTGGCGAAAGACGGCCGGGGCGTGCGGCTTACCGCCACGGGACGCTTCCTGGTGGCGGGCTCGGATCCGCTCATTGCCCAGTGGGAGAGCCTGCGCGCCTCAGCCATGGAGGCCGGCGACCAGGTGCAGCCCCACTTTGGCCTCGGCGGATTCTCCTCCGCAGCCGCCCACTTGCTCGCGCCGCTGGCCGCTGCCCTGCGCACAACACGCCCCCTGCTGGAAGTGCAGGTTCTTGAGGCTGATCCGGCCCGCTGCTTCGACTTGTTGGTTGCGGAACGAATCGACCTTGCAGTCATTGTCGCCATGCAGTCCGAAAGTTATGGCGAGGACGATCCGCGCTTCGAGCAGAGAGTCCTGCTCGACGATCCACTGGACGTGATCATTCCCCGTGACCATCCGCTGGCATCACGGGAGACAGCGACGCTCGAAGAGCTGGCTTCGGAACCCTGGATCACGGAGGCCGCCGGTTCCACGTACCATTCCCTCTTCACCGCGGCGTTCACGGCGGTGGGGGTGACACCGCGGATTGCCCATGAAGCCATTGAATGGGAAACCCACATCGCATTCGTGGGTGCGGGGCTGGGCGTTGGCCTGCTGCCCCGGCTGGCGCCCCTGCATGGTGCCGAAAACGTGGTCCGGCTGCGCATCACCGGCACGGCCAAACCCACGCGCCGCATTGTGGCCGCGGTGCGCCGGGGCAGCATCGCCTCACCCCTGATCCAGGAATCGCTCGGCATCCTGCAGGCCAACGCCAACCGGATCCTCACCGCCCGGCTCGAAGAGGATCTCTAAGCGCTGTCGGCGTGGGGCGCCCTGGCGTTTGGCAGCTTCCTTATCCTCTCCAGGGAAGCTGGCGCATCAGCGCGGGGTATAGCCCATCTTGGCGCTCACCTGGAGGCCCGCCTCCTTGAGGCCCCCGGCCAGCCCCGGCTCTTTCGCAGGGTCGAAGCGGAAGGCCGGACCGGAGATGCTGATGGCGCCAATGACCGTTCCCAGGTGGCTGCACACCGGCACGGACATGGAGTTGATCCCGATTTCGAATTCCTCTTGGGTGACGGCGTAGCCGTCCCGTGCCACGGTAATCAGCTCGGTTTCAAGCTCTTTGCGGTTGGTGATAGTGCGCGGGGTGCGTGCCGGCAGGCCTGTCTCCTTCAGGATCCGGTCCCGGTCATCCGCGGACAGCGCGGCCAGCAGGACTTTGCCGCTGGAGGTGGCGTGCAGCGGGGTCAGGCTGCCCACCCAGTCATACGTTGCCAGGGTTGAGGGCCCCATCGCCTGGTCAACGTTCACCGCGTAGTTGGAGCGCAGCACCGCAAGGTTCACGGTCTCCTTGAACTGGTCCGCCAGGGCCTCCAGGACCGGACGGGCCTCCCGCACCAGGCTCAGCCTGCCGGGGATGGAGCTGGCCAGGCGCAGGATGCCGAATCCCAGCTGGTACTTTCCGCGTTCACTGTTCTGGTGCACCATTTCCCGGCTCACCAGTGAGCCCAGCAGCCGCGAAACAGTGGACTTGTGGATGCCCATTTCCTCGGCGATGTCGCTCACGCCGGCGTGGCCGTCACGCGCCAGGATCTCAAGGACCGCGAGGGCTCGGTCCACTGACTGGACGCCGCCGTGGCCCGCTTCAGCATCGACGTCGGGTTCGCGCTCATTGTTCGAAGCCATGGCTAATACTCTCAAGTAGCAAGCGCCGCGTGAAATCAACCACATGCGCACGTTAGCGCAGGCCATCGCTGTGCGCGGTAACGACGGGGGGGCCCCCCCCCCCCCGGGGGGCGCCCCGGGGGGTTGGGGGGGGGCGGGGCCCACCGGGGGGGGTGGGGGGGGGGGGTGTGGGGCCCCCCCCCCCGGGGGGGGGGGTGCCCCGGGG
>NZ_JAJOMC010000095.1 GCF_021129155.1 Arthrobacter sp. AK04
CCGTTTACCCGCCCGCCCCCGGCCGTTCCTTTGACTGGTCCAGAGTAACCAGCCGGGCTGTTTTTCGAATCGATAGCCATAACAGCCGTGAATTCCGCCTGCCCGGCGTTAGGCTTGCCGGACATGCTCCGATTCCAGTCCAGAAATGAGTCCAGATCGTGCGTACTTTGAAGACTTTGGTTGCCGCCGCCGTCGCCGTCACCCTTCTTGCCGGATGCGGCGGAGGTGAAGCATCGCCCGGGACCTCGGGTGATGCATCCTCAGCCCCGGCGGGCGGCTCCGGGGACACCCTGGTGGTTTACACCAACTCCAACGGTGAGGGCCGCGGGGAATGGTGGACCGCCAAGGCCGCCGAGGCCGGCTTCAAGATCGAAATAGTCGGCGCGGGCGGTGCGGATGCCACCAACAAGCTGATCGCGGAAAAGAACAACCCCATCGCCGACGTCGCTTTCGGACTCAACAACATGTACTTCTCGCAGATCCAGGCTGAGGACGCCCTGGAAGCGTACGAACCGTCGTGGGCGGGCCAGGTGGACAAGGAACTGGGCGACGGCGAGACGTACTGGCCGCTGGTCAAGCAAGCCATCCTCCTGGGCTACAACTCGGACAAGATCCCCGCGGACAAGGCGCCGCAGGACTGGACCGATCTGTGGACCAAGGACGAGTTCAAGGACCGCTACGAACGGGTAACCGGGCTGGGCACCGCCACGGCGCAGCTGGTCTTCGCAGGAATCCTCAGCCGTTACCAGGACGACTCCGGCGACCTTGGCGTCTCGGACGAAGGCTGGAAGCAGGTGGAGCAGTACTTCCAGAATGGCAGCCCCGCCGTTGCGAAGACAGACCTCTTTGCCCGGATCGCGTCCGGTGAAGTGGACATGGGCCAGATGCCCTCCTCGATCATCGCCGAACGCGAAAAGTCCTTCAACGTCAACGTGGAAACAGTGACCCCGTCCGTTGGCGTCCCGCTGGCCGTGGAACAGATCGCCCTGGTGAAGGGTACGGAAAAGAAGGAACAGGCCCAGAAGTTCATCGACTGGTTCGGCAGCGCCGAGGTCCAGGGCGAGTTTGCCCAGCAGTTCAACGCAATGCCGGTGAACAAGGAAGCCGAAGCCCAGGCAAATCCCGAGGTGGTGGACTTCTTCGCGGACCTCAAGCAGCAGGACATCGACTGGGACTTCGTGCAGGAAAACATGGGCGCCTGGGTGGAAAAGATCGAACTCGAGTACATGACGTAACCCGGCACACTGCCGGTCCCCGTCCACCCAGCCGTTTGCTTCATCAGACAGGTTTGCCATGATCCGCTTGGACAACATCGAAGTTTCCTTTGGAGATTTCACCGCCATCCCGAATCTTGATCTGCACGTGCTTCCGGGGGAGTTCTTCACCCTCCTGGGGCCGTCCGGCTGCGGGAAGACGACGGCGTTGCGCACCTTGGCAGGGTTCATCCAGCCCTCCAAAGGAACGGTGCGGGTGGATGGCAAGGACGTCACCCGGCTACCCAGCGACAAGAGGCAGGTGGGCATGGTGTTCCAGAACTATGCCCTCTTCCCCAGCATGAGCGTGTGGGAAAACATCGCTTTCGGGCTGCGGGTCCGGAAGGAGAAACCTGCGGACAGCGACCGCCTGGTCCAAGACATTGCCCGGCGGGTGGAGCTCAGCGATGAGCAGTTGTCCAAGAACGTCGCTGAGCTGTCCGGCGGGCAGCAGCAGCGCGTTGCGGTGGCGCGGGCGCTGGTGCTGCGGCCCAAAATCCTCCTGTTGGACGAACCGTTGTCCAACCTGGACGCCAAGCTTCGCCACCAGCTCCGCCAGCAGCTCAAGGACCTGCAAAGCGAATTCGGGATCACCACGGTGTACGTCACCCATGACCAGGACGAGGCCCTGGCCATGAGCGACCGGGTAGCCGTGTTCAACAAGGGCGTGGTGGAGCAGGTGGGGACGCCGCAGGAGATCTACGACCATTCGGCCACCGAATTCGTCTGCAACTTCATCGGGGACAGCTCGGCCCTGACGCCGGAGTTCGTGGCGGAGCTGAACCGGCTCTCGGGGGCGGGGCTTAGCCCGGACGCCAATTCCTACCTTCGGGTGGAAAAGGCGTCCTTGAGCCCCGCACCCGAAGGAGGCGCCGCCGTCGGACTTCCCGGCACGGTGGTGTCCCGCACCTACCACGGCCTGCACAGCCGGTACGTGGTCCGCAGCCACGGTGCCGACATCCGGCTGCTGGTGAAGGAGGAAGGCGGCGCCCACCACGACCCCGGCACGGAAACCACCGTGTACCTTCAGCCTGCGCATGTCCTGCAGTACCACCCGGACACTGGTGCCGCCCTTCGGCAGCGGGACCCGGCAGCAGTCCTGCCATGAGCGGCACGGCCGTTCGCACCATGGTCCGCTCGCCCTTCGTGCTGATCGTGGGGGCCGTCCTGACCTGGTTCATCGCCGCATTCCTGGTCTGGCCCAACATCAACGTCCTGATGGCCACCTTCTTCCCGGACGGCAGCTTCTCGGGGCGCGCTGCGGAAAAGCTCTTCTCGTCCCAGCGCGCCATGAAAGCGCTGGGCAACAGTTTCCTGCTGGCGGTGGCCCTGTCCATCACGGTGAACCTGGTGGGTGTGTTCATTGTCCTGGTGACGCACTACTTCCGGATCCGCGGTTCCAGGATCCTTTTCCTGGGCTACGCGTCCACGTTTATTTACGGCGGCATCGTCCTCGCTGCAGGATACAAGTTCATTTACGGGGACAAGGGAATCGTTACGTCCCTGCTGGTTAAGGTGTTTCCCGGCCTGGACCCGGCATGGTTCTCCGGATTCTTCGCCGTCCTGGTGGTGATGACGTTCGCCACCACCACCAACCACATGCTGTTCGTTGCCAATGCCCTCAAAGGCGTCGACTACCAGACCATCGAAGCGGCCCGGAACCTGGGGGCCTCCACGTGGACCATCCTGCGGCGCATCGTGCTGCCCATGCTCAAACCCACCCTGTTCGCCGTCACCATCCTGTCCTTCCTGACCGGCCTGGGTGCCCTGAGCGCTCCCCAGGTGCTGGGCGGGCGGGACTTCCAGACCATCACCCCGATGATCCTGACGTTCACCAACAGCCCCACCTCGCGGGACCTGGCGGCGCTGCTGGCCGTGATCCTGGGCCTGGCCACCATCCTGATGCTCGCCGTGATGTCACGGCTGGAAAAGGGCGGCACGTATTTTTCGGTGTCCAAGGTGTCCTCGGCGCTGCAAAAGCAGGACATCACAAACCCTGTGGCCAACGTGGTGGTCCACGCGGTGGCTTACCTGCTGTTTGCCGTGTACACGCTGCCGGTGGTGCTGATTGTGCTGTACTCATTCGCGGACGGCGCCGCCATCCAGACCGGCGAGCTGGCGTTTGGCAGCCTCACGCTGGAGAACTACGAGCGGGTCCTGACCCAGCAGTCCGGGCTGCGGCCGTTCGTCGTGAGCGTGGTCTACAGCGCCCTGGCGGCACTGATTGCCGTGGGCGGGCTGCTGTTTGTGGCCAGGCTGCTGCAGAAGTACAAGAACTGGGTGGCTTCAGTCTTCGAATACCTGCTCCACATCCCCTGGATCCTGCCGTCCGCGCTGCTGGCCCTGGGCCTCATCATCAGCTACGACCATCCCAACCCGCTGGTGGGCGGGGCAGTCCTCACTGGAACAACCGTGATCCTGCTGATCGCTTTCGTCACGGTCAAGATTCCTTTCACGCTGCGCATGCTCAAAGCGTCCTTCGCCTCCGTCAACTCCTCGCTGGAGGAAGCGGCGGCCATCATGGGCGCCAAAACCCTGTACGTGTTCCGGCGGATCCTGCTGCCCCTGGTGCTCCCGGCCGCCGCCGCGATTACGGCACTGAATTTCAACAGCCTGCTGGACGACTACGACACGGCGATCTTCCTGGCCCACCCCCTGGTCCAGCCGCTGGGCCTGGTTATCAAAGCCAACACGGACGGCGCGGAGGGGGTTGACGGCGTAGCCAACACGTTCGTCTATACGGTGCTGCTGATGGTCATCACCGGAGTGACCATGTATCTCGTCTACGGCCGCTCCAGCAGGGAGCGGTCCCGAAAGAAGCGGCTGCCAGCCGTTCCACCGGCCGGCCAGGTTCCCGGTCCGGGGCTTCCCGGAACGCCGGTTTCCGGGGAGGACGCCGCGCAGCCTGCAGCTCCCGTCCGCTGATCAGCCGGCGGAACCGCTGACGACGGCGGCGCGGCCGTTCCGCCGTCGGGCCAGCTTGAGGAGGCCATCACGCAGCGGCTGGGCGCCGTCCGCGAGGGCGACGCGCCCCATGGCAGAGGACGCCAGGCTAAGGGCGCGGGTCCTTGGCCGACGCTGCCGGTCGTAGGCACGCAGTGCGTGGCCTTCGGGCAGCGTGTTGAGAAGGTCAGCCAGTGTTACGGCATCCACCAGCGACTCGCAGGCGCCACGCCCCAGGGTGGGAAGCATGGCGTGGGCGGCATCGCCGATGAGCACGGTCCGCCCGCGGACGTAAGAGCCAAGATGCGGAACTGTCCAGAGCCGCTGGACCAGGCATGCTTCGGGCGTGGCTGCGGCCAGCGTGCGGCGGATGGCAGGCGCGCGGCTGGAATAGCGCTCCCGGGCGTATTCCAGGGCTGATGCTGCGTCAATCCCGTACGGGCCCACCGCGGACCGGTAGCTGGCCCACCAGAAGGACCCTCCCCGGGCGGCAGCCATGCCGAACAGGTCGCCGCGGCCCCAGTACTCGCCCACCTCGTCCTGGCTGACCGGAGCAGGCAGAGTCCCGCGGAGGGCAAGGTACGGAGTGAGGCGGGCCTCCGTTCCTGCGCCCCAGACCTCCCGCCGGACTGCGCTGTGCACCCCGTCGGCCCCGACCACCAGGCTGCCGTCGTCGGGAAGTGACCTGACGGTGCTGGTGATCCGGCGGACGGTTCCCGGGACGGCACCGTCCAGCAACCGCAGCAGGTCAGCCCGGGAAATGCCGAACATCTCCCCCGCGTTGACGGTGATCCAGGGCTCTCCCTGGGCGTCACGGACCGATCCGCTGCCGAGCACCGGGCTGACCGCCCGCGCCTCTTCAAGGATTCCCAGCCGCGCAAGGGCACGTTGGGCGTTGGGCCACATCCCCAGCGCGGTGCCCACGGCCGGCAGCTCCGGCCGCTTTTCGTACACCCTCACCTGGAACCGGCTGGAGTCCAGGCCCGCGGCCAGCGCCAGGCCGGCAATGCCGCCGCCAACAATCGAGATTGTTTCCATGCGAGTGATTTTACTACTTTTGTAGTGATACGGAAGGGGTCAATTACACTGGGCCCATGCCTGACCGCCGGACCCAGCTTCTTGATGCCGCCCTGGCTGTCGTGGCGGACAAGGGAATGAAGGGCCTCACCCACCGGGCCGTTGACGCCGCCGCGGAGGTGGCGGAAGGGACCACCTCCAACTATTTCCGCAACCGCGCCGCCCTTGTGGAAGCGGTGCTGGACCGCCTGGAACACCTGGACGGCCAGCTGCTCCGGGACCAGGGGTCAGCCGGTCCGCCCCGGACCGTTGAGGAACTTGCAGGACAACTGGCTGTCCTGATGCTGGCACTGGCCGGCGAACACGCCGGCTTGACCCGCGCCCGGCTGGCCCTTTCGCTGGACCGGCCGGAAGCGGTGACAGCCGGACACTTCCGGCTGGTGGGCGGCCTGGTGCCGGCCCTCACCGCGCTGGGCGTGGCCGATGCGGCCGCCCGCGCACGGGACCTGGCAGACTACGGGGACGGCGTGCTGCTCCACCTGCTCACGGTCAGGCGCGACGAGCGCCCTGATGCCGCGGCCATCGCCGCCGCAGTCCGGCGGTTGCTCGCCCCCTAAGGCGCGTTTCCCGCCGTCGTACCTCCCGGAGTTTTTGTCCAGATATGCAGGGTTAAGTGCCCTTTTACCGTGCATATCTGGACAAAAACTCTGCGTGTCAGGCCTGGCCCGGCCAGCCGGTGTAGGCCTCGGCGAGGTAGGCCATGCCGTGCCTGGACGACACCACGGAGTTCAGTTCGCCGAGCTGGCGTGCCCGGGAGAAGTCGTCCGCGTCGGCGGGCGTGTGCAGCATGGTGGTCATCCAGTAGGAGAACTGCTGCGCTTTCCACACCCGGGCCAGGGCGCGGCTGCTGAAGGAGTCCAGTAGGTGGTCCGAGCCTGAGTTGTAGTGGGTGTCCAGCCCCTCGAAGAGCATCTTGACGTCGTGGATGGCAAGGTTGAGGCCTTTGGCGCCGGTGGGCGGGACCGTGTGCGCGGCATCGCCGGCGAGGAACAGGTTGCCGTGGCGCATCGGTGTATGGACGAAGCTGCGGAACGGCAGGACCATCTTGTCGATCACAGGCCCCTCCTTGAGCTCAAAGCCGTTGCCGTTGACCCGGCTGCGGAACTCCGCCCAGATCCGGTCGTCATCCCAGTCCGCCACGTTCTCCTTGGGATCGCACTGGAAGTACATGCGCTGGACGGTTTCGGTCCGCTGGCTGATCAGGGCAAAACCGTTGGCGGAGTTGGCGTAGATCAGCTCGTCGGCGCTGCGCGGAGCCTCGGCCAGGATCCCGAACCAGGCAAAGGGATACTCGTGGAAGTACCACTTGCGGTGCGCCTCGGGAATCTGGAAGCGGCAGTGGCTCCGGGACCCGTCGGCGCCCACCAGGAAGTCGGCCTGGATCTCGAACTCCGCCCCGTCCGCGTCCGTGAACCAGACCTTCGGCTTGCCTTCGAGGTCATGCACGGTGGTGTCCGTGACGCTGTAGCGGACATCCCCGCCGTCGGCCTTCCTGCGGGCCGCGAGGTCCAGGAACACATCAGTCTGCGGGTAGAGCCAGACCGATTCCCCTACCAGATCCTTGAAGTCAACGCGGTGGCTCTCGCCGTTGAAGCGCAGTTCGATGCCGTCATGCCGGTCCCCGTCCCGCAGCACCCGGTCCGAGACCCCGCTGTCCACGAGCATGTTGACCGTGCCGTGTTCCAGGATGCCGGCGCGGACGGTCTCGGAGATCTCCTTGTGGCTGCGGACCTCGATCACGGTGGAGTCGATGCCGGCCTTGGCCAGCAGGTGGGACAGCATCAGTCCGGCCGGTCCGGCTCCCATGATGGCCACCTGGGTGTTGATGGTTGTGCGTGGCATGGCATTCTCGCTTCGTTGCGGGGCCGCAGCTGGGCGGCCGTGTATGGCTTCTGCCAACAGTGTGCGCTCCGGCGGGTGAGCGGCGTTACATGAATTCCGTTCAACGGAAATAGCGGCGGCCTCAGGGCTGCGACCGCCTACGCGTCGTTCAGCCGGCGCGCTATCCCCCGGGCGGCCGTCTGCAGTGCGGGCACCAGCGCCTGCAGCCGCATCTCGCGCAAAGGGACCACGACGCCGAGCGAAGCCACCGCGCGCTGGCGGGCGTCCAGCACGGGGACGGCGATCCCCCAGGTGTCCGGGTCCACCACGCCCTTCAGCTGGGCAAAACCCTGATGGAAGGTCTCACTGAGCAGCACCCGGACAGCATCGGTGGTGACCTTTCCAGCCGGGTCCGCGAACTGGTCAAGGTAATTGCCTTGCAGCTGCCTGTCCTGGTGGGCCATCAGTGCCAGCCCCGCGGACGAGGTATGGACAGGCATCCGGCCGGCCACCCTGGCCCGGTTGGCGACGGATCCGCGGCGGGACAGCCGCTCAACAAAGAGTGCGTCCCAGCCGTCCAGCACGGCCAGGTTCACATTCTGGTTGAGCACCTGCTGGATGTCCTCCATGAACGGCATGGCCGCCTGCCGCAGGGCAAGGGTGGGGGCGGTGCGGTTGACCAGTTCCCAGAGCCGCAGGCCGGGGCGCACCAGGCCGCCGGGAGCGGCGTCCAGCAGGCCGTGGTCCGCAAGCTGGCGGACCAGTCGGTGGGCAGTGGTGAGGGGCAGGCCCGAGCGCTCCGCGAGCTCGGACAACTGCAGGGCGCTGACGTCCTCGGGGAAGGCGGAGAGCAGACGGACAATCCGGTCCACCACCGAATCACCCGAGGCAGAATTCGCCACCGCACGCACCGCTTCCGTTGAATGGGACCAGCCTACCGTCGCGGCTGCTGCGGCGGCGAAGGCACCTTGGCGGGTGCCGCCGTCGTGCGTCCGCGGAAACGGCGCCATGCGTCCGGAGCCAGGACCACAGCGATGCCGACGGCGGCGCCGATCACCGTTTCAATGATGCGGTCCCGGAGCAGGACGGCTGGAGAGGCGGGAACCACGAGCAGCGTGGAAACCAGCGCCAGCGGCGTAACGAAGATCTGGGCCAGCAGGTACTGCCTGATGATGAACATTTCCGCGCCGAACTGGCACAGCGCCATAACCAGGACGGTCTGCCACGGCTGCAGGCCCAGCAGCAGGATGCCCGCCATCACGCCCAGTCCGAGCACGGTGCCGATAATCCTCTGCACCCCTCGGCGGACCCGGTGCCGGGTGGTGTGGCCCACCAGCGGCACGACGGCGGCCACCATGGCCCAGTAATTGTGGCCGAACCCGAGGCGGCTGCCGGCCCAGGTTGCCAGCGCGCCGGCCAGCCCGGCAGCCACCAGGTAGCCCAGGCCTTCAAGCAGGGCGGCACGGCTCTCGTCGGGGGTGCGGCGGATGGGGCGCGGCCGGGCCCATGCTGTCCGGTGGCTGGGCAGGATCCGTGAGGAGAAACCTATGAGCAGGGAGAAAGCGGTGGTGAGGGCAGCCACCAGCATGCCCTCCCACAGCGGCGGCTGGTTGGGGATTGAGGCGATGGCAGCGAAGGCGAAGATGTGGAACAGCGATCCTGCCGGGCGCAGCCGGAACCAGGAGATGGCCACGGAACAGCCGCCTGCCACCAGCGTGGTGGCCAGGACCAGGAGCCACGTGGTGCCGGCCTCGTCCAGACCCCAGCCCCCGCCGGCCCGGGCAGCGAGCGCTGCAAGGAAAATGACCAGCAGCATCAGCAGACCCGCCCGCAACTGCAGTGCAAAGCGGGTCCCGTGGGGTTCGCCGCGGCCATAGATGCCGGTGAAAGCCCCGAAGGAGGCGAAGATGGCAAGGTCCAGCCGGCCCAGCAGCACAAGCGTGAAGAGTGGCACGAAGACGCCCACCGCGCACCTCAGGGCCGGGTGGTGGTCCTTGTTGGCGGGGGCAATGCTGAACATCTCGGTGAGCATCTTCACGTGGAATAGGGCCTTCCTGCGGTCCAGGGCGTCCGGGTGGATCATTTTCTGGTTGAGACGGGCGGCCGCGCTGACGTTCCAGCAAAAATCCTACGCCCGGCATGCTTCGCACGATCGGAACGGCGGGGCAACACCGCGGAAACAGCACCACGCGATCCTTGGACCATGAAGCCCGGTGCAAGCAAGACTCCCGCGTCTGAACTGAGCTGCGAAGTGTGCGGCCTGATGCCCGAACCAACAAGGACCCGTCTGACCCTGGCCAACGTGGCCGTGATGCTGCCGATCGAACTCCTGGTCCACGCCGCAGTGGTGGACACGGAGCTCCCCTACCTGGCCAAGGTCCTTGTGCTGGCCGTTACCGCCACCGTCCTGGTGATCTGGGTGGCTGAACCTTCCGCGGCGCGGGTGCTTCGCGGGTGGCTGCATGCGCCGGCCCTGCGGCACCGGCAGCGGCTTGCCGGAGCACCGGCGTTGTGGCGGGCGCGCACCGTCCTGCAGGATGAGCCGGGGGCGCTGCAGAAGATCACCAAGGCCCTGGCCCGGCTGGACACCAACATCCTGGGCATCCACGTCCATCCCGTTGCCGGCGGGGTGCTGGACGAGTTCGTCCTGTCCGCTCCAGGCGACGTGAGCGAGCACCAGCTCCTGGACGCGCTGCAGCTGGCGGGCGGCACACACTCCAATGCATGGCCCACCACAGCCCTTGCGATGGCGGACGGGCAGACCAAAGCGTTGAGCCTGGCTGCGCGGATCGCTGATGCGCCGGATGAGCTTCCACTGGCCGTGGCGGAGCTGCTGCGTGCACGGATCCTCTCCCCTGCCGAGGCAGTTTTGGAAAGGCACGACGCCGGCACGCGGCTTAAGATCCCCACGGCCTGGCATGGCCCCTTCACCTTTGTCAGGCCGGGTGAACCATTCACGCCCGCGGAATCGGCCCGCGCCCACAGGCTCGCAGAGCTCGCCGAGATCCTGGCGCACCGGCCCGCCCCGTCCCCGCCCAACTAGGTAGCAGCAGATGTCGTTTTGGAGCCTTGGCTTCATGCGGTGATTGCAACACCTGACTATTGAGGGGTGTTGATTTCCATGGCGGTGTTCTCGAATCGGTTGGTGGCCGAGGTTGTTCAGAGGTTCTGGCAGC
>NZ_JAJOMC010000096.1 GCF_021129155.1 Arthrobacter sp. AK04
GGGTCAGGGTGGGGTCGTCGCTGCGGAGGTCGCCGTAGGTGATGATGTCGACGTCGAGCGTCCGCGGCCCCCAGCGCACCTCCCGCACGCGGTGGTGCTTGTTCTCCACGGCCTGGCAGTGGTCCAGCAGTTCGTGCGGGGACAGGCTGGTTTCCACCGTGATGACCATGTTGAGGAAATCCGGCTGGTTGGGGGGACCGCCCACGGCCTTCGTCTGCACAACCGGGGACACGGCGAGCAGCCGCACCTCCGGCGGGTCTACGAGGTCTGCCACAGCCTCGGAAAGGGTGTCATTGCGCTCACCCAGGTTGCTGCCGAGCGCCAGGACCGCCTTGGTATAGCCGCCGTTCATGGCCCCTCCCCCTGGGCTTGCTGTCCCCCAGCGCGCTTTTCACCATCGCGGCGGGCACGGTGGACGCTGACCGCCACGTCGCCGAAGGGAACCTCAATGGGAGCCTGCGGCTTGTGGACGGTAATGTCCACGGCCGCCAGCCCGAACTCGTCCAGCAGGCCGTCCGCGATCCGCACTGCCAGGGCTTCGATCAGGTTCAGCGGCTCGCCGGAGATCCATTGGGTAATACGCTGGGCCACCTCGCCGTAGTGGGCAGTGTCCCGGACGTCGTCGGATTCTGCCGCCTTGGCAAAGTCCAAGTACAGCACTGCGTCCACAACAAAAGGCTGGCCCTCGCGGCGTTCAAAATCAAACACGCCGTGATGGCCCACGGCCGTCACACCAGTCAGCGTAATCCTGTCCATGGGGCGCGGCTTAGCTGCGGGCGCGGGGTGCGGCCATGCGCGCGGCAACCTTGACGGCGTCAAGGCTGGGGCCGACGTCGTGCACGCGGACGGCCCAGGCGCCGCGGTAGGCGCTGATGGCAGTGATGGCGGCTGTGGCGCCGTCGCGCTCCTCCGGGGCTGCGGACTTGCCGGCCACCGTGAGCAGGGTGCCGAGGAACCGCTTACGGGAGGCCCCCACCAGGACGCGGTGGCCCAGGCTGTCCAGCTGGTCCAGGTTATGCAGGAGCTCCCAGTTCTGGGCGTCGTTCTTGGCGAATCCCAGGCCCGGGTCCACGATGATCTGTTCCGCGGCGACACCGGCGGCATACAGTTTGTCCCGCACCCCCGCGAGTTCGGCCACCACTTCGCCCGCCACGTCCTTGTAGTCGGCGAGCGAATTCATGGTGCGTGCGTCCCCGCGGCGGTGGGTGAGGATGTAGGGGACCTTGGCGGCGGCCACGAACTCGGCCATTTCCGGTTCGATGCTGAGCCCCGAGATGTCATTGACAATGGCAGCACCGGCTTCCACCGCGGCTGCGGCCGTGGAGGCGTGCGTGGTGTCGATGCTGACGAGCGCTCCGGCCTTCACCAGGGCCTGGATGACGGGGAGGACGCGCTGCTGCTCTTCCTCCGGGGTGACGTCCTCGGCGCCGGGCCGGGTGGATTCACCGCCGACATCGATGATGTCCGCACCTGCGTAGAACATCCGGAGCCCTGCCGCGATGGCGGTGTCCGCCGTGGCGTGCCGGCCGCCGTCGCTGAAGGAATCCGGGGTGACATTCAGGATGCCCATGACCAGCGTGCGGTCCGTGGGGAGGTCTTCGAACCGTGCGGCCGGGCGCGGTTTGCGAAGGATGGGCAGTGGCGATGTTGCGGGGCCGGTTCCCGGCGCTGCAGCTAGTGAGTCCATGGTCTGATGGTTACCTTCCGAGGATGAGGCTCATGGCTTCGGCGCGGGTGGCCGGGTCATGAAGCTGCCCGCGGACCGCGCTGGTGACGGTCTTCGCTCCGGGCTTGCGGATACCGCGCATTGACATGCACATGTGTTCGCATTCAACAACGACGATGGCGCCACGGGGTTTGAGGTAGCGCACCAACGCCTCGACGATCTCAGTGGTGAGCCGCTCCTGGACCTGCGGGCGGCGGGCATAGATGTCCACGAGCCGGGCGAGCTTGCTCAGGCCTGTCACCTTGCCCTCATGCGAGGGGATGTACCCCACGTGGGCCACACCGTGGAACGGCACCAGGTGGTGCTCGCAGGTGGAATAGAAGGGAATGTCCTTGACCAGCACAAGTTCCTCATGGTCAAGGTCGAAGGTGGTGGACAGGACGTCCGCGGGGTCGTGGTGCAGCCCGGCGAACACCTCGGCGTAGGCCTTGGCCACGCGCTTGGGGGTGTCGATGAGGCCGCCGCGGTCCGGGTCCTCTCCAATGGCCAGGAGAATCTCGCGGACGGCCGCCTCGATCCGGGGCCGGTCCACCTTGTGGTGCTTTGAGTGGTGGGAACCGCCCTCCGCCGGGTATCCGGCGGAGGCGGGAACGTCGTCGTCGTCGAAGTGGGTCACGTAGAAAGCTTAGCCGCGAAGGGTGTCCGGGCCTGCGTCGGTGACGCCGCCCTGGAACGGAGCGTCCTCGGGAACACCCTGCGGGTGCGGCGGCCGGGCGTCGAGCGGCTCATCCAGCCGGGCCTGTTTGGCTTCCTCCTGGGCCTCGCGCTCAGCCCGCTCCTGGCGGGACTCCACCGGGCCCGCCATCTGGACCGGACGGGACTCCTTGGACAGCCACACCTCGCGGAAATCGCGCTTGCGGATGTCGCGGAAGATGTCGGCGATCTCGGCCTGGTTCAGTGTTTCGCGCTCCAGCAGCTCAAGCGCCAGCCGGTCCAGGACGTCTCGGTTTTCGGTGAGGATGGCGTAGGCCTCGTCGTGGGCCTGGTCAATGAGCCGGCGCACTTCCTCGTCCACCACGTAGGCGATCTGGTCGGAGTAGTTGCGCTCGTGCCCGGCGTCGCGGCCCAGGAAGGGCTCTCCGCCGCCCTGGCCCAGGCGGACTGCGCCGACGCGTTCGCTCATACCGTACTCGGTGACCATCTTGCGTGCGGTGCCGGTGGCCTTTTCGATGTCGTTGGACGCGCCGGTGGAGGGGTCGTGGAACACGATTTCTTCCGCCACCCTGCCGCCCATGGCGTAGGCCATCTGGTCCAGCAGTTCGTTGCGGGTCACGGAGTACTTGTCGTTGTCCGGGACCACCATGGTGTAGCCCAGGGCGCGGCCGCGGGGCAGGATGGTGATCTTGGTGACCGGGGCGGAGTTCCGCAGCGCTGCCGCCACCAGGGCGTGGCCGCCCTCGTGGTACGCGGTGATCTTGCGCTCGTGCTCCTTCATCACCCGGCTGCGCTTCTGGGGACCGGCCATGACGCGGTCGATGGCTTCGTCCAGGGCGCGGTCGTCAATGAGGTTCGCGTTGGAGCGCGCGGTGAGCAGCGCTGCCTCGTTCAGGACGTTGGCCAGGTCTGCGCCGGTGTACCCGGGAGTCTTCTTGGCCACGGCCTTGAGGTCCACACCGGGCGCCATCGGCTTGCCCTTTGAGTGGACCTGCAGGATCTGGTCGCGGCCGATCAGGTCCGGCGCTTCCACGCCGATCTGCCGGTCGAAACGTCCGGGGCGGAGCAGTGCGGGGTCCAGCACGTCCGGGCGGTTGGTGGCGGCGATGAGGATGACGTTGGTCTTGACATCGAAGCCGTCCATCTCCACCAGGAGCTGGTTGAGGGTCTGCTCGCGTTCGTCGTTGCCGCCGCCGATGCCGGCACCGCGGTGGCGGCCGACGGCGTCGATCTCGTCCACGAAGATGATGGCCGGGGAGTTGGCCTTGGCCTGCTCGAAGAGGTCGCGGACACGTGAGGCACCCACACCAACGAACATCTCCACGAAGTCCGAGCCGGAGATGGAGAAGAACGGGACGCCGGCCTCGCCTGCGACGGCGCGGGCAAGGAGGGTCTTGCCGGTGCCCGGAGGGCCGTACAGCAGCACACCCTTGGGGATTTTGGCTCCAACGGCCTGGAACTTGGCGGGCTCCTGGAGGAATTCCTTGATCTCCTGGAGTTCTTCCACGGCTTCGTCGGATCCTGCGACGTCGGCGAAGGTCACCTGAGGCATGTCCTTGCTGACCATCTTGGCCTTGGACTTGCCGAACTGCATGATCTTGGAGCCGCCGCCCTGCATTCGGGTCATCAGGAACCAGAAGAGGGCGCCGAGGAGGATGACGGGAATCAGGAGGGAGAGCAGGCCGGAGAACCAGTTGCTCTCAATCGGCTGGTCGGTGTAGCCCTGGGCCGGCTTGGAGTCCGTGACGGCCTTGACCACGTCCTCGGCGCGGGCATCCACGAAGAAGAACTGGACGCTCTTGCCCTTGTCCTGCCCGTCCAGCTGCAGGTTGTCCTTCAAAGTCAGGTCAACGCGGTTTTCGCCGTCGAAGATCTTGGCCTGCTCCACCTGGTCCCCGGAGAGCAGTTCAAGGCCCTTGTCGGTGTCAATCCGTGCCGCACCACCAGGGGCAAGCGTTGCAAAGGCCACCAGGAGCAGACCGACCACGACGACGATCCAGATGCCCGGGCCTTTGAAGAAGTTCTTAGCTTTCATCTGTTCGGGGGCTAACCCCGTCCCTTCTGGTAGTGCTGCACGGCGAGTAGTCTGCGCGCGTGATGGTGCTGCGTCAGCTTCTAGCTATACACCGTCCGGAGTAGATCACGCATGATGGACGGCAAAAGTTCCCTGTGGGCGTAGCGCTGCCAGAACGGCGGAGGGCCTGCCCCAGGGGCGGGGTTTTGCAGGGCAAGGCCGACGGCGGCGCGGCGGCGGTCCGGGAGGGGCGGACTACTCGTAAACGTGCGGGGCCAGGGTGCCCACGAAGTCCAGGTTGCGGTACTTCTCGGCGTAGTCCAGGCCGTAGCCAACCACGAATTCGTTGGGGATGTCGTATCCCACGTACTTAACGTCGATCTCCACCTTGGCGGCGGTGGGCTTGCGGAAGGCGGTGCAGATCTCCACCGATGCCGTGCCGCGTGATTCCAGGTTGGTCTTCAGCCAGGACAGGGTGAGGCCGGAGTCGATGATGTCCTCGACGATCAGCACGTCCTTGCCCATGAGGTCCGTGTCCAGGTCCTTCAGGATGCGGACAACCCCGGAGGACTGGGTGCCGGATCCGTAGGAGGACACAGCCATCCAGTCCATGGAAATGTGGCTGTGCAGCGCCCGGGCCAGGTCCGCCATGACCATCACCGCGCCCTTGAGCACGCCCACGATGAGGATTTCGCGGCCCTCGTAGTCCTTGTCGATCTGGGCAGCGAGTTCGGTGATCCGCTGCTGGATCTGTTCCTTGGTGTAGAGAACGTGCTTGAGGTCTGCCTGGACGTCGTTTGAATCCACCAATGGCTCCTGTGTAGATGCGGGGGTGCGACTATTTTGCGGGCGGCTTTTGAGGCCGGAGTACTAGCTTCCCACAGCGTGCGGCTTCGCGGGGAACGGGTTTGGCTTTGCCGCCGGCAGCCGGGCCGTCCGCGGCTTCCGCGCCGGCCAGCTGGGCGAGGGACAGGCGGTAGGCGCTCACTCCGCCGGGGAGTTCCACCGGCCCCGCCGAACCGTGCCGCCGCAGCAGCGCCTCCGCCGCCAAAAGGCGCTGATAGCTGGGTTGCTGCCCGCCGACGTCGGCCGCAGCCTTGGCGATCACGCGGTACCGGATGGCAGGGGGCAAGGCGCGCAACGCCTCCTCCGGAAGGCTCAGTTCCGGACCGTTGCGCTCCACCAGCGACGCAAAGGTGGCTTCCGCCACATCCTCGAAGTAGTCGGCGTCCAGCTGCAGGATGGAGGCCGTCCGGGCAAGGGATTCCGCCACTCCGGGACCGAGTTTTTCCTCCAGGTGCGGCAGGACCTCCACCCGCGTCCGGGACCGGGCATAGGACGGGTCCCAGTTGGTGGGATCATGCCAGGGCTGGAGCTCTTCGACCTCGCAGATCTCTTCCGTATCCGCCCGGCGAAGCCCCAGGAACGGCCGCAGCAGGGCGCCCCTCGCGGGCCTCATGCCTGCAAGCGAGCGCGTGCCCGAGCCGCGCGCCAGGCCCAGGAGCACCTGTTCGGCCTGGTCATCCAGCGTGTGGCCCAGCAGGATTGCCGCGGCTTCCTGGCCTGCCGCTGCCGCTTCGAGTGCCGCGTGCCGGGCCTCACGCGCTGCCGCTTCCGGGCCCATGCCGGTACCGGCCACCGTTACGGTCCGGATTTCCACCGGGGACAACCCCAGCTCCTCCAGGGTTTCCGCGGTCTTGGCGGCGACCTCCGCTGACCCTTCCTGCAATTGGTGGTCCACGACTGCCGCGCCCACCGTCACCGGGTGGCCGTCCACGTGGCCGCGCCGGGCAAAGTAGGCGGCCACGGCGGCCAGTGCCAGGGAGTCCGGGCCGCCGCTGCAGGCAACCAGGACGTGGCGGGGATAGCCGGCCTGCGCCAGTGCGTCCCCCAGGGCTTTACGCGCCTTGCCGACGACGGGCGCCAGCCTGCCGGGCCGTCGTCGTCCGCTCCTGGAACCGCCCGTGGAACCGCTAATGGCAGCCTGCTGGACGGAATCCGCGGCTGCCTCATCAACGGCGGCAGTGGCCTCAGGTGGCTGGATGCCCGGCAATCAGAGTCCCATCCGCTCAAGCCACAGCTTGGCGTCGTGGATCTCGGGTTCGGTGGGCAGGTGGTCCGCGGACTCCCAGACCTTGTTGAAGCCCTCCATGCCGGCTGCGTCCACCACAGCCCGGACAAACCTGGCGCCGTCGGAATACTGGCGCATTTTCGCGTCCAGTCCCAGGAGGCTGCGGATGAACTTCTCGATCACGCCGCGGTCCTTGCCGCGATCGTTGAACCGCTGCCGGATCGTCTTGACGGATGGAATGATGCTGGCGTCCACGGCGTCCATCACCACGTTGGCGTGGCCTTCCAGGAGGCTCATGACGGCGGTCAGGTGCGAGATTGCCGCCTTCTCTTCCGGGTCCTGGAGGAGGTCCAGGATGGCGCCCCGGCCGGGAGTGTTCCCCGAGGCGGTGCGGTCCTTCAGCGAACGGGCAGCAGCGGTGGCACGCTCCATCAGGGAATCGACGTTGCCCAGCAGGTGCACGCTGAGTTGGTCGATCTGCTCCAGCATGTGGTGCCGGAGCCACGGGGCGGCGGCGAACTGCACACGGTGGGTCTGCTCGTGCAGGCACACCCAGAGCCGGAAATCCTCCGGGGTGACGTTGAGTTCGCGCTCCACGGCCACAATGTTCGGGGCCACGAGCAGGAGCCGGCCGGCCGGAGGTGCGGTGGACCCTTCGGCAAGGGCCGCGAAGGGATCGTACTGGCCAAGGACCTTGCTGGCCAGAAATGCCAGGACGGCGCCGAGCTGGCTTCCGGTGATGGCCCCGCTGACGCTCGCGGCGCTTGGGCTCAGGTTGCCCTGCCTGCTTTCCAGCATCTTTTCCATGGCGGGTTTGAGCATCACGGCGAAGCTCTGCGTATTGGCTTTGGCCCAGGACGCGCGGTCCACCACCAGCACGGAGGAGTCGCGGAGGTCGCGGGCGGCTTCCAGCCCGGTGATCTCATGGACATGGTCAACAGACACATCCGCCAGGCGCCGCAGGCTGTCCACGGCCTCGCTGATGGCGGCCTGGTCCAGCACGGGCCCGGCCGGAGCCAGGCGCGCGGCGGTGGAGGCGGCGAGGTCCCAGTTGATCAGGGACTGTGCCGTGGCGGACAACGTCTTGGCTGACGACTCGCGTGCAGTGGACTCCATGGTTCCCATCAGAACACAGCAGGCTGGGGATAGTCCTTAAGTTCGCTCACCGGCGAACCCCGGGCGCCCGGGGCGGGGTGTTGCACAGCCGCTTCACGGGAGGGCGAAAGCGCGGGCTGCCTCCCGGCGAACCGCGGGCGCCCGGGGCGGGGAGTTGCACAGCCGCTTCACGGGAGGGCGAAAGCGCGGGCTGCCTCCCGGCGAACCGGTGCGCCGCCAACGTAGGACCGGGTTCTGCGCCCTGCTCCTACCGGCAGCCGCAGCCCGCGAGCGCGGTGGCGGCACGGTCCAGCGCCTCCTTGTTCCCCGCGGCACCGGGGGTCAGTCCGTTCCCAATAAAGGAAAAGACCAGGAGCCGGCCGTCCGCGTCCACCACGTAGCCGCTCAGTGCCAGCACGGTGTTCAACGTGCCGGTCTTGGCGCGCACCAGTCCCGCGCCCCGGGCGGTGGCGGCATCACCGTACCGGGTGTCCAGGGTTCCGGAGAGGCCGGCCACCGGGAAGCCGTCCAGCGCAGCCCGAAGCCGGGTGTCCGCGCCGGACGTGATGGCCCGCACCACCTCGGCAAACTGCCGGGCCGGGACCTGGTTGCCCATGGCCAGGCCGCACACGTCCACCAGCTTCATCCCCTCCGATGCCAGGCCAGCAGCGGCCAGCTGCGCGCCCACGGCCGCCGTGGCGCCGTCGTTACTGCCCGGCAGCCCGCCCGCCAGCGCCGTCAGCCGGCCCAACGCCTCCGCCAGGTAGTTGTCCGAGTCCTGGAGCATCAGGTTCACCTGCTCAGCAACAGTGGCCGACTGCACCTCGCCCAGCACCGCCGGCTGGCCGGCCCCCTCGGGGCTTGGCAGCGCCGGCGTGCCTGGTGCCTCCTGGGGCAGGCGTTCGACGGCGGCCGCCACGGTAAGTCCCGCGGCGGCACCTGCCGTCCGCAGCCGCGCGGCGAACTCCTCCCCTGCCGTCATTGCCGCATCCTGCGGGCGCGGCCCGGTGGTGACGGCGGGATCGTAGCGGGCGGAGTTCAACGCCAGGGGATATACGGGAGCAACTTCGCCGGCCGCCACGTCCCCTGACTGCCACGCCGGGTTCAGGGCGGGGCCGGAAAAGAGGGAATCATCCACCAGCACCTTGATCTCCCCAGCCGCGCCGCCTTCCTGCAGCGCCTCCACCGTCCGGGCTGCCAGCGTTGCCAGTCCTGCGTGGCCCATCACCAGTTCCGGGGCGGACTCGCCAGGTCCAAGAAGGACGTCCCCGCCGCCGGCCAGCACCACCTGCCCGGCCGCCGGCCCGGCCACAGCGCGGGTGGTGAAGCGGTGCTCCGGGCCCAAGGACCGCAGGGCGGCGACGGCCGCCAGCAGCTTCATGTTGGACGCCGGCACCCTGTTTTCCGAACCGCCACGATCAAACAGCACCTGGCCCGTGAGGGCGTCCTGCACCAGCCCGGTGAAGGTCCCGCCGCCGTCGGTCTTCAACAGCGGCTCCAGCTGGGCACTGACGCTGGACGGGAGGGGCACCGGGGCAGAACCATCCGGCGGGGCGAGTCCCTGCACGGCGGAAAGAGTGGCCGGAACCTGCTGCCAGGCGGGTGCGGGCGGAGCGGGGGCCGGTGGTTCCGGTCCAAGGAAGCCCGGCGCCACCAGCAGGGCTGCCGGGACGGCAAGGGCCACCAGGAGCATGGACAGCAGGACCGCCGGCCAGGACCTCCACAGACCACTGGCGCCGCTCCGAGCCGCCTGCCGGGCAGGGCTAAGCCACTGATCCGTGCCGCTCGTTTTGGTCATGCCGGTGCCGGTCCTCAAGTCCTGAAATTTCCCCACAAGTTCCTGATTCCAGGGCCTCTCGCTATATCCTCGATAATAGTCGGCGGCACTGACAGTCCTTTTTGTTGCCCGTCAGAAGTGCCGCGAACCCCCCGAATTGCCGAGGAGCATTCCATGAAGCATGACGTGACCATCGAGATCCCCAAGGGATCACGCGTCAAGTACGAAGTCGACCACGAGACCGGCCGCGTCCGCCTGGACCGCGTCCTCTTCACCTCCATGCAGTACCCCACGCACTACGGATACTTCGAGAACACCCTCGGCGAGGACGGCGACCCGTTGGACGCACTGGTGCTCCTGCAGGACTTCGACCTGCACCCCGGCGTCATCGTTGAATCCCGCCCCATCGGTGTTTTCAACATGACCGACGACGGCGGCGGAGACGCAAAGATCCTGTGCGTCCCCGTGGATGCCCGGTTTGACCACATCCAGGAAGTCACCGACGTCAGCGACTTCCTGATCAAGGAAATCGAGCACTTCTTCACCCGCTACAAGGACCTGGAGCCGGGCAAGTGGGTCAAGGCCGAAGGCTGGGGCGACCGCGCCGCCGCAGAGGCGGAGCTGGAAGCCTCCATCAAGCGCTACGTGCCCACCGGACACTAGTCCCCACCGTTCCCCTCACCTCGCTCCGCTCGGTCAGGGAACCCTGACGGCGTGGGCCCATCCACCGTTTCCCTTACCTCGCTCCGCTCGGTCAGGGAACCCTGACGGCGTGGGCCCATCCACCGTCTCCCTCACAAATTACGCTCGACGGGGGGGGGGGGGGGGGGGGGGGGGGCGGAGCCCCCCCCCCCCCCCGCCGGGCCGGCGGGGTTTTGTTGGTTTTATTGGTGGGCGGCGGGCCGCCCCACC
>NZ_JAJOMC010000097.1 GCF_021129155.1 Arthrobacter sp. AK04
GCCCCGCCCGCCCCGACCAACCGGGCAGGAAGGCACGCGCCCGGCCGGAGAAGTGTGAGGTCCGTTTCATCTGGCGGGCACCGCTGTGCTGCGGTGGTACCGTGGCGCCTATGCACCTGAAGGCTTACCAGCGAAGCCCCCACCCCCAGCGCCGGAGGAAAAAACCAAGGGCCGTCCTGGCCGGGTACAGACGCTCCCTGGCGGAACTCCAGGGGCAGCAGGTGTCCACCCTCCGGCGGGTTGCCGGGAAGCTGGTTCCCCGGCACCCGGCGCAGCTGATCGTCCTGGGCTTCGTCCTTGCCATCGCCGCGGGTACAGCGCTCCTGATGCTGCCGGCCGCCACCACAGGCCCGCGGCCGGCCACACTGCTGGAAGCCCTGTTCACCGCAACGTCCTCGGTCTGCGTCACCGGACTCATCACCGTGGACACCCCGGTGTTCTGGACAGGCTTCGGGCATGCGGTCATCCTGGTGCTGATCCAGATCGGCGGGTTCGGCGTGATGTCCTTCGGTGCGCTCCTGGGCGTGCTGACCGCCCGGCGGCTGGGACTGCGTTCACGGATGCTGGCCGCCACGGAGACCAAAAGCACCGGGTTCGGCGATGTGCGCCGTGTCTTGGTCGGCGTCCTGGTAATCACCGTCATCGTGGAGACCGTCCTGGCGCTGGTGCTGATGCTCCGCTTCCTGCTGGGCTACGGCTACACGCCCGGCGAGGCCCTGTGGCACGGGGTGTTCCACTCCGTGTCCGCCTTCAACAATGCCGGGTTTGCGCTGTACTCGGACAGCCTGATGGGGTTTGTGGGCGACCCCTGGGTGTGCCTGCCCATCGCGGGGGCCGTGATCATCGGCAGCCTGGGCTTTCCGGTCCTGTTCGAGCTGCGCCGCCAGTACCGCAGGCCCGTCTACTGGAGCATGCACACCAAAATCGTCCTGGCAGGCAGCGCCGTGCTCCTGGCCGGCGGGACCGTGTTCCTCACGGCCGCCGAGTGGACCAACCCCGCCACGCTGGGAGCCCTTCCCCCTGAGGACCGCATCCTGGGCGGGTTCTTCCAGTCCGTGATCACCCGCACGGCCGGGTTCAACAGCGTTGACATCAGCCAGATGCACCCCGTCTCCTGGCTGGGGATGGACATCCTGATGTTTATCGGCGGCGGTCCGGCCGGCACCGCGGGCGGACTAAAAATCACCACCTTCGCCGTGCTGTTCTTCATCCTGGCCACGGAACTCCGGGGGGACACCGCCGTGAACATCTTCGGGAAGCGACTCTCCCGGGCCGTGCACCGCCAGGCCATCACCGTGGTGCTCCTGGCCATCGCCCTGGTAACCGCGTCCACCATGTTCCTGATGCTCATCACCGACTTCGGCCAGGAACGGATCCTGTTCGAGGTGGTATCCGCCTTCGCCACCGTGGGGCTGTCCACCGGCATCACGGCCGGGATGCCTCCCGCCGGGCAGGTGGTGCTGATCCTGCTCATGTTCATCGGCCGGCTCGGCCCCGTCACGCTCGGCACGGCGCTGGCCCTGCGGAAGCGCCCCATACTGTACGAAAACCCGAAGGAAAGGCCCCTCATTGGCTAAGGACATCTTCACCCGCAGGGGCGAGCGCGCCGCGCACCCCGATTCCGTGGCCGTTATTGGCCTGGGTCGGTTCGGCGGCTCCCTGGCCCTGGAACTCGAAGCACAGGGCACCGAAGTGCTGGGCATCGACAGCAGCGAGGAAATCGTGCAGTCCTACAACGGGCGGCTGGCCCACGTGGTCCGCGCCGACTCCACCAAGGAGGAAGTGCTGCGGCAGTTGTCCGTCCACGAGTTCGACCGGGCCGTGGTGGGCATCGGCTCCGACCTGGAGGCGAGCATCCTCACCACCTCCCGGCTGCTCACCTTCAAGCACCCGGAGATCTGGGCCAAGGCCATCAGCGAACCGCACGCGGAAATCCTGGCCCAGCTTGGCGTGCAGCACGTCATCCGGCCCGAGCACGACATGGGCCGGCGCGTGGCGCACCTCGTCCGCGGAGCAATCCTGGACTACGTGGAATTCGAGGACGACTTTGTGATGGTCCGGACCCAGCCGCCGTCCGACGCCCGGGACCGGCCGCTGGGCGTGCTGGGCCTGAGGGACAAGTACGGGATCACCATCGTGGCGGTCAAAAGGCCCGGCGGCACCTGGCAGCACACCACCGCACAGACCGTGCTGTACGACGACGACCAGATCATTGTCCAGGGCCCCAAGAACCTCGCCGAACGGTTCAGCACCCGCCCCTGAACCGTTCGGCCGAAGGCCCTTTGAGCTTGCCTAGTGCCCGGCGCCGAGCTTCCCGCCGAGCCGCTCGCGCATGGTGGTGCTGGCGTCGTTCAGGCCGATGATCTTCACGTCCTTGCCGTGGTGCCGGTACTTCTCGGTGATGGCGTCCAGGGCTGCGATGGTGGAGGCGTCCCAGAGATGGGAGGCGTGCATGTCGATGACCACATGCTCAGGGTCCAACGCGTATTCGAACTGCGTGTAGAGATCGTTGGACGAGGCAAAGAACAGCTCGCCGTTCACCGTGTAGGTGGCGGTTTCGTGGCCTTCCACGTTCGTCACGGTGCGTTCGACGGTCACGAAGTGGGCCACCCGGCGGGCGAACATCACCATTGCCACCAGCACGCCGACGCCGACGCCGATGGCCAGGTTGTGCGTGGCCACCGTGACGATGACGGTTGCCACCATCACCAGGGTTTCGCTCTTGGGCATCATCTTCAGGGTGCGCGGGTGGATGCTGTGCCAGTCGAACGTGGCCCAGGAAACGAAGATCATCACCGCAACCAGGGCGGCCATGGGGATGACCGAGACCACGCCGCCGAGCGCCACCACCAGGATCAGCAGGAAGACGCCGGCCAGGAAGGTGGAGATCCGGGTGCGGGCGCCAGAGGCTTTGACGTTGATCATGGTCTGGCCGATCATGGCGCAGCCACCCATCCCCCCGGTGAAGCCAGTGACGATGTTGGCAACGCCCTGGCCCCAGGCCTCGCGGCTCTTGTGGGAGCGGGTATCGGTGATGTCATCCACGAGCTTGGCGGTCATGAGGGACTCAAGGAGCCCGACGAACGCCACGGCCAGGGCGAAGGGGAAGATGACCTGGAGGGTTTCCAGGGTAAACGGAACGTTGGGAATGAACAGCGATGGCAGGGATTCCGGCAGCTCGCCCTTGTCACCCACGGTGGGGACGGCGATGGATGCCAGGACGGTGATGAGGGTGAGGACCACGATGGCCACCAGCGGTGCGGGCACCGCGTTGGTCAGTTTCGGCAGCCCGAACACGATCACCAGGGCCAGCACCGCCAGCGGGTACACGAGCCAGGGGACGCCGAGCAGTTCGGGAACCTGGGACATGAAGATCAGGATGGCCAGGGCGTTGACGAAGCCCACCATCACCGAGCGCGGAATGAAGCGCATCAGCTTCGCCACCCCGGACAGGCCCAGGATGACCTGGAAGATGCCGCCCAGGATGACGGCGGCAATGAAGTAGTCAACGCCGTGGGACTTCACCAGCGGGGCGATTACCAGGGCGATCGCGCCGGTGGCCGCGGAAATCATGGCCGGCCGCCCGCCCACGAAGGCGATGGTGACCGCCATGGTGAAGGAGGCGAACAGGCCCAGCCGCGGATCCACGCCGGCGATGATCGAGAAGGCGATCGCTTCCGGGATCAAGGCCAGGGCAACAACCAGCCCCGCCAGGACCTCGGTCTTGAGCCTTCTGGGCGACTTGAGGGTTTCCCGGACGGACTGAAGCTGTTCCGGAGTGTAGGCGGGGGCTTCCCCGGCGGTTTTGGCGGCCATTGCTGGCTCCGTTCATGGTCAGGAGGACGCAGATTGGCGCCCTCGCTCTTTCGAAGAATGAAGGGGCGCAGCCTCGCGCCGGAATGCCGGGAGTCCGCTCAGGCGTCTCACCGACCGGAAACAACTCTACCCTAACGTGATGGTAGAGTTGCACGCGGACATTACGGAGGCCCACGCATGACAGCACGAACCGGAACTTCCACCATGCATATCGGCGAGCTGGCGGAGCGGACAGGTTTGTCCCTGCGCACCATCCGCCATTACGACGACGTAGGGCTGCTTCCAGCCACGGCCCGCACCGACGGCGGTTTCAGGGTTTACTCCGAGGACGACTTTGAACGCCTCATGGTGATCAAGCAGATGAAGCCGCTGGGGTTCTCGCTGGAGGAAATGGCGGACATCCTGGAGCTCTTCTCGCAGCAGGACGCGGGGGCCGCTGGTGACAGGCAGGCCAAACTCGCAGCGTACCTGGAGAAGGCAACCGCTGAACGCGCCAAAATGGCCCGCAACCTGGCCCAGGCCGACGAACTCATCGCAAGGCTCGGCGGCGGGGACTGACCAAGGTTTCGGCGGGTGCATCCGTGGCCGAGCTGCCCTCGGCGCCCCCAATAAGCGCCAAGGACAACCCTGCCGTTGGTTCCGGGCTTGTCAGCCGTCCCTGTGATCGAAGCTGAACCCGCAGGCGCACCGGTAGGTGAGCGGGCCGCCGTCGTAATTTTCCTGCCGTGCCCCTGCCGGCGGAACCTGCCCTGCGCTGACCAGGCGCATGGGCTCGCCACAGTGGATGTGCGTGGCCAGCATCCGCCGCAGCTGCGGGTCTTCCGCGCGCCTGGCACGGGCCGGTCCCCTGCGGCCGGGGCGGCGAACCGCCGGCGGAATCTGTGAAGGTGCCATGGCTGCCACCCCCGCCTAGTCCAGCGAGGCCAGAAGGTCGGCGCAGGCCTGCTCACAGCGGCGGCAGGCCTCGGCACACACCTCGCAGTGCCGGTGCATGGAGGCGTGCTGGCCGCACTCCTCCGCGCAGGAGCGGCAGGCGGTGCGGCACGCTTCGAGCACTGCTCGGGTGATGCCGACGTCGTAGTTGCCGTGGCGGGAGAGGATCTTTCCGGTGGCGGCGCAGATGTCTACGCAGTCGAGGTTGGTGCGGATGCACTTGGTGAGCTCGGCGACCATATCCTCGTTCAGGCATGCATCGGCGCAGGCGGTGCACGTCTGGGCGCAGTCAAAGCACGCCTGGATGCATTCCGCGAGCTTGGCTTTGTCGATGCCCGCCACGTCCTTGGGGTAGGCGTCCAGCATGGACTGTACATAAGTCATTGGTATCTCTTTTCCAGGTTCTTTCAGCAGGTCTTCATGGCGTGGAACGGCGAACCGGTTCTACGTCCTGCTGATGGAAAGGTCCACGACCGTGAGCGCGGGCAACTCAGGCTCCCGCGGCACATCACCGGCGGAATGCAGAGCATTCCCGGGCAGCCGCTGGATGAGCGACGGCGGGTCCACGGCTCCGGTGCGCACGTGCACCGGTTCGCCGCGGGGGGCCTTGCTCCGCTCGCCTTCCCTCTCCAGCCCCGCAGGCTCTGCGGACGGGCCGGCCTCGTGGATGACGCGGGCGGAGTGCTGGGCGGATGCTGCAGGTTCTGCCGGACCGGCTGATGTATCCGCCTGGGCCGGGACTTCCGCCGCGGCCTGTTCGGCTGCTGACTGCACCGGGCCGTGGCCGGGGACCAGGGCGTACCGGCTGCCGGAGGTGTAGGAGGCCGCCCCGGCAATGAGCAGGACCAGCAGCAGCCACACGAAAACACTCCGCGGCACCATGAGGCAGCGAAGAAGTCCTTGTGCAAACGAACCTAGGGTGGCCATCACCACTTCCCGTCAGGGGCTTTTTATCAGCCTAGCTTCCTATTCCTGTTCCGTAGATCACATGCGTATAAATTTTGCGCTTTTGCTGGAATCGGGTTTCCTGCCCGGCGTGCAGCCTCTATCCCCCGTGGATGGAATCAGCCAGGTCCATCAGGCTTTTCCGTTCCGGCGTTGAATAGCGCGCCGAGCCGATGGCGTTGCGCATCCGGCCAAGGTGGTCCGCGATCTCCGCCCGGTACCGGCCCTCCCGGTCGCACCACGCAAGCTCCTTTAGGAGGTGGAGGAGCCGGGCCGCGACGGCAGGGTCCGCGGCGCCGTAGTGCCGGGGCTGGTCCATCGCCAGGCTGAGGAATTCCCGGAGCCCGGGAAGCGAAAGCACCACCCTGGCCCGCCCGTCGTCGTCCACCAGCTGCTCTGGTCCCGGATCCCGCTCCGCCAGCCCGCACAGGAGTGCCGAAAGGTGCCCGATGACGTGCACTGCCGTGGTGGGATCGTTGATGCCCGGGGAGAGCGCCCGCACCGCAACATCGACGAGTTGCCGGAACCCGAACCCGACGTCCTGGACGTTGGTCCGCTCAAATCCGGTTGCCACGGCGGCGTTGATGTCCCTGGCCAGCTTCTCCCGGACTTCGGCGCTGAGTGTTGCTCCCGGCGCCACTGCCCAGGCGGTGGCAAAGGGCACACCTTCCACCAGGGAGCTGCCGGGTTCCCGGTCTATGCGGATAACTGCACCGGCACTTTTGGCAGCCTCCAGGAGGGCGCTTTGGTCATAGGAGGTGAGGAAGCCCGATGAAGCGGCTAGAACGGGAAAGCTGCCTGTCGCCGGAAGCGGCTCCGGCCCGCGTGCGGGGCGTTCCTCCGGGAAGACGCGGTCGATGGTCTCCCGGGTTTCCGCATTGACCCTGCGCAGCATGGTCTCGACGCGGATTTCCCGCGTCAGGTGCGCCAGGAAGAGCACCAGGCCAACGACGCTGGCGATGGCCAGCGCAAAGGCGACCGTCACTGAGATCTCGGGAACGAAGGCCGTGTTGCCGCTGCCCTCTTCCCGCACGCTGCGCAGGACCGTCAGGGCGAAGGCGAACGCGGCCAGGAAGAGCGCCAGCGTTCCGTGGACGAACCGGTCCGAGGTAAAAGTCCGCAGCAGGCGGGGCGAGAACTGGCTGCTGGCCAGCTGAAGGGTTACCACCGTGAGTGAAAAGGTCAGCGAGGTGACCGTGATAAGCGAACCCGAAATGGCCTGCAGGACGGCCCGGGCGGCCTCCGGACCCCCGCTGAAGAGAAAAACGGTCACACTGTCCGGCAGTTCGCCGTCAACGGCTGAGTCAAGCGCAGGCAACGCCGTGCCCAGAATGACGGCCAGGGCAACTGCCAACACCGGAAGCGGCCACAGCTGTGTCCGCAGGGCATCGAGCCAGTGCGCACTGCGGGTGCTGGTGCTGGCGCTCAACTATTCCTCAGTTCCCTGGCCCGTGCCGCTTTCGGATGCCACTGGTTCCCGCGACGGGCGGTCCGTTACCGTGGCAGCGCTGGACAGCTGGCCGCGGGCAGCCTGGACGGTCTCCTGTTCGGCCCTGGACACATCCTGGGACGTGATCTGGTCATCAGACTGTTCGTTCCATGCTTTGATCGCGGCCCAGCTGACGGCAGCCAGGGGAACGGAAAGAATGGCTCCGATAATGCCTGCCAGGATGGTTCCTGCCGTGAGTGCCAGCAGAATGACGAGGGCGTGCACACTGAGGGTGCGGCCCATGACCACCGGCTGCAGGAAGTTGCCTTCGAGCTGGTTGACAACAACAACAACGATGATCACGATCAGCGCGGTGACCGGCCCGTTGGCCACCAGGGCCACGAGGGCGGCCAGTACGCCGGCGAGGGTGGCTCCGACCAGCGGGATGAAGGCGCCGATGAACACGATGGCGGCCAGCGGCAGGGCGAGCGGGACTCCGAGGATCACCAGCGCCAGGCCGATGAAGAACGCGTCAACGATGGCCACGATTGCGGTTCCCCTGACATATCCGCCGAGCACGGCGAGGCTGTCCTGTCCCACGCGCCTGGCCTTGACCAATCGTGTGCCCTTGAACGCACGCAGGATGAACGCCCAGATGCGTTCGCCATCCTTCAGGAAGAAGAACAGGATCACGGCCATGAGCAAGGCACCGGTGATGAATGTTCCGGCGGCGCTGAGGCCAGTGACAACACCGGCGCCTGCGGTGCTGCTGGTGATGAAGTCCAGCACAGCATCCCTTGCCTGCTGGATCTGTTGGTCATCAACCGGTATTGGACCGTTCCGGACGAAGCCGTAGACCTGGTCGAACCCTTCGGTGGCGCTGCGCGCGAGTTCGGCTGACTGGCCGATCACGGCGAAAACGATGGCCGTGACCAATCCGCCCAGGGTCAGAAGAAGCAACAGGAAGGAGAAACCGGTGGCGGCCGCGCTGGGCCAGCCTTTCCTTCTGAGCCAGATCACCAGGGGCGCGATGGCAGCGGCAAGTATCAGGGCCAGGAGAAGGGGAATGACCACCAGCCGCACTTGGATAAGCCCGTAGACGACAGCCGCAGCGAGGGCCAGAAGCAGCAGCATTTGGCCTGCCCTGACGCTCGCACGGCCGAGGCCGTCCTGCCACGGATTTGGCCGGCTTTGAGTCTGCATTCAGTGATCTCCTTGGACGAGCAAGTGTTGGCGGTGCAAAAGGTACGTTGGCTGACGATGCACGCAGGCCACCTAAACCTCTCACGGAGTCTTTGCTGCACCAACCGGCGGCTCGGAACGGACCAACACCACGGGGCCTGCCCGGCCGAATATTTAACAACAGAAGGTGGGGGGGGGCGGGGGGGGCGCCCGGGGGGGGTTGTGGGGGGGGGTGTAGGGGGTGTTGGTGGGGCGGTGGGGGTTTTAGGGGGGCGGGGGGGGGGGCGGGGGGGGGGGGGGGGGGG
>NZ_JAJOMC010000098.1 GCF_021129155.1 Arthrobacter sp. AK04
CTGCTCCCCCCCCCCCCCCCGCCCCCCCCCGCCCGCGGCGGCTCCCCCACAGACTCCTCACTCTCCCCACCCCCCCCCGCCCCCCCCCCCCCCCCCCCCCCCCCCCCTACTGGATGAACGGGGCCGGTCAGCCCTGGAGCCGGACCAGCATTTTTCCGGTGTTGGCACCGTCCAGGAGGTCCATGAAGGCCTGGGGAGCGTTCTCCAGGCCATCAACGATCGTCTCGTCATACCGGACAGTGCCGTCAGCCAGCCAGCCCGCCATCTTCCCGGCGAACTCCGCGGCGTGCTGCCGCTGGCCGCCCACCAGGAACCCCTTGAGCGTCAGCTGCTTTCCGATCGCGAGCATCAGGTTGCGGGGCGCGGGGGTAGGTTCGGTCGAGTTGTACTGGGCTATGGCGCCGCACATGGCTACCCGTCCGCCCACGTTGAGGACAGACAGCGCCGCTTCAAGATGCTCCCCGCCCACGTTGTCGAAGTACACATCGATGCCGTTGGGGCCGGCAGCCTTTTCCAGCTGCTCCCGCACCGGGCCGTCGTGGTAATCGAAGGCGGCGTCAAAGCCGAGTTCCAGCAGCCGGGCCACCTTTGCGGGCGAGCCCGCCGAGCCGATGACGCGCGAAGCGCCCATTGCCTTGGCAATCTGGCCCACCAGCGAGCCCACGGCTCCGGCCGCACCGGAGACGAACACCGCATCTCCCGGAGCGAACGCCGCAACTTTCAGCAGCCCTGCATAGGCCGTGAGTCCGGTCATGCCCAGGGCGCCCAGGAACGCGGACGCCGACGCCAGCCCGGTGTCGGCGGTGGTGGCCGCATCTTCCTCAACCACCGCGTATTCCCGCCAGCCACGGGAATGCACGACGACGTCGCCCTCCTTGTGCCGGCTGGAACGGGAGGCCAGCACCTCGCCCACCGCGCCGCCGTCGAGCGCTTTGTCCAGGGCGAACGGAGCGGAATAGGACTTCACGTCATTCATGCGGCCGCGCATGTAGGGATCAACCGAGATGAACAGGTTCCGGACCAGGATCTGGCCGTCACCAAGTTCGGGCAGCGCAGACTCGGCCAGCCGGAAATTCTCCGGGACGGGACGGCCCACCGGGCGCGAGGCCAGCTGGATTTCGCGGGTAACGGAAGGAAGGCTCATGCGGCGAACTCCAGGATCTTGATGTCTACGGAAATATTGCCGCGGGTTGCGTTGGAGTAGGGGCAGATCTGGTGCGCCTTGGCCACCAGAGCCTCGGCCGTGGCAAGGTCCAGCGCGGGCAGCGCAATCTCCAGCTCCGCGGCAAGTCCAAAGCCGGCGTCCCCGAGCTGGCCCAGGTGGACCTTCGCGGCCACGGCGGAGTCGGTCAGGTCGGCCTGTTCCTTGCGGCCAACCAGCCGGAGTGCAGAGTGGAAGCAGGCTGCATAGCCGGCGGCGAACAGCTGCTCAGGGTTGGTCCCCTGGCCGCTTCCGCCCAGTTCGACAGGACTGGACAGGGTGACATCCAGCTTTCCGTCGTTGGTCCGTGCAGTGCCGTCGCGTCCTTCGCCCGAAGCGAGGGCCTCGGCAGTGTAAAGAGGTTTCACGGGTTGTCCGTCCTGTTGGTGGGTTGAAAGTTTCAGACCGGTGCTGTCAATGAGCATCGTGCAGGGCGGCCGTCAGCCGGCCCAGCGTGTCGCGCAGCTGGTCGAGTTCCTCTGCGGTCAGCCCCGCGGCCTGCGCGAGCCGCTGCGGTATGGCAACGGCTTTGCCGCTCAGCTCCCGGCCGGCGGGAGTGAGGTGGATGGCGACGCGGCGCTCATCCTCGCCGGACCGGCGCCGCTCACAGAGCCCCAGGGCCTCCAGCCGCTTCAGCAGCGGCGACAGGGTGCCGGAGTCCAGCCCGAGCTCCTCGCCGATCTCCTTCACGCCGCGGGGCTCGTTTTCCCACAGCACCAGCATCACGAGGTACTGGGGATAGGTCAGGCCCAGCTCCTCGAGGACGGGGCGGTAAACCGCGGTGGCAGCCCGGGAGGCGGAATAGAGCGCAAAGCAGACTTGGTGGTCGAGCCTGGGTGCATCGGTCATGCACCAAACGATAGTACACAAGTAAGTTGTGCACAACTTACCAGTGTGTTTCAGGCAAAAGTGAAGGGTAAGGCCCGACGACCGCGGGCGGCGTGGGCCTACCGGTGGCGGATGGTGCGCAGGGCCGCCGCGGTCAGGACCCGGATACCCAGGCCGAGGGCCTGCTCGTCTACGATGTAGTCCCCGCGGTGCAGGTCATACTCCTCGCCGCCGGGAGTCTTGGTGCCCAGCCGCATCATGGCACCGGGAAGTTCGGCGAGGAACCAGGCGAAGTCCTCCCCGCCCATGGACTGCGGCGTCAGGACCACGGCATCTTCGCCGATTTCGGCGCGGGCGGCCGCCTCGATGACGGCGGTTTCATGCTCGGAGTTGACCACCGGAGGCACTCCCCTGGTGTGCTCGAGCCGGACATCCACGCCGTAGGGTGCCGCCACCTGATGGACTACCTCGTCCAGGAGCTCGCCGGCCTCGTGCCAGGCGTCGCGGTCCAGGCAGCGCATGGTTCCCGTCATGTAGCCGGTGCCGGGAATGGCGTTGGGTGCGGATCCTGCGGAGATCTGCCCCCAGACCACGGAGACTCCGCTGCGGACATCCACCCGGCGCGACAGGACGGCGGGCACGTTGACCGCGATCTGCGCCAGCGCGAACACCAGTTCTTCGGTCAGGTGCGGGCGGGAGGTGTGCCCGCCGCGCCCGGACAGCTCGATGCGGATGGTGTCCGAGGCTGAGGTGATGGCGCCGATGCGGGTACCGATCTTGCCCACCTCGATCCGCGGATCGCAGTGCAGTGCCAGGATCCGCGGAACTCCCTCCAGCACGCCCTGCTCGATGCAGGCGTGGGCGCCGCCGGGCATGGTTTCCTCGGCGGGCTGGAAGATGATGCGGACGGTGGCCCCCAGCGGCTCTTCCTGGTGCATCCGGTGCAGCACCAGGGCGATGCCCAGCATGGTGGTGGTGTGGACGTCGTGGCCGCAGGCGTGGGTGACACCATGGTTCTTCGAGGCGAAGGGCAGGCCTGTTTCCTCAATGATGGGCAGGGCGTCGATATCACCGCGCAGGGCAGTGGCGATGGGCCCCTCCCCCACGTCCACCGTGAGGCCGGTTCCCTCGAGGCGGCGGGGCGCGAGTCCCGCCGCCTCGAGGCGCTCGGCAAGCTTGTCCGTGGTGCGGAACTCCTTGAAGGACAGTTCCGGATGTGCGTGCAGGTCCCGCCGGAAGTCGATCAGTTCCGGCAGGAGGGGCTCGAGCCAGGGAGCCACCAGGTCGGTGGGCTCGGCTTCAGTAGTGTAGTTGCGCACTGTTTCACTCTAGCGAGGGTCAGCTGATTACCGGCCATCACGGTCGCAGCGTTACATCAAAGGACGTCAGTGTCGCCGCTGGCCTTGAGGGCGTCCACGGCGGCCTTTACCCGCTGGGAGTTTGCCATGGTGGTCACCAGGAGCGCGTCCGGCGTGTCAACGATGACGACGTCCTGGATTCCGATCAGGGCGATGACGCGCTTGGTGTCGGTGACCACTACACCGGAGGAGTTCTCCGTGAAGACGCGTGCGCCTTCGCCGAGCACGGTGACGTCGTCGACTTCCTTGGCACTGTTGAGCCGGCCCACGGAGGCGAAGTCCCCGACGTCGTCCCAGCGGAAGGAACCGGGCACGACGGCGACGTCCCCGGCCTCGGCGGCGGGCTCGGCCACCGCGTAGTCGATGGCAATTTTCGGCAGGGTGGGCCACACCCGGGCAGTGACCTCGTCACGGGCGGGGGTGTCCCAGGCCTGGGCGATTTCCTGCAGGCCCCTGAACAGTTCGGGCTGGTTGGCTTCCAGGTGCTTGAGCAGCAGGGCCACCGGGGCAACGAACATCCCGGCGTTCCACACGTAGTTGCCGCTGTCCACGTACTGCTGGGCCACTTCCTCATCCGGCTTTTCCACGAACTCCACCACGTCAAGTGCACTGGGGGCGCCTTCAATGTGCAGTTCCTGGCCGGAGCGGATGTAGCCGAACCCCGTGGAGGGGTGGGTGGGCTTGATGCCGATGGTCACGATCTTGCCGGCCGCCGCAGTGTGGATTGCCTCGCGGACGGCCTGCTGGAAGAGGTGGTCCGGGCTGATCACCTGGTCAGCGGCGAATGAACCCATGATGGTGTCCGGATCGCGTTCGTGCAGGATAGCCGCGGCAAGGCCTATCGCAGCCGCGGAGTCCTTCGGCTCGGACTCGAGGACGAGGTCCGAATCGTGGAGTTCGGGAAGCTGGCGGCACACGGCGTCCCGGTGGGCCTTTCCGGTGACCACCAGCATCTTGCTTCCGGCGAGCGGATGCAGCCGGTCGTAGGTGGCGCGCAGGAGTGTACTGCCCGAGCCGGTGAGGTCGTGAAGGAATTTGGGAGCTGCGGCGCGTGACAGGGGCCAGAGGCGGGTCCCCACACCGCCGGCCGGGATCACCGCAATGAAGCGGTCAAGGGGTGATGCCGGGCTTGTCACTGTGTCTGTACTCATCACCGCCTACTTTAGCGGAACCCCGGCGCGCCGCTTCCGGCGGGAGTTTCCGCCCCGGATCCGCCGTGGCGCAGCCGTGCCCTGCACACCCGCCGCGGGGCAGTGTGTCCTTTGTCTCATAAATTTGGAAGATCCGCGCCACTGCTGGTCACCAAGGAGCTCCTAAATTGAATAAGCTGTTAGCGGAGCCTAGATTTAGGCCTGAGCTACGAGTGCTCTCGCAGCAGGCGTTCCCCCCGCGTGGATCTCATGCCAGCGCCGCTGTGTTGCAGGGAGGTTTATCAGTGCCGACAAAACCAGCTGGCACCTTGTACCGCGGCCGTGAAGGCATGTGGTCCTGGGTAGGACACCGCATTACCGGTGTAGTGATCTTTTTCTTCTTGTTGGTCCACGTTTTGGACACCTCCTTGGTGCGTGTGTCTCCAGAGGCCTACACCGCTGTGATCGGTGCGTACAAGAACCCCCTTATGGCCCTGGGCGAGACCGGCCTTGTCGCCGCCATCGTTTTCCACGCGTTCAACGGCCTGCGCATCATTGCTGTTGACTTCTGGAAGAAGGGCGCCAAGTACCAGCGGCAGATGCTGTGGGCAGTCCTTGGCCTCTGGCTGGTCACCATGGTCGCCTTCTCCATCCGCCACCTGTCCCTCGCCCTGGGAGGTCACTAAGCCATGAGTGCAACAATCGAGAGCCCGCGCAGCGGGCGGATCGCCCCCCAGTACCGCCGGCATGGCGGCAGCAAGGGCAACTTCGAGATGATCGCATGGCTCTTCATGCGCCTGTCCGGCGTGGTCCTGGTAGTCCTTATCTTCGGGCACCTCTTCGTGAACCTCCTTGTGGGGGAAGGCATCAAGGCCATCGATTTTGGTTTCGTGGCGGGTAAGTGGGCTGACCCGTTCTGGCAGTTCTGGGACCTCGCGATGCTGTGGCTGGCCATGCTGCACGGAACCAACGGCGTGCGCACCATCATCAACGACTACGCAGAAAAGGACTCGACCCGCCGCTGGCTGAAGACTGTCCTTTACTCGGCCACGGTCGTCATCATCGTCCTGGGCACCCTGGTGATCTTCACCTTTGATCCCTGCCCCGTGGTTGACGGCGTTCCCCTGCCTGGCGGATTCTGCCCTGCCTAGCACCAGCACCACCCCGGGCCCGCGGGAATCTCCGCGGGCCCTGTTTTGCGGCGCAGGCAACGCCCGCCCGTTGTTTTATAGCGAATTTTGAGAGAAAGAGCATCTGGTATGCAGGTCCATAAGTACGACGTCGTCATCGTCGGTGCCGGTGGCGCCGGCATGCGCGCTGCGATCGAATCCGGTCAGCGCGCGCGCACAGCAGTACTGACCAAGCTCTATCCCACCCGCTCGCACACAGGTGCCGCGCAGGGTGGCATGTGTGCAGCACTCGCCAACGTCGAGGAAGACAACTGGGAGTGGCACACGTTCGACACCATCAAGGGCGGGGACTACCTGGTTGACCAGGACGCCGCCGAGGTCATGGCGAAGGAAGCCATCGACGCCGTGCTGGACCTGGAAAAGATGGGCCTGCCGTTCAACCGCACGCCCGAGGGCCGGATTGACCAGCGCCGCTTCGGCGGCCACACCCGCGACCACGGCAAGGCCCCCGTGCGCCGGGCCTGCTACGCCGCGGACCGCACCGGCCACATGATCCTGCAGACCCTGTACCAGAACTGCGTCAAGCACAACGTTGAGTTCTACAACGAGTACTACGTCCTGGACCTGCTGACCGTTGAAGAGGACGCTGTCCGCGAGGACGGCACGCCCTACAAGCAGAAGCGTGTTGCCGGCGTCGTGTCCTACGACCTCGCCTCCGGTGAACTGCATGTTTTCCAGGCCAAGTCCGTGGTGTTCGCCTCCGGCGGCGCAGGCAAGGTCTTCAAGACCACCTCCAACGCCCACACCCTCACCGGTGACGGCATGGGCATCGCCTTCCGCCGCGGCATTCCCCTGGAGGACATGGAATTCTTCCAGTTCCACCCGACAGGCCTCGCAGGCCTGGGCATCCTGCTTTCCGAAGCTGCACGTGGCGAGGGTGCCATCCTCCGCAACTCCGAGGGTGAGCGCTTCATGGAGCGCTACGCCCCCACCATCAAGGACCTGGCGCCCCGCGACATCGTGGCCCGTTCCATGGCCAACGAGGTCCGTGAAGGCCGCGGCTGCGGCCCGAACAAGGACTACGTCCTCCTGGACCTCACGCACCTGGAGCCGGCGCACATCGATGCCAAGCTGCCGGACATCACCGAGTTCGCCCGCACCTACCTCGGCGTTGAGCCCTACACGGAACCGGTCCCCGTGTTCCCGACGGCGCACTACGCCATGGGCGGCATCCCCACCAACATCACCACCGAAGTCCTGCAGGACAACGACACCGTGGTCCCGGGACTGTATGCAGCCGGCGAGGTGGCCTGCGTTTCGGTGCACGGCTCCAACCGCCTGGGCACCAACTCGCTGCTGGACATCAACGTGTTCGGCAAGCGCGCCGGCATCGCGGCGGCCGAGTACGCCAAGACGGCCGACTTCGTGGAACTGCCGGAGAACCCGGTGGCCTACACCACCGAACTGCTGGACATTGCCCGGAACGGCACCGGCGACGAAAAGGTGGCCGTGATCCGCAAGGAACTCCAGGACACCATGGACGCCAACATGCAGGTGTTCCGCACGGCGGAAACCCTGAACCAGGTCCTGCGCGACATCGCCTCCTTCGAGGAGCGGTACAAGCGGATCAACGTCCAGGACAAGGGCAAGCGCTTCAACCTTGACCTGCTCGAAGCCGTTGAACTCGGGTTCCTGCTGGAACTGGCCAAGGTAATGACCGTTGCAGCCCTCTACCGCGAGGAATCCCGCGGCGGACACTTCCGCGAGGACTTCCCGGACCGCAACGACGAAAAATTCATGAAGCACTCCATGGCGTACAAGGATGACCACGCGCCGGCAGACGGATCGGCAGAGTCAATCGCCGGCATCCGCCTGGCCACCAAGCCGGTCGTCTTTACCCGCTACGAGCCGATGGTGAGGAAGTACTAAGATGACCGCTGAAATCGCTGAGCCAGCCTCAAAGATTGAACTGCCTGCCGGCGTCGGCGGTGGCGGCGAGATCCCCACGTTCGATGTGCACATGCGCGTCCGCCGGTACAACCCGGAGGTTTCCGAGGAAGCCACCTGGGACGACTTCCACCTGACGATGTACGGCACGGACCGTGTGCTGGATGCCCTGCACAAGGTCAAGTGGGAAACGGACGGCACCCTGTCCTTCCGCCGCTCCTGCGCCCACGGCGTATGCGGCTCGGACGCCATGCGCATCAATGGCCGCAACCGCCTTGCGTGCAAGACGCTGCTGAAGGACCTGGACACGTCCAAGCCCATCACGGTTGAGCCCATCAAGGGCCTGCCGGTGGAGAAGGACCTCATTGTGGACATGGAGCCGTTCTTCCAGTCGTTCCGCGAGGTCATGCCCTTCCTGGTCAACAAGGGCCACGAGCCCACCCGGGAGCGCCTGCAGTCCGCCGAGGACCGGGAGCGCTTCGACGACACCACCAAGTGCATCCTCTGCGCGGCGTGCACGTCGTCCTGCCCGGTGTTCTGGACCGACGGCCAGTACTTCGGCCCGGCTGCGATCGTCAACGCCCACCGCTTCATCTTCGATTCACGCGATGACGCCGGGGACATGCGCCTCGAAATCCTCAACGACAAGGAAGGCGTGTGGCGCTGCCGTACCACCTTCAACTGCTCCGAAGCATGCCCGCGCGGCATCCAGGTGACCCAGGCCATCGCCGAGGTCAAGCAGGCAATTCTCTCCCGCAAGATCTGACAAAGGATTTAGCGGACGACGGCGCCGTCCCCCCCCATAGGGGGTTGGGCCCGCGGTGTTTTAACCCCCCCCCCCCCCCCCCCCCACCACACCCCCCCCCCCCCCCCAACTGTCTTACTCTTTACACGGCCACCCCCCACACCTACACAAGCCACTCCGAACACCAATACCAAACTATAGTAA
>NZ_JAJOMC010000099.1 GCF_021129155.1 Arthrobacter sp. AK04
CTGGGTAGTGTTTGGCACACTGTTGGGTCCTGAGGCAACAGGGCCGTGGTTCTTCCCTTTGGGGGAGGGGTGCGGGTTTGTTTGTTTCTGGTTTCCTGGCTGCACCGATCATGCATGTTGTGTGTGTGGGGTGTGTGGTACGGGGTTGTTGTTTGAGAACTACATAGTGGACGCGAGCATCTTTTATAAGAAGCAATTTCCAAGAATATGAACCTGGATCTGTTGTGCTGTCTTTCGGGATGGTGCAGTGGTTTTCGTGGTTTTCTCGAAAATTAGCGTTTTTGATCTTTTGTGGTCAAGTTTTTAAGAGCACACGGTGGATGCCTTGGCATTAGGAGCCGAAGAAGGACGTAGGAATCTGCGATAAGCCTGGGGGAGTCGATAACCGGACTGTGATCCCAGGGTGTCCGAATGGGGAAACCCCGCCAGGGGCGCGAGTTGCCTGGTGACCCGCATCTGAACACATAGGGTGCGTGGAGGGAACGCGGGGAAGTGAAACATCTCAGTACCCGCAGGAAGAGAAAACAATAGTGATTCCGTTAGTAGTGGCGAGCGAACGCGGATCAGGCTAAACCGTTCCATGTGTGATAGCCGGCGGGCGTTGCATGGTCGGGGTTGTGGGACTTTCCATACCAGTTCTGCCGGGCTGGTGGGGTGTGATGTGCAGGCATAGGTGAACGGTTTTGAAAGGCCGGCCAGAGAGGGTGTTAGCCCCGTAACCGTAATGTTGTGTACCGCCCGGATGAGTATCCCAAGTAGTACGGGGCCCGAGAAATCCCGTGCGAATCTGTCAGGACCACCTGATAAGCCTAAATACTCCCTAATGACCGATAGCGGACCAGTACCGTGAGGGAAAGGTGAAAAGTACCCCGGGAGGGGAGTGAAACAGTACCTGAAACCGTGTGCTTACAATCCGTCGGAGCAACCTTGTAGTTGTGACGGCGTGCCTTTTGAAGAATGAGCCTGCGAGTTAGTGTTACGTCGCGAGGTTAACCCGTGTGGGGCAGCCGTAGCGAAAGCGAGTCTGAATAGGGCGTTGCAGTGGCGTGATCTAGACCCGAAGCGAAGTGATCTACCCATGGCCAGGTTGAAGCGACGGTAAGACGTCGTGGAGGACCGAACCCACTTCAGTTGAAAATGGAGGGGATGAGCTGTGGGTAGGGGTGAAAGGCCAATCAAACTTCGTGATAGCTGGTTCTCCCCGAAATGCATTTAGGTGCAGCGTTGCGTGTTTCTTGCTGGAGGTAGAGCTACTGGATGGCTAATGGGCCCTACAAGGTTACTGACGTCAGCCAAACTCCGAATGCCGGTAAGTGAGAGCGCAGCAGTGAGACTGTGGGGGATAAGCTTCATAGTCGAGAGGGAAACAGCCCAGACCACCAACTAAGGCCCCTAAGCGTGTGCTAAGTGGGAAAGGATGTGGAGTTGCGAAGACAACCAGGAGGTTGGCTTAGAAGCAGCCATCCTTAAAAGAGTGCGTAATAGCTCACTGGTCAAGTGATTCCGCGCCGACAATGTAGCGGGGCTCAAGTACACCGCCGAAGTTGTGGCATTCAGATATTAGCTAAGCCCTTGTGGTTCAGGCGTCTGGATGGGTAGGGGAGCGTCGTGTGGGCGGTGAAGTCGCGGTGTAAACCAGCGGTGGAGCCTACACGAGTGAGAATGCAGGCATGAGTAGCGAAAGACGGGTGAGAAACCCGTCCGCCGAATGATCAAGGGTTCCAGGGTCAAGCTAATCTGCCCTGGGTAAGTCGGGACCTAAGGCGAGGCCGACAGGCGTAGTCGATGGACAACGGGTTGATATTCCCGTACCGGCGAAAAACCGCCCATGCTGAACAGGGGATACTAACTGCCCGAGACCTGCCCGATCACCCTTGTGGTGTGAGGGTTTTGGTGGAGCGCAGGACCTGATCCTGGGAGGCAAGCGTATTAACAGGTGTGACGCAGGAAGGTAGCCAAGCCGGGCGATGGTTGTCCCGGTCTAAGGATGTAGGGCGAACGGTAGGCAAATCCGCTGTTCATGATGCCTGAGATCTGATGGGACCCCCGTTTGGGGGGATTTGGTGATCCTATGCTGCCGAGAAAAGCATCGACGCGAGGTTTTAGCCGCCCGTACCCCAAACCGACACAGGTGATCAGGTAGAGAATACTAAGGCGATCGAGAGAATTATGGTTAAGGAACTCGGCAAAATGCCCCCGTAACTTCGGGAGAAGGGGGGCCCCAACCTTGATGGACACTTGCTGTCCGGAGGGGATCGGGGCCGCAGAGACCAGGGGGAAGCGACTGTTTACTAAAAACACAGGTCCGTGCGAAGTCGCAAGACGATGTATACGGACTGACTCCTGCCCGGTGCTGGAAGGTTAAGAGGACCGGTTAGCCGCAAGGCGAAGCTGAGAATTTAAGCCCCAGTAAACGGCGGTGGTAACTATAACCATCCTAAGGTAGCGAAATTCCTTGTCGGGTAAGTTCCGACCTGCACGAATGGAGTAACGACTTCCCCGCTGTCTCAACCATAAACTCGGCGAAATTGCAGTACGAGTAAAGATGCTCGTTACGCGCAGCAGGACGGAAAGACCCCGAGACCTTTACTATAGTTTGGTATTGGTGTTCGGAGTGGCTTGTGTAGGATAGGTGGGAGACGTTGAAGCCCGGACGCCAGTTCGGGTGGAGTCATCGTTGAAATACCACTCTGGTCACTTTGGACATCTAACTTCGGCCCGTAATCCGGGTCAGGGACAGTGCCTGATGGGTAGTTTAACTGGGGCGGTTGCCTCCTAAAAAGTAACGGAGGCGCCCAAAGGTTCCCTCAGCCTGGTTGGCAATCAGGTGTCGAGTGTAAGTGCACAAGGGAGCTTGACTGTGAGAGAGACATCTCGAGCAGGGACGAAAGTCGGGACTAGTGATCCGGCGGTACATTGTGGAATGGCCGTCGCTCAACGGATAAAAGGTACCTCGGGGATAACAGGCTGATCTTGCCCAAGAGTCCATATCGACGGCATGGTTTGGCACCTCGATGTCGGCTCGTCGCATCCTGGGGCTGGAGTAGGTCCCAAGGGTTGGGCTGTTCGCCCATTAAAGCGGTACGCGAGCTGGGTTTAGAACGTCGTGAGACAGTTCGGTCCCTATCCGCTGCGCGCGCAGGAAATTTGAGAAGGGCTGTCCTTAGTACGAGAGGACCGGGACGGACGAACCTCTGGTGTGTCAGTTGTACTGCCAAGTGCACCGCTGATTAGCTACGTTCGGATGGGATAACCGCTGAAAGCATCTAAGCGGGAAGCTCGCTTCAAGATGAGATTTCCATACACCTTGTGTGTGAGAGGCCCCCAGCCAGACCACTGGGTTGATAGGCCGGATGTGGAAGCGAGGACTAACGACTCGTGAAGCTGACCGGTACTAATAGGCCGATAACTTACACCACACACCCTCTTCGTGAACGGAATCAAAAGACGTTCACACCAGGAAAGGGTAAAAAGATAAACAAGACTGCTTGCGTCCACTATGTGGTTCCCAACCAACAAACCCAACACAGGGCACGTTGCGTCAAGGGAACAACAACTGAATAACAACACCACAATGTTGTAACCACAAAAGATTTCCCACACCACCCCACTCGGGGTTGGTGGCGGGTAACAGGGTTACGGCGGTCATAGCGTGGGGGAAACGCCCGGTCCCATTCCGAACCCGGAAGCTAAGACCCACAGCGCCGATGGTACTGCACCCGGGAGGGTGTGGGAGAGTAGGTCACCGCCGGACACACATTAACGGTCGAGGCCCCAACCACCATGGTTGGGGCCTCCCACATTTAACACACACACCCGCCTCGAAATCGTCGGACCACCAGGCAGTTGGCTGCCCCCTAGACTTACGGTCATGACCCCGACTCCCAGCGGCCCACAGGTCCACCGCGCGACTATCCTGGACGTTGCGGCGGCTGCAGGGGTATCCCGGCAGACCGTCACCCGTGCCATGAATGACATGCCCGGTATCAGCGCTTCCACGCGGGAGCGCGTCCAGCGGTTGGCGGCAGAACTGGGATATTCACCAAGCCGGTTCGCCAAAGCACTTGTACAGGGTGCCCGGACATCGCTGGGACTCGCTATCCCTGATCTGACCAACCCCTACTTCCCGGCGTTTGCTTCCAGTGTGGTTGAAGAAGCCACGCAGCGGGGCTGGAACGTGGTGGTTGATGATTTTGGCCACGGCAGCGGAACCGGCCTGGACGCCGTCGAGCGGCTGGGGCCCCAGGTTGATGCCCTCGTGGGCTATCTCGGTCCCAGCTCAGATGCGGCCCAATCACTGATGGGCCGCCGGCCCGTGGTGGTTCTCGACTACCCTTCAAGCCAGGCGGCCGGCGGCATCTCCTTTGACTACCCCTACGCTGCCAGGATCGCCCTGGAACGGCTGCAGTCCGGGCAGCGCCGCCGGATCGCCTACCTTGACGCGGACCAGGAACAGCCCGCCACCACCCGCGGGCGGGCTGTTGCAGCAGCGGCAGCAGAAGCCGGTATTTCGCTCACCGTCCGGCAGGCAGGGGAGTCCGCCCAATCAGCCCGGGAAGCAGTTCACGAGCTGATGCAGGACGAAGGCGGGATTGACGGGCTCCTGGTGTATAACGACCTTATGGCGGCAGGGGCGCTCAAGGCCTTGCGGGACGCCGGGCGGAGGGTCCCGGAGGATTGCGCCGTAATCGGAATGGACGGCATACCTCTTGGCGAGCTGGTGACACCGGAGCTGACCACCCTCTCACTTGACCTGAGGGCGGTAGGCCGGGCCGCCGTCGACCTCGCGGATAATCTCCTGTCCAGGAGGATCAAGGCAGGAAGTCAGGACAGCGCACTGGTCCTCAACCACCAGCTCGTCCTTCGCCAATCGGCCTGACCCCTACTCAACGTGTCTACAACAGGCTAGGCTTATGCGCAGGCCGTGAACGTTCACGTTTTTATCAGCGACTCCCTGAAGCAAGGAAGCCCATGTCAGTCGAAACACCCTCCGCCCTGGCGGACAGCACCCCGCAAATCGCCCCTGGTTCAACAGGCCGGGACCTGCAGCTTGGCTCCGCGGATATCCGGGACCTCGAATCCCTCGCCGCGGGCCGGGGCACCCTGCCGGCGCGTGCCTACCTGAAGAGCGATGCCCCGCGGTTGTCCCTGAACGGGGACTGGCAGTTTCGCCTTAGCCTAGGGGTGCGGGTGGCCCCCAACGATGGCTGGCAGCTGGGCAAGGATCTGAATGGGTTCAAGATCCTGCCCGTGCCCTCCAGCTGGCCGATGCACGGATATGGCGCCCCCGCCTACACCAACGTCCAGTTCCCTTTCGCAGTGGAGCCGCCGCACGTTCCGGAAGCCAACCCCATCGGGGACCATCTGGTGGTGTTTGAGGCCGGGCCAGAGTTCTTTCCGCATGCCCTCCTGCGGTTCGACGGCGTCGAGTCGGCAGGGACCGTATGGCTGAATGGTGTGGAGCTCGGGACCACCCGTGGAAGCAGGCTCGCCCACGAATTTGACGTCTCCGGGATCCTGGAGCAGGGAGAAAACACCCTCGCTGTCCGCGTCGCCCAGTTCTCGGCCGCCAGTTACGTTGAAGACCAGGACATGTGGTGGCTCCCAGGTATTTTCCGCGATGTCACCCTGCAGGCCAGGCCCGATGCCGGCATTGATGACGTCTTCGTCCATGCAGGCTACGACCCCGTCACCGGCGAAGGCACGCTTAAGATCGAGGCGAGCCGTGGCCGCCAGGCGATTGACGCCGTCGTCCGCGTTCCCCAACTGAACCTGGAACTGGCCGCCGGCACGGAGGTGCGTGTCCCCGCCGTCGAGCCCTGGTCCGCTGAGGTCCCGAAGCTCTACGAGGCTACCGTTAGCACCCCTGGTGAAAACGTCGCACTCCAGGTTGGTTTCCGCAGTATCACCATCGAGGACGCGCAGTTCAAAATCAACGGACGGCGGATCCTGCTGCGCGGCGTGAATCGCCACGAGCACCATCCACGGCTTGGCCGGGTGGTGCCCCGGGACGTCGTGGAGGCGGAGCTGCGGCTCATGAAGCAGCACAACATCAATGCGATCCGGACCTCGCACTACCCGCCCCATCCGGAATTCCTCGCCCTGGCGGACCAGCTGGGCTTCTACGTTGTGCTCGAGTGCGACCTGGAAACACACGGCTTTGAGAGCGCCGGATGGGCACAGAACCCCAGCGACGACCCCCAGTGGGAAGATGCCCTGGTGGACCGCATGCGCCGCACGGTTGAGCGGGACAAGAACCACGCGTCGGTGGTCATGTGGTCCCTGGGCAACGAGGCGGGTACCGGCAGGAACCTGGCCGCCATGGCGCGCTGGACCAAGGACCGGGATCCGTCCCGTCCCATCCACTACGAGGGAGACTGGTCTTCCGCGCATGTGGACGTCTACTCCCGGATGTATGCCAGCCAGGCCGAAACGGCCCTGATCGGCCAAGGGATAGAGCCTGCCCTGGAAGATGCGGGGTTGGACGGCCGACGCCGGGCCATGCCTTTTGTGCTCTGCGAATATGTGCACGCCATGGGTAACGGCCCGGGCGGCATGAGCGAGTACCAGGAGCTTTTTGAGAAGTACCCGCGCCTGATGGGCGGGTTTGTATGGGAGTGGCTGGAGCACGGCATCACAGTTTCCACGGCCGACGGCGTTGAGCACTACGGCTACGGGGGCGACTTCGGCGAGGAAGTCCATGACGGCAACTTTGTCACTGACGGGCTTGTGGACGCGGACCGCAACCCCCGGCCCGGGCTGCTCGACTTCAAGAAGGTCATTGCGCCGCTGCGCATCGACGTCGCGCGCGACTGGTCCGGCTTCACCCTCCGCAACGGCCAGGACTTTGCGGACACTTCCGCGTTCAGCTTCCGCTACGAGGTGGCGGCCGACGGCGGCACGCTCGACGCCGGCTCCGTGGAGGTTGCGCACGTGGCACCCCAGTCCGAAACGGTTGTGGAGCTGCCCGCCAGCGTCGCCGCCCTGGCCGCAGGGCTGCCTGATGGCCAGCCGGCCGTCCTCACCGTTCAGGCGGTTCTGAGTGCGGATTCCGACTGGGCGGATGCGGGGCACGAAGTTGCGTGGGGGCAGTCTGTCCGCGAATCTGCCTCGCCTGTGGCGCCGGCGCCGATTGAGGCCGTCCAGGTCCAGGGAAATGTACTCACACTGGGGCCGGTTGTCTTCAACCGCGCCACCGGCATGCCTGCCTCGATCGGCGGCATTCCGGTGGAGAAGCTGGCCCTGAACTTGTGGTGGGCGCCCACCGATAATGACCTCGGCCGGGAATGGGGCAGCGCTGACGAGCGTCCGCTGGCAACCCAGTGGCAGGACGCAGGGCTGAACCGGCTGCACACCCGGTTGCTCAGCATCTGCGCAGATGCGGGACCGGACGGCGGCGAAACCCTTACGGTGTCCACGCGGGTGAGCGCGGCAGACAAGCAATACGGCGTACTTGTGGACTACACCTGGAGCACCGACGGGGAGACTGTTGGGCTACGGACCCGGGTCCGGCGTGACGGCTCTTGGGTCAACCGCGGCTCTGAGGTGGAGTGGGCGCGGATAGGGCTGGAACTCGTGCTGGGGGAAGAAGCCGGGACGGTGAGCTGGTTCGGCCAAGGTCCCCACCAGAGTTACCCGGACACCGGGCAGGGGGCGCGGACTGGCTGGTTCTCGCTGCCTCTGGAGGATATGGATGTGGACTACGTGCGGCCGCAGGAATGCGGTGCCCGGTCCGGTACCAGGTCCGCCGCGCTGCAGCTGGGTGACTGGATGCTCGAGATCAGCGGTGACGCCTTTGCACTGACCGTCCGGCCCTACAGCCAGCATGTCCTGGACGCGCCGGCACACCGGCCGGACTTGAAAGCGGACGGGCGGACCTATCTGTACCTCGATCATGCGCTGCGAGGGGTGGGGACCGCTGCCTGTGGTCCCGGCGTCCTGGAGCAGTACCGCCTTAAGCCGCGGGATGCAGACTTCACCCTGACCCTGAAGGTGGGCAGCTGACTCCATAAGGATATGTGAGCCAGTACATATTGGGGCATGTCCTCTCGCAGGGGGCCTGAACCGGGCTCCATGCCTCCGAAAGTCCCGGAATTCCGGGGTTTTCGGAGGCGTGGGGCTCGTCCAAGACGGAATTTGCGGACCGGCCGCCAGCCGTGTATTGTTTTCTGAGTCGCCGCCGCTGAAGCGGAAAAATAGCGACCAACCCCCTTACAAACAGCCTGAAAATGGTTCGCCTGCTGGCGCGCCGAATATGGGTGGGGACGGTTGAGAGGAACGCAAAGAGCCGGAAACGCCGATTTGCAAAGCTCCTCGAAAGCCGGTAAGTTTGAGAAGTTGCTCCGGAGCGATCCACGGCTGAGAAGTGCTGGTGGTGGTGCCGGCTGTGTCTGTTGTTTGAGAACTCAATAGTGTGCCAAGTTTGTTGATACCAATTGTTTTATTGATTGGTTGTTTTGGCCAGGTCCGCCACCCCGTGGTGTGGTCTGGTTTTTA